>NZ_JBHUOM010000002.1:1308501-1606670 GCF_042686045.1 Spirosoma flavum
TTGTCAGTAGACAACCGGCCGTTCTGTTTGTAGACTGACTGAAGGAAAGTGGGTTGTGATGGTGTGGCCTTAATCTGGCACAGTCCCGTATTCGTTAATAAAAGCGTTCATAAACCCGCTCTTTAATTAATTGGCTAAACCCCTCAAACTCGTCCTGCTCGATAATCGCCGGAATTGACATCAACCGCATTGGTATTGGTAGATTCCCCCGTTGATAAGGTGGCTGGGCATAATCAAATGAGTTAAGGTAAAAACCCTGCCGTTCGTAAAACCGAATCCGGCTACGGCTGATTTCATCCTCGGGTCGTTCGACTTCTAATATAAAATAGGGGCTTTCCCTACGTAACAACTGGTTGAGAGCCCGTTGGCCAAATTGTTTTCCGCGCTGTTCGGGATCAATGGCAAAATGTTCGACAAATACGGCATCGGCCCATTGCCAGTAAATGATAAACCCAACGAGATGATCCTGATCAATCAACGCGCAAAGGTGCATTTCGGGGCAGGGGAGGAGCTGAAGCAAGTCGTTAAAATTGCGTCGTTCATCAGGTGGAAACGAACCCTCATACCATTTTTGAATAATGGTCAGATACTGGTGTTCCTGCGAAATTTGGAGAAAAGTCATACTACTGGATGATACCGAGCGTCAAATTAGCGAATCTCTCCCTTCGCACGTAGTAAAATCAGTTGCTACAGTGCGTCGAAAATAACCTGTAGTTGAATCAATCACGGATATATTTAGCTTTTAGGAAGTTTAATAGCGAATGACCCTATTTAAATTAATTTTTTTAATGACTTTTTAATGAACTAGAGTAAATTTGTTTTCTAGCCGGTATGAAAAAACGTCGACAAAACTTTCTGGTGTACAGATTTCTATGCTTTCTGATGGCATTGCATGTCATTAATATAGGTATAGATACGCCTGATATTGAGTCTTTATCAAGTCGAACAACTGCTTATCACAAAGATTTGTCAATTAACAAAATAGAAAGCATAAGTGAATTTGTTCTGGAAACGTGCTTGGGTTTTGTTGATGCCGTGCCGGAGCATGATGACCCGGACGAAGACTCCGAATTTGCCGAACGGGAACACGATTACACGTTTACGCAGCTGTTTGTTTTCACGCCAATGTTGCCACCCGTTCGCTATTTGATGACGGGTAATCTCCCATTTCGACCCGCTTGTAACGCTACACCCACGTCGGAAATAATTGCTCCTCCCCCTAAATACATACTGTAAGTCAGTGTCTTAATTGACATAAGTTGTTTCGTGTGCCAAAGGGCTACGTAAATGATGGTTGTCGTTTGACTGACTCTTCATCTTATTGTTCTCAATTTATCAGTTGGTAACCCAGTTGCCAGAGGACTACGTATGGTTCTCCGGTTAGCCGTTTCCATTTTCGCTAGTTTACTTATGAAAAACACAGTAAGTCTAACTGCCCTTCTTACAGGTATGTTGCTGGTTGGTTGTGCCACAAAAGACAGTAAAACGGATGACCAGCCAGAGAAGCTGACGTTACCCGTAGTTCAACTGACACGGCAAACCACAACGCTTCAGCGTGATTACGTTAGTCGGTTAGAAGCCACCCAAAATGTTGAAATCCGCGCCCGCGTATCTGGGTTTCTGGAGGAAATCTATGTAGATGAGGGCCAGACGGTTCGTAAAGGGCAGCTACTTTTCAAGCTAAACGAAGCTGAATATTAGGCTGGATTTGATCGGGCTAGTGCTAATCTCAAAACTGCCATAGCCAACGCCAAAACCTCCGAAGTTGAGATGGGGCGGGTACAATTGCTGGTGGAAAAAAAAATTGTGTCGCCCTCAGAACTGGAACTGGCAAAAGCAAAATGCGAAGCCGGGCGGGCTATCATCGACGAAATGAAATCGATGCGGGCGACGGCTGCACTCAGGCTTTCACACGCGGGGATTAAAGCGCCTTTCGATGGAACGATCAACCGAATTCCGTTCAAGATGGGTAGCCTGATTGAAGAAGGTGCGTTGCTGACAACCGTTTCTGACGTGCGGGAAGTGTATGCCTACTTTGACGTATCGGAGAAAGAGTACTTGAACTATATCAAGAAAAATCCTCATCAGGATGGCAGGAACGGGCAGGAAGTAGAGATGTTACTGGCCGATGAGACGGCCTATCCGTACAAAGGGCGGATTGAAACGATGGAAAGCGTCTTCGAAGAGGGAGCCGGAACCATTGCTTTTCGGGCGCGTTTTCCGAACCCAAATAAACTCCTTCGGCATGGTTCTTCGGGAAAAATCCGGCTGGCTAGCGCCGTCAGCAACGCGCTGCTGGTGCCGCAGAAAGCCGTATTTGAAGTGCAGGATAAAAACTATGTCTACGTCGTTGATGCATCGAACAGGGTCAAGACAAGGAGTTTTGTGCCGCAGGGCCGGGTTGATAGCAATTACATTGTTCAATCGGGTCTGAAAGCGGGCGAGCGGGTAGTCTACGAAGGGATTCAGAATATCCGCGATGGGATACAGATCATTCCCAAGGCACTCGTTGCCGATAGTTTGTCCTCACGCAACACGATTGCTCAACAATAAGCCTATGTTCAATTTATTTATTAAAAGACCGCTGCTGTCGGCGGTCATATCGGTAGTGATCACGCTGTTGGGGGGACTCGCCCTAACCAGTCTGCCCGTTACGCAATTTCCTGACATTGTGCCCCCATCCGTAACGGTAACGGCTAAGTACACAGGGGCTAACGCCGAAGTGGCTACCAAAGCGGTGGCGATGCCATTAGAGCGAGCCATCAATGGCGTTCCGGGCATGGTGTACATGAACTCGGTATCAGGCAACGACGGCAGTACGATCATTCAGGTATTTTTCAACGTGGGTACCGACCCCGATCTGGCGGCTATGGGTGTCCAGAACCGCGTGACAACCGTGCTGGACGAATTACCCGAAGAAGTGATTAAAGCCGGGGTATCGACTGAAAAAGAGGTTAATAGTATGTTGCTGTACCTCAATATTTTCAGTGACGATCCTACTGTCGATGAGAAGTTTATCTACAACTTCGCTGATATCAATGTGCTGGCCGAACTCAAACGCATTGATGGCGTAGGCTTTGTCGACATCATGGGATCACGGGAGTATTCCATGCGCGTCTGGCTAAAACCTGACCGGATGACTTCCTACAATGTATCGCCCGACGAAGTAATTGCCGCTATTCGTGAGCAGAACGTAGAGGCTGCCCCTGGTAAAGCAGGAGAAAGTGCCGACCGAAAACCGAATATGCTTCAGTACGTATTGCGGTACAGCGGTAAGTTTTTTGAACCCAAACAATACGAGAATCTTGTGCTGCGGGCTGAGCCCAATGGCTCGATGCTTCGCCTAAAAGATGTGGCCGACGTAGAATTCGGCTCACTTGATTATGACGTACTGTCCAAAACCGACGGGAGGCCCTCGGCGTCTATCATGCTCAAGCAACGGCCTGGTTCCAATGCCCGAGACGTGATCAATAATGTCAAAACACGCATGGCGGAATTGAAGAAAACGAACTTCCCGCCCGGCATGACCTACAACTTCGCTTATGATGTATCGCGCTTTCTGGATGCGTCTATTCACGAAGTGATTCGCACGCTCATTGAGGCTTTCGTACTGGTATTTCTGGTTATATTTCTGTTTTTGCAGGACTGGCGCTCCACACTGATTTGCGCGCTGGCTGTGCCCGTAGCGTTGGTAGGGGCCTTTGCGTTCATGAGCCTGATTGGTTTTTCCATTAATCTACTGACGCTCTTTGTCCTGGTGCTGGCCATTGGTATCGTGGTTGATAATGCTATTGTGGTTGTCGAAGCGGTTCATGCAAAAATGGCAGAAACCGGATCCGCGTCCGGTCACCTGTCGCCAAGAGACGCTACGTTTGCCGCCATGAAGGAGATTAGCGGTGCCTTGATCGCTATTACACTGGTCATGTCGGCCGTGTTCGTTCCAGTGGCGTTTATGTTGGGGCCGGTTGGTATTTTCTATCGACAGTTCTCCCTAACGCTCGCTGTTGCCATCGTTATTTCCGGCGTCAATGCTGTCACGCTCACGCCGGCTCTATGCGCTCTATTACTCCGGCCTATCCACGGTAATGGCAAAACTGGTCTATTAGGACGGTTTTTTGCTTTCTTCAACCGGGGCTTCGATACCTTGACGGGTCGCTATCAGCGCCTGCTCCGGCGAGTAGCCAGCCGGGGCGCAGTAACGATAGCTATGTTTTTATTATTCGTTGGGGGAGCCTGGGGTATCAGTTCATTCTTGCCAAGCGGGTTTATCCCAACCGAAGATCAGGGAATGATTTACGTAAACGTGACAACGCCCGTTGGGGCAACCGTTAAGCGTACCGAAGACGTGCTGGATAAAGTTCAGCAGGTAGCATCGAAGATGGATGCCGTCGAAAACGTATCAACGCTGGCCGGTTTTAGCCTGATGACTGATGGCGTGGGCGCTTCTTATGGCATGGGAATGATCAATCTGAAGAACTGGGATCAGCGAAAGCAAACCCTGGAGGAGGTGATTGCCGCCCTGGAAGAAAAAACCCGAACGATTCAGGATGCCAGTATTCAGTTTTTTCCTCCGCCTACGGTCCCCAGCTTCGGGAATTCCAGCGGATTTGAGCTCCGGATGCTCGACCGTACGGGTTCCGGCGATCTGCAAATGACCAAAAAAGTGGCCGATGAGTTTATTGCTGCCCTGAAAAAACGACCCGAAATTGGGAATGCGTTTACGAGTTTTGACCCCAGTTTCCCGCAGTATTTGTTGCAGGTAGATCAGGATAAGGCGGCTCAGAAAGGTGTTTCGATTGATAATGCGATGGGGACGTTGCAGACGCTCATGGGCAGCTATTATGCGTCTAACTTCATCCGCTTCGGGCAGATGTATAAAGTGATGGTACAGGCATCTCCCGAATATCGGGCCAATCCGGAAGATGTATTAAACCTGCGCGTGAAGAACAAGGCTGGCGAAATGGTCCCGTACTCTAATTTCGTCAGTCTCAAGCGCGTTTACGGGCCGGAGCAGATTACCCGCTATAACATGTACATGTCGGCGCTTATCAACGGCGACCCTGCGCCGGGTTACAGCAGTGGAGATGCGCTGAATACCGTGCAGGAAGTCGCCCAAAAGGTGCTTCCACGTGGCTACTCGTTCGAGTGGTCGGGTATGTCGCGGGAGGAAGTTATGTCGGGTGATCAGGCCATTTACATCTTTATAATCTGCCTCATCTTCGTGTACCTGCTGTTGGTTGCGCAATACGAGAGCCTGTTTTTGCCCTTATCCGTCCTGCTGTCGTTGCCCGCCGGAATTTTCGGTTCGTTTCTTTGTCTGCAACTGGCGGGTCTGCAAAACAACATCTACGCACAGGTTTCACTGGTTATGCTGATTGGGTTGTTGGGTAAGAACGCTATCCTGATTGTGGAATTTGCCAACCAACGGCAACAGGAAGGGCTACCCATTGTGAAAGCCGCTATCGAAGGCGCCGTGACTCGATTACGCCCCATTTTAATGACCTCGCTAGCCTTCATCGCTGGTCTAATTCCGCTCTGCGTTGCTTCGGGAGCCGGGGCGTTGGGGAACCGGTCCATTGGCACAGCCGCTGCGGGTGGCATGTTCATTGGCACCGTGTTCGGGCTGGTGCTGGTACCCGGCCTCTATATATTATTTGCTAAACTGGCCCAGCGATTCGGATCGAAAAAGCTGCCGACCGATCATAAAGCAGAGCCACATAACTCTTCAACGAAAACAAATGGTGCCATTCTTGAACAAGCATAAGAGTACATACGGCCTCGGTCTGCTGTTTTTTTTCGTCAATCTGAGCAGCTGCCGAATTATACACACACCACAGAAAACGCCGGTTGTTACTTTGCCCGTGTCGTTTATGGGTAGTACAGATTCTACAACAATCGGTAGTTTGACCCGACAAACGCTGTTTACCGATCAAAATCTGGTGCGGCTAATCGATACAGCTCTGGTCCAAAATCCTGATCTTCGGATGGCGCTCCAACGTATTGATATGGCGCGGGCTACCTTCCAGATAAGTCAGGGGGCATTACTGCCGACAGTAAATGCCGTAGCAGCCGCTGGCTTTGACCGATATGGCCGCTATACCCTAAACGGCGTGGGTAATTATGATACGAACCTCTCCGAAAATATTGCCGGAAAGAGTCGGATTCCCAATCCTACTCCAGACTATTTTTTAGGTCTTTGTAGTTCGTGGGAGCTTGATGTCTGGGGGAAACTCCGCAACCGCCGACGGGCCGCCTACACACGGGTTCTATCGTCGCAGGAAGGGCGCAACCTGATTGTTACGGCACTCACCGGTGAGGTATCCCGACTTTACTACACACTGTTGGCGTTGGATAGCGAAGTGGATATTATTCGGGAGAACGTCGTTCTGCAACAACGCGCTGTCGAATTGGTACTCGTACAGAAAGCGGCTGGTCGCGTAACGGAACTAGCTGTTCAGCAGTTTACAGCCCAATTGCTTAACACCCGAAGTCTTGAAGGCCGTGTCCGACAGGAAATTGCCGAATCCGAGAATCAGCTAAATGCGTTGTTAGGCCGATATCCGCAACCCATTGCTCGTGGTCAATCTATTGAAGACCAGAAAATCCCCGCATCAATACTGGCTGGTTTACCCGCTCAGTTGGTACGCCGTCGGCCCGATATCCGGCAGGCCGAACATGAATTGGAAGCGGCCAATATAGATGTGGCCGTTGCTCAGGCTGAGTTTCTGCCGTCGCTAACACTGACACCCTATGTAGGCGTAAACGCATTTCGGGCGGCCTCGCTTTTTGATCCGGCGTCAATTGCCGTTGGCATAGTAGGCGGCTTGACGGCTCCCGTTTTCAATCGGCGGTTACTGAAAGGGAATTATACGGTTTCCGTCGCCCGGAGTCAGGAAGCCTACTACGCGTATCAAAAGACGATTCTGACCGGGGTTAGCGAAGTCGTAAGCAGTCTGAAAGGCCTGGATAACTACCAGAATGTAGCGGATATTCAACAGCAGGAAGTCGCTGTACTTAGGCAGGCGGCTACCACGTCGAATGAGTTATTCGTGAATGGCTATGCTACTTACTTGGAAGTCATTACCGCCCAACGTAGTGTGCTGGATGCCGAACTGGCCCTAATAGAGACAAAGCGATTGCAGTTTCTATCGCTGGTTGGATTGTACCGGGCACTGGGTGGTGGATGGGAATAGGTGCCTAAACCACAAGAAGCAATTTTTACGAAATGGCCCTGATCAGTAGAATTCTTCGCGAAAAACGCTGGCCTGTCAATTAGCCTTTCTGAAGTGAAATATTGACCCTTCTCAACTATAAACGGGGCCTTAGATGATATTAACGTTATCTGAGGCCCCATCTTTAGTTAACTGGACACTCTGGCCATTATGCCAATAAAAGAAGGCAAGTCTTTAGTTAGCCTGAGATGTCCACATAATACAATTAGTAGCCGTTGATTTACTTTTGATAAAGCCGTAGTAAATAGAATGTTTGGACAGTCCCTGGCAATTTGTCGCAACCGTTATAATCAACCGTTGGTAGTTGGTTACTAAACTATCGGGCACCGTAAACTTATCCGACGCGAACATATCAATCTTTACGTCTTTCGGCGTCCATCCCAGAATTTTTGATGTGTCTTTTAACGCAATAATACTCCACTCAAAGCCTGAAGAAGAATTTCCATAGTCGGTAGCCGTTAATTCTACCCCATTACCGGTATAGCACGTTGAATTTATTGTTACCTGGTGTGGGTAGGTACAAGGATTGGTTTCGTCTTGCTGCTTACACGCTGTACTTCCCTGTAAATCAACTAGTAAGCAGCTAAAAGAAACTATAAAATTTCTCATACCGTAGCTATTTTAGTACTACTTAATGGCTGAATTGAATTAAAAGTATAGGATGAATGTAGGGTATAAATATGTTTTTGCTAACTGGTACTTTCCTTTTTAGCTTCTAATTGATTCTATTAGCTTCAACTGGCAAAGACTTACAGCCTTTTTTAAGCTGCTTCTGACTATCGAGGGCGTTTAATAGACTTGTCGAGAGTTACCGTAAGGCTTCCATCGCTTTTTTCATATCGGCAAACTGCCGTTTCTTTTGCAGGACTGTTGGGGCTGCTACGCGCTCGCGGCAATCAAAAATGCCGCAACGTTCGCAGGCTTCATTAACCACCCGAAAAGCTACTTCGCTGGCTGGATTACTTCTTGAGGATGGCGAGAGAAACTTCATTTTACTCTTCAGCGCGTCGTTAACGGCAAAACACATCGACACGCTGATATTTTGATGCCCCATCGTCTGAAAGGGGTGTGCTACCGAAATAATCAGGTATTGTTGCCCCGAATCAGCATACTCTGAGATTTGTGCCCGGCAAAGCGTACCGTCGAATCCTTTATTCTGCTGTAAGAACTGGAGTTCCTGCAAAATCGTCCAGGCAATCCAGCGTCGACAAAAATGCTCGTCTAAAATGCCGCGTGGACCTTTTTGACGGGATAAGTGCATCTCTTTGGTCAGTTGAAAAGTTGTTTGGCCCGGTGTGTGATTGAACCGATAAAAGAACAACTGATCAATGCCGAACTCACTTGGCAACACATTACTCAGTCTATAAAAGAAACGCTCTGGCGTAGACCCAAAATCGTCGATGAGTTGCAAAAAGTCATCGTTATTCCACGTTTCACGGGCAAATAGGTCGCTCAATTTAGCCACTAAAGCAGCGCGTCGAATTAAGATAGCACCGGCAAAATAAGAGGCTTTGTAGTTATTCAGTATCTGCTCGAACGACTCTGCTTCAACCCATGAGTAGCTATAAGGCCGATTTTTGAGCGTCATAAATTGAAACCCCACTTCACGAGCTAAAATAAATGATCGTTGCTCAGCCGATAGTCCGGCGTTGAGGTGCAGGGTGCGCTGTTCTGGCCGATAAGCCGACCGCAGGGACGCTAAGTCAGGCTGAGTGAGTGGGTCGAAGTACTCAATGCGAACACTATAACGTGTTTTAAGCAGATTCACCAGTAATGCTTCCGTAACAGGCTGGTCCGGCACCGGCGCAAATTCAGCCAGAAAGCGGTCTGCGTCCGCTTCGATATCAGGAAAATAATTATCATGCATTTCCTGATACGACCGGAGCATGGTCAAATATAGCCGTTCGACGCTCATGTTGTAACTAAGGGCAATATCCATGAATGTACGAATCATGGCACTGACTTTAGCGGGTGCTTCGGCTAGTAGTTCGAGCAGGTCAGAGGGGTCAATACCAAATAATTCGAGGGGGATTTCGGTTAGGAATTTCGAACGTAACAGGTCCGAAATGGGTTCTAACTTCTTGCTTAGTTTCAACGATACAAGCGTATCATAGTCCACCTCCATTGCGTTTGCCAGCGCTGAAATCTTGTCTGCTTTAGGATACTTCCGTCCCTTTTCGATTTCGGTTACATACGAAACAGATAAGCTTGATCTTTGAGCCAATTCGCTGACAGATAGACCTTTGTCAATTCGAAGTTGGCGCAGTTTTAAGCCAAACAGCAGGCGGATATGATCGGCGGGTAGGTTCAAGGAATAGAGGCTTAATTAGTGAGAAGCATCCGCCAGAAGCGGACCGAAATTCCAGAGCCGCGTAGGATCGTAGCGTAGTTGCCCATGTTCGACAACCAGTGGGCTATCGACATTATTGTAGTACAATTGTCCGGTGCCTAACCCTTGCGGTAACAGGTGTTTGAACTGCGCCGTATATTGAGCAATGGCATTCAACCCAATGTTTGATTCCAGCGCCGATGTTAGCCACCAGCCAATATTAAGCCGTCCGGCCAGTTCAATCCATTCGTCGCAATGGCGCATTCCACCTAATAAGGTAGGTTTTAGAACGATAAACTGCGGCTGTATTTTTTTCAGTAACCGGAATTTATGCATGTATTCCATTTTGCCGATCAGTTCCTCATCCAAAGCGATGGGCAGGGGCGAATGCTGACACAAGTCGGCCAGGAGGTCGGGCTGTCCGGCGCGGATAGGCTGCTCAATAGAATGCAGGTTAAACGCGGCCAGCCGTTCGAGTTTTGCCATGGCTTCATTTGGCTGAAACGCCCCGTTAGCGTCTACCCGAAGCGTAATCTGGTCGGCTGGAAAACGTTCCCGAATCGTGGCTAACAGGTCGCACTCCTGGTCAAAATCAATGGCTCCGATTTTTAGTTTCAGGGTTGTATAACCAGCCTGAAGTTTTTCGTCAATCTGCTGACGCATAAACGCTTGACTGCCCATCCAGATCAAGCCATTGATAGGCAATGAACGTTGCCCATCGGTGAAATCAGTGGCCCGAATAATGCGCTGACTACCTGCCAAAAAATCGAGCATAGCCGTCTCAAAACCGAATAAAATACTCGGAAACTCCGGGCTGATAATCTGGGTGAGTATAATGGGTATATTCCAGCTAAACAGTTGGAGGTCCAGGTCCGTAAACTCCTTGCAATACTGGTGTAAAATTTCTTCAAAATCGGGCCGGTCGTCGTAACTTAATCCTTTAAGTGGGCCGCATTCACCATAACTGATAACGGCTGGATTTTCGTCGTCGCAGAGCCGGATAACGTAAGACGTTTTTTCTGTAAGGGTGCCGCGTGACGTACCCGCTTCGAAGCGAAAATGCAACGTGTATTTCAGGTAGTCGGCTTTTAAACTCATTGTACCAAGCGGTGAGGACTGGGGTTCTCAGTCCTAAAAGTACTACTTTTGACTGCTCAAGCTGGCAATATTACGAAATTATTAATGAAGCGGTTGGTTGGTAGATGGCTACTCTTGCCATTGAGTGGACTTTATGGATTATTGATGGACATACGTAATTGGCTATTTAACAGCCACTTATTAAAGACATTTTGCCCCTCCGTTTATACTGTCAGCGTGGGTAATTTGACCGTAGGCGGTACAGGAAAAACACCTATGATCGAATTATTGATCAAACGGTCACAGATGCAGGTGTCAGGTAAGGTAGGAGAGACGGCTACCCTGAGCCGGGGTTACGGTCGGCATACCACCGGTTTTCGGATAGCGATGGCTACCGATACGGCCTCAACCATTGGTGATGAACCCCTCCAGCTTTACCGAAAATTTGCGCCCCTCGTTCGGGTATGCGTGGGCGAACGCCGGGCCAATGCCATACAGTCGTTGTTGGCGCTTCACCCCGAAACGAATCAGATTCTGCTCGACGATGCCTTTCAGCACCGGGCCGTTCAGCCGCATCTTAGTATTCTATTAATGGACTATAGCCGACCATTTTATGATGATTATCCGTTTCCGGCGGGTCGGCTGCGCGAACGACGAAAAGGGGGCCGACGGGCTGATGCTATTGTCGTTACGAAGTGTCCGAACGATTTGTTCGCCACTGAGCAAGAGCGTATTACAGCAAAAATTCGACCGTATGCCCGACCTGAGACCCCTGTTTTCTTTGCCGGATTGCGGTACGACCAGCCCGTTTCATTCGCCACACGACCAGCAAATTCTACCCTGCATGAAGTTGTACTTATATCAGGGCTCGCTAATGCCAATCCGTTGGAGCAGTACGTCCGGCAAACATTTCGCCTGATTCACCATTACCGTTTCGCCGATCACCACGCGTATGGCCGCGCTGACCTCGATTCTATCCTGAAAACCTTACCGCCCGGAACCGCTTTGTTAACCACCGAGAAAGACTGGGTGAAACTGGACGAGTTACTGACTCCGGACGAACGAACGTCATTGCCGTTGTATTACCTGCCGATTGCGGTGCAGTTTTTGCCCGGACACGAACAAGCCTTTAACCAGTTTCTGGATAAGTCAAGCTATAAAAATTGTTAACGGAGTAGCGTCAACTGGCGGGCATCCGACGTTTTGACGTACTTTTGACCTGATGAAGCGGAGTTTCCTTGCCTTACTTTTTAGTCTAAGCGTGTCTCTCACGGGTTGGGCGCAGCAGTCCCAGACGCCTGGTGGTTTTGGCGGTCGGCAGAGTATGCCAACGTCCACAACAGGTACAAACGGCATTGATGATTCTACGAAAGTAATTTATGGGCCGAAGTCAACGCGCTATGTGCTGGAGGATGATATTTTCAACAATCGCCGGAAACTTTATACGCTTGACACGACGATGGACGAGGTACATCGGTTTACCTACGTGCAGCGAAGCCAGAATCAATACCAGGATTTAGGTACGCTCGGCACGCCCATGCGGCCGGTGTTTTTGCCCGTACCGCAGCAATTGGGGGCTCAATCGGGTTATTACGTCTTCTCGCCCTACGCCTTTCAGGCTATGGATGTGAAGTATTTTGACACAAAATCTCCCTATACCGATATGTATATCGCGCTGGGTGGTAATAATCAGAATATTCTGCGTTTTGATATGTCGCAAAATATTTCACCCCGCTGGAATGTAGGTTTTGACGTACAGCGGTTTACTTCGCAGAAGCAATTTGGCACGAGTGGAACAAATGATCCGTACAAATTGCTGGCGCAGAACTGGGGCGTGGTGCTACATACTAACTATCGCTCAAAAAACGATAAATACACCCTGCTTGCCAACTTCATCAACATGAATCATAGTCTGGATGAGCAGGGGGGAGTTTTGCCGGGAGAGACCGCCGACGGCACACCGATCCCGTATAATTACACCGGCGATTCCCGCTTGCGGAGTGGTAGTGCAGCGCTGCATGGGCCACACGGCTGGGAAATTCGCAACAATTGGCACGTTTATCACCAGTATATTCTCGACAAGGGCTTTCAACTTTATCACCGGCTCGATTACCAGACCCAGAAGAATTTTTATCAGGATGATACTTTACGGCTCAATCAGGATGATGCCTCATTAACGACGGCTGGATCAGTCAGGCGGTTTTACCCAACTATTTTGGGGGATACCTCTCGCCTTGAGCAACACGCCCGTTTCCGGCTTTTTGAAAATCAGTTTGGTATAAAAGGCGTTTCGCAGTACAAAGGCGCTTCGTTTAATTACCGGGCGTACCTGCGCATTCGGAACTACAAACAAACGACGCTGTATAATACCTCCCGAACCAATTATAATGAGTACGGAACCACGCGCACAGAGACCTTTGTGGGTGGGTGGCTAGGGTACTATTTCCCGGATAGCCTGTCACGACTAACAGCTGAAGCCGAGCTTGGCGCTGGCGGAAGCTACCGCATTCAGGGGCAGGTGGAAAGTAAGTTTTTGACGGCGGGTGGTTCGTATGTAAACGTCGAGCCGACACTGTTGCAGGAGCGTTTTCAGAGCAAAGTTTATGTCTGGCCGGATGCGTCGAAAGGATTGGAGCCGCTTTCTAAACGCAACTATCTTCATGCGTACGGAAAGCTGAACGTAGGCTATAAAAAGCTTCGTATACAGCCGGGTCTGGACTATTACTTAGTAAAGAATTACGTCTATTTCGACACGGCAGGGGTTGTTCAGCAGGAGAGATCACCCATCAGCATTCTTCGACCGGGACTAGGCTACCACCTGCAACTCGGCAAGTTTCTAATATCGGGCCAGGTGTATTATACCGTTAAAGCAGGACCGGACGTTATCAGAATGCCGCCGTTGTTCGTGAATACCCGCATCCAGTACGAGTTCCTTTATGCTAAAGTGCTTTATATTCAGACTGGAATTGATTTGCATTATAAGTCGCCGTACTACGCCGATGCGTATATGCCACTCACGCAACAGTTTCATATTCAGGATCGCCAGCAGGTAGAAGGATATGTGTTGGCCGACCTGTATGCCAATCTGCGCATCAACAGAACGCGGCTGTTCATTAAACTTACGCATGCCAATCAGGGATTAATAACCCCTGGCTACTACGTGGCTCCCGACTTTCTACAAATGCGCCGGGGGTTCGCATTCGGGGTCGATTGGTATTTATTTGACTGATCTTGGGGTATAACAGGTAAGAGATTGCCATTTGCTGCTTATTCTGCTTTAGGGAATTACCTATTTCATTTGCTTTTTTCAATACAGTTCGGTTTCTTTTCTGATTAAAACGATAAACCTTCATTTTTGCATGGATCCATTTCAGATTCAAAAAGCTCCAGTTCAATACGACGTAGCCATTGTCGGTTCAGGTGCCGGGGGAGGTATGGCGGCCTATATGCTGGCGAAAGCTGGTGCAAAAGTCGTCCTGCTGGAAGCGGGTGGTTATTTTGACCCGGCTGATCCTAAATATATCACCCAACTGAAATGGCCCTGGGAGTCGGCCCGGCGCGGAGCTGGAACCACTCGGGCCTTCGGCGATTTCGATGCAGCCTGGGGCGGCTGGGATATTGAAGGGGAGCCATATACAAATGCTAAGGGGTCCGATTTTCAGTGGTTCCGGTCGAGAATGCTCGGTGGCCGAACCAACCACTGGGGTCGTATTTCACTCCGGTTCGCGCCCGACGATTTCCGGCGTAAAAGTATGACGGGTGTTGGCGAAGACTGGCCCATCGGCTACGACGATATCAAGCCCTTCTACGATCGCATTGACCGGATGATCGGCGTTTTTGGTTCTACCGAAAATATGGCTTCTGAACCGGATGGTATATTTCTGCCCCCGCCTAAACCCCGTTTGCACGAACTGATGATTCGGAAAGGTGCCCGTAGTCTCGGCATTCCGGTCATTCCATCCCGGCTATCGATCCTGACCAAGCCCATCAACAATGAGCGCGGGTCGTGTTTTTATTGCAGTCAGTGCGGTCGCGGGTGTCAGGCTTATGCCGACTTCTCGTCTTCGTCGGTGCTGGTTAAGCCCGCGATGAAAACGGGCAACGTTACCCTCATTAACGGGGCTATGGTGCGCGAAGTCATTACCGACCCAGCTACGGGCCTTTGCACAGGCGTTAGTTACGTAGATACACAAACGTTGCAGGAGGTTACGATAAAGGCAAAGGCTGTCGTACTGGCAGCCAGTGCGGGCGAAACAGCACGCTTGCTGCTTAACTCCAAATCGAGTCGTTTTTCGACAGGACTGGCCAACTCCAGTGACGTAGTTGGTAAATATATTAATGACTCAACGGGAGCCAGCCGCTCGGCGTTTATCCCCGCTCTAATGGACCGCAAACGCTACAATGAAGATGGCGTTGGCGGTATGCACGTGTTCACACCCTGGTGGCTCGACAACAAGAAGTTAGACTTTCCGCGTGGCTACCACATTGAATACTGGGGCGGCATGGGTATGCCTGCTTACGGATTTGGGTGGGGAATCGAAGCCATGAACGGCATGATTCCCGGTCGTAATGGAAAAATGATGCCGGGTGGTGGTTATGGCGCGGGCCTGAAAGATGATTTCCGCCGATTCTACGGTGCTTATGTTGGTATGGCGGGCCGGGGTGAACCGGTGCCACTCGAAAGCAACTATTGTGAAATTGACCCGAGTGTCGTGGATAAATACGGTATTCCGGTGCTTCGGTTCAACTATAAATGGTCGGATTATGAGGTGAAACAGGCAAAACACATGCAGGAAACCTTCGAGGAAATTATTCATTCGATGGGTGGCATTGCACTGGGTGATAAACCCAATGCCGCGAATAGCTACGGTTTGGCCGCTCCGGGTCAGATTATTCACGAGGTAGGCACGGCCCGTATGGGTAACGACCCCAAAACGTCGGTGCTGAACAAATTTCAGCAGGCCCACGATGTGAAAAACCTGTTTGTGGTCGATGCTGCTCCATTCCCGTCGCAGGGTGACAAAAATGTCACCTGGACAATTCTTGCCAATTCAATGCGTACGAGTGAGTATTTGATCGATCAAGTAAAACAAAAAAATATCTAAACCTTGACCTTCGTGTTTCTTGAGTCTCTGTGGTTATTCATCTTTTACCGTAGAGACTCAAGAAACGCAGAAATAAACTTTTAAGCTATGAAACGCAGAGATTCCTTAAAAGCCCTCTCTATCTCGTTCGCCGGTCTTGGCATGGCCGTCAACCCCGTCGAAGCTGCTGTGCCCGCACCGCCTGACGTTAAACCGCTGAAAATTCCAGGTGGGCGGCAGAAGTTTGAAGCCGAGCGCGACGCTAAACTACACAGTGAAAAGTTCTTTACTGCCCACGAACTGCAAACTGTAACCGTTCTGTCAGACATTATTATTCCAGCCGACGAGCGGTCGGGGAGTGCCTCACAGGCGGGTGTGCCGGCGTTCATCGAATTTATGATGAAAGATCAGCCTAAAAACCAGACGCCCATGCGTGGGGGTATTCGCTGGCTCGATAATACCTGCACCAAACGCTATGGAAAAACATTCGTGCTCTGTACCAAAGCGCAGCAGATTGATATGGTGGAGCAGATTGCTTACCCCGCTAAGGCTAAACCAGACATGACACAGGGTGCTTCATTCTTTAGCTTTATGCGCAACATGACGGCAACGGGCTTCTATACCAGTCAGATGGGCATAAAAGATATTGGCTATGTCGGTAATGTGCCTAACCAGTGGGAAGGTGTACCCGCCGATGTTTTGAAGCAGTACGGTCTCGCCTATGAAGAGCGTGAGCTAAATCAGGATAAATAGAATTAACGTACTAAAAAAGCAACGTGGTCCTGCTGAATAAGCAGGACCACGTTGCTTTTTTAGTACGTTTCACTTGGGTATTAGTGGACGAAAAAAGTAAGTACTTTGGGTACAGTTTTCAGTGGCGTTCAATACCCAAATGAAGCAGCGTCGCTTGTTTACCTCCTTCACTCAACTATATCTTAATTTGCCGACTACCAAGACTGACGTTGTCAACCGTCTTTCAAAGGGCAGAACATTGTGGAAAAAGCTCGCTTATCATCGCTCCGAGAGGACTATTTTTCGTGTGATGCGCTGACCACCCTGAATCAGACTCAGTACGTAGAATCCTCGGTTAAGTTCGCTAACAGGTAGATGAAGTAGATTCTCGCCTGCTGAAACCTGACGCGTTACCTGCATAACCGCTTGAGCAGCCGTGTTTAACAACTGTACTGTCACTTCCCCATCCGTTTCGGCCTGATAGCGTACACGAACTTCCTCAACGGCGGGTACCGGATAAACCTGTACCGTTAATTCTGTAGAGAAATCGTTTGTAGTAATATTGGCTACCCGGCCACCACTTGGACCAGTCAACCGGGCTCCAGCCCAATCGCCGTGATCGCAATTGGTGTTGTCACCCCCATTTGTCACGACTAGTTTGAGAGTCTGTTTGCCCGATACAGCCAGGGTAATGGATTTGGTTGGCGTTGATGGAGTCATTACACCACTACTATAAACCAGTACATTGTCTACGTAGATGTCAAAACTAGCCGATCCACAACCGTTGTCACTCATCTCGTCGTCAATACCCATATCCGTACTAAAACTTGTGTATCGACCACCCAGGTTATACGTAATTTCAGAAGGCGAGTGTACGCCCAGACCTTTGGCGTAGGTCACCCCGTTGAGCGTTAAGGTGCGCCCATCCCCCGCCCCCGATTCACCATTACTGCGATCTTTCTCCGCAGGGCCATAACCGCTCGTGGAAGCCGTCCAGGTTAAGTCAGATAAATATGTGACCTTGTCGCTGGATGTTGGTGGCGGTGTTGTTGTCGTCGGTGTAGCCGGATATAAATAACCCTTAGGAATCACTTGCTGGCCCTGCCCCGGATAGGTCCATAACAATCTGGCGACTGCATTGCCCCCCCCGTCGTAGTAGTCCATCTGGATGGTGTAACGCTGACCAGCCGTCAGCGTCATCGGAGCCCCGTCGTTATTTGTGGCCGCATGACCCGTCCAGTTATTGATGATCATAGCCCCATTTACACTGAGCCGAACGCCATCATCGGATGTCGTCGTGAAGGTATAGTTACCCGTCACAGGGACCTCTACCTGACCCGTCCACCGAACCGAGAAGTTATCGACATTAATGCCGGAAGCAGGCGAACCGTCGCTCCAGTCAAAATCTATTGTTGCATCGGTGCGCGTTAGTACAGCGGGTGCGGTGAGGGCAGCATTATTAAAATACGTTCCTAAAAGACCACTGCCATTTCCGCCACTGCTGGTATTCGTAGTAGGTACCCGATAGAGGGCCGCTGCCGGAATTATCTGTTTGCCGATGCCGGGGCCTTCATAACTGGCGCTTAGACTCTGGCCCCCGTTTCCCTGATAGTAGAGAACAGTTATGGCATGTTTCCCCGCTTTTAAACCGATCGTTCCTGATTTTTCAGTTGTAGCATGGCCTCCATCGTTGTTAACCACCTCGGTGGTGCCAATCAGGAGTTTACTGCCATCGTCAGAAGAAGTATAAAACGTATAGCTGCCATCTGTCGGCACACTAATGTATCCCTTGTAGCGAATGCCGAAATACTGGCTGTTGCTGGTAACAGACAAATCAACGCTGGTGGCGGTGCCTGTTTTTGCCGCTGTCAGGGCGTTGAAGTCAGGTAGACTATTCCACGAACCTTCGTAATATTGGTAGTCAATTCCAGTGACTGCATTGGCTGGATTTTCCGGGTCCCGCAGCGACACGACCGGTGTAGGCGCTGCGGTAATTTCTTTCATGAGTACAGCCGATGAATAGGCCGACAGAGTTATCTGATTGCTGTAAAGGGTGTTTTTGGCATCCCGATAGTTTCCATTCAGTGCCACAGTTGTATTCTGACTGCTGGCGTTGTAAACTAGCTTTATGTAGTCGTCGGGATTGACGGTGGAGAGTGTCGCTTCCTTTAAACGAACATTATCAAACCAGGCAGTTTGTCCGTCTTCCTGCACCTGAATTACCAGAATAGCGTTCGACTCATCGGCCGTGGCGGTAAAGACGGCTTCGTATTGCTGCCGGGCTGATCCTATCGACAGAACCGTTCGGGCGGCCAGGTCGCGATAACTTCCGGATAATTGACGGGGGTATAGTTCAACCCGTTTGTTAGATCCAGAGGCTACCCCATCAAACAAAAGTTGGTAGGATTTGCCTTTTGTAACGGCCCCGATATTCACCGTTGCCAGCAGGTAGGAATTCGACTGATTGGATGCCGACGCAAACGACAATCGAAGTGAACCACCATCAAGCCGGTTCGAATTATCCTGTTCTACCCGACCATTGCCGTACGGCGACCATACACTCCAGCCCTGAGTGTCATTTGAAAACACATTGTTGAGCAAGCTGGCACCTGTCTGGCTGACAGTCTGACTTTTATACGTTATAGGGCTATTGCTCGAGTTTGCATCTTTGCCAAACAGACCCTGCCAGACCGCCAGCGTGTTATCCGCGCCAGCCAGCCCCGATCCGGCATTGTAGACCGCCCGAATTTTAAACTGGTCTTCAAATGGGCGCACGTAGTAATTATAGTCGAACTGGCCGTAACTAGCCAGATCATTGGCGTTTGTCTCGTAGTCTGCCACAACCTGATTTGGTAGCCGACTGAATAGTATATTACTCTGAATTACATTGTTGCGTAAGGCACATGTGCCATTGTAAGCCAGCTTAAGTTGTCCTTCTGTATTGTTGAAACTGGTATTTCCTTTTAGGGTTATACTGGATACGCCCCGCAGAAAAATACCCATACCTGTGGAGTTAAACGACGTATTGTTGGCTACTTCTACATTTTGAGAACAATCGTCAAGAAAAATACCGTTAGCCCCGGAGTAAGCACCACCCGGCGTTCCTTCCGGCGCACCGAGTCCGTTAAAAACAATGTTCGATAAAACGTGCAAATCACCCACGTTGCTACGGTTGCCATTCCAGGCATAAATACCGCCCCCGTCGCTTTTGGTCTGGCAAAAATTTGACACCTGGTTGTAGCGAACGGTCGAACTGGTAACGACGGCAATCCCGTTATAGCCAACATGATCCACCAGGTTATTTTCAATCAGCGTATTACCTGTGCACAGCGACTGGAGGGCAGAGTAAGTGCCATCGCCACTTTTGCCCCGGCCCGGTAACAGACCAATGCGCTGGAGCGTATTCCCCCGAAAGGTGAAATTTTGGTATGGGCCAATATAAAGGCCGTTATTATTAGCGTCTTGAATCAGGTTATTTTCGGCCAGAACCGTGTTGCCCGAACCGATAATAGAAATGCCATCCTCGCCCGAACTGGTGATGTCATTATTGGAAAAGGCGAAGTTGGACCCGCCGTTGACTAACACCCCGGTGCTGAGTGTCTGGCTAATCTGTAGATTCCGGATGGTTACGAAAGATACATTGGTCAGGTTTACCCCTTCGCCGAAGGCAGTTGCCGTAATGGATTGACTGTTAGGGTTATTTTGGTTGTCATATAGACTAATCGTCTTGTTAGCCGGGTTATAATACCACTCGCCAACTTGATCCAATGTGGCCGGGTGATTCTGGATAAAATAGCCCCATCCGTCGGCTAGATCGTAGCTAGTGCTGTTAGCCAGGTTTAGCGTATTGCCGTTTTGTTGGTTAATGGTAGCCCGGTCTAAAATCCACTGCGTCGTTCGAATTACTGCTTCACCCCCCGTCCAGTTGGTAGACAACGCCTGTTGACTGGTAATCTGTGTCCTGCCGCTATGCCCCCCTATGGTTAAATAACCCTTGTTGGCATCGCTAAAGTTAGGATAACGGCCCAGGGGAAGAATGGCTGCGTCACGATAGACACCAGTCACCCGGCTTCCACAAGACGGGCAACTCGCTTGCCAGATATTATTGCCGACATTATTCCAGCCAGTAACGGGAACTGACCCGGACAGAATAGGTTTGTTGCCAGAGCCGTAAGCGTCAAGCACAATAGGCTTGTCGGATGAACCGGATTGACGAATAAACACGCTCCCCCGAAAGGTATCGCCCCGCCGAAATAGAACGGCATCACCAGGCTGTAGGGACAAACCGTTGACTTTGGCGATTGTCTGAAACGGTGAATCAGCGGATTTCCCGCTGTTAGAATCGTTTCCCGTACTAGCGATGTAGTAAGTCGTTTGCGCTAATGCCGGTTGCCAGGCTACCCATGTAATTAGTAGTATAAGGATATGAACTAGAGACGTTTGACCAATTCGGTCACATTTCCAACTAAAATGTTTTAGCATATCAAAACAGGTAAAATTGCTTATATGATGTTGATACATTAAATTGACTTACTCATTGCCACTACTACTCCTGCAAAATTAAGGTAAATCATTTGTTGATTAAGCGGTATGTATATTAATTATAAATGAATATTTATAATTAATATATTGAAAGGTAATTTAGTCATGGTAAAGGATGTAGGTAACCTACTCAAAAAGGATCAGCCCAAGGTAGTATTGACTACGTTATTGGTTGCTTGTCCCGAACGGAACATGGCGGAGCGTTTCTTTAAGAAAATTTAGTGTTGACCGAAGAGTTGGATATTTACCAATGTAGCGGCTTTGCTGGAAATGGGTAAGAGGGTAGCAGAACAAGTCGAAACAAATTAGCCTACTGCTTTGATCTGAAGACGTGCTGAATTTGTGATGTGACCTATCTATTTAGATCGTCTGAGAGCATATTGATAATAGCCATCAAATCGTCCTCAGTTGCCAATCGAAATGTAATTTCTGATTCCATATACTTAAACCTTACAAGCAGTATCTGCCTCTCTATTATATACTTTTTTTACAGTGCTTACCGCCGTCTTAACCCTGAAGCAATCAGCCGCTTGCCTGGTAAACACTGGCCTCATTTGCCAAATAAACGACAGATTTAATTAATTAAATGTGGGAACTTAGTAAATTAAGTTACAAAGTAGAGATTTAGTGAAAACTTATCTGACGGCCAACAGATTAACCGAAACATACCAACTTTCAGTCTTTCCCGTTCGCCCATTCCGCCTTTTTTGCTTACCTTTACATCCCGTAACGACCTAATTACGTTTCAATCATGGCGGCTACGGGACCGAAATCCGCGAAATATATTTTTGTTACTGGCGGAGTAACTTCATCACTGGGCAAGGGCATAATTGCCTCTTCATTGGCCAAACTACTTCAGGCACGGGGACTTACGGTAACGATTCAGAAATTCGATCCGTATATCAATATCGACCCCGGCACACTCAATCCGTATGAACATGGCGAGTGCTACGTAACCGACGACGGGGCCGAAACCGACCTCGACCTCGGTCACTACGAGCGGTTTTTAAACCGTCCAACTTCGCAGGCCAATAACATTACTACGGGGCGCATTTACAACAACGTCATTACCCGCGAACGCCGGGGTGATTTCCTTGGTAAAACCGTGCAGGTAGTACCGCACATTACCGACGAAATTAAGCGTAACATGCGGCTGCTGGGCGAAACGGGCGAATATGACATTGTCAT
Source organism: Spirosoma flavum (assembly GCF_042686045.1). Classification (NCBI taxonomy): domain Bacteria; kingdom Pseudomonadati; phylum Bacteroidota; class Cytophagia; order Cytophagales; family Cytophagaceae; genus Spirosoma; species Spirosoma flavum. Next base: position 1,330,686 of record NZ_JBHUOM010000002.1, read on the forward strand.
TACCGAAATTGGCGGTTGTGTGGGCGACATTGAGTCATTACCGTTTGTAGAAGCCGTTCGGCAGTTAAAATTTGAACTCGGCGAAAAAGATACGCTTGTCATTCACCTGACATTAATACCGTATCTGAAATCGGCGGGGGAACTGAAAACCAAGCCGACACAGCACTCCGTTCGGATGCTGCTCGAAAATGGTGTTCAGCCCGATATTATTGCTTGTCGTACCGAATACCCCTTGCCGCAGGATATTCGCCGGAAAATCGCTCAGTTCTGCAACGTTCAGGTTAGTTCGGTTATCGAAGTTATCGATGCTGAAACTATATATGATGTGCCACTGCTGATGCAAAAGGAACGGCTCGATCAGCGGGCGCTCTACGTTCTTGATCTATATAATGATAAAGATGCTGATCTGGATTCCTGGAAGGGATTTCTCGGGCGATTGAAAAATCCGGGCCATACGGTCAAAATAGGGTTGGTAGGCAAATATGTCGAATTGCACGACGCGTACAAATCTATCGCTGAGTCGTTTATTCATGCCGGTGCTTCGAACGAGTGTAAAGTCGAATTGGAGTGGATTCAGTCCGAAACGCTGGTTGACGAACACTATTGCGCTAACGTATTAGGCGAGTTAGATGCTGTGCTGGTGGCTCCCGGTTTTGGCGAGCGGGGCATTGAAGGGAAAATTAATGCCGTCCGATACGTTCGTGAGCATGGGATTCCATTTTTGGGCATTTGCCTGGGGATGCAGATGGCCGTGATTGAATATGCCCGCAACGTAATGGGGATTCCAGATGCCCACTCGACCGAGATGGAGCCACATACACTCAACCCCGTCATCAGCATGATGGAGGAGCAGAAAAGCGTCACTGACAAAGGAGGGACGATGCGCCTGGGAGCTTATGCCTGCAAACTCAAGCGTGATTCGCTGGCGCACCAAATTTATGGCAAAACGCAAATCAGCGAACGTCATCGTCACCGCTATGAGTTCAATAATGATTACATAGAGGCTTTCGAAAAGGCAGGATTTCGGCCAACGGGCATCAACCCTGATACGGGACTGGTCGAAATTGTTGAGTTGAAAGGCCACCCCTGGTATGTAGGTGTACAGTTCCACCCCGAGCTGAAAAGTACCGTTATGAACCCGCATCCCCTATTTGTGCAGTTTGTAAAGGCGGCTCTCTCCTATAGTCAAACAAAGCTTGCGGCACTCACATCGGTGGAATCCACATCAGACATATCGACCGCCCGTGTAGAAACCGCCGACGTGGTTGATTAAGCGACCAGATTGGCGTAATTTTGCACGAAATTCAGTTTGACGTTTGAGCCAGACCACCGGGCAGTTCGACGTGTAGTTTTAGACAGGAAGATGCTGGAAAAAAACTACACCATTACACCACCCCAGTAGTCTGGCTCGAAGGGCAAACTACAAACTATAGAAATGGATCGTAATCAAATTATTGGCATTGTCCTAATTCTGGCGATGCTGGTCGGCTACCAACTACTGGTGCCGAAACCTGCGCCCGAAAAACAGGCTGCTCAACAAACACAGACTACCAAACCGACAACTGCATCCGGGGTTGCAGCCGCTATCAATAAAGCCGAACAACCGCTTGATTCGGCTGCGGCTAAGGCTCAGTTTGGTGATTTTGCAGCCGCAGCCACTGGCCAGACCCGCGATATTGTTGTTGAGAATAAAGACATTAAAGTAACATTCAGTACGCATGGTGGACGGGTCAAAGAAGTCGTTCTAAAGAAGTACAAAACCTACGATAAGAAGCCGTTAGTGCTGATTGACGACCAAAGCAGCAAAACTCTTCTTGAATTGCCAACGAATCGGGGGAAAGTCGATTTGCATCAGCTTTATTACCAGACAACCGCTCAAAATGGCACCGTGAGTGGCCAGCCACAGCAAGTTGTCTTTCGGGCCGAGGTTGCACCCGGCCAGTCAATTGAGCAGATTTATACCATTCCCGCCGAAGGCTACGTGCTGGATTATGACCTGAAACTGGATGGGTTGAATAACACCCTCGCAACTGGCGACATTCGGTTCTTTTGGGAGGATAAGATGCGGCAGTACGAAAATGACCTGTCGAACAACCGCAGGTCGGCTACAATCGACTATCTAACTGCCGACGAGAACTTTGAGAAACTAACCGAGGGAGAAAGCAATCAGGAGGCTACGCTGCAAGAGCCGGTACAATGGTTTACCATCAAGCATAAGTACTTTCTGTCAGGTTTTGTCGCCAAAAATAGCCCACTGGCTAAAGCAACCTTCAAAACTCTGGTTGATCCGGCTGACAGCAGTGTTGTGAAAACCGCGATTGCCGACGTAATGCTGCCTATCGCCGATGTGAAAGCCGGAAAAGGACAGTATAAGTTTTACTACGGCCCGAATGATTTTCAGTTATTAGGCAGCGTAGCCCCTGAGTTCGATCAAAATGTTTACTTAGGCTACTCGGTGCTGAAACCGATTAACAAATACTTTTTTGTGCCTGTATTCAACTTCCTGGAGAAGTTTATTTCGAACTATGGGTTACTGATTATTGCGCTGGTGGTGTTTGTGAAGCTGATTCTAACACCGTTAACTTATAAGTCCTATATCAGCATGGCCAAAATGCGGGTCCTTCAGCCGGAGCTGAACGAGATGAAGGAGCGCGTTGGTGATGATATGGCGAAGCAACAGTCTGAGCAGATGAAATTGTATCAGGAGGTGGGCGTTAGTCCGTTAAGTGGCTGCATTCCGGTATTAGCGACCATGCCGATTTTGTTCTCACTATTTATGCTCTTCCCGAATTTGATTGAGCTGCGCCAAAAAACGTTCCTGTGGGCTAATGACCTGTCAACTTATGATGCGTTCATTACGTTTCCGGCTATTCCGTTCATTGGTAGTCACCTCAGTTTGTTTACGGTGCTGATGACGGCTTCGTCCATTGCCTATGCCTACTACAACAACCAAACTACGCCAACGCAGCCGGGACCTGTAAACATGAAAGCGATGAGTTATGTATTCCCGCTCATGTTTATGTTCGTGCTGAATTCATATCCGGCTGGTCTGACATTCTACTACTTTGTCTCAAACGTAGTCACGATTGCTCAACAACAGCTTATTCGCCGGTTTGTGGACGAAGATAAAATTAAAGCTGTACTGGACGAAAATCGACGCAAAAATGCAGCTGGTGAAGGTAAAAAGCCCGGTGGCTTCCAGGCGCTGTTGCAAAAACAGCTTGCCGCTGCCGATGAAGCTCGTAAACAGGCCGATGAAGCCCAAAAGAGAGCGAAGTCTAAAAAATAAAGTGAAAGCCAGATAGTGAAACGTACTGAACAAACCGTGACAACTGTTTTTATTTAGTACATCTCGTCAGTCTTCATTAACAAAAGCAGCGCGAGGGCGTTGCTTTTGTGCATTAACCCTAATAAACATGAACCCTAGGTTTAGTTGGTTTACACAGGTAGCCATTGTCTTCGCTGGGTTACTCAGTTGGCAAATTGCCACAGCGCAAGTATCGCCCGAAGCGCAGAAACGTTACACGGCGGCTGTGAAACTGGTGCAGGCGGGCGACTACGAACGCGCTAAATCAGACCTCAACTCAATTATTCAGCAGCGTGGTCCCCTGGCCCCCTATGCCAGTTACTATTATGCCATAGCCGCTTTTCGGCAGAAAAACTTTAACCAGTCCCGGTTGATGCTCAGGCAGTTGACGGAAATGGTACCGGACTGGCGAAAGATGGACGACGCCACGTATCTTTTTGCGGCCAATTGTATGGAAATGGGTCAGTATGAAGACGCAATGACATCCCTGCAAAAAATTAGCGACCCGCAACTGCGGCCTGACATTACGAAACTCGAACAGAATTTCCTGCCGCGTATTACGGATCTGAATCGGCTGAAACAGCTAAATAAGTCCTTTCCCAATGACCGCATTATAGGTCTGACGTTGATTGATCTGATTCAGCGAACGGCCAGCGACAAGGACGATCTTGAACTGTCGGACCGGCTTACAAATCGATTCGGTGTTCCCGGAGTGGCAACTTCGCAACCTACTGCAACTACGTCGCAGGTGTCGAGTACCCGCCCGGCCACATCAGTTATGCAGCCGAGCCGAAATTCTCGCCCGAAGGGTTATTATAATGTGGCTGTCATGTTTCCGTTCAGGGTAGATGAATTTGACGCTGACAAACGACTACGATCTAATCAGTACGTTTATGATCTCTACGAGGGTATTAAAATAGCAAAAAACAGGTTGCAGGAAGAAGGTATCACGGTGAATCTATTCGCTTATGATCTTGATAATGACGCCAATAAAACGCTTGAGTTGATTAACAGTCCTGCTTTTGCGCAAACAGATTTGATTATAGGGCCATTGTATATAGAGCCAAACCGAATTGCATCGGCTTATGCGAATCAAAACAATATTCTGCACCTGAATCCCATTGCTACCAGTAGTGATTTGGTGGTCAATCAACCGATGTCGTTTCTGGCGCAGCCATCTATGAATCAACAGGCGCAGAAAGTTGCCGAACAAGCTCGAAATCTTAACGGCACACACCGGGCGGTAATCTATTTTGGTTCGACACGCAAAGACTCATTACTTGCCGTTGCCTATCAGGCTGAGTTAAAGCGGCAAAATTATCAGATTGTTGATTTTAGGAAGGTGAGTGGTTCGGCTCAGGCAATGGCCAACGCTATGCAGTTTGCCGGAACACCTGCGGCAACGCGCTCGATAGTTACCGATTCCCAACCAGCGGGTATTTCAATTGGCCATATTTTTTTAGCGAGTAGCAATGATGATGATGGTGTTCGGGTGCTCGAAGCATTAAGTCGCCGACGGGTAGTAGGGCCGTTGATTGCAACCGCTTCTGCTTTCGATTTCTATAAAAACCCAGTGTCAACCTTTACCCGTCGGGACTTATATTTATTGTATCCCGACTTTATTGACTCATCCCGGGAGCCGGTCAGTATGTTTCAGGAAGAATATGTTGCCAAACGCAATACCATCCCATCCGTATTCGCGAGTGAAGGCTACGACATGATGCTTTTTTTTGGTCGCCAACTGGCAAAAAACGGTTTACAGTCCCGTAATCGTAGCGGCCTTCACTCTGACACAGACGATTACTTATTATCGGGTTTCGATTATACACAAAGTAATGAAAATCAAATCGTTCCTATCGTAAAATACGAAGATGGGCGGTTTATAAAAGTCAATTAAAGAGCGAACGAGCGGAATCGGACCCCCAACGGAAGGTGGTACAGGTTTCGCTCGTTCGCTCTTTCGCCATTATGACAACGAGCGAACAACTGTTTGAAAAAGCCAAAACGCTGATTCCCGGTGGGGTTAACTCACCCGTACGGGCGTTTCGTGCTGTGGGTGGTACACCCCTTTTTATCAAGTCGGCAAAAGGCCCGTACCTGTATGATGAGGATGGACAGCAGTACATTGAACTAATCAATTCGTGGGGACCTATGATTCTGGGTCACGCGTTTGAACCCGTCGAAAAAGCCGTTCGTGATGCCATTCAGCACTCATTTTCGTTTGGAGCACCCACCCGGAAAGAAGTCGAAATGGCCGAGCTAATTACCAACATGGTACCTTCGGTAGAAATGGTTCGGATGGTTAATTCCGGTACTGAGGCTACGATGTCGGCTATCCGCGTAGCGCGTGGATTTACGGGTCGCGATAAACTAATTAAGTTTGAAGGGTGCTATCACGGGCACGGCGACTCATTCCTGATTGCGGCTGGCAGCGGTGCCATGACGATGGGCATTCCCGATAGTCCGGGCGTTACAAAAGCAACGGCAGCCGATACACTTACCGCGCCTTTCAACGATCTCGCTGCCGTTGAGGTGTTGCTGGACAATAATCACAACCAAGTGGCGGCTATTATTCTGGAGCCGGTGGTTGGTAATATGGGTTGCGTTTTACCCGAAGCTGGTTTTCTTGAAGGCATTCGCACGCTCTGCGACAAACACAGCGTTGTGTTGATTTTCGACGAAGTAATGACGGGTTTCCGGCTCGCAAAGGGGGGAGCGCAGCAACTTTTTGGCATTACTCCCGATCTGACCACAATGGGGAAAATCATTGGGGGCGGAATGCCCGTTGGTGCCTACGGTGGACGCGCTGACATTATGAACATGGTAGCGCCCGCTGGTCCAGTCTATCAGGCAGGTACACTATCGGGAAACCCGATTGCCATGTCGGCGGGATTAGCCATGTTGCATTACTTAAACGATCATCCGGAAGTCTACACACGGCTGGAGGAAATTGGTCAAAAGCTTACTGATGGTTTCCGGGCTGGTTTGCAGAAAGCTGGGTTAAATTACACGATAAATCATATTGGCTCCATGTTCACTCTGTTTATGACCGAGCGGTCTGTAACGAACTTCACGGAAGCTAAATCCTGTGATTTGCCTTTGTTTGGCCGGTATTTCCACGCCATGCTGAAACGGGGCGTGTATCTGGCTCCCTCGCAGTTTGAGAGCCTGTTTCTGTCAACCGCGCTCACTGACGAGTTGGTGACACAAGTTATTCAGGCGAATGAAGAAAGCCTTATGGAAGCAACGTCACTTGGATAATGCAGTCGTGTGAATGAAGCACAAGTTTCAAGCTTTCTTAAATCTGCGTTAAACCACTCGATCTGCATCATCCGTGTTCTATAGAAAATGCTGCGTTTCTCTGTTATTATTCCCGTCTTTAATCGCCCTGACGAACTGCGCGAATTGCTGGTTAGTCTAACCAAACAGACAGACCAGAATTTTGAAGTACTGGTCATTGAAGATGGATCAACTAACAAGGCTGATAGGGTTGTGGCCCAATTTTCGAACCAACTCGATATTCGTTATTTCATTAAAGAAAACTCAGGTCAGGGTTTTACCCGAAACTATGGTTTCGAGCGGGCTACAGGTGACTACTTTGTAATTTTCGATTCTGACGCGCTCGTTCCCCCACATTATTTTTCCGTCGTCAACCAGCAACTGGAAGACGGCTGGCTCGATGCCTATGGCGGTCCCGATGCCGCTCACCCTGATTTTACGGCCATTCAAAAAGCCATCAGCTATTCGATGACCTCACCGTTCACGACTGGTGGGATTCGGGGAAGCAAAAAGAATCTTGGCGGTACTTACCATCCACGTAGTTTCAATATGGGACTTTCTCGAACCGTCTGGGAAACGATTGGTGGTTATAAACTAAGTCGGATGGGGGAGGATATTGAGTTTGCTATTCGAATTATTGACAATGGCTTCCGCACCGGGCTGATTACCAACGCGTTCATCTACCACAAACGTCGGACAAATTTCGGGCAGTTTTTTCGTCAACTGCGTTTCTTTGGCCGCGCCCGCATCAACATCTCACGGTATTACTCAGCTGAATTGAAGCTCGTCCATGCGATCCCAGCTGCGTTTACACTATTTGCGTTCTCGGTACCTGTTTGGGCGTTAATAAGTCCCGTTTTATTTGGGATAGCAGTCGGTATATTGGCACTCATTTCACTACTTATTTTTATTGATGCTACCCGGAAAGAAAAAAGCCTAAAAGTGGGTTTATTAAGCGTAATTGCTGCGTTTGTGCAGTTGACGGGTTATGGCCTGGGTTTTCTTAGCGAAGGATGGAAACGGCTAAAAGAACCGAAAGGATTTCGCGAAACAGGCGCTACTATTGAGTATCCTTCTTAACGGGATTCGATGAGGGGTAAATGTTGAGTTAATGGTCACGAAACACACTATTATAACGTTATTTATTAAACTCATTTCATACCTATAATTGCTCTATGGCAAAGCTTGCTAAACCACCCGGTCAACGATTAGTGCAACGCATGAGCACCCGGACAAAGGGGCTGATTGTGGCCCCGCTGGGTCTGCTTCTGTTTAGTGTAGGCTTATGTGTGTTTAGCGAAGCGGCTGAGGCAAAACATATGGGTGCTCCGTTTCGGCAGTGGTTTTTGTGGGGTAGCTATAGTTTTATTCTACTAAATGGCGGCTTACTGTTATTTGGGCAGGCTGTGCGTTACCGGGCTCAACTGGACTATCGCCGGTTTGTGCGCCGGGAACTCAAAAAGCGGGATCGCGAATGGGCACGCTTGCGCCCAAAACGAAAAGCCTCACCGGGTAAGGGTGAGGCTAAATAAGATTCAGTCTCTTTCGTTGACTGGGGTACTTGTTTACGCTGCTTTCTTCTCGGCAAACGACGCCTTGATAGCTTCTACATCTACATTCTTGATGGTTGGCTTACGCAGCAATTGTTTGATAGCGTTGACTTTATTCGTAGCGATAGCCCGGTTTCGGCGAGCCTTACGCTTTAGTTCTGTTACTCCCATGATTGTATCTTTTTAACGTGTCAGTTCAAAATCAGAGCGCAAAACTAGTGTTTTTCCTCGGTTTTTGAAAGTGTCACCCGTTAAAATCCGTATTTTTGCGCCCTGAAAAGCCGCATGTATCTAATATGGCTGCAAAAGCGGACTAGAACCCGTGTTACATTTCTATGCAAAAACCAACTTTGCCGAAAGGCACCCGTGATTTTGGGCCGGAGCAAATGCGCAAACGGCTTTTTATTCTCGATACTATTCGCCAGACATTCCAACGATTTGGTTTTCAACCCATAGAAACGCCGTCGATGGAGAACCTGTCAACGCTGACAGGAAAGTATGGAGACGAAGGTGACCAACTTCTCTTTAAAATCCTCAATTCCGGTGATTTTGCCGCTAGCCTGACTGAACTTGATCTGGCCTCAGGATCTAAAAAAATAACGCCGAAAATTGCCGAAAAGGGGCTACGGTACGACCTGACGGTACCGTTTGCCCGCTACGTGGTCATGAACCGGAATGACCTCACGATGCCCTTTAAACGGTACCAGATGCAACCCGTCTGGCGGGCTGACCGACCACAGAAAGGCCGCTATCGCGAGTTTTATCAGTGCGATGCTGATGTGGTGGGAACGGACTCATTACTCTGCGAAGCTGAAATTGTCCTGATGATTCATGAGGTTTTCCGAAATCTGACTATTCAGGATTTCACCGTTAAAATTAATAATCGCAAGATTCTGGCGGGTATTGCCGAGGTGATTGGCGTGCCGGGGCAGGAAGGAACCTTATCTGTTGCTATTGATAAACTGGATAAAATCGGTAAAGAGAAAGTGTTGGACGAATTACGCGGACGTGGTTTTTCGGACGATACAATTGCCAAGCTTGAGCCCTTGTTTTCGTTCGATACGCCAGACGCTACACAGGTGCTCGATCAACTGAAAACCTGGCTCTCGACGTCAGACACTGCGCTTCAGGGTATAGCCGAACTTGACGAAACGCTTCAATTTGTCGAGCAATATGGCCTATCCAACATCCATGTTGAGATCGACCCGACGCTCGCGCGGGGACTTTCTTACTATACAGGAGCCATTTTTGAAGTCAAAGCCAATGGTGTAAGTATTGGTAGTGTCAGTGGGGGAGGGCGCTACGACAATCTGACCGGAGCGTTTGGAATGCCCGGCTTGTCGGGTGTTGGTATCTCGTTTGGGGTGGATCGGATTTATGACGTGATGGACGAGTTGAACCTGTTTCCGGCGAGTGCTGGTCAGGGGACGCAAGTACTTATTGTGCCATTCGATACCGAAGCCCGTGCGGTGGCCTTGCCGTTGTTAAGTCAACTTCGGGCGGCTAATATTGCTGCAGAAGTATATCCTGATCTGGCAAAAGTGAAGAAAATGATGGATTATGCCAATGCAAAAAATATTCCATTTGTGGTGTTGATTGGCTCAGAAGAGGTTCAAACGGGTGTATTGGCACTCAGGAATATGGTGACTGGTGAACAGCATAAAGTAACGGCGGAGGAATTGTTGCAAAGACTCAGTTGAATTAGCGTAAGACAGTACCAATGGCGATAGCGGGAAGTTTATTAAAGCTTCCCGTTTTTTAAGGCTAGTTTGCTAAAACGAATGCTTACAGACAAGTTAAAATGCTTGCACAAACTGCGCCAAAGCCTCAAAACCGTCGGGCCTTTTTAGTTGATTAATAGTGGCAAACTGCGCGATTTTTAATGCATCCGTAAAATGCTTTTGCAGATACGTACTTGTTAAAAGTTGAATGGGCAGTGGAAAGTGTTTCAATAATTCAACCGGCGCTAATAAGGGTTTGATAGACTCATTTTTTTTGCGGGAATTGGCGGGATAGAGTAAGGTTATGTTTTTTAGCGGAGTAGGCGTTTGAGGGAAGTCTGATAACGGTTGCATGACTAAAAATTTGCTTGCTCCCTCAAAAGATGGCTTAAGCGTTGATCTGTCTATTTTCAGACCATTAACCGTATTCTCCCAAATTTTGTACTGCCCAAACCCAGGAACCACGAATGGCTTAGTATTAATTAATTTAATAGCCACTAAGTCATCGGTTAGCACTGTGTGGCCTGCCTTCCCAAACGCTGCCGCCGTGGTTGATTTTCCCGCACCGGGTATTCCCAAAAATACAGATGAATTATTTCCTATTTTGACTGCACTTCCGTGCAAAAGAAATAAGCCTCGTTGATAGAGCAGCAGACCAATTACTTCACTAAGCAGAAACAGGCGTAACGTTCCTATATCGGCTCCCAAATTTTGATAGACAATTTCTTTTCCTTCTGAAACGCTGAATTTTCCAACTCCCTCCCAATCCAATAGAAGACGTGTATCGGCTACACCAAATTTAGCCATCACACCACGGCGATGGATTCGCGTAGGTCGATTTGCTTTTTCGGGAATGGCCCCTTCCTTTATAAGAACGTCTGTTGCTGCTGTTGAGTCTTGTAAAACCCCGTTAAAATCTACTTCTGTTTCAATTGTTAAGCCAAAAGCAAGGTATTTGTTCATCGTTACTTTCAGCCAATTACAAGTATTCACTTGTCTTTTAGGCAAGTTTAATTTACTTCAAAAGTAGACAAAATACTTTTTTACAGGCTTTTTACTTTTTAGTGTATTCTGCCTAATGGCTGAAGCGGACAATATTTGCCTTCCGGGAAGCCCTCTCTACGCTGTTCACTAAAGTAGCTTGAAGCTAGGTTTACTAAGCTGTCAATAGGTCGGTAAGTTAATAAATGAGTGCATTTCCTGTAAAAGCGACTACCTTGTCTACTTAGCCTCCCCGTAACATATGAAGCCTCAATTTCTAGTTCTAGTCGTGGACGATGATATATTGCTTACTGATATCTTAAATCGTGCTTCGCGAAGCAGTTTTCCCGAGGCTACATTTATTCAGGTTCACAGCTCTACCGAAGCTAAAAAGTATATAGAAGACTTGGATGGGTATGGGCCAAAACTAGTTTTACTGGATATTAATTTACAAGACAAAGTGAGCGGGTTGGACTTTTTAGCCTTCCTGCGTGCCTACAGCCAAACCCGATTTCTGCCGGTTGTTATGCTCACTGCCAGTCAATTGCCTCAAGATATTGAGACCGCCTATACATTTGGGGCTTCTTCATTTACAGTTAAACCCTTTAGTTATGAGGACTGGAGAGTGTATTTAAGTAATTTACGGCTCTATTGGTTTGAAACGGTTACGTTACCGGCAATCAGATTTCATAGAGCAAGTAACTAGTACAGTTCGTTTGTGGCTATTTTAAGTAAGTAACAGACAAGTCTACGTCTTCCTGCTAGCGTTGTTTAGTCGCGAAACTGGTTAGGTCGGATTGAACACGGTATATTTGCGTAAGTTTTACGTGATATTTATCCAAATGTTTAGTCTCAATAGTGTCCTCCGCCCGCACATTCTGACCCTGATGCCTTACTCCTCCGCTCGTGATGAGTATACCGGTAAAGAGGGGACGTTCCTGGATGCAAATGAAAATCCACTGGGTTCCACAACAACTCAGGGTGACTATAACCGCTATCCTGACCCGCACCAATGGGCCATAAAGCAGCGTCTGTCACCCATTAAAGGCGTGCGTCCGGGACAAATTTTTCTGGGCAACGGTTCCGACGAACCCATTGACCTGCTGGTCCGGGCTACTTGTGTACCCGGCGCAGATTCTCAAGCGTCGGACAGTATCCTGATCATGCCCCCAACCTACGGGATGTATGAAGTTTCGGCTGCAATAAATGATGTGGACATCATTAAAGTCCCCTTAACGCCCGACTTTCAGGTAGATACTGACGCGGTGTTGGCGGCAATGACGGCAAACACGAAAATCATCTGGTTGTGTTCGCCCAACAATCCATCGGGCAATTTGCTTCAAGCGGAGGCCATTCGTACAATTCTCGACGCAGCCCAGCAATCGTTAGTAATTGTCGATGAAGCTTACATCGACTTCGCTGACACGCCTTCCTGGACGAGTGAATTGGATAAATATCCTAACTTGGTCGTTCTGCAAACCTTCTCAAAAGCCTGGGGACTAGCGGCTCTACGGCTCGGTATGTGCTTTGCGTCGGAGGAATTGATCCGGGTGATAAACAAAATTAAACCGCCCTATAATATCTCGGCACCCACGCAGACGCTGGCACTCGAAGCCCTAAATCATGAGGCCGAAAAGAACGAAATGGTCAGGCAAATCTTGGCTGAACGGCAGAATTTAGCCGAAAATCTGCGTTCTTTGCCTTCGGTGAAGGTCGTGCACCCGTCTGACGCTAATTTTCTACTGGTGCAATTTGTCGATGCAGCCGCTACGTTTGAGTATCTCATTGAGCAGCAAGTAATTGTTCGCGACCGTTCCAAGGTGAAGCTATGCGATGGCTGTCTGCGTATTTCGGTTGGAACGCCAGACGAGAATGAACGACTGTTGGCCGTTCTCCGGCAGATGAAAGACGCTCCTTCGTCAATAAATTTGCCGCTCGGAACGGGTGACGAAGCAACAAGACCGGAACTTGTTTCAACTACCTGACTTTCCTCGAATTTATAATTATAACCACTTAGTCTGTTACGTCAACCGGAACGCATAGTCTAAGAAAGATTCATTTTTACTTTGCTTTATGAGAAAATTATTTTTGGTTATGTCATTGGCTCTATTGAGCTCGTTAATGACATTGAATGCTGCCCAGGCGCAGTACAATAACTGGTCGGTGGGGTTCCGTGTTGGCGAACCATCGGGCATAAATATTCGCAAATATTTTGGCGGCAATCATGCGTTCGACCTAAATATTGGCACCTATGGCGGGCTGTATGGCACCAAGCGTAGTTACCGCTCCGGCGAGTATAAAAACGTCGGACTGACCATCCAGGGCCATTTTCTTTGGCACACCGCCCTTACCAAAAGCGAAAGTCTTCGGGCATACTACGGTTTTGGTGGGCAGATCAACAACCGCCGGTATTACCCACCCCGGCTGAATGGCGAATACGAAAACGCGTTGTCATTGGGAGGTTCTGGTATTGGCGGACTAGAGTTTTTTCCGGCTAGTAAACCCTATTCATTTTTTCTGGAAACGGGTGCCTACGTCGAAGTCCTTCAAGCCCCATTTTTCCTGAGTTTGAATACGGGTTTGGGGTTGCGTTATAATTTTTAAACGTGCTACGTGAGTAAGGTATAAGTACCTGATGTGAAAATAGTATGTTTCCGTCAGACACTTATACATTACTCACGTAGCAAGGTAGGACCTATGTTCAAGATTTACAGTTCTTCGGCGGGATCGGGAAAAACGTACACGCTTACCAAAGAGTATCTCAAACTGGCGTTGCGACCGGGTGAGCAGGACGGCTATTTTCGGCATATTCTGGCGGTAACATTTACGAATGCAGCCGCCAACGAGATGAAGAATCGGATCCTGAAGAATCTATCCGAAATCGCCGGAGCGGGCGAATCGCCCTTGCTAAACGAACTGGTCGTTGAACTCTACGATACGCCATCGGGCACCGATTTATTTGAGATAGCCAAAGCCGATTTACGCCGAAAAGCATCATCTGTTTTCAAAACAATTCTGCACCGTTACGCCGATTTTAGTGTAACAACGATTGATTCCTTCACGCAGCGCATCGTGATGGCATTTACCGACGAACTTGGTTTGCCCTATTCATTTGAAGTTGAACTGGAAACCGATGAAGTCCTCGAACTAGCCATCGATAATCTCATTGAAAAAGCAGGTACCGACGAGATGGGCGAGATAACGACCATTTTGAGCGAGTATTATGCTCACACCGCTACCGAAGGCAAAAGCTGGAACCAACTTCCCGAACTGCTTAAAGAGTTTGGCCGCAACCTGACTTCCGATCAATTTTACGAGGCTGTCAACGCGGCTCAAGAGTTATCGCCGGGTGCTTTACGAGCCATTCGGGCACAGTTGCTGGCCCATAATCAACAGGTCGAAACCGAGATTGTCGGGCATGGGAAACGGGCCTGGGAGCTAATTATGGATGCGGGGCTAGACGAAAGCGATTTTGCTTACGGCGCTAGTGGAATTGGTGGTTATTTTAAGGCCGTTGCCGAGGGCGACGCTTACAAAACCACTAACTCGTATCATCGAAAGGCTATTGATAATGGGCAGTGGGGTACCAAAAAAACGCCCATGCTTGTGATGGGAATCATTGACAGTATCGCTGATGGTCTTTGTGATTGTTTTGGGCAAATCGGTACGATCCGTGACGAACATGGTCTTCAGGTTACGCTGTTCGACTGTCTATTACCGCATTTGCAGAAGCTGGCTTTGCTGAAACAAATGCGGGTGGAATTCGACGATTTGTTACAGAAAGATGGTCGGGTACACATCTCCGAATTCAACAAAAAAATTCTGAGTATAGTCGCGTCGGAGCCAGTGCCATTTCTGTACGAACGACTGGGCACCAAATACAATCATATTCTGATCGATGAGTTTCAGGATACTTCCCGGCTGCAATTTGCCAACCTGTTGCCCCTCATCGAAAATTCGCTGGGTTTCCAGCATTTCAACCTCGCTGTAGGTGATGGCAAACAGGCCATTTATCGGTTCCGGGGGGGCGATATGGATCAGATTGTAGCCTTGCACCGGAAGGATTTGGATAGCCTGAAACAGGCGCACAATCCTGGCTCCTGGACCGCCGACCGCATCGATATGCTCGACGGGCATTTGCAGGAAGCACTGCTCGATACCAATTGGCGAAGTGCCGAACCGATTGTTCGATTCAATAATGATTTCTTTGAATTCACGGCTCGCAAGTTTGAAAGCCAGCACCCAAAAGTAGCCGAGGTATTCGACGCTGAACAGCAATTTCATCAAAAGGCTCAGCCCGATGCGCACACAGCCGGTCATGTACAGATTGACTTTGTTGCGAAGGATGAGGAATCGGATAAGGACCTCACGGCTCAGATGCTCGAAAAAACCATTGAGCATCTGGAGAAAGCACTGGCTGACGGCTATCAGTACGGCGACATTGCGATTCTTTGTCGCAAGAAAGTTCATGCCAAAGCCTTAGCTAATGAGCTGAATGCTAAACGAATTCCGTTGGTTTCTGCCGATTCGCTATCTCTTGAGTTTTCGGACCCGGTCAAATGGCTGGTAACGCTGATGCAGTTACTCCAACGACCCGACCAGCGGCTCCTTCGGTATGAATTGCTGTATCTGTTTCATCGCGTAGTGCAGGGTATTTTTCCGGACGATACGCTGACGGGAAAACTACGGATAGTAGCCGAGAGTGATATTGATGCTCTGTACACGTACCTCGCCGATGAGGGCTATCCACTCGATCCTTACGCGCTGGGACAACTAAATCCCTACGAATTGGCCGAGCGATTAACAGCCCAGTTTAATTTGTTTAATCAAGCGGAACACAACCCGTTTTTGTTTCGATTCCTGGACGAAGTACTGGCCTTCAATCAGAAACGTAATGGACACCTAAGTGATTTTCTGCTATACTGGGAGAGCGTCCGGCAGAAAATTTCGGTGGAGGGTAATGCCCGTAATGCCGTCAGTATCCAGACTGTTCACAAGTCGAAGGGTCTGGAGTTTCCGGTTGTCATTATTCCGTTTGCTAACTGGAAAGTGGAGCCCATCAATGACAGTACGATCTGGCTCAACCTGGCCGATATTCAAACGGATGCGCTAACCCACAAAAATAGCTCTGGCCAACTTACCCGGTTACTGTCGGCCCCAGCGCATACAACCAGCAAACTGCGGGGTGCCCCTGGTTCAATTGCGGTCCAGTATGAGGATGAGTTGACCCGCACATTTCTGGAGAATATGAACCTGCTCTATGTGGCCTTTACCCGCCCAACGGATCGGCTTTATATTATCAGTGAGGCAAAAGACTTTAGCAAAGGCCAGCAAAACACAATTAGCCACTGGCTACATGCTTTTTTGCGTGATAGCGAGGTGGCCCGTACGTGCGGCTGTGCGTGGCAGGACGGGCAGTTTAGTTATCCGATTAGTTTGTGTGCTGATGCCTTTTCGCACCATAAAGCCGATGAAATGCTTGACGAAATTACGCTTGACGAGATCATTAGCGGGCACCGGGGGCAGGATTTGCAACTGCGTCGTCAGGCAGACCGCATGTTCGACGTAGCGACGTTTGAGCGCACCCGCGAACGGGATCGCAAGCTATGTGCGGCCCTGAGCCTGATTAAAGGCCCCGAGAGTGTTGACAGCGTACTTCGGCAACTCGTCAGTGAGGGGCTTGTCCGGCAGGTCGAATGCGATGAATTAAAGCAAAGCCTATTCGCTATCGTATCTCATCCTGCCTTGTCGTCGCTGTTTGATTCGACTCTTCGCATTGATACGGATCGCAGTATACTGAGCAGTAAACGCGTACATGGCGCGCCCCACCGCGTTGTGCACTATCCCGATGGACACATTATTCTGGTACAATATGAGTCGGTAGCAGCTTCCTCACCGGAGGTTTTGCCCTCACAAACGGCTAATCCAGTCGATTCGCTGCGGTACTTTACGAACTTGTATCGCGACATGGGTTTTCCCGAAGTCGAAGGGCGGTTAGTTTATCTGGCCAACGAGCCGGAGGTAGTGCGGGTGGTTTAACAATGAATGATATTAACTGTACGATGTATTATCAAAAAAAATCTTACCGAAATAAGTTTGTAGGCTTATTTTTCCTGTTTCCTGTTTCACTCTTCATTCACCCTGCCTTTGCTCAATCACCTTATGCGTTAAAGACCGGACGCGAACTTACATTATTGGGTGCTGGTGTTGTAACATTGGGAGCGTCAGCCGCACTTAATTCGACCATCGACCCCCTTACCATAGCTGAAATTGCTGCCCTTGATCGATCCGATATCAATGCCTTCGACCGGAAAGCCACCTTTCATTGGTCAACGTCTGCCGGTCGCCTGAGTGACGTGACGCTGCTGGGCAATGTGGCGGTGGTGGGTTTACTCACACTCGGCACCAAACCAATGCGGCAGGATATTAAAACGGTGGCCGTTATGTACATCGAAACAATTGCTCTGGCAAGTGGTGTCGAACGTACGATCAAAGCCATCACGCAGCGCACCCGACCATTTGTCTACAACGCTGCTGCTCCATTAGATGAAAAAATCACGCGCGATGCCCGCCAATCATTTTTTTCGGGACACGCGACCAATGCGTTTGCCACAGCGGTTTTTACCGGCGAAGTGTTCCGGCATTATTTCCCACACTCACGGTTGAAACCTGTCGTTTGGGTGGGCGCGCTGGGCCTGGCAACGGCAACCTGTGTGCTGCGTTACGAAGGGGGACTACACTATCCATCCGATTTGCTGGCTGGTGCCGCATTCGGGTCGTTGGTGGGATGGGGAATCCCGAAACTGCATGAGGTCAAAAATCGAAGTGAGCTGGGACGCCGGTTCGACGTGCAACCTTGGAGTAATGGTTCCGCCAACGGAATTTACATGCGATTAGCGGTGTTTTCCCGTTAACATTAAACCCCTACTGTCTGGCATTATTACCCGGCAAGCGTACTTGACTAATGACTAAAATTACCGATCATATTAAAATTGCCAACGGCAAACCTATTTTTTCGATTGAAGTTATTCCGCCCATCAAAGGTGATAATCTAAAGAGTTTGCTCGACAATATTGAGCCGCTGATGGAGTTCAAGCCGCCGTTTATTGACGTTACGTATCACCGCGAAGAATACATCGAACGGCCAATGCCCGATGGAACAATTCAGAAAATTGTGACGCGCAAACGTCCGGGTACGGTGGGGATCTGTGCCGCCATTATGCACCGGTTTGGCATTGATGCCGTACCGCATGTGCTTTGTGGAGGCTTCAGCCGTGAAGAAACTGAAGACTTCCTGATTGATCTGCATTACCTCGGTATCGACAATGCGCTGGTACTCCGGGGCGATCCGGCCAAACCGTTTACCACCTTCAAGGCAAAAGAGAATGGGTACACGTATGCCAGTGAATTAGTTGAGCAAGTAGCCAATATGAACCGGGGGCTTTATCTACACGAAGAAGATACGGCCCTGGCCCCCAGCAATTTCTGCATTGGTGTGGCGGCTTACCCCGAAAAACATTTCGAGGCTACCGACCACGCTTCGGACTTTCGGTACCTGAAACAGAAAATCGAAAAGGGTGCGGACTACATTGTAACGCAGATGTTTTTCGATAATAAGAAGTACCTTGATTTCGTTGATCGCTGTCGGCAGGAGGGTATCACCGTGCCGATTGTTCCGGGCTTAAAACCACTCAGCACCCGTAAACAACTCCAGATTTTACCTAAGCTTTTCCATTTAGAGATGCCCGACGATCTTGTTCGGGCCGTTGAAGCCTGCGAGAACGATCAGCAGGCTCGGCAAGTGGGTGTAGAGTGGTGTATTCAGCAGTGCCGCGAACTGGTGGCGGCTGGTGCGCCGGTGTTACACTTTTACACGATGGGCAAAGCCGACAACGTGATGAAGATCGCGAAGGAAGTATTTTGATAATCGGTTAAGCTAATAAATAGGGCTGCCTCTCACTATAGACGCAGCCCTATTTATTAGCTTAACCGGCTAGATTTACCAAACTCTACTCGGCCAGATAATTTCCGATGCCAACGACAACCGTTGAGAAAACGACCAGCGTGATGCCCAGGGTGATGGTGCGCATAGTAGATTTATTGGCCCCACGCCATTCGTGCAAATAGAGTCCCCAAAAACTACTGAAAGCGATAATGAACGCCATGTGGAGCGTCCAGCCCGAAAATCGGTATTCGCCCATTTTACTGTCACCCATGCCGTAGAAAAAGAACTGAAAATACCAGGTAAAACCGGCTAAGGCGCAGAAAATAACATTCGTCAGAATAGGTGTCGAGGTGTTGGTGTAATCGGTATACGTACGGTTACGGATATTCAGGTAGATGGTCCAGATGATGTTGGTCGTCAGGCCGCCGAGGAGAATAATTACCAGCGCGGCATTGTTCATGTAAAGGGGGTCCGTTCCGGCTTTAACCGCCGACTCTGCAATGGGTTGCCCGGCTGTAAGACCGAAAGACATGCAGGCACTCATAACGCCGGAAAAAACCGCAACCAGTAGCCCTTTCCGAAGATCGAATTCCTTAATAACGGCCTTCTTTTGTTCCTCCGACAAGGATCGCTCTTTCATCATTCCGGCGATACCACAAATGGAGATACCCAGTACGCAGACAGCCAGTCCCAGCATAATGACCTGCCCGGAGGTGGTGCTGACGAGTTTCCCGAATTCGCCCTGCCAAATGGGTGGCACCAATGTGCCAAAGACAGCACAAAGTCCCAGCGTTACAGCCATGCCTAGTGACAAGCCAAGATAGCGCATGGCCAAGCCAAACGTTAATCCGCCGAAACCCCATAAAACACCCCAAAAATAAGTCCAGAGTAAGGTTTCAGTAGGTATCTGCGCCAGCACGCCAAATAGATTCGAGACCGTGAGTGACCCCATCAGCAACGGGGCTGCTAACCAGGAAAATAGTCCGCCCACGAGCCAATAACTTTCCCAGGCCCATCCACGAACTTTTTTATAAGGTAAGTAAAAACTACCGGAGGCAAATCCTCCTATTGCATGAAAGACAACACCCAATAATACAGCCACTTTTTCTTTGTTTTTTCCAAATATATCCCGTCCTATTACTGAAACTTACCTGCTCTCTCCTGTGCTGTTGCCAGATTGAGACGACAATAAAGACCTAATTTTTTTATTGTCGTAACAGGAGAGTACATGAAGCAGGAGAAAACGGGCAAAGGTTACTTTGTCTAAAACATGATTTCTGACCGATACTACTTACTAAACTTATATGAATACCACGCAAGCGTTCAACTATGTTAGCTACCTCTGGGATGATAAAAAGGCGGCAGAATTGGCTGGTGATGAAGTCGCCCTGTTTATTTACCGGTCCAATCTGCTTGGGGCCGATCTGCGTCTAACGAATTATGCCGGGGGGAATACGTCGGTTAAGTTGTTGGAAACCAATCCACTAACGGGCGAACCTGTTGAAGTAATGTGGGTGAAAGGCTCGGGTGGAGACATTGGAACATTGACCAAAAAAGGTTGTGCTAACCTGTATGTTGAGCGTCTGCAAGCATTAAAAAAACGTTATCGGGGGCTGGAGTTCGAAGATGAAATGGTTGAACTGCTCAATCACACCCTGTTCGATCCTAAGTGTGCCGCTCCATCCATTGATACACCGCTGCATGGCTTATTACCCTTTAAACATATTGACCACCTGCACCCCGATGCGCTGATTGCTATTGCCGCCAGCCGGGATGGCGAAGCGATTATGCACCAAATATGGGGTGACAAACTGGCCTGGCTCCCTTGGCAGCGACCCGGCTTCGATCTGGGGTTGAAACTGGAGCAGACAGTTCGTGAGAATCCCAACCTGCGCGGTGTGATTCTTGGCGGACATGGCTTGTTTACCTGGGGCGACACCTCCTACGAGTCCTATATGAACACGCTGGAAGTAATTGAGCAGGCGTCAGAATTTCTGCATAACAACTTCGGCAAAAAACGCCCGGTGTTTGGTGGTCCAGCCCGTCAGGACACCGATGCCGATACGCGGAAAACGCAGGCTGTCTCACTGATGCCCATATTGCGTGGTTTGGCGTCGGGTCACCGCCGGATGATTGGCCATTTCACCGACGACGAACGCGTATTGGAATTTGTCAACTCGCATGACCTGCCCCGGTTGGCCCGCCTGGGTACAAGCTGTCCTGACCACTTCCTGCGCACCAAAATTCGCCCGCTGGTACTTGATCCTATACAATTGTCATCTGTTGACAGCGAAGGGTATTTGGAAAAAGCATTTGCCGACTACCGTGCCGATTACACCGCCTACTACGAGCGTAACAAGCACGACAATAGCCCCGCCATACGCGACCCAAATCCAGTCGTAATTCTGTGGCCGGGTGTGGGCATGTTCACCTTTGCGAAAGACAAACAAACGGCGCGGGTAGCGGCTGAGTTCTACACCAATGCTATCAACGTTATGAAGGGTGCCGAAGCCGTTTCGGACTATGTCGGGCTGCCGGAACAGGAAGCCTTCGACATTGAATACTGGTTGCTGGAAGAAGCTAAACTTCAACGGATGCCGATGCCCAAACCTCTGTCGGGTAAGATTGCCCTCATTACGGGCAGCGCGGGCGGTATTGGTAAAGCTATAGCCAAGAAATTTCTGGCCGAAGGAGCCGTCGTGGTGATCAATGATAACGACGCCGACCGGCTGGCGGGTGCTAAAGAGGAATTTCAGAAGCAATACGGAAAAGATGCGTATACCGCTGTTCTGTTGGATGTAACGAGTTCAGAGACTATATCCAGTGCTTATGATGCGGCTGCGCTGGCCTTCGGGGGCGTGGATATTGTGGTAAACTGCGCTGGCTTGAGTATCTCCAAGCCAATTGAAGAGCATACTGAAAAAGATTGGGATCTGCTATATGACGTATTAGTAAAAGGTCAGTTTTTCGTGACTCAGAAAGCCGTTGAGGTGATGCGGAAGCAGAAGCTGGGTGGTGATGTGCTGAATATTGTTAGTAAAAATGCGCTGGTGTCTGGGCCGAACAACGCAGGATACGGGTCGGCTAAAGCCGCGCAACTGCACTTGAGTCGCCTGAATGCTGCCGAACTTGGCAAAGATTACATCCGGGTAAACGTTGTAAATCCCGACGCGGTAATTTCCGACTCCAAAATCTGGGCCGGTGCCTGGGCCGAAGGTCGCGCTAAAGCCTATGGTGTCTCCGTCGCTGAACTTCCGGCCTATTATGCCAAACGAACACTACTAAACGAAGTCATTTTGCCCGACGATATTGCCAACGCCTGTCTGGCATTCGTAAACGGATTGCTTGCCAAATCAACCGGCAACGTGCTGAACGTGGATGGTGGTGTAGCGATGGCGTTTGTTCGGTAACATGTACATGGCAATCTGTGGGATGTTGGGTTACAAATCCGACATCTCACAGATTACATAAAACGTCTAAACCTTATGAAACTCGAACCGGCTTATATCGCTGATTATAACCAGAGTCAACTGGAAGGCCACCAACGCAAGTTGTCGTATTGGACGCAGGAGGTAGCTACCGCCGAACCCATTATCCAGAAACTTATTGATTTTCAAATTGCGATTCCAAGCTGGGCGCTGGGAACGGGCGGTACTCGTTTTGGGCGGTTTCCCAGTGGGGGAGAGCCCCGTTCGCTGGAAGAAAAAATCGCTGATGTGGGATTGCTCCATGCGCTAAACCGCGCTAGTGGGGCCATCTCGCTGCACATTCCCTGGGACATCCCAACCGATGCCGAGGCCATAAAGCAACTAGCGGCTCAGCATGGATTGCGCTTTGATGCGATGAACTCCAATACGTTTCAGGATCAGCCCGACCAGGCCCTGACATACAAGTTTGGGTCACTGCAACATACCGATCCGGCGGTACGTCGGCAGGCAATCGAGCATAATATTGAAGTTATTCAGCATGGTATAGCGTTGGGTTCAGACGCGCTTACTGTTTGGCTGTCAGATGGTTCCTGCTTTCCGGGTCAGCTCAACTTCCGCAAAGCGTTTGATCGGACTCTGGGGAGTCTGGAAGAAATATACGCGGCCCTACCCACCGATTGGAAGCTGTTTGTTGAGTATAAAGCCTTTGAACCGAATTTTTATTCGATGACCGTTGGCGATTGGGGCAGCAGCTTCCTGTACGCTAATAAACTCGGACCGAAAGCCTACACACTCGTCGATTTGGGTCACCACCTGCCTAACGCAAACATCGAGCAAATTGTAGCGATATTGCTCCACGAGGGTAAACTGGGTGGTTTTCATTTCAACGACTCCAAATACGGCGACGACGACCTCACGGCGGGTAGCATCAAACCCTATCAGCTCTTCCTGATTTTTCTGGAATTAGTGGATGGAATGGATGCTCGCGGAATGAATCATGCCAAAAGTCTGGGTTGGATGATTGATGCCAGCCATAATGTAAAAGACCCACTCGAAGACCTGCTTCAGTCGGTGGAAGCTATACAACTGGCTTACGCGCAGGCTCTATTGGTGGACCGCGTTGCGCTCGAGGAGGCTCGCGAAACCAATGATCCGGTTCGTGCTCAAGAATTATTACAGGATGCCTTTCGGACAGATGTGCGGCCACTGGTAGCCGAAGCCCAGCGTCGGGCGGGGGGAGCCTTAAACCCGCTGGCCTTATATCGGCAATTAAACGTCCGCCAGAAACTCATTGGCGAACGGGGCGCAAAAACCGTAGCAACGGGGCTGTAAACCAATGATGAATGATAAATGAGTTCACATAGGCTATTTATCATTCATCATCCATTATTCATGATTTATGAATGTTATTGCCATCTTCGATATTGGCAAGACCAATAAAAAGCTGTTTCTCTTTGACGAACAGTACCAAATTGTTTGGGAGAAATCGGAGCCGTTTGTCGAAATACCGGATGAGGACGGTGACCTGTGCGAAGACCTGAACCGGCTGTCAAGCT
This sequence comes from Spirosoma flavum, assembly GCF_042686045.1. Classification (NCBI taxonomy): domain Bacteria; kingdom Pseudomonadati; phylum Bacteroidota; class Cytophagia; order Cytophagales; family Cytophagaceae; genus Spirosoma; species Spirosoma flavum. The sequence goes on from NZ_JBHUOM010000002.1 coordinate 1,354,453, forward strand.
GGGTGAAGGTGTCGCTGGCGGAGGTGATGGCATTGCCTGAATTTTTGGTTCTTGGCGTGAATTTTTCGACATATGGCGCCAGTCTGGTCTATATTGATCAGGCCGGTCAACCGCTCAGTCCGCTCTATAATTACCTGAAAACGTATCCTGCTTCGTTACTACGGCAATTCTTCGATACATATGGTCCCGAATCAGACATAACCCGGCAAACAGCATCGCCATCCTTAGGCAGCCTGAATTCAGGCTTGCAGGTGTACCGGCTCAAGTATGAGCAGCCAGGCTTATTTGAAGAACTGGCCTTTGCGTTGCACCTGCCCCAGTATGTGAGCTACCTGATTAGCCACTGGCCAGTATCTGAACTAACCAGCATCGGGTGCCATACCATGCTCTGGGATTTTGACCGGCAAGATTATCATGCCTGGGTCAGCAACGAGAAAATTGATTCCCGTTTAGCCCCCATCGTTCCATCTGATTCCACTCGTCCTACGGTTATTAATGATAGGTCTATTCAGGTGGGCGTAGGGTTGCATGACAGTTCGGCGGCTCTGATTCCATATCTGGCTTCTTTCCATGAACCTTTTGTGCTGATTTCAACGGGCACCTGGTGCGTAAGTATGAACCCCTTCAACAGTAGTCCGCTGACATCTGAAGAGTTGCAGTACGACTGCCTGAACTATATGCATTATAAAGGTCAGCCCGTTAAATCGTCCCGGTTGTTTGCCGGTTACGAACATGAGCAGCAGGTAAAGCGGCTGGCCGAACACTTCCAGGTTGCTGTCAATCAGTATGTTCAGGTTGAGTATAATCCCTATAGTATTGAGCAATTACGGCAACACGCTGGTCTGGTAACGACGGAGAATGATGCGAAAGGTAAACAACTGCTATCCATGCAGGGGTCGTTGTTCGGGCAGCGTAACCTGTCCGATTTTGCTACCTACAACGAAGCCTACCACCAACTGATTCTCGATATTGTGGCCCAGCAACTGATCTCGACCAATCTCGTACTAACTGATACTTCGACCAATCGGACCACCGTAAAACGGATTTTCGTGGATGGTGGTTTTGGTAAGAACCCTGTTTATATGAACCTGCTGGCCAGGGCTTTCCCCGACATTGAAGTATATGCCGCATCAGTAGCGCAGGCGTCGGCATTAGGGGCCGCTCTGGCAATTCATCACCACTGGAATCCGCATCCGCTACCCATTGATTGTGTTGAACTCAAAAAGTATACGGCTTCCGTTATTGCCTGATAATGCCCACCCATCTGCCTACCCAGAATGAACGTTAAACAGTTGGTTGGTCGCCTTTGCTTAGGGCTACTGGTTATTAGCCTCACCGCGAAGGCGCAGAAACTTCCCGAAAAAAAGGAAATTCTGGCCAAGATGACGCTGGCTAACGAGTACTTTATGAAATCGTGGCCCGACCCCGGCAAAGAAATTGTGACCAATAAAACGCGGCCCAGCAATATCTGGACGAGGGCTGTTTATTACGAGGGACTTATGGCGCTGTATGGAATTGACCGGAAGAAACCCTACTACGAGTACGCCGTTGAGTGGGGTGAAAAACATCAGTGGGGTTTACGGGGCGGCATCGAGACGCGTAATGCCGACAACCAATGCTGCGGTCAAACCTATATTGACCTTTATTTGATAGACCGCAAACCGGAACGCCTTCACGACATCAAAGCGTCGGTAGATGCGATGGTGAAAAGCGACAAAATAGACGATTGGAATTGGGTTGACGCTTTGCAAATGGCTATGCCGGTATTTGCTCAATTAAGCATGTTGGAGAAAGATAATCCAACCGTGGGGACGGCCTACTTGGAGAAGATGTACCAGATTTATATGTACTCGAAAACCAAACATGGGGGCAATGGACTCTATAATCCTAAAGACGGTTTGTGGTGGCGGGATAAGGATTTTGTGCCGCCCTACACAGAGCCGAATGGTAAAGATTGCTACTGGTCGCGGGGGAACGGCTGGGTCGTGGCCGCCTTAGTTCGGGTACTCGATAGTATACCAAAAGACGCTCCGCATCGGGACGAGTACGAAAAAACGTATTTGGAAATGATGCAAGCCCTGCCACCACTCCAACGATAGGACGGCTACTGGAATGTCAGCCTGCATGACCCCACAAATTTTGGGGGAAAAGAACTCACCGGAACGGCCTTATTCATTTATGGTATGACCTGGGGTATCAATCACGGATTGTTGGATGTGAAGACGTATCGCCCTATTATCACCAGGGCCTGGAATGCGATGGCTACCGATTCTGTACATCCGAATGGATTTCTAGGCTACGTGCAGGGAACGGGTAAAGAACCTAAAGATAGTCAGCCTGTCACCTACGACAGCAAGCCCGATTTTGACGATTATGGCCTCGGCTGCTTTTTGCTGGCTGGTACAGAATTGTATAAAATGAAGCGGTAAGGAAAGGCATTAGCCGTGAGTAAAGCTCTGAATAAACTACCCTACTATGGAAGAAGTTGCGTTTACCATGAAACTAAAGTCGGGCGTTGAGGCCGAATACCAACGTCGGCATGATGAGATATGGCCGGAATTGTCGGCGGCTCTGACTGATGCGGGCGTCCGTGACTACTCTATTTACCTCGACCGCACTACCGGAATGCTCTTTGCCATTCAGAAACGAGTGGCTAACCATACCACCGCTGCTTTGCCAGGGTTGCCCATTATGCAGCGGTGGTGGGCTTATATGGCTGATTTGATGGAAACGAACCCCAATAATTCGCCAGTCGTAGTATCGTTAGAGCAGGTGTTTCATATGGAGTAAGAGAACCCTCATTTTTTACTTTGTTCTACCTTTTGCTGAGTTGGAATCGTAGCCACATCCCGTTCACGTTCGGTCTGCTCAACGTACACGGCATAATCGGCGGGTTCGATTTTTATGCCGAAATGATTGGCATACGCCAGTGTAAATTCGGCACCAAAATAGAGAATAGCCGCTGTGTAATATATCCACGTCAGAATAACGATCAACGACCCGGCGGCTCCGTAGGCAGAACTGGTACTGGTCGTTTCGATGTATAAACCAATCACGTAGCGGCCCAGCATAAACAGTAAGGCCGTAAACAAAGCACCCCAGCGCACATCTTTCCAGGAAATTTTAGCGTCGGGCAGTACCTTGAAAATAATGCCGAACAGGGCCGTGACAACGGTCATGCTAAGTAGAAAAGTAAACGCGCTGATCAGGTACACGCCTATACCGGGTAAAAAGCGGCTCAGAATATCGCTCATAGCTAGTACCATGCCGTTGATAACCAGCGAAACCATCAGCAGGAACCCTAAACTGACCACCAGGGACGACGATAACAGCCGGTCCTGAAGCAATTTCAACCAGCCCCGTTTGGGTTTGGCTTTTACCCGCCAGATCATGTTTATAGAATCCTGAATCTCAACGAATATACTGGTCGCCCCAATCAGTAGCGTGCCGATACCGATAACAAGAGCCGTGTTCGTTTTGCCGGATAGCCCAACGCTCTTAATCATATCCTGAATCTGTTTAGCAGCTTCGTTCCCAACCAACCCGTTAATTTGTGAGAAGAGTTGCCCACGAATCGCGTCTTCGCCCAGGAAGATGCTGACTACCGAAATGATCAGAACCAGCAGGGGAGCCAGTGAAAAAACGGTGTAATAGGCCAGAGCCGCGCTGAGTTTCAGACATCGGTCGTCCAGAAAACCGGCGAAGGCATCCTTAATGACTACCCACGCATTGATAAAGAAATCTTTTACGGTCTTAAAATTCATAAATGTTGAGTTATTGAGAGGTTGTACGGGATTAACTGAAACAAAGACAAGTTGTTACCTGCCCTTTTCCCTTACCACGGTTTATAAGGATAATCAAACTACCCGCGGCAGCCATAAACGTGTTTTACCGGGCGAGTAGACAGTCGTATTCCCGTTCGTTTAGATTTTAAAACAACTATCATTTCTGATGGTTTCGGCAATAGATATAGACTAGTAGTAGACTTACTCCAAACGTTATGAACCCTGCTATAGAATCGTACCCGCTCGAACAGCGGCCACCTTCTTTGCCACCTATTCATTCAGTTAAGCTGACCGTCAATGGTACCGAAACCGAGTTACAAATAGCTCCCTGGACTTCCCTGCTCGATGCTCTCCGTGAATACATGAACCTTACCGGCACCAAAAAAGGCTGCGATCATGGTCAATGCGGAGCCTGCACCGTACTTGTCAACGGTAAGCGTATTAACTCCTGCCTGACGCTGGCAATTATGCAGGAAGATGCGGAGATCACCACCATCGAAGGACTGGCCTCTACGGGTGGCGGTCTGCATCCATTACAAACTTCATTTATCGAACGCGATGCTTTTCAGTGCGGCTATTGCACACCGGGCCAGATTTGCTCGGCGGTAGGATTAATGAACGAAGGAAAGGCAAAAACAACGGCTGATATTCGTGAGTTGATGAGCGGCAACATTTGCCGTTGCGGGGCATACACCAATATTGTGGATGCAATTGAGGACGTAATGAACCAGAAAAACGCATGAACAGCTTTACCTATACCCGAACTGATGCCGTAGACACCGCCGTGCGCGAACGGGCATCCGAGCCAACCGCCAAATTTATCGCGGGCGGCACCAACCTCATCGACCTGATGAAGGAGAGCGTTGAGCACCCTACGCGCTTAATCGACATAACGCGCCTGCCACTGGCTACTATTACCGATACTATAAATGGTGGTTTACGATTGGGCGCTCTTACGACCAACGCTGATACAGCTTATAATGAGCAGGTTATCCAACGTTATCCGCTACTGTCACAAACTATTCTGGCGGGCGCATCGCCCCAGTTGCGAAACATGGCTACCGATGGCGGTAACCTACTTCAACGCACCCGCTGCTATTATTTTTATGATGTAGCTACGCCCTGCAACAAACGGGAACCGGGTTCGGGCTGTTCGGCGCTCAATGGGTTCAACCGGATTCATGCTATTTTGGGGTCTAGTGATGGGACCACCCAACCGCAGTGTATCGCGACGCACCCGTCTGATATGTGTGTAGCGCTGGCGGCTCTTGAGGCAGAAGTACGTGTAACAGGACCCAACGGCGAACGTACAATTTCGTTTGCCGACTTTCACCGATTACCCGGCGATACCCCCCACATCGATAATACACTCGAACCCGACGAACTCATTACCGGAATCGATCTGCCTGCCAAAGGATTCCCTGAATATTATGCATATCTGAAACTCCGCGACCGGGCGTCGTATGCCTTTGCGCTGGTATCGGTAGCGGTTGCGCTGGAAATGGATCGGAGCGACGATGGCGGTGACACCATTACAACCGCCCGGATTGCTCTTGGTGGGGTAGCTCATAAACCATGGCGCAAACCTGAAGCCGAAACACTGCTGGTTGGCAAACCTGCTACGAAAGAAAACTTTCGGGCCGCTGCCGAACTATTACTAGCTGGTGCTCAGGGATTTGGTCATAATACATTTAAAATTGAACTGGCTAAACGCGCCATTGTACGGGCGTTGGGACAAGCCGCTAAACTCGAACCAACCGCATGAGCGCACCATTAGTAACCCCTTCAATCGGGAAACCCATTAGCCGTGTTGACGGATTTGAGAAGGTAACCGGCAAGGCTAAATATGCTGCTGAATTTAATGTACCCGATTTAGCCTACGGTGTTGTTGTTTCCAGCGCCATCGCTAAAGGTAAAATTAAACGGATCTATACCAGCGAAGCATTGGCTCTTGATGGTGTATTGCAAGTATTTACGCACGAGAACCGGCCTAAACTGGCGTGGTTCGACATAAGTTACAACGATCAGGATGCACCGCCAGGATCACCTTTTCGGCCACTGCATAATGCGGCCATAAAGTATAGTGGTCAACCGATTGCTCTGGTCGTGGCCGAAACCTTCGAAGTGGCGCGGTTTGCGGCTACGTTAATCCGGGCCGATTACGAAGAAGTGACCCACGAAACCGACCTGGAAGCTAATTTGCACAAAGCTCGCAAGCCTAAATCAGGTATTGCTTCTCTGTTGAAGCCCCCACCACCCAAACCACGGGGTGATTTTGAAAAAACATACCAGGAGGACCCCATAAAAATGGCTGGTCGATATGTGCATGCGGCTGAACACCATAATCCAATGGAGCTGTTTGCTACCACTGTTGTTTTTGAAAAGGGTGGGAAAGATAATAAAGGCAAGCTGACGATCTACGACAAAACGCAGGGTGTGACGAACAGTAGCATGTACGTATCGCAGGTGTTTAATATTCCTTCTGAAGATGTACGGGTACTGTCGCCTTACATGGGTGGCGGTTTCGGGTCAGGATTAAGACCTCAATATCAATTATTTATGGCCGTAATGGCGTCTCGTGAACTGAAACGGTCGGTTCGGGTTTCGCTCACCCGTCAGCAAATGTTCACCTTTGGTCATCGTCCGGCAACGGTGCAGAATGTCGCCCTGGGTGCGTTGGCCGATGGAACCATGAACGCTTTATACCATGATGCGACAGGTGAAACCTCACAGTTTGAGGATTATACCGAAATCGTGGTTAGTTGGGGTGGCATGCTCTATCCGCCGAAGAACGTAACGATGGATTATAAAGTGGTGCCGTTAGACATCTATAGTCCGCTCGACATGCGCGCACCGGGGGGCGTAACGGGTATGCATGCTCTGGAAGTGGCGATGGATGAGTTGGCTTATAACCTCGGTATGGACCCGCTTCAGCTACGTCTGAAGAACTACACCGATATGGATCATAACGAAGACCGACCCTTTTCCAGCAAAGAGCTTCGGGAGTGTTTCCGACAGGGGGCTGAACGGTTCGGCTGGGCCAGTCGCAATCCGGAACCACGTTCCATGAAGAAAGATCATAACCTGATTGGCTGGGGAATGGCGACCGGTATTTGGGATGCCAACCAGATGCCCTCCCGTGCCGAAGCCGTTCTGTTGGTGAATGGAAAACTACGGGTGAGCTGTGCCACCGCCGATATTGGTACAGGTACGTATACCATTATGACGCAAATTGCCGCCGACACGCTTGGTATGCCGATGAAAGATGTTTTGTTCAAACTCGGCGATACTGATTTGCCTTTCTCGCTTATTTCGGGAGGTTCCTGGACAGCGGCAAGTGTCGGCTCTGCCGTACAATCTGCGTGTCAGGAAGTTGGAAAGACGCTTCTCAAGCTGGCAAAAAAGATGCCCGGCTCGCCGTTCAAAAGCGTTAAATGGGAAGACATTACGTTTGCTGATAGTCATCTGCGTCTGAAAGGTGACCCTTCCGTTGCGATTTCTTTACAAACGCTGGTTGATCAAAATGGGGGCAAAGCTGTTCGGGAATCCGTAACGTCATTACCTAATACACTGAAGCAAAGGAAATTCAGTCGGAGTGCGCACTCGGCTGTTTTTGCAGAAGTCATGGTTGATGAAGACCTCGGTACGGTTAAGGTTACCCGAGTAGTAAGCGCCATTGCGGCTGGCCGGATACTAAACCCCAAAACTTCCCGAAGCCAGATTTTGGGTGGGATGGTCTGGGGAATTAGTAAAGCCCTTGAGGAAGAAAGCGCCTTAGACCACAATTTTGGTCGGTTTATGAATCACAGCCTGGCCGAATACCACGTAGCGGTTAACGCTGATATTCATGATCTCGACGTTATTTTCGTCGAAGAACATGACGACATCGTTAACCCACTAGGGGTGAAAGGCTTGGGTGAGATTGGTATTGTTGGGATGCCAGCCGCCATTGCCAATGCTGTTTTTCACGCAACGGGTCGTCGCGTCCGCGATTTGCCAATTACACTGGATAAGCTGTTGTAGAATAAATAGTCCCGATTTATGAAAGAGCCCTGTACCCTAGTTTAAAACTGGGCACAGGGCTCTTTCGTAAATAAAAGCAGAGATTAAGCAGTTAGTTTTCCAGTCAGAACGGGTCGTTTATCTTTTGTTTTATTCAAAATACTCAAGCTGCTCTGAAATTCAACCTGAACACCATCCTGACCAAACCGGCAGGTAACTGTGTCGTAATGAGCGGTTTCAATAAATCGCCAGACCATAACGAAGGTATTGGGGTCTTGCCAACTGCCACTGCCTGCTACTTTTCTGGTATTACCACCGGGTACGACAGTTGGGGTTAGTGTAAGCGGAGCCACCGAGAATGTTGTCGTACTATCCCGCCAACGGCTGACCCCGCACAACACCTGATGATCGCCCTGATCGTCCTGTAGTTTGAAAATGCCTCCATCCTTGCCAAATGTCAGCGAGACATCTTTCACATGTAATGGATTGTCGGCAATGGCATAGGTTTTGCCGCTTATCTGGCTCGATACTGACGAAGCCGATTGAGTAACTGTCGGGGCTAACGCTAACGTTGTCAGTTTTTGCGTTAAGGCTGCCTGCTTAATTTTTTCGGAGGGTAACCCTGTACCCCTGAGGGCGGGCAGAATGTGATTCCAGACCGCATCGAGAATGCCCTGCATATTTCCTGATTCGGAGGTAATCGCCACAACGGCATCTTCTTTCGGCAGTACGATGCAGTATTGCCCAAATGCCCCGTCGCCCCGATAGGCATCGTTACGGCATCGCCAGAATTGATAGCCATATCCCTGAATCCAGTCGTTTACGCTGGCATCGCCTTTGCCCCCTTTTGACTGCACCTCCATACGGGTAGCATCGGCAATCCAGGCTTCGGAGATTAGCCGTTTCCCATTCCAAATGCCCTTTTGCAGATAGAGTTGTCCGAATTTGGCGATGTCTTCCGTACGTAGTCGCAGGCCCCATCCGCCGGTATTAATGCCATTTGGGTCAACTTCCCAATCTTCGCCTTCAATACCCAATGGTCCGAATAAACGCGGTTTCAGGTACTCAATTATGGGCTGTCCAACGAGTTTTTGTACAATGGCTGAGAGCATATAAGTTGCTCCGCTATTATACACGAAGAACGTTCCTGGTTCATGTTCAACGGGTTGCGCCAGAAATGATTTTATCCAGTTGGTATCTGCCCCTCCTCGAAGAGCAGGAGTTGTGTCCTTATCGTGCCCGGTCGACATCGTCAGCAAATCCTTCACCCGCATAGCCGCCAGATTTTTACTAATTGTAGCGGGAACATCCTTAGGAAAGAACGAAACGACTTTATCCTCAACGGTTAGCCGTTTTTCTGCTACGGCCATTCCTACTGCCGATGATGTGAAACTTTTACTGAGCGAATACAGCGTGTGTTTGAGCTGGGGCGCGTAGGGCGCCCACCAGCCTTCGGCCACAACTTGACCATGTCGAAGCACCATGACACTATGTACATTTAGCTTTTCAGCTTCGATCGTATTGACGAAATCCAGTAAGCCGCCCGGTGCAACGCCCTGCGTTTCGGGCAGGCTACGGGGTAGTTTACCCGACTTAGTCGGAAGTGTCCAGCCGGTTGTTGGGAGGGTAGTGGCAATTGCCAGGCCAGCGGCACCAAAGCCAAGTTGCTGGAGGAAATCTCTGCGGTTGAGGTTCATCGTTTTTGGTAAGGGAAATAGTGTTTTATCGAACCATAAGTCAAGACCAGTCTGTTTTTACCACTCGATTTTTAACAGACGCATTTCAACGCTGATTTGGAAGGGAATTTAGTCGCCTGATTTTCTTATCTGCTTGTTTTACTCTGACTTAACGTTGCTTTCTGATCCTTTTGCAAGGCTTCCAGCGCGGTTGCCAGATAGACCATTGAGGCATTCCAGTTGATAGCGATTTCGTTAGAGGCATACGAACAATCTTTGTCATTATACACCTCATCGGCCAGAGTAGTTGTGTAGCCCTCGCATTTGTCCTGCTTAGCCGCATTGGCGTTCGTTCCACCCGACAACAGGCCCGGTACGGGGTCTAGAATGCCATCGGCAACGGAGGGACGATGATGAGGATGCATCGGTGTTTTACTGCCGAAACCGGTCAAAAATGAGTATCCGACGGCATTCCGTCCCAGTAGGTAATCGAGATTGGCAAGGGCATAATGCAGGTATTGAGTACGATTTGGCGCATCCGTCAGCCTGTAGGCCTGAAGGAGCGCGATCCCCTGATTAGCGGCTTCGGCACTGCTTCCCCAGATAAAATCTCTCGCCGATTTTCCCATTACGGTCTGAAAAGCCTGTTTATCGGCCCCCTGAATCAGCGAGTCGGCCATTGAAATCAGGTGTTGCTTTACCCGTGGCAAATCCTTTTTACCGATAGGAGTCAAGTTTTTCGCTGAGCGGGCCAACGTATAATACGCCAGCGTACGGACTTTTGGCCAAGAGGGTAAGGGCGTCTGATCGTCGGGAAACAGGTTGACGGTGGTGTAGTACGTATCGTCTTTGGTGGTGACGTAAAGCTCAGTGGCGGCCCAAATCCACTCATCGCTGGCATCGCGGTCTTCGTAGCCGCCCGTCACCACGTCGGGGTCGAATTTGGTGTTCATGTCTGTCTGATTATACGCCAAAGTTGGGTTGGCTTTTGCCCATCCCCAGGCTTTCACCGCAGCTGATACGCAGGAGTCGGACAAACCGGGTACTTCCCGGTCATACGCTTTCAGGATTCTGCCCGCCTGCGCCATGACAGCCGCAAAATCGAGAGTGGCTGTCATGCCTTTTTGAACGACGTAGCGCTCTTTTATAGCTTTATCAGGCATTACCATCCCATCAAAGCGGGCATTAGTCAACTTGTGATAAACTCCGCCATCAGCCGGATCCTGCATGGTGAGCATCCACCGAAGATTCCAAAGGGCTTCGTCAAGTAGATCTGGCAGTTTGTTTTGGCTTTCCGGAATGTTGACCGTCAGTGATTTTGTGTACTCAGGAAAATCTTCATAAAGCGACAGGAGCGTACCCATTGTGATTCCCGAATTGACAATGTATTTGTTGTAATCGCCCGCATCGTACCAGCCCCGTGGCGAGGAAATTGACGTTCCTATCGGGCGACTTACTGACGCTGCGGACGGATGAATCAGCACATGGTTATCCGGGTGACCCGCTGGACGCGCCCACTTTCCGGCGAACTTGGCTGGTAAATCGGTGGATACGCGCTGGTAATAAAAACCTTTCAACGCTCCGATTGCTACATCTTTATGGACGTCTGGGCGAATTGCAAACGGGTAGGAGTGGCCTACCCCGGGAACCACGATGACATACGTTCCAGTCTTGGCAAAGGTCGAAAAGTCAGCGGTGCAGGTAGTCTTGCCCGAGATCGCGTTTTGCCGGGGTTGCCCCAACGTACCCGTGAACACAACTTTTTTGAGGTCCGATGTCATCAGTTGAAACGGTCCCTGAGCCGTTCCGACAATCACCGCAATTTTGCCCGCATTCGGATAAAAGCCTATCTGATTAAGCCGAATAGCCTCTGAAAGAGCCTGTTCCTGAGCCGATACATTACCGACGGCCAGCAATAGAATAAGTAAAACAATAGCTATCCGATTCGTTTTTAGCGAGTACTGTGGAAGCGTCATAGACGTAAATTCAGGTTATGAATGAGTTTAACGAGAGCTTTAAACAAATGTGGTGTCAGTTTCTTAAAACTGACACCACAGAACAAAAACCTAAAAATGACTTATTTCACAACTTTCATCGTACCCTGCATGACGTAAAAATGGCCCGGTACAGAGCATTCATACATATAGTCGCCGGGAGTTGATGGAGCGATAAAGTAGATCGTTTCGTTTGAGTTTGGCTGGAGCAGATTGGTGTGGTGTAATACCTTGTCTGACTGAGGAATATAGTTTTTCTCCTGCCCTTCGAGACCTAACTTCATGGCCAGCTCGCCAACCTGAATAGCAGAGCCGGGTGTTACTACAACGAAGTTGTGCAGCATATCGTCCTCATTATTAAAGACAACCCGTACTTTACTGCCTGCTTTCACCTGAAACTGCTCAGGCGTAAATTTGAGTCCCGGTTTAGTGCCCAGGGTAATTGTGTAATCAGGTTCACCCCACGAAGCAGGCATTTCGGTTACCCGCTTCATCGCGCTACTGACCGCTGCTTTAGTCGTAACGGGCTTCGTCGATTTTATTTTTGTCGAAGTCGCTCTTGGGCTTACCGGCGGTGCTGTTGAGGTAGACGCCATAACCATCGATGCATGATCGTGCTTTGGCGCAGCTTCGGCAATAGCCAGTTTTTCGCCGTCGGGAACGTTATTCAGCGTGTAATAGCCAACATTATGCAGTAGCGCTTTGCCATCCGCCGAACGTACGCCCTTCGTCGTGATTTCGTGAATGTAACCCAAGCGCAGACTATCAACCACCAGACGAGCTTTCAGGCCATCTTTGGATACGACAATACCGCGAATGGGGCAACCTCCCCGGTTAATGACCGGACTGCCATACGTAGCGTGGTATTTATAGTTGAAACCTGTCACTTTATAGGATTCAGGGTCGGCAGCAAGTTCCTGGTCCACAGGAGCGGTGAATTCAATTTCAAAACCGTCCGGCATCGCGTGGATCGTTTTCATCTCGAACGGCATCTTCCCCGTCCAGACAAGACGCTGTAAACTAAACAATTCTTTCCCAGTCGATGACCAGCCCCGGCTCGTCATTCCCACGAACATAGACGCATCATGTCCCCATACCATGCGTAGTACACCGGACGAAAAACCTTCGCGAAAAGGAAAGACAACACCCTGGTATTTGCCCTTAACTTTCTCAAGATCAACGCGTGACAGAATACTTTGGCCCTGGTCGCCAATAAACATCTGATTCGCAAACGGGCCGAACTTGCCTTGTGTATTATCGGTCAGTAAGCCTGATGTCGAGATGCCCAGAATACCGTGGGGCAACCAAACGGCGGGCGCTTTGAGGGCCGTAAATCGCTTGGATACATCGTAGAGTGGTTCACCCGTATTCGGTACGTCCTGCGGTTTTATCGTCAGGGGAGAACCGGGTAGACCCGTCCAGCGAAGACTCTCGGCATTGCCTAGAAAATCACCTTTTTCTACCTGCGAAATACGCCCTGAACCAACCCAGTCGCCCTGATTTTCGGTATAAAAATAATCACCGGCTGTGTTGAAGCCGTATCCTGCTGGCGAACGCATCCCAGCCGCGAAAGGCGTCATCTTGCCTTCGGGCGTAAGTTCCAGCGTCCAGCCCCTCCAGGGAACCAGGCTAACGCCATGCCCCAAACTGTTACTCCAGCCTACGTTCAGCGTAACCAGCATATTGCCGTTTGGCAAAAACGTTGGCCCATACGAGTACTCATGGTAATTACCCGATAGTGGCCAGGAATAAATTTTGTCATATGAATCGGCCTTGTCATCACCGTCGGTATCTCGCAGACGAGTAACTTCACTCCGCTGGGTTACATAAATATCGCCGTCTCTATAGGTTAGCCCCAGTGGTTCGTGGAGGCCAGACGCAAACCGTTTGTAGGTTGGTCGTTCTGAACCACTTATGGATGGATTGGAGATAAGCCAAACTTCGCCCCGTCGGGTGCAAACGGCTAATCCACCATCGGGCAAGGTAGCCATACCGCCTACTTCCAGAATTATATCTTCTGGTACGGGCAACGAAATTAACTTGTAAAAATCTTCCTCTTTTTCGGGGTCAGCTTCCGGCTTGGCCAGCCCTTTGGGAGCCGGAGCAGGCTGCTTGCTGCTGGAACTTACAGGCCGCCCGTCTTTGGACTGAATCTGAGCCAGCGTTGGCAACGAACTAAAACAGGTCAGGCCAGATGCGACCAAGGCCGCAATTGCCCAACGATTTATGGTTTGATGAGTTATGTTCATGATTGGATTTTCAGAAAATTGAGCCTTACCAGACAATTGAATAAGTCACGACGCCAACTTTATTCGTCGCTTTCAGCGGCAATAACATCTCTTTGGTATTCTGCGCCGTACTACGGATAACGGGTTTTTCGGTACCCGGCAGCTCAATAAAATACTGCTTGTCATTAATCGCATACAAGCCATTTGGCAATACGGTAATGTCTTTTCCTTCGGCAATGCGGCACCAGATTGCTTGTGTTTCTTGCCCTGGAGTGACCGTAAACGAGTGCGCTAATTTGCGACCATTGTCCGTTGACGCAAGCGATTCCCGCACACTTGCTCCACCCAACGTATATTTAAAAATTGGCCGACCTGCCTTGTCAACGTCGTACCCCAGATTATTGTACGTAGCGTTGGAGTCTGGCCAGACTGCATTTTGATCAGCTAGAAAGGTAAGCGATGGCTTGCCTGACAACTCAATTACACTACCCAGTGGAACCGATAGCTGCGTTTCGCCCCGACCGTGCCACATGGGTGTCGTGTCCAGAAAATCACCCCGCCATATTTGCAGAAATTCGCCTTTGCGAAGATCAAGTGTGTAGTTAGCGTCGTCTGGTTCGCCAACAGATATTGTATGCGTATGCTTCAGGCCGTGATGATTAATAAAACCTCGTTGCATAACTGGCTCATTAGTCGCTATTTCCGTAATTTGACTAACGGCCTCTTCAATTCTAATTACCTGATTAAGAGGGGTATACTGAACACCTGGTCCTTCAATCGTTAAGAGAATATCATTACTCCGGGCATACCAAAATCCGAAGTTTTTATAATAAGCAAGTTCAAAAGGTAAATCGCCTGCTTCCAGATCTACAGTGGTCGAAACGAAATTGTTGTCCTTACCGGTAATGCTAATCAACTTTTTACCCCCAATTTTCAGTTCGCCCGCTCCGTTCGGATTGGTTGGCAGTGTCTCGTTTGGGATAAAACGCAGTGTCAGGTTTAATAAGTATTTTCCGGCGCGGGGAATGTGAATCGTACCGGTGATCTTTCCACCAAAATTATCCCGGCTACCGGGGGCCTGATGGGCCAAAATATCAATTGGCATTTCCCGTCTAGGCGTAAGCGAGTTGAAATCGTCTACTGATTTGAATTTGCCATCGTACGATTTAAGCATCAGCTTTGATAAGGTAACCTGCTCAACACCATACGATTTGTAATTAATATTTCGGATCGCTACGGGTCCGTGATCACCCTGAATCATAAGCGGTCCGGTTGGTTTTTCGTCCTGAAAAGCTGCGGCCCGCGTTGGTCCGGTTACTTCAATGTTTTCATGGATGGTAACGCCATTTTGAATCACTTTTATGAATTTGGCGTTGGCAATTTTCTCACCTTTCTCGTTGAAGCGCGGTGCCCGAAATACAATTTTATAATGTTGCCATAGGCCCGGTGCCTTGCTTACATTCTGTGATGGCGGATGGCCTTCGTACCCTTTACGACCTTCCGGGCGACTTTCGTCCCAGCGTTCATAAATTGACCCGCAATCTGTTGATTTTGGATCTTTTACGCCCCAACTATCGAACAGTTGAATCTCATAGCGGCCTTGCAGATAGATTCCCGAATTGGAGCCTTTCTCCATCATGAAATCCAGCTCCAGTTCCAGGTCGCCGTGTTCCATTTTGGTAAATAGTTGATCCTTGGCTTTTCCCGAAAGATCATTGACCAGGACACCGGCACCTGACTTGGTGCTCCCTTTACCATCTTTGTTGAAATCGTAAAATACATCCCCGACAATTTTCCAGTTTCCGTTGGTTGGTTTAAAGTCGTTGAGATTCTGAAGGTTAAGCGTTGCGTAGGGTAATTCGTTGTTTTGTGCCGATACACTAAACGTATAAAGCAACAGGCACAAAAGGTGCCAACAGGCAGGACGTTGCATAAACAGTAAATAAAAATGGATTTTTCTACCCCAAAGTTAAGTTTTAGTCAGACTCCGAACCAAAAGAATTTACTAGAATTGCGGAAAGTGCAGAGTTATTTTGATTGGCGTAGTTCAGGTTCTTAACAACCTGGTATTATTACTCGGTAGTATTTACTCAACGCCTGATTAAACTGGCAGAACTCAATCGAAAACACCTTTATAGATGTAATAAATCATAAGCCGTGGTGAGCAAAGCCACTATCCAGGCTTAACTCGAAAATCACGGTTTTACGTGATCTGGCCCAGAACTACTTGAAGAACTTCGCTGGCAAAACTAGCACGGCAGAAAGCCAGACTCGGCATCTGGCCACATTAGCACTCGCTGTATTAAAGAACGTATAGCCCTCACTAAGCAAATTCTTGGTGAGCTAGGAGGTCCAGCCTGATCATGAATTCGTGAATAAACAAAAGACCGATACAGGGCAGATAGACTAGCTATATCGGTCCTTTGTTTTGTAGGAAAGGATAGACTATACGCATGGTCTGATTTTTGCCCTAACTAAAATCCATACTACCTTCCGCAAATGAAGAAATTCCTACGTGCCCATTTACTCAGTGTAGCCGTTGCTATACTGATTCCTCTTTTCACGCTGGCTCAGATCATACCAACACCTAAAGCTGTCAAGGCAGCTGATGAGGTGGTTATTCGCGCCCTGCGGATAGAGTCGAATCAGGCTATTCAGGGCCGTGATCTTACTGGGTTTGGAAAGACAATGATGCCTGACATTGAGGTAACTCGGGGAAGCGGGTCACATATATCGGGTCGGGATTCGGTGCTGGCATCCGTGAGAGTGCAATTCAAAGACGCTGCTTTTCTTGGGTATGTCCGCCATGCCGACAGCGTTCAGATCAGTACGTCTAGCCCTCTAGCCGCCGAAAATGGACATTGGACAGGACGTTTCCAGCGTCCCGATGGCATTCAAACAATAACGGGTGTTTATCTGGCTATGTGGCGCAAAACTGAAGCGGGTTGGAAAATCCGCTCCGAACTTTTTGTGAGCCTATCCTGCACGGGAAGTGCGGCTTGTGGAAAATGATGAATGTTTTAATTTACTTGACCGGGCAGGTTCTCTAAATCGCGCAAGTCCTAGGGCCGACCAGTAGCTTGTTTATTGCGGATTAAATCTGGCAAGCTGATTATGTTAGTCGGTACATTTTCAATTATGAGTACGACCTTATTCTTATAGCATTCCTCAAACGTGACACCTAGTCCTTCTCTAAAATAGTGCTTAGATAAATAATTAACTTGCGCTATGAGTCGTATCGCAACCCCGTTCGTCTCGGCAGATGCCGATTTGATTACCTTGACACAGGTAGTCAGCAACGGAAAAGCATCCGCTGGCAAGCTGACCAGAGCCAGAGCCTTGCCGTTTTTGCATCAGGGCCAGCAGCCCCAACAACTCAGCGACCAGCTGGGCATCAGTGTGGCGACGTTATTCACCGGCAAGAAACGCTATGGCCAGGAAGGACTTCACCCAGCTATTACCGAGAACGCTCGGTCGGGTCAACCCCGCAAGGTAACTCAACAGGCGGAAGCTCAGATTACCCAACTGGCCTGTAGTCAGGCGCCTGATGGGCGTACCCGATGGACAGCAGCCATGATTAATGAGCGGTTAGTCAAACTCCAGATTCACATTGATGATGAGTCAGTGCGTTTGGCCCTAGAAAGCAAGCTTAAACCGTGGCTTAAAAAACAGGGGTGCATCGGGCAGATAGATAGCGAGTCGTTGGCCAACATGGAGGATATCTTGGCTGTTTATACCCGAGAAGCGATGCCAGGCCGGGTACGGCTTTGATGAACGGCCCTGTCAGTTACTTGATAATGTGGTGGCGGCTCTACCGCTCCAAGGGGGCAAAACCGCCAAAGAAGACAACGACGGGGCCGCCCTTTAGGTTTGTTGACTGGTAAGAAACCAAGATTTGGTAGCTTGTCAATAAGTAAACAGGGTGGGCTACCCTAGGGGGCCGCAGAGTTCCAGCTCTATGCTCGGAACGGTCCGCCGTCGCGGTCAGGACCCACCCTGTTTTACTTGCTTAAAGGCTCGAATGGAAATGAGGGCAACTAGGCCCATTAGCAAGCGGGGCGCCCCGTGGCGGTTGAGCACCAGAGCAAGCACTTATTGACCACCCTAAATTACGATCTCTCATGGATATTCGCTACCGCGCGGGCGGCCCCGTTCATCGGTGTTGACGTTTCGAAAGCGACACTGGACTAGGCCGTTTTTGATGGCAAAACTACGGTCTTACAAATCCAATCGGCTAACTCACCAGTTGCGGTCAGAACTACAGTGAAATTAATTAAGGCCTTGCCTGGCTTTACGATTGCTCAATCGGTCTGCTGCCTCGAACATACGGGGATTTGGATTTATTATGCCTTTCGTTTTCGAGATAAAATCTGCCTGTGGCAACCACCACGGCCCATTTTACAAAAACTCGCGACTCTGAGTGCGCTTCGTCAACGGCTACTTCAAGTTCGCCAGCAACTTCGTAGCCCGTAATGGCCCTGATTTCGTTGACCACATGGGTACAAAGCCCGCGTAAATCCGTACTTTTTTCCAGGTAACTGACGAAGTTGCGGCTTTGCTGAAATAGATCGGGCAGCGAAAGCGACTGGTCGGGAAACTGGTCGATCTCCAGCAACAGTAACTCACCCTGCTGAAAGGGCCGTGATAAAGGAAACCGATTGGTAGGTGAGCGTATAGACCTGCTCGGGCGTGTGGTCGGTCAGATGGCGGTTCATCTTGTCGCATTCCTGTTCTCCGATAATCTCGGCCAGTGCTTTACCCACCACCTGGTTGACATCGAGGTCTAAAAAGTCGACGGTATTGGCGCTGCAATAATCAATTAACCAGGTCTGGCTATTGACGGCCATCAGCAACCCGTAGGGCTGCGTGGTTCCCGGCACATGAATGGGCTCGCTTTCGCAATTGGCCAGCGTCGTGTAGCCGGTAAACCGAATGCCCTTGGTCGTCATACTGTAGGGAGTGGGGGTGTAGGGGGTTAGTGGCGGAGAGAGGACCCTATTTTTTCTTCAAAGCCTGTCTGTTGTCCTGATGTATCGATTGTGGAGTGACTGATCGGGTGGATCAATAGCCTCCGGTCCGGACCCGATACGTATAGCGGGAGGATATGGCATGCGGACGGTTAAAAGAAGGCCGACAGCCTGCTAGTCAGCGCATCGATACTGGCTGGTTTGATCAGATAAGCGGCCGCGCCCAAGCGTTTGAACGTCTCGATATCGTTGGAGTTAGACGAGGTCGAGTAAATAATAACGGGTATGGCCGATAAGGTCGGGGTTTCTTTCAGGATGCGTAAGCACTCCAGGCCCGTCAGCTGGGGCATATTCAGGTCGATAAAAATATAGGCCGGTTGAGGGCCCCTGTTCTGGCTTATTTTATCCAGGGCCTCCCGGGGTTTGAGGTAACGGGTACACTGGATTTTATAGGTTTGTCCCTTCAACGCTGCGATAAAAAAGCAATGATCGTCTTCATCGTCATCGATTAAGATGAGGTTTTTTCTGTCCCTAAAGTTGCCGGTTTCGTGCCCATGGGTGAACGTGTGATCTTTGTCGTTGGGGTAGGCCTTCAGCCAATGGGCCACTCAGAGCCGGGTAGGCAGCCGTAGTTCCTCCTTTTTAGCTGATCTAGTTTATGCGTTGAGCAGGCTGCTTCACGTAGCTCGTAAACACGGGGTAAGCCCGATGGTGCTTTCCAGCCCCGACCAAAGAAACCAACGGGTCAGGGGTTACCGGAGCTGGTGGTACTCTTTCGAAGAGATGAAATCGGGTTAAGCTAGTCAATAAATCGGACTACTGTATGCCTGGCCAGCCTCATACTCACCCAATAGGGGAAATACTTTTAAATAGTCCCTGGGAAGTGGAGGGGTACTCCTACTCATTTTCCTTCTTGTCAAGGTGTACCAACGCTGATTCCCGCCTACGTTTAAATTCATCTATAATACCCGCTGATACCAATTTGCTCATTAACCATAGAAGCTAAACCAGCAACCTGATTCCCTATTTTATTAAATTCTAAATTGAAATTAACAAAAGTTTGTATATTTGAATATTATAATATTAGTAATATACAAATATTCAATGCCGTATGAATAGTCCGTTACATAGGTACAAAGCCGAATTCTTTAAAACGCTGGGGCATCCGCTCCGGCTGTCTATTTTGGATGCTCTCCGGCCGGGGGCCCTATCAGTCACCGAATTACAAGCCGTCACCAACGCTGACCAGTCCATGCTTTCCCAGCAACTAGCCAAGCTCCGCAATATGAATTTTGTCACCGCTCGCCGGGACGGAACAACGGTCTTTTACCATGTACACGATCAGGATGTCTATAAATTCTTGGATCTGGCACGGATGATCTATGGCCGTCAACTCAAACTATCTGAAGATATTTTATCCGAACTCAAGCAGGCGTAGCGAAAAATTGCCTGACTAAAAAAACGAATGGTGGTAAACCCGTAATGGCGTAAGCCCTCCCCCGACAGGGTTCGACTTGGACCTGATTTTATTGATAGAAGAGGGGCCTTGCCCCGTCGGGGGAGGGTTTCCTTGTTAAATCCCGTTAGCGTGAACGGTAGGTGACCTACGAACCAACAGCACCGGAATCATTTGCTGATTCATTAAAGACGCTAGCGAGTTCGTGTCCGAAAACGTATGTAAACCAAGTGATTTATGAATGGACAAGCTGCTTTTCTTGAAAATGAACCGAAGATACCGGGCACCAGGACAGCCCGTTCGACCTTCTCGGAGTCCGCCGTACTGCAGGAGTTAACACAATACCTGCCTGCGCAGGCACCCCTGAAAGACTTCGTCCACCATAATACCCTACATGGCTATCAGCATCAGCCATTTACGCAGGCAATCCAACGGGCCGCTGAGTTATTTGGCTACCGGGTTTCGTTCTCCTTGGAGGAGTTCCGGGACTTGTTTGCCGCCAAACGAATCTCAGAGACCGTACTGGATGCGCTGTTAACCGACCGGAAAGGGGTCTTTGAGCAGCCGATCTGGAAGGGTAAACTACTCACCAAAGTCTACCCTCCGCTGGCTTCCCCGCGTATCGGACGCCTTCGCGAGGAGTGGAAACATCACTACCACCTGGATCTGGACGCGCTGGTTCACCCGATCCTGTTCCGGTTGCTGTGCAGTTTTCTGGATCAGGGTATTGCCCTATCCGCGTTTCCTTACCGACATTTAGATTTTTTTGCGGCCATTCAGGCCCTGGAGCGTAGCAGTAGGGTGAGTTTATTCCGCTCAGACAGAGCCCGCCGATTAATTCAAACGGATTCGTGCTCGATAACCGACTTACTGGCCCTACTGGTTGGCCAGGAATCCCTCTATAAACAGTACCTCTTTGACCAGCAATTTGCGCATCCTGGCTGGTCGGGCATGGTGGCCGTTATCGACGCTGCACCTCAAACGTTACTTGACCCCAGACGTATCAGCCTTCAGGAATTGATCAGGCTGGAACTTCTCCTGGAGATTGATGCGCTGGACGCTCAATTCGGAACCCATTGGAAATCGTTGAGCCAGCTACGGATCGCCCGACCGGTCGATTTGTTCGCGCCCGTGGCCCCTTCTGAGCGTCGTGAGGTACTTTCGCTCTGGCAGCAGGCGTATGAATGGAGCTATTACGATCAGGTGCTGGCCGGTATTGGGGTAACCATACAGGAGCCCGCCGGGCCCGCCCCAAAAAGTTTCCAGGCGCTTTTCTGCCTGGATGATCGGGAATGTTCCCTGCGACGCTACTTGGAAACGCTGGATACGGGCTGCCAAACGTTCGGAACACCCGGATTCTTTAACGTTGAATTCTTCTTCCAGCCTCAGGGGGGCAGGTTCTATACTAAACTTTGCCCCCCTCCGGTTACGCCCCGCTACCTGATTAAAGAACTGGATGCGAGCGGGCATTATCAAACCAGTATTCATTTTAGGAAGGCTACCCAAACCTTACTACGGGGATTTCTCCTCACCCAGACGCTGGGGTTCTGGTCCGCCTTCCGGTTATTGCTGACCGTATTTCGACCAGGCGTGAGTCCGGCCATGGCCTCCTCTAACCGGCATATGCACCAGGCCTCCCACCTGACGGTAGAAAACACGAGTTTCGTTAAGGAAGATGGCCTTCAGGTGGGGTTTACCATTGACGAAATGGTCCAACGGGTGGAAGGCCTGTTGACCGGCATTGGCCTGGTGGCCGAATTTGCGCCTATCGTGTACGTCATTGGTCACGGGGCCAGCAGCGTGAATAATCCTTACTATGCTGCTTACGACTGCGGGGCGTGTGCAGGCCACCCGGGATCGGTCAATGCCCGGGTCATCTGTCAGATGGCCAACGATCCCCGGGTACGCGACCGGTTACGCGCTAAGGGGGTAGCTATTCCGGCCGAAACCCAGTTTCTGGGCGGTTTGCACGATACGACCCGTGACGATATTTCCTTTTATGATGAAGCCCTACTGTCTCCGGCCAATACGGTACGCCATCAGCAGCACCAGGCGCTTTTCGAGCGGGCCCTGGACCAGAATGCCCAGGAACGTTCCCGACGCTTTGAATCCATCGACAGCCGCCTGAGCGCGGCAACGATCCACGCTAAAATCCGCCGAAGGTCAGTATCCTTGTTTGAACCACGGCCCGAACTCAATCATGCGACCAATGCCGTCTGCCTGATTGGCCGGCGGGCCCTGTCAAAGAATCTATTCCTGGATCGCCGATCCTTTCTAAACTCGTACGATTACCGGCTTGATCCACTGGGACACTACCTAACCCGTATCATCCAGGCCGCAGCGCCCGTTTGCGGAGGCATCAACCTGGAGTATTTATTTTCCCGGGTCGATACCCAGAAACTGGGGGCGGGTAGTAAGCTCCCGCATAACGTTATGGGCCTGCTGGGGGTAGCCAATGGCTTTGATGGGGACCTGCGCGCTGGCCTGCCCACCCAGATGACGGAAGCCCACGATCCTCTTCGGCTCCTGATGGTTATTGAACAAACGCCCGAGGTGGTTTTAGCCGCCATCCAACGATCACCCCAAACCTATGAATGGTTCGCCAATGAATGGATTCATTTAGTGGTGATCGATCCACACACGCAGGCCTTCAGCGTTTTTAACGCGGGCCGATTCAACCCCTATCAACCCCGGCAGAAGACGGTAGAGATCATATCGGACTTGCCGGGGTTGATGGCCACCGATCAGGAAAATTTCCCCGTGTATCTGCTCTCCTAACCCGCTTCATGGAAATCCTACTCCCCTTATTCGTATTGATACCCCTGGTGGGATTGCTGCTCGGCGTGTCGATACCCGGCTCGAAAGAAACCGGGATTGCCTGGGCGGCCATCGCTACGATTGGTTCTCACCTGCTCTTTTTAGTGATTTTTCTGGCCTACTGGGTTTATCAACACCAACCGGCACTCGACCTGAAGAGCGTCGAATTGGTCGGTACCCCGGAGTACCGGTTTTTTCTGGATTTTTATTTTGATTCGATTACCGCCGTTTACCTAGTTGTCGGCGCGTTTCTCACCGGGCTGGTTGTCATGTACAGCCGGTATTATCTGCACCGGGAACGCGGCTTCAAGCGTTTTTTTTCGACGACACTTTTCTTCTACCTGGGCTACACGCTGACGGTGGTCGCGGGGAATCTGGAGACGATGTTTATCGGCTGGGAAATCCTGGGCCTATCCTCCTTTCTGCTGATTGCCTTCTACCGGGGCCGGTATCTACCCGTGAAAAATGCCGTTAAAGTATTTTCCATTTACCGTCTTGCCGATGTAGGCTTGTTACTGGCCATGTGGATGAGCCACCATTTATGGCATGAAACGATCACGTTTGCCCGCCTGAACAATTACCAAGTGGTACATGCTCAGCTTCAGGCCCATAGCTGGATTGGGGTGTTCATCTCCGGGATGATCCTGCTGTCGGCCTGCGCCAAGTCAGCCCAACTACCTTTTTCGTCCTGGTTACCTAGGGCTATGGAAGGCCCCACCCCGTCAAGCGCCATTTTTTACGGATCGCTTTCGGTCCATATTGGGGTTTTTCTGTTGCTGCGGACAGCTCCGTTCTGGGAGCACCAGGTATCGGTTCGCCTGCTGATTGGGGGGGTGGGGTTACTGACCAGTATCGTGACAACGGGCATTGCCCGGGTACAGTCATCGGTCAAGAGTCAGATCGCCTATGCCTCTATCGCCCAGATTGGGCTGATCTTTATCGAAGTAGCCGCTGGTTTACACACCCTGGCCCTTTTTCATTTCGCCGGCAATGCGTTTCTACGGACCTACCAGCTGCTGATCTCGCCCTCCATCGTCACCTATTTAATTCAGGAACAGTTCTACGCGGGTAAGCCTGCTCCTCACGTCTATACCCGTGTATTACCTAAACGGCTGGCCGATACGTTGTATGTGCTTAACCTGACCGAATGGAATCTGGACGCCTTCCTAAACCGGATGCTGTGGCAGCCCGTCAAATGGCTTGGCCGCCATCTTGATTTTCTCTCGCCGAATTGGGTATTTGGTCTGGGTCTACCAGTCTACGGCCTCGGTTTAGTGGGTGCCTACCACCAGGCCAGTCTCTCACTGGCAATCCGACAGTACCTACCCATCAGCTTTTCGCTCATCGGTCTGGTGCTGGTGCTGCGTTCATTCACCAAGCGAAAGAATGTTTTTCTAAGCTGGCTGCTAATTGTGTTGAATCACTTCTGGATTGCCTTAGCTATAACCTTTAATGAGTCGGTTGAATTTGGTCAGGTTCATCTCTATCTGAGCGGCATTGTAATCGCTGGCCTGTGGGGCTACGCCTGCCTGTACCGGTTGCAATCAACCGAGGGCCCGCTGGATCTGAACCATTATTCGGGCTACTCCTACCCCCATCCAAGGCTGGCATTCGGCTTTTTATTGTGTTGTCTGGGTCTGGCTGGATTTCCCATTTCGCCTACCTTTATTGGTGAAGAGTTGATTTTTAGTCATATTCACCAGCATCAGCTGTTACTGGCTTTTTTAATTGCCCTAAGTTTCATCCTGAATGGACTATCCATCATCCGCATTTACGCCCGGATCTTTCTGGGCCCCTGGCCTGACGCCCCGTTCGGTACGGCCAACCGGTCGGCCTGAGCAGTGTCGATTCATCCGTGACCCCATCGCTGGCCAGGCACGGACGGATCATGCGAATTACCATTAGTTCTCCCAAATTTACGCCTATCCCCTTCGTCGACGCACCCAGCTTAGCGAAATATAGGTTCTATTAACGAGTCCCACCCTGTGACGAAACTCCCGCTTTCACGTAGTCAGTCAACTTACCTAACCGGTCAAATAAAGTATGGAAATTACCTATCAACGGCTCACCCGTCTGGTTCTGGCCCAAGGAATTGTTCGATCTTCAGCCTTACAGCCAACGGCTGACTTGCGTCAGGATTTAGCCTACCGACCCTCTGATATTGCTGAATTAGTCATTTTAGCGGAGCGGGAACTCAAGCTAACCATTCCTGCCGAAGATTACCATCGATTTACCACACTCTATGAGTCCAGTAAATACATTAAAGAAAAACTCCAGGAACCCGGCTGAAATACGGCCAGGCTACAAATTTAGGCTGGTCTCTTTCTGCGCATCTCAAGCTAGTTACGGCAGGTGTCGGGCGCATCGGTCTTAGAGGCTATTGACATTGAATACGATGAAATTCATTCCTGTTTTCCCGGCTGTGTCGTTGCTACAACGTCAACAACAGTTTAGCCTATTACTCCCTCACTTACGGCTGGAACGCACCGTGGGTAAATATTCATCGGCCCTAACCGCAACCCAGGAAATTGCTTTCTATCCAGTGCAGGGTTACTATTTTTCTAACGAAGCGACTATGCGTAGTGCAAAGCTGGAAACAGCGGTTCAGGCCTAGTTTGGCATTACCATACGCATTAGTCGATGGACGGGATTTGGGCTGGCACGGCACCGATGACACGCACCAGTGGACGTAGGGTCAAGTAGCTTTGAACGATCAGATAAGTAGTGGGCAGTATTTTATCTAAAGTATACAGTGGGGTTAAGCGAAATAGTTCAGGTAACGGCAACTGAAACAGTCCGTTACTCAATTTATGTGCTACTATACTCCCTTAACTAAAAACGCTGGGTCTTTACTGTAGTTCCCAAAACGAGGTCATCTTCTCATCAGATGGTTGGTATCTATTCATTGATTATCGTTTAACCGACTTTTAATGGAAGGTGTTATCAACAACACGGACAAAACGGTGGAAATCAAGATTGTCACCGCCTTCATCAAGATCATACTTCTTTCGTGAAAAGCAATCGAAAAAATAGACTAGCAGACCGATTGATAAGCCTGTCACCATCCCAGTAAACCAGCTTTTCGAACGAGAACTGTTTTTTTTATGGTTATCTGATTCGTATTTAAACGTCGAGCTTACTACCGATGCTCGCATCTACTATAAGTTCATTCCTGTCAGCTTGAAAAGTCGTTTGGCCGGGAGAACACGGCTTCCAGCCAAAATTGTCAATTCAAATAAACAGAAGATGAAGCTGCTTTTTGACGGTCGTATAGTTCTCAGTGTATGCTTCCAGACAAAGCAGAATGTTCCCGCCAATACGGTGAAATCGGTTAGTAGTACGTCGACGTCTTCACGGTCTCTTCATGTTGGGTGACTATCTTCGAATCAAAATCGTTCGTTTGTTAGCTGGAATTACCTTTTTCATATGTCTAACGGCAACGATACCGTTTGGTATCTTTCAATTGATAATCGAGCTCACTTCTTAAGTTATACCCGTGGAACGTATCAGGAAAGATTATTTTTTAACTCTACCAAAAGCAACTAATCAGGGGAATCGGGCAACCGATAAGCCTTCAGCATACTCAACTCATTTTCAGCCTAAGCCCTTTTCAACTATGGGACTCACAGTCATTGGCGTATTCAGTAATACCTCTAAAGCGAAGCAGGCAATCGAAGCATTAATCCAGGTAGGTCTGCTGCGAAGTAACATCGAACTTTCTGTCCAGGCGGGTACGCCAATCAGGGAAGACATTCTCATTCCAGATCAGCCGACAAACCCAAATAGTCTACCATCCGAAAAACTGGTTGAGGACAGTGAACTTACAGGTAGTCAGAGCAGCAACTTCATTACTTCGCTGCTTGGCTATGATCAGAACGAAACTGATATGTTAACCTGAATCGCAGATTTTGGCTCGGTGGTTACGGTTCATGCCCTAACAGACGATGAAACCAGACAGGCAACCGACATGCTGACCGCCCAGGGCGCGGTTGACGTTAATGAACGCATCGGCACCTACCATTTAGGCCATGCGTCGAAAGGAGCGTTGTCATGAGCTTACAATCCTCATTTTCCGGAATTAACACAGGGACTACACAGTAACCAGAATTTATTTTTTAGTCAACAAACAATATGGAAAGCAAAGACAGGGAAGACATACTGCGAGCAAAGAAAGCCATTTCACCCAATGGATTGGAAGATCAGTCAGCGGAGGGCAATAGCGTGATTGGGGGCGAATTGCCATCCGATGGTATACTCACGGAGGATCTTCCTATTGATGCCCTGGAAGACAAGTATATGGATGGGCCGGATGAGCCGGGCCAAAACGTAAGGATCATGCACCTCAATCGAAATCCCAACAGTAAACCGGATATCGACAAACCGACCTATCGCTAAGGAGTGACATATAAACGGGGCAAATGCCCTGAAAGGGTTGCGTTGCAAACACGTACGGCACGGACAGTTAGTCCCGAGTTGGTGAAAAATGGCTGAAAAATCTTGGCATTCGCTGTATCGGGAATACCCATGCCATTGTCTTTTACGCGGATTTCGATTACTCCGCTGAATCCCTTTCCCAGCCAGTAGGACTGGGTTACTGATTGCACCCTTTCAGGGCTACAGTGGGGGAGGAATCGGTTGGTGACGTTAACTGTAGGCTTGTAATCGGCGGGGAGCGTTTTCTGATTTTGCTACACAGTGTTATTCCGTTAAATCCAATTAACGCCAACCTATATTATCGGTTCGTTATTCTTCTCGGCCAATAGATTTTCCGTTGTTCATAGAATTTGTATGTGTTGTGTTGGTAAAGCCTTTGGCGGCTCCTGTTACTGAATGAAGTCATCTGAAGTGGATCGTACCTTTAGGGTTGATAACGCCGACAGAACCAATGTTTCAACCATTCCGCCGACAGAACATAACTTATGACAACGCCAATGATAACCCCATATAGAGAAAGAGGCATTGGCGTGAAACCAAATAACCGTTCCAGAGGACCAACAGGCAGCAGCAGGACAATCAGTACGATGAGCGCTGTTGTTAATAGCAACCACTTTCCCGGACGGCTCCGATAAAAAACCTGCCGGGTCCGAACGACCAAAACGATCATAGAGGCCGACATGACCGATTCAATAAACCAGCTCGTTTGAAATAGGGATTCGTTGGCCTTAAATACCCAAAGCAACAGGCCGAACATCAAATTATCGAATACCGAACTCAGCAAGCCAAACGTCATCATAAACCGTCGGATAAAGGTCATACCCCATTTGGCGGGTTTTTCAATGGCTGTCGAATCGACATTGTCCGAGGCAATGGTCATTTCCGGTAAATCGGTGCGCAAATTGGTTAGCAGAATCTGCACCGGTAATAGCGGTAGAAAGGGCAGAAAAATAGACGCACCCGCCATGCTGAACATATTACCGAAGTTGGCGCTGGTGGCCATAAAAATGTACTTCATGGTGTTGGTGAACGTCCGGCGACCTTCGCGAACCCCGTCAATCAGTACATTCAAATCCTGTTTCAACAAGACAATATCGGCTGACTCTTTGGCCACGTTCACGGCCGACTCGACCGAAATACCCACATCGGCGGCATGAAGCGCACTGGCATCGTTGATTCCATCGCCCATGTACCCAACGACGTAACCGGAATTTTTCAGCGCTAGTATGATGACCTCCTTCTGAATCGGCTCAATTTCGGCGAAAATATGCGTCGTCGAGACTTTGTGGCGCAGAGCCTCCACACTTAGATGCCGCAGGCTGGAGCCGGTTAGTACGCCCGGCGTTTCAATGCCAATGGTATGCGCTACCGCCTTTGCCACCAGCACATTATCGCCAGTGATCATCTTGATCTGGATACCCAGTTTCTGAAGCGTCGCCAGCGTTTCCTGGATACCTTCTTTGGGTGAATCAAACAAACTGATAAACCCCAGAAAGGTCATGTCCACTTCGTCCGTTTTGTCGATAATACGCTTGCCATTCGTATTTTTAGTGGCCAGCCCCAGCGTTCGAAAGCTCTTTGTACTCAGTTCCTGAAACGTTTGCTGAATAGCTTCCCGGTGATCGGCCAGTGGGGCGGGTGTAGTCCCGCCGGTATCCACATATTGACAAACCTCTAGGATGTTTTGCAGGGGCCCCCTTGGTCACCATTATTAGTTGGCTATTTATTTCGGTTAAAATCGTAAGCCGTTTTCGGATGAAATCGTAGGGAATCTCATCGATTCGCGGATAGGCAGAAATATCGTCAGGCACGAAGGCGAGAATAGCCACATCGATTGGATTATGAAATCCTTGCTGCAACTGGGCATTAATCTTGGACAGCAGTCCGGCGCGGGAGGACAGTTGCCCATTAACATTGATAATTCGGTCCACTTTAACCGTGCCTTCGGTGAGAGTTCCGGTTTTGTCGGAGCAGAGAACATTCATGCTGCCCAGGTTTTCAATTGACGATAATCGTTTGACAATCACCTGTTGCGTGGCCATTCGGCTGGCTCCTTTGGCCAGATTGATGCTGATGATGGCGGGCAAAAGCTGGGGTGTTAAACCGACAGCAATGGCCAGTGAAAACAGGAAGGCATCCAGCACCGGTTTATGCAAAAAGACATTGATGGCAAAAATCAGGATAACCAGTACTAGGGGTATCTCCATGAGCAGGTAGCCAAACCGCTGAATGCCGTGCTCAAAGTCGGTTTCGGGCGGAGCCGTGTTAATGCGTTCGGCAATATGCCCCAGCTCGGTATGCAGACCCGTGTGAACCACAACTGCCGTTCCGCTACCGCTAACCACACTGGAACCCATGAACAAGGTATTTTGGCGTTTGGCCAGGGGGGTGGCCGCATCCTGAACACCGGGAAGTTTATCGACGGGAAAGGTTTCGCCCGTTAACGTGGCCTCATTAACGAACAATTCATTGGACGATAACAAGTAGCAATCAGCGGGTACTAAATCGCCGGAGCGCAGCATGAGGACATCCCCCGGCACCAATTGTTCATCAGGCTCCCGTTCTTTCCCATCCCGCCGGGTGGTTGTTTTGGCCACCACAATGGATTGCAATTGTTGCATGGCATGCGACGCGCTTTGCTCTTGCCAGAAACCGAGCAATCCACTGATGAGAATGATAACCAGAATGATACTGCCATCGGTGAAGTCACTCAGAAAAAAGGATAGTGTGGCAGCCCCGATCAGAATGAGTGAGATCGGACTTTTAAACTGACTAAAAAACAAGCCCAGCCCCGATAGTTTATGTTGGGGCTTAATTTGATTAAGCCCGGCTATTCGCTGGATTTTCCTCGCGGCTTCGTGGCTTAATCCTGTTTCGAGGGTATGTAGTTGAGTCAATACATCAGAAGCGGGTAAAGCCCAGAAGGTCGATAAGCCATCCGTAGCCGGATTAGAAAGTAGGGGGTCTGTCATGGCTTGCAGCTGCTTTACTTTATACAAATTCCTGACGCCGGGTAAGAGCGCGACGAACAGCAGGGCAATAGCTAGAAACATATAGCCGGTATGCAGCCAGCCAACGGCCTGGAGAAACATCATTTCAACCTGTAGCCAGATGATAAGCGCGAACGCTATATAAATGCTATACGTCCAGGCCTAGTATATATCCGGGTAAAGATTGAGCCGATCGGCCACCGTGCTGAACGGCTTTTTCAGCAGGGCGAATACCAGCAGACAGGGAGCTAATCCGAGCACGATAAACAAGATTATTCCCGGAATCAAAAAATCAGGGAACGGCGATTGATCCAGCATTGACTGCGGCATCCCGAATTGCTGGCCGGACGGAGAAATTATCAAGACAGCCCCACCAAAAAACGCACCTACGCCGAGGAACGCGAGTAAAATTAGCAGGGTATTTCGGGGCGCCATCCTTTCGGCAAACGGCCCCTAGTTCACTATACTGATAACAAGATACGAGTAGGACAAACTTATTTGAGCATCACTGATAGTCAGGTGATAAGTAATACACATATTTATTTACCATAACTTAATGAATATTATATTATGCTTACATTTGGTTACCTTAATTGTATATATTGACTAGAAAACTCAATTTAACGTTATCACCCCTCATGAGGTGTCTACGGATAGCTAAAAGTGACCATACATAACACGCCCAAAAAACTATTATAACATAAATGAACAACAGCTACCCGATTCCCGAAGACGAATTTCAACGAGTTGTTGACCTGGCCGACTTCGACCTGGATTATTCAGTGCTCCAGGACAAATTGAAAGATCTTACTACACTGGCGGCCAAAGTTACCGGGACAGAAATTTCATTAATCAACCTTATTGATTCCTATACGCAGTGGACCATTACCAATCACGGGCTGGATTTGACTTCTATGCCGCGTGAAAACTCCGTCTGTCAATATACCATTCTGGAGCCTGACAATTTTGAGGTGAAAGACTTACAGCTCGATGAACGATTTGCCAAACAACTGTATGTAACTGATGACCCCCATTTACGCTACTACTTTGGCATACCCCTGAAATCGAGCAAGGGCAACCATATTGGCGCACTTTGTGTACTCGATACGAAGACAAAAGCGCTTGACGCGGAGAAAATTGAACTTTTACAGATCATTGCGGCTGAAGTCGTTAGCCGTCTATATACCATTCGGGAGATCCAGTACTTAAAGCGACAGGCATTCGAAGTGAATGAATCCCGGAAAAGGGTAGCCCATGACATCCGAGGGCCTTTAGGTGGGATTATCACCATGGCTCAACTGGTTACCAACAGCGGGGCTAGTATTAAGCTTAACGAGATACTGGAATTTATTCAGCTAATTCAAATGAGTAGTAAATCGCTACTCGAATTGGCGGATGAAATTCTGGTTAACGATGACAAGTGGAAGCACGAAAACGAGATTTCCTATAAAACAGACGTTTTTCATCAAGTCAAATTGAAGGACACGCTGGAAAAACTATACATGCCCCAGGCACTAGCGAAAGGAGTCCATTTCGTTGTTTCGACTGATGCGTCCACTGAATTGATTCCATTTTCTCGCAATAAAGTGGTGCAGATTGCGGGTAATTTGATTTCCAATGCCATCAAGTTTACCCCAGGAGAAGGAAGCGTTTGGGTCAACACCAAGTTAACCATTGAGGGCGCACACAATATTCTCAATCTTACTGTCCAGGATTCTGGCATGGGTATGACGAGCGAAAAAGTAGCTGCTATATTAAATGGCCAGGGCCGTTCGAGTAATGGGACAGCCGGGGAGTCAGGCTATGGCTTTGGGCTCCCCCTGGTAAAACATCTGGTCGACACGCTGAACGGACAATTGAGTGTTACCTCAGCCCCCGGGCATGGAACTTGCTTTGAGGTAAGCTTAAGGCAGCCAAAAACCAGTTGACGCTTCTTAGGTAACGAGACCGAAATGGTGAAAAAGACCCGTTTATTTTATACGCTGGCCTTTTTCAAGATGAGTCACGCTGACCACTCACTCTACTACATGACTGTTTTTGAAGACCAGCGGGACGGGGGACGGTCTCGCTGAGCTTAACAGACAACAAAATTAAAACCCTCTCATCACTGCCTCAGACCGTGTGTAACTTCTTTTTAATTAAGTAAGTATTATTTAGCTAGTATCGATGCCTGCTCAAGCTGTTTCACGGCTCACTTTTCCGGTTTGAGCTTACCCGATGACCGATCGTTCAACTCAAATGCCACTGGCCACCGTTGCCCTTATCGCTGGCATTAGCTTGCTCATCATGGTGATAGCAGCCCCCTTTGCTGAATTGTTCGTCCTCCCGAAACTGGTGGTGGCCCAAAACCCAGCCCAAACCGCCAAAAACATTATGGCCAATCAGCCCCTGTTTGTCGCGGCTATTGGTGCCTATCTAATCACGTTTATTGGGGATTTAATGGTCACTTGGGCTTTGTACCTGCTGCTGAAGCCAGTTAATGAAAACCTTTCCCTACTAACGGCCTGGTTTCGATTAATTTTTGCGGTGATTGCTTTAGTGGCCCTGCTCAATCTGCTCACCGTTTTCCGCCTGTTAATGACGACCGATTACACAGCGGTATTTGAACCCAAACAGCTTTATGCGCAGGCCACACTTTGTCTGAATGCCTTTAGAAGTGGTTTCCATTTTGGCATTATATTTTTTGCCATCCATCTGGTCTTAGTAGGTTATTTAGTGATTAAGGCCAGCTACATTCCCAATGTGTTAGGTGTCCTATTAATTATTACAGGGTTAGGTTATCTGTTGACTAGCCTAAGGCCCTATCTATTCCCTACTGCTAACCTAGATTTTGTCCAATACACCTATTACGGGGAATTGATTTTTATGGGCTGGTTACTCATTAAAGGGTCGAGACTTAGACAAGTGGACACCCAGAATTCACTAAAAAATGAGGTAAGTTCGGTTTAAATAGATTATACTTTTTATGCTTGACTAAGGTACAGTTTTCCGACTGGTTTTTGGGTTATTTCCTTTTACACAATGGTAGTCATTTAATACGTCTAAAATTAATGCAAAAATCTTTTTCTGGTAAACGAGCTGATTAATTAAATTTTACTGAGATTTAAGGAAATTGGTTTTTATAAGCCACCTAAATTAGTAGCTGCCTTATAACACTTAAAAAAATTAAAGCAGCAGCAGCGTAATCAGGTTCTACAAGGGATAGCCAGTAAAAACTTAATAAAATGACCAATGCTATTTGTGCTGAAATGACACGCCAGAAAATAGCTTGGTTGATTTTCATATAGCTAATTAGTAACCTTTGAGGGTTATTGTACAACTAACTTTATAGTACGTTTGAATTGGTTTGCAAAATACTCGTAAAAGCAGTTCTTTAACTGTGATTTGAGCCACCAGTGCAGGCAAGTCCGAAATTTTATTAGCTAAACCTGCATAACATGTTCCGACTCTCACTGGTGAATTTTTAAGCCTGGACAGTTCAACCGGGTCGCCGGTGCGATGGTTAACGCCGTGTCTGCTATGTTAGGGTCAAAAAATTCAAGGCTTCGATTCCCTGTTTTCCCTTTCTTTTCCCCTTTGTAAACGCTTCTTCTCATGACAACTTACATTGGTATCGATGTCTCTAAAGATAGCCTATCCGTGGCTATCCCAACACCTAATGCGGGTTGGAAAGTAAATGACTTTGCTAATTCGCCTGATGGTATTCGCTCCCTTTTGAACCAGCTCCCTGATCAGGCTCATTGTGTGCTTGAAGCTACCGGCTCTTATTCAGTCTTGGCAACTTATATGCTCAGCCAAGCCAAGGTGACAATCTCAGTCATTAATCCTAAGCAGACCGGGCCGCCGGTGCGGCCATCACTTTGCTAAAATGCACTTGTCGGTAACCAAGACTGATCCACGCGATGCAGTGCTGTTGGCTGAATATGGAAGAACTATCCAACCAGCTGTTTATCAGATGGATAATCAGAACTTATTATTGCTTAGACAAAAAAGAACGTTGCTTCGTCAGTACCAAAAACAACGGGTAGCACTGCTTAATTTATCCGAATCATTTCAACCCTTACCGTTGAAAGATGCCACCGTTCAGCAGAGTTTACAGCAGATGATTGCCCATTTTCAGTCGGCCATTGCTCAATTAAAGATGGAAATCAATCAAGTTTGCCAACAGGATTTCGCCGATCAGTATCAACGATTAACTTCTATCAAAGGGATCTCTCGTACCATAGCCACTGCCTTAATTGAAACCACCGCACGGGCGGCCCCGAAATGGCTTCCAGGATTTTCACTCTGCGAAAGCACTGGCTAAGTTTATCGGTGTTGCTCCTATTATCTATCAGTCAGGAAAAGTAGGTATAACTCGAGGAATCAACCGATCAGGTGATGCCCATTTACGAGGCCTGCTCTATATGGCTTCATGGTCCGCTATGCGTCACAATAAACCTTGTAAGGAGTGTTATCAACGTTTGAAGGCCGCTGGTAAAGCTTCCAAAGTAGCCTTAATTGCTGTCGTTAATAAGCTCCTCAGACAGGCTTTCGCAGTGGTCAAATTCAACGAAGACTTTAATCCGAATTATCAGCCAATTTTACGCTCGCTTGCTTGACTTTTAACACAGTTCATGTTGTGAAAATAAATCTAGAAATAACAGTGCCTATGTAACTTTGCAATTTCTTTGATTAATGCAAAATATTGTCAGCGAACAATGACCATCGAGTGC
Organism: Spirosoma flavum; assembly: GCF_042686045.1. Classification (NCBI taxonomy): domain Bacteria; kingdom Pseudomonadati; phylum Bacteroidota; class Cytophagia; order Cytophagales; family Cytophagaceae; genus Spirosoma; species Spirosoma flavum. The sequence goes on from NZ_JBHUOM010000002.1 coordinate 1,389,517, forward strand.
ACACCGCGCGTGACGGGGATAGAATAGCCCGTTTTGACTAACTCAATTCGTTTTGGGTTAAAATAATCACCCGTGAGCCGCCAGAAGTCAATCGAGCCGCCCGGCTTTCGGCCATCAAAATGGTCAAAGGTGGCCACGGCCAGATACCGGCCCGAATTGTCAAACACGACCGACTCGGGTAAGATACCATCGAACGAATACTCGCCAACCCGATCCAAAAAACCCGACTCCGGATCCAGATGCAACAGCGTCAACGAAGCATAAAAGCCTTGTTTGGCATTATCAAAGGGCTGGGTGCTTTGTTCCAAATTGGTCGTCACAATCCACGTCCCATCGGGACTCATGGTCAGTCCTTCGGGAAGCACACCCGCTAGCGCCCGCGACACAATCTGATGTCTGGGCGAACCGTCCTTAGCCGTATCGACGGCCAGTCCGACCGCCGTGACCGAACCCCGCACCGATCCCGGATACATGGCATTGACAACCACAAAACGGCCATTGGGTGTATATTGCGCTTTGAAGGGATCTGGATCGACCCCTACTGAGTTACCCCAGGGGGTCAAACGGAATGTATTGCGCTGGTAGGTAAACGTGAAAAAAGAAAGCGTTGATTTGGTGGCGTTCAACAAAACCAGTTCATCTCGACTAGGGTGGAACACCAGTCCATTTAAGACATCCCCACTTACATAACCGGGAATATCGGGTAGCGATAAATCAACCAATTTACCCTTGTCGAATCGGTAAATAGCTAAGGGAGACCGGTTGGTATCCTGGGGCCGGTAGGTGATAGCTACCAGCGAGCCATCATTATTAAATAGGACGGACAAGGGCCGTTCGGGTCCATCAATTTGCTGAATTTGTTTGGGGTGATCAGGGTCTAAAAGATCAATGACGTTAACAACTTTGCCTGGCGGTAAGTCATTGAAGAGTGGATCGGATTTGCCTACGGGACGGGTCCCCCGTGTCTCGATGACAACGGCATACCGACCGTCAGGCGAAACGGCTACCGATGAGGGTGGTCCCGTAACGGAGTTGCTGGCTCCAATCTCAACGGCCTTTAGCTGCCCCACTGGTTTATTGAGTTGGATAATAGACAAGGCATCCTGACCTTGGGTAGGGCCAAGATGGCCGTCTAAATAAGCCGAAGCGATCATATCGGCATCAGACACCGCCACAAGGTAACGGCCTCTAAAGCCGAAATTCGCGCCTGTAAGCGGTATTTGGCTATTGACTCTAGTTGATAAGCTAAGAAACAAGATGACGAATAGCGTCCACTGATAGCCAATGAGTTTTAGGCACTTGACCTGTCTTATCATTACTTTCTTTTTTTATTATATAGATGACCTCATGTAAAGCTAAATGATAACAAATGAGTTGTATAATCGCTTAACTACCTATCAGAGAGGGTCTAGGGATTCTCTTATGGTGTGGATAGAACGGGGCCGCCCGTACGGCGGAAAGCAGACTGACAGTGTTAGTCTGCTTTTTTGTTGTTTAATCGAGATTATGTTAATAAAATAAAACGAGAACAAGCATTTTAAAATTTTAAGCCGTTTACTCGAATTTGTTATAAACTTTACATCTGACTTAAACACAGTACTTCAATTAATAGACCGCCCGGAGCCTGAAAATAGAAGGTCCAAGAATTATGAGAACTGTGGGGAGACTCTACCTCAAAGCCGTCATCTCTCAATCGCTGATTAATCCCATTGACCTCCTCGGGAGAACCTTGGATGAAGCCAATATGAAACTCCGGGGGATAGTTTACTTCGGTTACTTTGTTAAAGTTGCTCAGTGTAAGTACTAAGCCGTTTTCGTCTCGTAGCACCGTTAGTACAGGACTGCCCTTGGTGAGAGGTTGGAAGCCAAAATAAGTTTGCAGAAACTGCTGGGTCTGTATCACATCGCTAACGGCGAGATTCAAGTGATTAAGTTTCATAGAATTCGAGTCAGATCGGGTCATGCTCTATAAAAGTACCCCCTTACTCTTAACGCCAGAGGGTGTAGATACGACAATAAAAGAGAGATTTGTAATCTATTTTGCTGTTGTATAAGTGCGAATTAAGTTAAGTTGATTGATAAAAACGGCTTTTTGAGTAGTAGCTGCGTTTTAATTAGTCTTTGTTCTCACGGCTGTACTAACGATTACCTGTTAGCTCACATCGATTTATTCGTTTCAAAACTTTTATTAGATACCCAACTCGTAAGAGCATCCTATTTTGCTCATTGCTTTACAATCCGCTTCACCGTTTGACGGTTGCCAACCCGGATTAGCAAGAAGTAACTTCCGGTGGCATAATTATCCAAAGCTAGGACGCAAGCCTCCTTTGGGCTGGTATGTCTTAGTAGGGATCGACCCGTCAAATCCATCAGTTCTAACAGGGCTGGTTGCTGAGCAGATATCCCGCTAACCTTCACTGTTAGCCGAGCTGATACTGGATTAGGATATACCTGGCTATGTGCCCCAAGCCAGGCATCATCCAAGCCCAATAAGGGATTGATCCGGACCATGATAGGAGTCCGCTCACTTTCGCAGGTGCCTACCTTCTGAGCTACATAGTACGTAAACTCTCCGCTCTGCTTAGTCGCCGGTTGGGGAGCGGTGGCAGAGCCAGTACCGCTGGTTGCCTGGGTGTCATACCAGACCAAAGTGGCTGAGCTATCAATTGTTGAAGCAGTTAAGGGGGCTGAGAGCTGCCCTTGGTAATATTCGATCAAGCCAGTGGGGGCAATAGGTTTAGGCGGTGTTGGATTAACGATTATATTTAAATAGGTGAACGTTAGGTAATTCTGATTGGCACAGCCTTTGCGGGGATCAATGGGCACTAAGTTCAAGACGTAACCCCTAAGGCCTGGTGTGCTGGTATCGGGAATGGGCGGGATTAGGGTAGTAGGATTAGCGGATTGAAAACCGCCTACCGCATAAGTGACTTGAAAATTCTCGGGGGGCGGTCTGTGCCCGTTAACATTGAGGGGGTACGCCTGCTCGCCTTGGCAATAAGTCACTTGGCCGAATATGGGGGCGTTGGGTAATGGATTGAGCGGGCCTGGACCACCACCGGCTTTCCAGATAATTCGTAATTTAGCGGCTACCGGTTCACTTTCACAGCCATCAATGGATTGGGTTATTGAATAGGTATGTTCATAGACAGGGTATACATACGTCGGCGACGTTAAGCTAATCTTGTTGAGCTGAAAATAGCCACTCTGCCTATCGGGCACATAGTCACCATTCGATTGTTTGACAACATATGGGAATTCTGCGTAATCCCTAAACTGGTTCCATTGATCATTAAAATGCAAGCGCGGAGTGGCTCCTGCTACTAGCTTAAAATTCAAGTAAGCGTAGAGACCAGCCATGGATGATTGATTGGTTGACATACAATCCACGGTCAGCGAGTCCACCAGTGGTACAGGCGGCTTGGCTTCTCTTCCTCGAATATATAATTGGGTCGAGCTCGGTATGCCAATCACATCGGGATTTGTTGCTTTAATGCGAACCGAATACAAGCGGTTCGGCGCTATATCCGCGGGAATCGTAGCGGTAATAGGTACCCCAGAAGTGACGTAGGGTCCCTTCGATGGAATATCTTTATAGTCCCCCCCGTCCGATACCTGCACCGTCAGAACGGTATTGGTCAAATTGCCTATACTGTTAGACGAAAACGGAACGGTGAATGAAGAGCCTGGGCAGATGGCCGTAATAGCCAGTGGCTGGGTAGTTAGCATTGATTGACAGAAGGCGAGCGGGGTCCAAAAAGTCAGCAGGCAAACGAGTCCCAGAGATGAAAAAGGATGGTTCATGAGTGATTTAGCATTGACGGCATCCCTATATAGTTTATACAAGGATTTGGTAAGTCAACCCAGTCATAAATAGTTTATCAACCTATCTATCCATTGGCTGTTTTATAGTCTAACGGTAGAGTAGTTCAGAAGCCGTTTTTAGAGGTATTTCACTTGCCATTGACGAGTCCAATCTATGGATATTCCCTTGACATGAACTGTAGCTGTCGCGAAAGGCGATACGGCTCTAGACTGACTTATTAAACAGCCACTTTTCAGCCACTTATTGAGTCGTAATTGGCGCGCAGTTCATGCCCATTTACCCAGTATATGCTTTTGCAACAGCCACATCAGTTATACAACAACCCTTCGGGAAGTACAAACCAACTGTAAATCAGAAAGTTGTGTATTTTTCAAACCCGTTATACAGGAGTTTGTTAAGAAACTTTTCCGAGAAGTGAACCCGAATAGATTACGTCCCGGCGGGTCGTTGCAACACGACCAATAGGCCAGTGGTAAGGTTATAGGACACATCGGATTTACTGAGCATGTGAGCCGCAGCCAGAAATTCTTCTGGTGTATTCACCGGTAATCTAAAGGGAGTAGCATGTTTTGTTGTGGTGATAACGATACGCCAAGAGTCTGCGTGATTAGGATTGACATCCCATTCTAATGAATAATCAACAACTTTTTCCATTAATATTCAGCGTGAAATTGGAGTGAATTCAAAGACTTGAAATAGCTAAAATTCAATTAACTGGCAACTGTTCACAAAGGTTATGACTACGGTCAGTTAATGAGACGCGTGACGAAAAAATACAATTAATAACCATGCCTAAATGATGATAGATATTGCACTTTTTAAAAAAATTATATAACTACCGTGGCTATTGCAAAAGTCGATTCCGGTTACGAATCGCTCGATTAAATGGTAGTTTTTAGCCAATTAGCGGCCAGAGATTAATTGATAAACCACACTCCCTTTACTCATTACAGACTTTTGCAACAGCCACTGGCAATATGTTAAACTGGTAAGTTTATTTAGCTATGCAATAGCCAATAGCTAGTTGGGCCGTAAATGAACCGTGCAAGCGGCTGCTTGGCTTGTTGGTGTTGACTTGAAGACCCGCCGAAAGATCGTAATAAAAACGCTTAGGAGGTAATTGCCGTTGAATGCCCCACAAGAACCGGACATTAACTGGAATTGCAATAGTATACTGAAGGATTATATTAAGCCGCCATTGAGCTGTTGAAAAAATAAGATTCGCACTGAAGAGGGGTCTGGTAATCGAGCGTAGATTGTTTCCGCCGACGGTTATACCGCACGGGCGGCCCCGCAGCCCTCGATGTATTCAAACGTGGCCAACTTAGCCTTGTGGCGTATTTCAAAATTAATGTGATTGACCATCTCACATTTCAGCGTTTTGAAAAAGCTCTCAGCCACGGCATTATCCCAATGGTCCGCCACCGCGGCAATTACCCTTTCGACTCATACTTTGTAAGACGGGTAAGTCATTAAATTGATCCCGAAACTCAATGCAGGCGTATTGCACCCCTCGATCTGAGTGGAAAAGTAGTTCGCCATCTAGCGGCCTATTTTTAAGGGCCATTTGCCAAGCCGCAATACTGGTATCAACTGCTTTCAAAGTGTCACTTAAGGCCCAGCCAACCACCTTTCTATCGGCTAAATCTAAAATAGCAGTCAGGTACAACCAACCTTCGCCAGTTCGGATATAGCGGGGCGGCCCGTGCCGTAATGTCAGACACCCACTTTTGACAAGGCTTTACGGCTGAAAACTCCCTGTTTAACAGATTGTTAGCTATTGGGTAATCGTGTTTTGAGTCTGTGGTCTGCACCCGATACTTTTTATACATAATGCTCTTGATATTCGCTTTATGCATCAGTCGAGCTACTCGATTTCGGGAAGCCTTTACTCCCAATGCATTAAGGTCATTGGCAATGCGCGGACTACCATAACGAGATTGACTGCTATCATAAACGTGCTGGATTTGAGTCAATAGCTGTTTTTCCTTAGAGCGTGTTGGGGAATCTCAAAAAGCTGGTAGTCAGGTCAACTTTGTAGCGACCAAGCAACAAAAGCATGACCTCTCAGTGGCAACCACTGACCGACTACCAGTGGGCAGCAATTTCGCCTTTTTTCAATCTAAAACGCAAGCGTAAGCACGATTTACGCCAGATTATGGACGCCATCTTGTGGCTGCTTCGTACCGGTTGTCACGGGGCCGCCCGCGCGGTGGCGAAACCTACCGCCTTGCTGGCCGCACTGGCAAGCGATCTACTACTACCGCACCGGCGGCCCGGTTTGACCAGTGGAAAAAAGCCGACCTTTTTGAAAGCATCAATGCAGCACTTAACCAATTGGACCGTCAACAGACAGGACGTATGCCCCTGCCTTCCGCATTGTGCATTGACTCACAGTCTGTTAAGCTAGCTCCTATGATCTGCGAGTTTCGGGGCAACGATGCTCACAAACTCGTCAATGCGGGGCCGCCCGTGCGGCCGTAAGCGCACTTTTGTAGTCGATACGCAGGGGCGGTTGTGGGTGGCCGATGTGGATGCCGCCAACCGAGCTGATGGGACCCTGGCGGTGCCGTTAGTGGTGGGCATCTTGTGGCGGGTTGGCGAGCGGCTGGAAAAAGTCTTTGGAGACCAAGCGGCATCGGCCGTCCGACTACAATGGTGTTTTCGCGGCTGAATTAGCCCGGTGGAGTATCGACTTTGCGAAAGCATCCCGTCCTGAATCAGCGCGTGGTTTTGTGCCCGTCGCCAAGCGCTAGGTCGTTGAGCGGAGCATTGCCTGGACCAATGGCTCCGGCCACCCGGTTCTTTCGTCGGGTGATCAAAGATTACGAGCACACAGTATCTTCTTCGGTGGCTTGGCTCTATTTAGCCAACAGTCAACTTATGTTGCAACGGATAGAGGCTTACAACCAAACATGATTTCCCAACATGCTCCTAAACCTAGCCAACCGCATTCCTGACGCGGATCTATGAACGCTCTTTTATCTCAAGAAGGAGCATTTTTGCGAGACAGTTGTAGAGGCAGCAGGATGCAATTACTAAAGGGTAGAAATCCACAGCAGCTAGTAAAAACTGCTTTTACATTCCGTTAACATTCTTTTACAAACCCCAAAAAAACCTCAGCACAAAGATTTGTAGGTTTGGTGAAATCCTTAAAAAAACAGAATGACCAAACTCGTGCCCGTATGTGCTTTATTGATGTCTGTTTTTTGTACTTCCTGTGGACAGAACCAAACAGAAGAAAAAAAGAACATCATCAACTCCGAAAACAAAGGTATAATTACCCCTTACGGGCCTAACCGGATCACCCGAAATATCATACAAGATAGAAAGGGCAACATTTGGATGGCCGCATTTGATGGTATTTTTAAATACGATGGAAAGTCTTTTACCAACGTTATAAGTGAAGTGAGTTCGGCCCGTTTTTTTTCTGTTTTAGAAGATAGAAAAGGCAACCTGTGGTTCGGCTCTATCGGTTCAGGTGTTTACTGTTACGATGGGAGATCTTTTGAAAATTTCACAACCGAGGAGGGACTTCTTAATAATGAAGTTACAAGCATTTATGAAGATAAAAAAGGCAACATCTGGTTCGGTGTTTCCGGAGGAGCAAGTTGGTACGATGGGAAATCTTTCCGGAATTATATTACAGATGGGAATGCCGTGAATGAGGACCGGACAGGGAAAACTTCTCCGAAGAGACAACTCAGTGGTGTAGGTCCTATCATTGAAGACAGAAAGGGCGGATTTTGGTTTGGTGCAGGTGGTGTGTTTCGATACGATGGAAGATCCTTTACCGCTTTCACCCATAATGGCAAACCTTTTAAGAATGTGCGTTCGATCATCGAAGATAAAAAAGGCAATATTTGGCTGGGGGGAGCTGACGGCCTTTGGCGTTATGATGGCAGTGCAATTACTAATTTCAACCAGAGGTTTATTGGTCGCATCATGGAGGACAAAGACGGCAATATTTGGACCAGTTCAGGAAAGAATAGTAACTTAGGTTGGGCACTTTCCCGGTACGACGGAAAGTCTTTGTCTAATGAAAAGCCAACGGTGACCATAGTTGCCAATAAACCAATGACCTTCGGGATCTTAGAAGATGACAAAGGAAGTATTTGGTTCGGCTCATTCGATGGAGTGCATCGTTATGATGGAAAGACCATCACGGACTTTAAACGTAAAGAGGTAAAGAAATAAGGTGTATGCTGTCGCTTCAAACGCCCATTTTAAGAAGCACATACATGAAAACTCTTTCGTCTCAAGTAGGAGGAATTTGCGAGAATCCTTATCCATTGTTGTGTAATCGGACTTGAAATAAGAGTGTCTAAAGCTAGACACTCCTTTCTTTTAGTCGAGCTGAACCGAGTTTAATCAATTGTTTTTATCTTCTTGACCAAGTTGGAAGGCAAGCAAAAGTTGATACCCCTCTGTTGCTGTCGATTAACCAACAAACCGATTGCCTCTGTACTACTTAGACCGATCGCTTCTCTAGATTGGTTTACGCTCCTCTTCGCCTGGCTGGTTAATGAATGGCTTAATTAGCCAAAGTGGGTTTCTTGACGCACCCAACGGATTGGGTAGTTGCGAGGTAGCGGTAGTGACATTCCCTCAGCAGAGTTTAGCACAAGTTTACTAATAGCACAACCGTAGAGCGGTTAACCTCAAGCCGCCATATGGCAAATACCATCTTAGCGATGCTTTCCCCAGTCCTTAAAAATAAAGCGCAGGGCATCAAAATAAGCAACAACGGGTTCGGTCATGTGGGTTTCGGTTGGGTAATGTTTATAGAGATAATCAAGTCCTTTTAGCTTTTTTTTAGCGAGTGTTGCATCCAATTTTAATAAATTTTTATGAAAAAACGAATTACTTCCACCTTCATTTCCGTCACTGTAAAAAAACATTTTGTTTAAGGCTGAACCGGTTTTTAGTTTTTCATCGGTCATTCTCAACAGATACTCATTGTTCCACCAAAGGGATGGGCTTACGGCAATATAAGCATCAAACAGATCGGGATGGGTCAACAGACAATTAAGCGATGAAAGGCCCCCAAAGGAATGCCCTGCAAAAATTTTATAGGGCTCTGTTTTATAATTTTTGTTAATCATTGGCATCAATTCGGTCGCAATGAATTGTAAAAAATTTTCGTTCCCGCCACTGCCTTTATACGAACTACTATCTGGTTTGCCCTCGTAGTTAAGTAGGCTATTGGTTGGTGTAAGGTCTCTGGTTCGTTTTGTATTGGAGATGCCGATGATAATTATTTTAGGCATTGCCAAAACATCGGGCCGACTCAGATAATCGGCATACTGAGCAAGTAGTGCAAAATGATTGTCACCGTCCATTAGGTATACTACGGGAAATCGTTTGTTCACATCCGCGGAGTCTACTTTAGGGCAATGCACATAAACCTTGCGCTCTTCGTTTAAAACCTTGGAGTGAATCGTCACAACCTCACTTGGTGGATATGTATACGTCTGCGTACTCTGAGAGTGTGCCTGAAAAGCGACAACTAAAAACAGACTTGTCAGCCATCGAAAGGAACAGGTAAGCAATTTCATTGGGTATAATTTAATTAATTAGGGTATCGAGTTTTTTCTTGACTGCTAATGGCTTAGGGCTTGCTGCTGTGGTAGCATTCCGAGTGGTGTCAGCCCAAATATAGCGGTAAAAGCTGACTAGAAATACGACTGCCGACTTAGTTTGGTCAGTCGCCCTAGCCGCAAAGCCGCTGTTGTGGGCCGTGCCTGTCGTACCCACACACTGCTCCTATTAATTGGGTAACGTGTCGCCCGAATAAACTACGCACGTGTAAACGGCTCCAATTTTCGGCGTATAGCGCCATACTATACAGTCTCTATAAACGCACTTTTTTCTAAGACTGCTAACATTTTTATGTGACGCCACTACTGGCTTTGGTCAATAGTCTAAAATGGCCGTCTCATTAATCAACCGCAGCCGCGGACGGTCGCGACGGCGGACCGTATTTCATTTTGAAGTGACAGATGAGTATCTGAGAAAATTTTACAGACATGTGATTGTGCCCTACGTTTATAAAATTGCCGTTCTATTGATTTCATTCAGTACCATCTTTCGCGGGAACAAGAAAGCGAATCCTCTCCTGAAATTATTCTATTTACTTGAATGCTTATTTTACAAGAGCATAGTGTTCTACTTCTAGCTTAAATATAATTATTAGCTTTAACAGTTTCGTTCACGAAAACGCTTCGCTGATTGAACGAATTTGCTCATGATTCGGCAGCATTAGTTATTTAGGGTAAAAACGTATCGACAATCATGTCAGTCAGTTGATGAGTCGTCCAACCGGCCCACAAACTTTTCGCCTTTAGAACGGCCCATGCTATCAGCCCAGCCCCCAAAGCAATCGGAATACTCTTTTCCGTTAACCCGTGGGCCAGTCCGAACACAACCGACGTCCACACGACTGCCGCTAGTCTATTCCAGTATTTGATGCAGCAAGCTAATAGCAAGCCTCGACAAATTATTTCTTCGTACAGATTGGTAACACAATTGAGGCCGTATCGATAAACGTCTACTTTATAATTAAATTTTTGTCCCATCGATGCCGCAATTAGTAAGGGAATAGCTGCCAGTACTATGCCGCCAATCATTCCATATTTCAAAGAAGCTAAATTAAAATGAGTGGTTCCACTCCATTGTTGATTGTAATCTATGTTTAGTAGATACTTGCCAATAAAAAGAATGGCAAGGGCTAAGGGAAGTAAACCAATAAGTCCATTTCCATAATCATAAAAGAGTAACCTATTTACTTTGTTACTAAAGCCCAGGAATGGAATGACGAATTCGCGGGAAACAGCAACGCCGTAAAATCCGATGAAAATGAAACTGCTTAGAACTAATGGAATGTAAAGCGTATTATAAATGAGTCGCATTCGGCCTACTACAAATACGAGTATACCGACACTCAAGCAGGCAATAGACTCCGCTAAATAAGCATTCATTCGGTTAATTTTTTAGGTTATTTATTCATAAACCTACCGCTACCGGTTTCGCCTATTGACTGGACGATGACTAAGATACAAAGCGACACTGAAGAAGGATGTATACGGCTGGTGGGATAGTCAAAGTACTACTAATTCAGTAAAACCCTTGAACAAATGGACGGAATATCTTCCTAGGTGGCGTTTCTAAATTTCATTTGATGCTTATCAATTCCAGATAATCCGTGTTGTGGTGTTCGCCCTTTCAGCAAAGGTACGAGCTGGCAATAGTGGAGTTTGAAAACCGCTTGCTGAACGAATGTACAACCGTTAGCCCCACTATTGCCAAGCCGATGTTAGCCGCATTTTTCTACTCTCGCTGCGATAACGTTGCCAATAGTTCTTCCAGGTTTCTCATTGTCATGGCAGTTCCTTCCTGGAAGCCCATTTCAATCATTTTCTCCATACGGTCAAGGGATTCATTGTAAATCGTAATACTGACTTTTGTTTTTCCGTTTTGTTCGCTGAAATTAAAATCCCATTCAGAACCGGGCAACTCAGGGTTTTCATCTTTGTCGGCAAAAGCATTGAACATTTTGAAGTTAGTTTTTGGGCTAATAGACGTATACGTCTGAATTGACCAACGCTCTTGTCCTTCAGGGCTTACCATGGCATAAAACCGTCGTCCGCCAACGTCAAAATTCATAAATTTTGTTTTTGAGGTCCAAGGTTTAGGTGCCCACCACTGGTCAAGGATTTCCTGTTTGGTATAAGCATCCCATACCAGCGACAGGTCGGCATCAAACTCTCTGGTTACGGTCGCTGTTTTCGCCGTTTTGTCGACGGTAAAATTAAATAGCAAATCAGTTTTCATTTTTGCTGTTTTTTAATGGTTGATAATACAGTGTCGAGTTGATCAAAACGAGTCTCCCAAATTTTTCTAAACTGGTTCAACCACATATCGATCTCTTTCATTTTTTCAATTTCAAGGGAGTAGTAAATTTCCCTCCCCTGTTGTTGCTGTTTCACCAGTTCGCATTCTGTGAGTATGCGCAGGTGTTTAGAAACAGATTGTCGGGTCGTGTTGAAGTTGTCAGCAATGGCGTTGGGCGTCATTGCCTGCAGAGCAATTAGGGCAATGATCGCCCGCCTAGTCGGATCGGCTATCGCCTGAAAAATATCCCGTCTCATGTGTTTGTCGTTTGTAGTTACGAAACCAATCGGTTGCAAATATATGCGCAACTATTCGGTTTCTCAAATTTTTTAGATTGAAAAAAGGTCAGTAGAATTTACCGGCGTGAAAGGTTGTCAAACCATGGCGGCTAACTGGCAGATTGTCTAGACCGCAATAGTCTGGTAGAGAGCAGGTTGTTCTTATGTAGTTTGTGTTGCCGCAGTACATTCCAACCAACGTTCGCAGGGGTCGATGGCGATCGTAGGAAGCCTTTGTTGTATAATCTTCTATATGTCAAGTACTACAGAATGTAAGCCAAAAACAAGGCTTGTCATACATTGTGTATGACAGGCCATCATTCCTCAATAGGCGTAAAGATAGCTCTCATAATTCGGACTTAATCAGTCGGTACCGGCGGGGACATAGGTGCCCGACTGGCGCCATGCTTCTAGTAGCAGTCTAGTGAACCCTTAGCTTGGCTTAACTAGCCGTGAGGGTACAGTTGTTGTATTGATAATAGACAATTTATGTGTATGAAATTTGATGATCTTACTATTAGTTTTCTATTAGATAAATACAACTAGCTGTTTCTATGATTTCGTTTAGTAAAAGGCTTCAATAAGTGAACGGCCTTTTTACCTGCGGTTCAATTCTGTCCATATGCCTACGCCCTGTCTACAGGGCGAGTTACCGCTCCGAGCCATTTATTCAAGGATAAGTATGTACTCGTCCTTGTTCCTTTCCTGTTTTAGATACCGCCAGCTAATAGTAAGCTGTTCCGTTTGGCATAAAAACGTGTTGTTTTCAAACCGAATCGCATTCGCTGGTACGAAGAAGCTCACTCGCTTTACGAACCAGATTTGCCCATTCGTCACTGAAAGGATAGGCTGATTGACCAGATTGAGGTGATTGTGATTTTTACCTAATTTTAACAGAGTGGAATGAAGCGTTAAGCTGTCGTTTATCGATTCGGCATGCATCGGATCAAACCCTTTGACCTCAGGCTGTTGCTTAAACACCAAGGTGATCTTTACGCCCCCCTGCTGGTTGAAGGCCTCCAGGTGTTGGGTATGCTTTTCTTTCTCCAGGGCCGTAAAGTACTTCGCTTTGGCTTCATAAGTGGGTAAAGCAGGTAAGCTAACTACCCGTGGGTTGAACTTGGCAAAGAAATACGCGCTGAGCGATAAGCCCGACTGGTAGTACTCAATCTGCCAGTTCTTCACCTTCCTCGATAAGAGTAGGCATTGAGCCATGCCACTTAATAAGTGCTTATTGCGTAACCCTTCCCGGCCATAAGTCGGCTCAATGAGTCCATAAAAAAATCGCTTCTCGATATACTGCTTTTCTTTCAGGCTCGTACCAAACGCCTTCATATACATATATTCACAATACGTAGCTGGCCCTTCGGCGGACTCCACACTCGTTTCGTAATTGAGGTACTTTTCGCCAATGATGGCTTTTCGAAGGGCTCGACAACTGAAGAACTTATTGACGTTTTCCTCAACTTGTTCAGCGGGTCCTTCGACCATGGCCAGCAATAGCTCCTGCTCATACTGCTTGATGGCATCATTCCGGTAGTCTTCGGGATAGGTTAACAAGATTGCCGGATTATCGAAGGCTAACGTTTTGATATAATTTCGCTGGTATACATGATGCAATTCGTGAAAGAGCTCGGCGTAAAACTGATTCTCACTCAGCAAGAAGGGCTGCTCGTAATGATTGTGGGCGGTGAGGTACTTGTTAATATCCGTTTGGGCAGTTCCCCTAAAGCTAGATCAGCCTGATTAAGTAAATAGATACCATCGCCCATAGGTATGGCGTTAGCAGGCGGTTGGGGATGATTGACTAAAAAAGCGGGTCCATTCTGTCGGAATATACAGGAAGGCCCAATGCGCATGCCCGGCCAGATTTGGTGGGTTATTCGGTTGACCCTACTTGAATAGTCTAGCAAGCTTTTGGCGTATAGACTATCAATGGGTTCCAGTTTTTGGGCAAACACAGTCTGGAGGCTGCAGCCAACGATAACAAAGCAAGCCAGTAGTCGCACAGGGCATAAGGTTAAGTATCTAAAATACCAGCGATTAAGACGGCGTAGTTCCGTCCCAGAGATGCCCACCGTTTTTCTAATTCAGCGGCCTGGACTCGTTCAGCGCGATAAGCCTCGACGACTTTCCATTTAAAGAGTCGAGTTTTCTTTTTCCTATATTTAACTAAGTCCTCAAGATAGGTATTCATACTGGTTTAGCGACTACTAATTCCAGTAGCATACGACTTGTTAAACGAGGAAAGTTTTCACCATCATCAATAATCCAGCTGGTTCGGACAATAGCAGTCTTGGCTTGGTGAGTCATCTCAAAATCAACTACATAAATTTCGCCATAGCTATTTCTACCCTCATGAGTCGCTGAATTTAACAGTACCGCTAATAAAATAGCATCGCATAGAATTTGCCACTCAACACTGGTTATCCCTAATGCCGAACGGAATACACGAGCTTTAGGCTTCCCGTACGGATGGTCTGTATTCAAGCAGTAACCCAAAAATTTTGAGTCATCTGCTTGAGCATGTTCAGCAAAGGGCAACATACTTATTTAATTTATTCATACTGCTTTTATCCCTTCTTCAACTCCTTCGCCCAGGCGTCTTTCAGCGTTACCGTCCGGTTGAAAACGGGCCGGTCGGTGGTGGAGTCCTGATCGAGGATGAAGTACCCCTTGCGCATAAACTGCACGTTGGTTGATGAGCCAGTACGGGCCGACTCAATAAGAGACGGCTCGACAAATGCCCGTACTACGGCTAGCGAAGTAGGATTTAGTAACTCTTTGAAATCCCGTTCGTCGGCGGCTGGATTCTCGACGGAGAAAAGCCGGTCGTAAAGACGAACTTCAGCCTCTACCGCGTGGGGCACCGATACCCAGTGGATCGTGCCTTTCACGTTGATACCCGACGTATCGGAACCGCTCCGGCTTTCGGGAATATAGGAGCAGCGCAGTTCAATAATCTCGCCCGCGTTGTCTTTTACTACCTCGTCGCATTTGATGATATACGCACCTTTGAGCCGTACCATGCCGCCCGGAAACAGCCGGAAAAACTTCTTCGGTGGAATTTCCATGAAATCGTCGCGCTCGATATACACCTCGCGGCTAAACGGCACGTCGCGTTCGCCAGCTTCGTGATCTTCGGGATTGTTTTCAATCCGCATAATTTCCTCGTGGCCAACTTCGTAATTCGTGATGACGAGTTTAAGCGGTTTTTCATCTAAAACGGCCATTACGCGGTGAGTCGATTTATTAAGTTCTTCGCGAAGGCAGAACTCCAGCAAACCTACGTCAATTAAATTATCGCGCTTGGCAATACCAATACGGTCGGCGAACTCGCGGATACTGGCAGGCGTGTAACCGCGCCGACGAAGACCCGCAATTGTCGGCATTCGGGGGTCATCCCACCCGTTAACGTGACCTTCTTCCACCAACTGCTTGAGTTTACGTTTGCTCATGACTGTGTAGGTCAGGTTGAGCCGTGCAAATTCAATTTGGCGGGATGGAAAAATAGTTAGTTTTTCGATAAACCACTCATACAGTGGTCGGTGTACTTCAAACTCCAATGTACAAAGCGAATGGGTGATGTGCTCAATGGCATCCGATTGCCCGTGGGCAAAATCGTACATCGGGTAAATGCACCATGTATCTCCAGTGCGGTGGTGATGCGCGTGTTTGATACGGTAAATAATCGGGTCGCGCAATTGCATATTAGGCGACGCCATGTCTACTTTGGCCCGCAACACCTTCGCCCCGTCGGGGTAGTCGCCAGCTTTCATGCGCCGGAACAGATCGAGGTTTTCGTCAACGCTTCGGTCGCGGTATTGACTCATGCGGCCCGGTTCGGTGGGGGTACCTTTCTGAGCCGCAATTTCCTCCGAGGTAGAGTCATCTACGTAGGCTAAACCTTTGTGAATCAGCGTTTCCGCAAACTGGTAAATCTGGTCGAAATAGTCAGAAGCATAGAACTCATTTTCCCAATCGAACCCAAGCCAATGCACATCATTTTTAATGGAATCCACGTATTCGGTATCTTCTGTAACCGGGTTTGTATCGTCGAAACGGAGGTTAGTTTGTCCACCGTATTTATCGGCCAGACCGAAATTCAGGCAAATTGATTTGGCATGGCCAATGTGCAGATAGCCATTTGGTTCAGGCGGAAAACGCGTATGGATGCGGCCACCGTTCTTACCAGAAGCCAGGTCGTCTTCTACAATTTGTTCAATAAAGTTGAGAGAGCCTCCAGTGTTGCTGCGGTCAGCCGAGCTGGTCGAGTCAGGAATGGGTTCGTCGGAGTCTTTTGTTACTTCGGTCATGTCGCTAATCGCTACTAATAAAGACCCGAAATTACGGCCTTTGGGTGGGTTTGACAAACGGGAGAGTGAGTTGTACAGAAATGATAGGGTAGAGGATTGATTCTTGGTAACCAGTTATGTTTTATAGTATCAGTTCCTTAAAAATGGACGATGATGAGAGGTACCACTACTATTTTTTATAATTGATAGATTAGTGAATTCGACTGTACTGACACTGATTTGTCTAGTTAATTTACGAATCGAGATGCAGGAATATTACTTAAGCAATCGAGAAATGCTAATTAATTCTTGTCAAAAAGCGAACAAAACGGTGACCTGAAACAGTTGTTAACTAGTACACGTTGTTGACTATTGTTGACGGCATGTGCTATTGCTCCTTACTGTTTTATGAAAAAGAGTTGGTTTATCTTTATAGTTGGTCTTTGCAGCCTAATATCGAGTGCAGTTTTTGCGCAAAAAACGTCCGACTCCTTAGCCAGGCAGGCTTATCTTCAAGATTGTATTCAGTATGCTTTAGGTCATCAACCCATTATACGACAGTCGGTTATTGATCAGGAAATTGCTGAACGCACAGTCCAGAGTTCGCTTGCGGCTTGGTATCCGCAGATAGCGGCTGGGTATAATCTTTTGCACAATCTTAAACTGCCCACTACGATATTTCCCGATCCAACGACGGGTGAAAGCGTTCCTCGAACAATAGGCGCAAAAAACACGTCTACTGCTTCGTTTTCGTTATCCCAGAGTGTTTTCAATCGCGATTTATTATTGGCCAGTCGAACTGCTGATGCGTATCGTCTTCAGGCTGCTCAGCAGACAGTAAATAACAAAATTAATGTGGTCGTTAATGTTAGCAAGGCATTTTACGACCTTATTCTGACCCAGCGACAAGTTGACATTCTGAGTGAAGATATTACCCGTCTACAGCGCAGCCTTCAGGATGCGACGAATCAGTATAAGGGTGGTATCGTAGACAGAACAGACCCACAGCGGGCTACCATTGCCCTTAACAATTCACGGGCTCAACAGAAACAATATCGGGATCTGGTCGGATCGAAAGTCCAGACGCTAAAGCAGCTTATGGGTTATCCGCCTAATTTTCAGCTAAATGTTGTTTATGATACGTTGCAACTGGCCAACGAAGTTGTTGCTGATACGTTGTTACTGGCGAATCCTAAAAATCGTATCGAGTACCAGCTTTTGCAGACGCAGGGGCGACTTTTGGAAGCCAACGTCCGCTACAACCGATGGGCTTACCTGCCTTCGGTATCTGCCTTTGGTAACTACAACTTTTTGTATCAAAATAATGCCTTCGGGCAATTGTACAGCCAGTCGTTTCCAAATTCACTGATTGGCTTGGCAGTCGCGTTGCCTATTTTTCAGGGAGGGCGACGTATTCAGCAGACGAAGATTGCCGAATTGCAGGTTCAACGATTGAACTGGGATTTGGCTGCACTGACCAGTGCCGTCGATGCTGAATACGCCCAGGCATTGGCTACCTATAAAGGCAATCTGGCCAATTATCTGGCTCTGCGTGAGAATCAGCTACTAGCCGAAGATGTCTATCGAATTATCAACCTGCAATATCGTTCGGGCATAAAAACCTACTTAGACGTTACCATTGCTGAAGCTGATCTTCGAACGGCCCGGCTCAACGTATTTAACGCATTGTATCAGACATTGACGACAAAATTAGACGTACAGCAGGCGTTGGGCGCTATTCAGTTTGAGCGATAATGTTGCTGCGTATACCCGACACCACACCACAAAAAACTATTGCCAGTCCACTTGTACCATCCTAAAAACTAGCTGGGCAAGGGGTTTATGATGATACGGACCTTGGTGATGAGAAATTGAAAAATAATATAACGAACGAAATGAAGCCATATATAAATGCACTTTTGTTAACAGCAATTGTATTGTTTGCCACCGCCTGTGGCGACAAAAAAAATGATCAGCAGCAACAGGCTCCACCCCCAACGCCCGTTACGGCCGTAAAGGTGGAGAAGGGTAATGCAACATATTACGATCAATTCCCTGCTACGGTAACGGCTCTGCTCGAAGTCGAAATTCAGCCGCAGGTGGCTGGAAATATCACGGGTATTTTCTTTCAGGATGGTCAGCATGTTAGTAAAGGGCAGAAGCTGTATACTATTGACCCGCAGCAATACCGTGCCGGTTACGACCAGGCCGTGGCGAATCTGAACGTGCAGAAAGCGAATCTAAATCGTGCTCAGAAAGATGCCGACCGCTACAATACGCTGGCTAAGCAGGACGCCGTTGCTAAACAATTAGTTGATAACGCCGACGCCACATTGGAATCGTCTAAGATGCAGGTCGAAGCCGCACAGGCCAACATCCAGCAGGTGGCAACTAATCTCAAGTACACAACCATTTATGCACCGCTTGATGGGACAATTGGCATTTCTCAGGTTCGGCTGGGAGCGGCTGTAGCGCCGGGGTCAACGCCCCTCAATACAATTTCGTCAGACAACCCGGTTGCCGCTGATCTACAGATTGATGAATCTGAAATTCCACGTTTTCTCAAATTGCAAGGTCAGAAGAGTGTGGGCCGGGATTCGACGTTAATCCTGGTACAACCTAATGGGGCTACTTATAAATATCCTGGTTCAGTTCGCATTATTGACCGCGCTGTTGATCCGCAAACAGGTACGCTACGTGTTCGGGTGGCTTTCCCCAATCCAGATAAACAATTGAAACCTGGTCTGAATGGTAACGTGCGGGTTAAAAACAGCACAGGTCAGCCACAATTGCTGATTCCGTATCAGGCGGTGACGGAGCAAATGAGCGAATACTTTGTGTTCGTCGTTGGCGACAGCAGCAAAGTGGCCCAGAAGAAAGTGACGCTCGGTGCCCGCATCAACGACAAAGTCATTGTAAAAGATGGCATAAAGGAAGGGGACATGATTGTAACAGAAGGTACTCAGAAAATTCGGGATGGTGCGAAAGTGCGAGTGGGTCAAGCGGACCAGCAAGGCGCTCCAAAACGTGATTCCAGCAATAAGCAGACAGCATCCGCAAAATAAAATGAGTGGATGATTGATATAGCGAATAAAACATGTACCAGCTATTCACTCATTCGCTTAATCAACCATTAAGTTATGTTCGCAGAAATATTCATAAATCGGCCTGTTACTGCCATTGTTATATCGCTGGTGATTGTCATATTGGGTGTGCTGGCTCTGCTAAGTTTACCCGTTAGCCAGTATCCCGACATCACACCCCCGGTTGTGCAGGTGACGGGTACCTACACTGGTGCCGATGCGCAGACGGTGGAGCAAACGGTGGCTACGCCTATTGAAACGCAGGTGAATGGTACGCCTGGCATGGACTACGTGCAAACCAATGCTACCAACGACGGCCGGATGACCATGAACGTAACGTTTAAGGTAGGGACCGACGTGAATATTGCAGCCCTGGACGTACAAAACCGCGTTGGTATTGCACAACCTCAACTACCTCAGGAAGTTACCCGGCTCGGTGTCGTTGTTCGCAAGCGCAATCCATCGCTGTTTATGCTGGTGGCGATTTATTCGCCCAAGGGTACGCACAACGTTTCTTTCTTAGACAACTACACGAATATTTACATTCGGGATGCGCTGTTGCGGGTGCCGGGTGTGGGCGATATATTTAGCCGTGCCGATGATTTTAGTATGCGGATCTGGCTCAAACCCGACCGGCTGGCGCAACTGGGCATGACCCCCAATGATGTCGTGGCCGCTTTGCAGGAGCAGAATCTACAAGTGGCGGGTGGTTCGGTGGGTGCTTCGCCCCAGCCCGCTTCTCAGGCGTTTGAGTATTCTGTTTTTACCAATAGCCGACTCAGCAAAGAAGAAGAATTTAGGAAAATCATTGTTCGCAGCGATCCTACCAAAGGTTCGCTGGTCTATCTGTCAGACGTAGCGCGGGTACAGCTGGGTAAATTTTCTTATGCCAGTAACTCATTCGTCGATGGCAAACGAGCGGCCTATCTGCTTGTTTATCAGTTGCCGGGTAGTAATGCGCTGGCTACCGCCAAAGGTGTATATGCGGCTATGGATGGACTGAAAAAGACATTCCCGAAAGATATTGAATACGTAGTGCCGTTTGAGTCGGTATCAGTAATTCAGGTATCTATTTCTGAAGTCGTCCAAACGCTTTTAGAAGCGTTGGTTCTGGTTATTTTGGTTGTGTTTTTATTCCTGCAAAGCTGGCGTGCTACGCTTATTACATTGCTGGCTATTCCGGTATCTATTATCGGCACGTTTGCGTTGTTTATTCCGCTCGGCTTTACCATTAACACGCTGACACTCTTTGCGTTTGTTTTGGCTATTGGTATCGTAGTCGATGATGCGATTGTGGTGGTAGAGGCCGTACAGGTTAATCTCGACAAAGGCATGACGCCCAAAGAGGCCACCATGGAAGCCATGCGTGAGATTTCGGCTCCGGTAATTGCCATTGCCCTGATTCTGGCTGCTGTATTTGTACCGGTTGGCTTTATTCCGGGGATTGTCGGGCGGCTTTATCAGCAATTCGCTATTACCATTGCCGTTTCGGTATTGATCTCGGCTTTCGTGGCCTTGTCACTTACACCCGCTCTGTGTACGTTGTTGCTTCGGCCGATGCACATTGACGAGAATGCAAAAGGGCTTAACAAGTTATTTTATAAATTCAATCAGTGGTTCGAAAAGGTTACGAACGCGTACTCGAATACGGTACAGCGACTCATTAAAGCAACGCCACTGGTCATTGTTGGCCTGGTCGTTTTGTATATAGGAACGGGGTTGCTATTCCGGGCTAAACCAACCGGATTTATCCCAACTGAAGACGAAGGTCGACTAATTGTAACCTACGAAATTCCAGAAGCGGCTTCGACAACGCGTAGTTTGGTGGTGCTTAATAAAATAATGAGTATTCTTAAAGAGCAACCATACGTAGCACATTTTGCCGCACTGGGTGGTTTGAATGCGGTTACATTCGCATCGAAATCGAATAGTGGTACGGTATTCATGCAGTTGAAACCGTGGGACGAGCGTAAGGAACGTAACATGCAGGCCGACTCGCTGGTGGTTAAACTGCAAAAGGCACTGGCGGGGTTGAATGATGCCCGCCCTCAGGTTTTGCAGCCCCCCGCTATTCCAGGTTTAGGCCAATCCTCGGGGTTTACCTTCGAGATTCAACAGCGTGAAACCAATGATGATGTAGCGGCATTTGATAACGTGGTGCAGACTTTTCTGGCTGAGGCTAACAAGCGCCCTGAAATTGGCCGGGCTTTTACCTATTTCACGGCAAAGTCACCCGCGTACCGGGTTGATGTAGACCGCGATAAATGTAAGAAACTGGGTATTTCGGTGAGCGATGTGTATACCACGATGCAGACGCTTCTGGGTAGTCAATACGTCAATGACTTCATTATTTACGGGCGTAAATTCCGGGTGGTTGCCCAGGCCGATACCATGTACCGAACAGATATAAAGGCGCTCAATCAATATTATGTTCGTAATGGAGCGGGCCAGTTGGTACCTATCAGCACAGTTATTAAAACCAGCGTCATTGAAAACGCCCCACTGATTTCGCACTTTAACCTATTCCGCTCTGTCGAATTAAACGGTATTGCCAAGCCCGGTTATAGTAGCAGTCAGGCCAATGACGCTCTTCGCGAGGTAGCGGCTAAAGTTCTCCCCACCGGTTATGCGTATGATTTTGGTGGGCTGAGCCGAGAAGAAATCAACGCGGGTGATACATCGATTTATATTTTTATGCTATCGGTTGGGTTTGTATTCTTATTCTTGGCCGCCTTATATGAAAGCTGGTCAGTGCCCTTCTCCGTACTTCTATCGGTTCCCATTGGTGCCTTGGGAGCCATTACCGCTCTGATCATTTTTCCGTACCTTACCAACAACGTTTATGCTCAGATCGGCTTAATTACGTTGATCGGTCTGGCGGCTAAAAACGCCATTTTGATTGTAGAGTTTGCCAAGGAGCGGGTCGATAAAGGGGAAGATTTGCTGGAGTCGACCATCGAAGCGGTTCGCCTGCGACTCCGGCCAATTCTGATGACCTCGCTGGCGTTTATCCTGGGTGTATTTCCGCTGGCACTCGCGAGTGGGGCAGGGGGCGTAGCCCGAGCCACCATCGGTCGGACGGTGTTGGGTGGGATGTTGGCTGCAACGTCGCTGGCTATTTTTGTAGTACCAGTACTTTATGTAGGCATTACAAGACTAGCCTATGGTAAAAAGGGGTTAGCCGCCTTGAAAGAGAATGCCAAGAAGGAAGAGAAGCCGGACGACTCGTCGAAACTTACCCCGCAGCCCGTTCCTGTAAATGGTCAGGAGGGCGACAAAGTCCGTCATTGAGCAGCCGACCAAAAAGACAAATTTCTTTTATTACTAGTGTCCAGATACGTACACCGATTGTCCACAAACGGACAGCAGGTGTACGTATCTGCTTTTAAGAAACCCCTTCTCCTGACTCAGTTGCCCATATTCTTCTTTTGGCAGGCCATTTGATATACGGAAATAGAGGAAATGAAATTGTACTGTCAATAACTCTACTTTCAGCTCATGCGACGTAGCGATTTAGGCGAGTTTGAAGAGGTGGTTTTACTGGCTGTGGCCGCCCTTTCACCTAAGGCATATTCGGTGGTTATTGCCGATGCTCTTGAAAAAGAGACTGGTAATTTGGTCAGTACGGGGGCCGTTCATGCAGCCCTGCAACGCCTGGAGCAAAAAGGATACGTACGTTCTTGCTTGGGCGACGCGACTCCTGAGCGGGGTGGCCGTCGGAAGCGTCTGTTTACAGTCTCGGTCTTGGGTGGCCGAATTTTGGAGGAGGTACGAGCCGTTCGTGAACGACTTTGGGAGCGTATACTGCCTACTATCCGGTTGGAGTGGAGTTAATAAACCCGTGCATGGTATGACCGCTAAAAACAAAAAGAAGCCCCCTTCTTCACCGACTGATGGGGTCACACCCAAATATATAACCCGGTTCATTGAGTGGTTTGTCGCACCGCACCTACGGGAAGAAGTGTTGGGTGATTTACACGAACGCTATGCTCTACAAGCAGAACAGTGGGGAGAGACCAAAGCCCGTCGACGCTACTGGCGGGAGGTACTAGCCTATGTGCGGCCATCCATCATCAAACGTAAACATTCAGCATACCATAACCCAACAAATACAGACATGCTACGGAATTATTTAAAAATCGCTTGGCGCAATCTAATCAAGCAAAAGGGCTATTCGTTTATCAACATCGCGGGTTTGTCGGTTGGGATGGCAGTTGCCATGCTCATTGGCTTGTGGGTACATCACGAGTATTCGTATGACAAGTTTCTCCCAAACTATCAGCATCTATATCAGGTAAGACGAAATTTTAACAGCAATGGTGACACGCTCACCTTTACGTCGACATCGCTCAAGTTAGCTGATGCCCTGCGCAATCAGATACCCGAGATTGAACACGTCGCCGAAAGCGATCATATGGGATCTCATGGACTCAAGGTAGGCGACAAAAAAATTTACTTGAAGGGTGCCCAAATTGAGGGCGACTTTCTGCAAATGTTTCAATATCCATTGGTCAAAGGAGAGGCTAGTATAGCTCTGAAAGATCCCTATTCTATTGTACTGAGCGAATCGACCGCTAATGCGCTTTTTGGAAGCGAAAATCCAATGGGCAAGATTGTTCGGTTTGACAATCAGAACGACTTAAAAGTAACGGGCATTCTGAAAGATCTGCCTCCCAACTCTTCGTTTCAGTTCAACTACCTCGTCCCATTCAGTTATTATGAAGCAACAGAAAATGACGTACGAATGGCCCGTAGCGGTGGCTTTGGCGAGAACTCGTATCAAATCTTCGTCAAACTCAAACCCAGCGTATCATACGCGCAGGTAGCCAATAAAATCGCACTAATTGAACATACGGAGAGAAATAATATCAATGCTATGAATTCGGTGGTTATCCTACAACCTCTGCAAAACTGGCATCTGTACTCAACTTATCAGAACGGGAAAGAAGTAGGTGGATTCATTGAGTACGTACGCATGTTTAGCATCATTGGCATTCTGGTTGTTCTGATTGCCTGTATCAACTTTGTAAATCTGACCACTGCACGTTCCGCCAAGCGAGCTAAAGAAGTAGGCATCAGAAAGTCGATTGGCTCGCAACGGCAGCAACTCATCGGTCAATTTCTGACGGAATCTTTCCTGCTTACGTTAGTGGCCTTCCTGTTCTCATTGCTCTTTGTACAATGTCTGTTGCCAGCATTCAATGCACTGATCGACAATCAACTAGCTATCCCTTACGCAAACACCGGGTTCTGGTTGGCGATACTAAGCTGCCTCTTGATCACAGCTCTGCTGGCCGGTAGTTTACCCGCCTTCTATCTGTCATCCTTTCAACCCGTAAAGGTTCTGAAAGGCACGATGCAAGTTGGGAAAGCCGCTGCCTGGCCTCGCAAAGCATTAGTTGTCGCGCAGTTTAGTTGCTCCATTGCCTTGATTCTGAGCGCCATCATCGTTTTTAAACAAATTCGACACGCGAAGAACAGGCCGACTGGGTATGATGTTAACCGGCTGCTAATGACTAACATGAATAGTGAGTTAGGCCAGAATTTTACCATTTTAAAAGACGAGTTAGTCAAAAACGGGATTGCTGAAAATGTGTCGCAGTCATCGAGTCCGGCTACTGAAATCTGGTGGCACTCAGATTTAGACAAATGGCCCGGCAAAAATGCGGGTGAAACGGTGGAAATGGGGATCATACGGGTAGCCAACGACTACTTTAAAACGGTAGGTATGACATTGGCACAGGGTCGGGATTTTAGAAGTGAAAACGATACAACCAGCGTTATCTTCAATGAAGCGGCCATAAAGCGGTTTCGATTGCTAAACCCCGTTGATCAGATTATCACCTGGCAAGGTAGACAGTTAAAAATCGTCGGTATAGCAAAAGACGCCTTAATGGAATCACCCTTTACCAAAGCCGACCCGACGATGTTTGTCTGTACGCCTGGCCCGCTCAACGTTCTTTTATACCGGATCTCGCCCCGGCTGGCAACTCAGGATGCCCTCACTCAGATGACGGCTTCGTTTAATAAACACAACCCGTCTTATGCCTATAGTTATCAATTCGCCGATGTGAGCTATGCCGCTAAATTTAAACTGGAATCGCTAATTGGTAAACTGGCCGGCATTTTCGCTGGTCTGGCCATTTTTATTTCTTGCCTGGGTTTGTTTGGTTTGGCTTCGTTCATGGCCGAACGACGCACGAAAGAGATCGGCGTTCGCAAAGTACTCGGAGCATCGATACTTAATGTTTGGGGACTGCTGTCCAAAGAATTTATCTATCTGGTTGGTATTTCCTTTATCATAGCCACACCCATAGCGTACTACCTTCTCTCAAACTGGTTGCAGAAGTACGAATACCGAACGGAGCTGTCCTGGTGGATATTTGCCCTGACAGGCTTGGGCGCTATGGCCGTTACATTGCTTACCGTCAGTTTCCAAAGCATCAAAGCGGCTTTATTGGACCCGGTGAAGAGTTTGAAAATTGAGTGAGAATCAAAGGTGAGTTGTGAATTACCTACCCTCCAATTTGCGTCGGCCACTCATTCATAATTTATCACTCATCATTCCTAATTATGACTCCACCTCGCTTAGCTGACCGCCTGCTCAACTGGTTTGTCGCACCGCACCTGCGGGAAGAAGTGCTGGGCGACTTGCACGAACGCTACACGCTGCGGGTGCAACAGTGGGGCGCAGCCAAAGCCCGACGGCGGTACTGGCGGGAGGTGCTGGCCTATATGCGGCCTTCCAATATCAAACGACACCCATCAGACTATTCTAACCCAGCAAATACAGACATGCTACGAAACTACCTCAAAATCGCTTTTCGAAATCTGGTTAAAAACAAGGTGTATTCGTTCATCAATATTTTTGGTTTGGCAACGGGTATGGCGGTAGCCATGCTTATTGGCTTATGGATTTATGACGAACTGGCCTACAATAAATCCTTTCAGAATTACGGCCAGATTGCTCGGGTCATGCAGCATCTGACATATAATGGGCAGATCGGCACGCAATCGAATTTGCCGTATCCTATGGGAGATGTACTGCGAACAACGTATAACGGAGATTTCAAGCGTGTTGTAATGGCCTCAAATACCGATAGCCATCTCTTGACTGTTGGTGATGAAAAATTCAATAAAATCGGGAATTTCATGGAGCCTGAGGCCCCTGAACTTTTGAGTCTACAGATGCTGAAAGGAACCCGTGCCGGTTTAACGGAGCCTGGCTCCATTCTTCTTTCTGAATCGGTGGCGCAGGCTTACTTCGGCGATGACGACCCGGTGGGCAAGCTTATGAAGATTGATAATAAGCTGGATGTGAAAGTAACGGGTGTCTACGAAGATTTTCCGCGTAATTCAGAGTTCAGGGATGTATCATTTATTGCACCCTGGAAACTCTATCTCAGCAATGAAAAATGGGTTACAGGGATGGCCGATGCCTGGGGTTGGAATGCCTGGTACACCTATGTTCAACTAGCTGATCACGCCGATATTGACAAGATATCCGCCAAAATTAAGGATGTTAAACTGACCCGAGTAAGTAAAGACGATGCCCACTACAAGCCCGTTGTTTTCCTGGAGCCGATGCATAACTGGCATTTGTATTCGGAATTTAAAAACGGCGTTCGGTCCGGTGGGCTTATTGAATATGTCTGGCTATTTGGCACTATCGGACTGTTTGTATTACTGCTTGCCTGTATAAATTTCATGAATTTGAGCACGGCACGTAGTGAAAAACGAGCTAAAGAAGTTGGCATTCGAAAAGCCGTTGGGTCAGTACGTAGTCAGTTGGTTAGCCAGTTCTTCAGCGAGTCATTATTGGTTGTGGCTTTTGCCTTTGTCTTAGCGCTGGTACTGGTGAAACTTATTCTGCCATCCTTTAATGGAGTGGCCGACAAGAAGTTGGTAATTTTGTGGTCAATGCCCTGGTTCTGGCTGCTGGGAATTGGATTTAGTTTGTTGACTGGCCTGATTGCGGGCAGTTACCCTGCCTTTTATCTGTCGTCGTTTCAGCCCGTCAAAGTCCTAAAAGGTACGTTCAAAATGGGGCGTTTGGCGGCTATTCCCCGTAGAGTTCTGGTTGTGGTTCAGTTCACAGTTTCTGTTACGTTGATTATTGGCACCATTATCGTTTTTCGCCAGATTCAATTTGCAAAAAACCGTCCCGTAGGCTACAACCGCAATGGATTAATAATGATACAAACTACTAACGGCGAAATTCATTCCCATTTTGATGCTGTTCGGAATGACTTAAAAAATTCAGGTGATGTGGAAGAGGTCGCCGAATCAGGAAGTCCAGTCACGGATATCTGGTCAACAAACGGAAATATTGACTGGAAAGGCAAAGACCCGAGTTTAGCCGCCGATTTCCCGAACACGGGTATATCCTATGAATACGGTAAAACGGTGGGCTGGCAATTCACGCAGGGTCGGGATTTTTCCAGAGAATTTACGGCTGACTCGTCCAGTTTTGTCATCAACGAAGCTGCCGTAAAATTTATGGGTTTGAAAAATCCAGTGGGCGAAATTATTAAATGGGGCGGCCACCCGCTTAAAGTCATTGGTGTTATCAAGAATATGATCGTCGATTCGCCCTATCAACCCGTTCGTCCGTCTCTATTTCATCTGTCGGGGAGTAGCAATTTTGTCATCATTAAGCTAAACCCAGTCAAAAGCACCAGCGAAGCTCTGGTTAAAATCGAAACAGTGTTCAAAAAATATAATCCTGCCGCCCCATTTGATTACAAATTTGTAGATGATGAATATGCCAAAAAGTTCGGTGATGAAGAGCGCATCGGTAAACTGGCTACCTTTTTTGCTGTGCTGGCTATTTTCATTTCCTGTCTGGGCCTGTTCGGGTTAGCTTCGTTCATGGCCGAGCAACGCACTAAAGAAATCGGGGTTCGCAAAGTGCTGGGTGCATCGGTGCTTAACCTGTGGGGATTGCTTTCCAAAGACTTTGTGATGCTGGTCGTTATTGGCTTTAGTGTGGCTACCCCAATCGCTTATTATGCCCTCTCCGATTGGCTCCAACGGTATTCGTACCGTACTGAGATTTCGTGGTGGATTTTTGCCGCATCAGGTCTAGGAGCGTTACTGATTACGTTACTGACGGTAAGTTTTCAGAGTATTAAAGCCGCGTTGATGAATCCTGTCAAAAGCCTGCGGAGCGAGTAATATTTTTTCCTGCTATCAATCATAAAAGCATACGGTTGTAAAATCGTATGCTTTTATGATTACGGTTTAATTATCAGACCAGTTTGGTCTGCAATTATTCCCTGAAGACCCCAACCGCCGAAGTTTTCGGAGATGGCAATCCAGAGTTCGTTTGGCCCTTTTTTCAAGTCGAGATAAACCTCGTCAAAATAGCCCATTGTGCCCAGAAATCGGTAATCACGGGAGCCAAATTCATCCTGACCAGCATACACTAAACGGCCGTTTACATAGACTTTGGCGCGGTCGCTGAAGCCTAGTTGCAACTTCTTTATTTGTTGTTTATCTGAAACAACCGTTAGTTTCGTAAAAACAGTATTGCTGTTTTTGCCTAGTTTACTAATTCTGGACAGATTGAGTTTACCCGAATTTTCGGCGGTTAAGTTGCTCCAC
This sequence comes from Spirosoma flavum, assembly GCF_042686045.1. Lineage (NCBI taxonomy): Bacteria > Pseudomonadati > Bacteroidota > Cytophagia > Cytophagales > Cytophagaceae > Spirosoma > Spirosoma flavum. The sequence goes on from NZ_JBHUOM010000002.1 coordinate 1,418,498, forward strand.
GTTAATTGATTAGCCAATGTCTGCGGAATCGTATAACTAGGTGCCAGAAGCGTTTCGTCGAATGTTTTGGAAACCTGCCAGTTCAGTATCGTACCCGGCTGCGGAGCCGGTTCGGCTTTAAACTTACCTGCTATTGGTGGACGGTCGGCTTTGATGTACTGAAAATTGGCAAAATGCGTAATTATGGGCGAGTCGTTACTTAGGCTGATCTGTCCCGGTTTGTCATCTCGTTTAAGCTGATGAATCACTAAGGCTGGTTCGTTCGGATTGCCAATATACACTTCTGCCTGTGAGTCCCGAACGGCTATCTTAATGTGAACCCATTCGTTCAGCGAGTATGTAACGGCGGCAGAGTAACCATCGCCATAGTAGAGTTGCCAGGATTCCTGCCCACTGAAAACCGGCATATATTGGAGCGCATCGGGATTGCCGCGCTGATGTGGTCGCAGGTATACACTCTCAAAATTTGCCTTGTCCTGAACACGGAAACCAACACCTGGGAAATAGCGGCCCTGCGTGAGCATCATATCAAATTCAAGTACACCGTTTTTAAACGTACTGTCTTTCAGGTAGATCGAGCCTTCTGTCAGGCGAATGCCAGCCTTACCCTGAACTGTTTCCTGCGTAACCTTTCCCACAAATACCCAGTTTAATGAATCGAACGGAACAACGGTTTGGCCGGTGGAATAAAGGCTAAAAAGCAGCAAAAAAGTAAATAGCAGGAGTTTCATAACATACATCAATTGGAAGGTTGTAATTTTTTAAATAGTGTATCAAACCTTACCCAATAAATATGACAGTCTTTTTCATTGGTACCCTGCGTGTAAAACAAGTATTTGTTATCTGGAGTCACATATTGTCCCCAGCGATGTGCGATACCGTTATTTATTAATGGTCCTAGACTCTTGGGCGTTCCCCAGGTTTTATCGGGCTTTTTGAAACTAATGTATAGTTCGCATTCATAATCTTTAGTTTCCTTCGTACTTATGATAATATAGGATTCATCTTTTGCGATAAAAAAATCACCATCAAAACCCGCTGTATTTAATGGTCCTTCCAAGCTCTTGATGGCAGTATCTTTCCGGGAAATAGTTATTTCACAAAAATTATAGGTACTGAAGTCTTTTATATTGCCTTGCATACCATTACTGCCTACATACATTTTGCCGCTTCGGGTAGTCATAAAGTCGTAAACGCCATAATTTCTTCTGATATATTCTGCTGGTTTTGTCCATCCGTTTCTAGTTCGCTGAGATTGCCAAACTACACCGGGCACACCACCTCCAATAAAAAACAGGGTGTTGTCATCTGATGAAAAGCTGGGCGCATAAAATTCTTCATTCAAGACCGTGGGACCATTCCATTTTCCGTTTTTATAGGTAAAATACTTGATTTTTGATCCTTTTGAATCGAACCAATGCAGTGCGTAGCAATAATAAAATTCTTTTCCATCAGCAGAGAAAGCTACTCTATCCATAGCAATTCCCGTATCTGCGAGTAATCCAGGAGCGAATATTTTTGGACTATCAGAAGGAGGTTTTTGCCCGAGATAGGCATTGGATGTATTCCAGAAGTTTGTTTGCGCACCTACCGGAAAATTCAGGCATAACATAAAACAAAGCGTGATCAGTCCGATGAGTAAAGTCAATACTAAGGTTTTCATGAGCGAAGTAGTTTAGTTAACAAAAGGAGCGAGAGCTTCCCAAACAGCCGGGAAATTGCAGTAGAGTACCACATGGCCGCAACCCGGAATAATTGACAGGTTTCCATTTTGAAGTAAACGAGCCGTTTCGAGTACATTTTCGGTTTTGAAATAAGGGTCTTTATTGCCAGCCATCACCAAAACGGGACATTGAAACTGGTGAATGGCTTCGTCAGAAATGAAACTGGACTGGTTCCACAACGTATCGAGTTTATCCAGAAACTCTCTCCACCGCTTCGGTTCGGCCATGAGTTGTTTTCTGGATTTTACGAAATCGGGAGCCAGTTTGTCCAGCCGCTCGACCGTCATTTTGCCTTCTTCCTCATTACTGACTACACGATCTGTGGGACGGCGCGGAGCACCAATTGTTACCAGCTTTCGAACCAGTTCGGGATGCATGGCCGTAAGGTTATATCCTGTGATGCCACCATCGCTGAAGCCAATAACCAGAACGCTGTCGTTCGTTATACGCCTGATTACCTGATAGGCGTCATCGGCTAGTTGCTGGTACGAAAAAGACTTACTGCCAATCTCCGATTTGCCGTGCCCTCGGGTGCCTATCGCAATTACCTGATGAGTTTGAGCCAATTTTGGAATCAGGAATTCGTATTCATCAATGTAGCCAAACAACCCACCGTGCAGGAGTACAACGGGTTTGCCCTGCCCATATAGTTCGTAGTAGATTTTAGCATCGCCAACATTGTGTTGATGACCAGCCAGAGGATTGTTGCCGTAGGGGACATTGGTCTGTGCATGAACTGCGTTAGTGAATGTGAGGAGCCATAATGCAGTAGCCGTCAGCCATTTTTTCATAGTTTGTTTCTGTACATTTGGTTGAATAATCATGAACGGAAACAAACTTGCGAATCCCTTCACAAAAGGGCTATTCAACAGTGTTCAACTTCTGTTCAAGTTTATACAATTGCCTAAGTAGCTCACGGATAAGGGTATGATTACGCAACAGGAAGACAGGGAACTTGTCCGGTGTCGTCGGTTAATCGAGGAGAAAGTGGGTTGGGGGAGAAGTGACAATTGGTCTACGCAGGATTTCGAGCGGCTTGGCGAGCAAATTGCCGATCAAACAGGCGTCTCGTTGAGCGTAACGACCCTTAAGCGGGTTTGGGGGCGCGTACGCTACAATTCGGCACCCACGGCAACGACACTCAATGCGCTGGTTAAGTTTATAGGCTATACCAATTGGCCGCATTTTAAAGGTGTAACGCAGACTGGGGAGATGATTTCTGAACCCGCTGATGTCGTGTCAGTTGCGGTATCCGAGCCAGCTTCTCCCGTTCGCTCATCCGGTCGTAGCCGTTGGTGGATTGGCGCTGGGCTGCTGGTTGGTGTAACAACTGTTTGGCTGTTTTTTTTGAATTATTCCCCGCCAGAACCACTGTCTCCTAACGACTTTTCATTCAGTAGCCGACCCGTTACGAAAGGCATCCCGAACTCAGTCGTTTTTCACTACAATGCTATGGCCTCGCCGACCGATTCGGTGTTTATCCAGCAGTCATGGGACCCCAGCCGACGTCAACTGGTACCCAAAAACGGCCATGACTACACCTCGATTTATTATTATCCAGGGTACTTTAGGGCCAAGCTAGTAGTGGGCAGGCAGGTCATGCAGGAACATAACCTGATGATTCCGTCGGATGGCTGGCATGTGGCCGTTATACATGAACCCGTTCCGGTCTATTTTCAACCAAATGAGGTTATTCGCAACGGCGTTTTGAGCTTGTCTGTTGCAGCCATTGAGAAGCATAATATTGCGATGCAGCCCCATCCACCAATAGTTCGTTACCGATATGTACGGGAGTTGGACGGTCTTCGGGCTGATAATTTTACATTAGAGACCCGGTTGAAAAATGACTTTAAGCAAGGGTCGTCTGCCTGTCAGAATATGGTTGTTACTATTCTTTGTAAAAACGAAATGTTCTCCATTCCTCTGTCAGCTAAAGGCTGCGTGGCGAACCTGAATCTATATCTGGCGGGTCATTTTGCCAACGCCAAGAGTACCGATTTGTCGGCCTTTGGTGCTGATCTTTCGCAATGGGTAGACCTGCGATGTGACGTTCGGAACAAACACGTACGGCTATTCGTGGGCGGCAAAAAGGCGTATGAGGCCGTGGCTCCCAATTCTGTTAAGGATATTGTGGGCATCAGCTATGATTTTGAAGGTACCGGCTCGGTCGATTACGTTCGCTTTAGCCGACCTAATGGAATGACTGTTTTTGAGGATAATTTTAACTCATCAGAAATTGATTCTGCCCACTGACCCCACAACCAAGAACTTGACTCCACAACGACCTTATTTCGCGGGTTTGGCACTCATGTAAAACGTCAGGCTGCCGCCTTTTAGAATATCAGAATGAGTAATAACGGGCTTGGTCAAAAGCTTACCATTGAGTAGCACTTTTTGCACGTATACATTTTTGTCGCCCTGATTAATGGCTTCGATGGTAAAAGTCTTCCCATTTTCCAGATTCAAACGGGCATTTTTCACCGAAGGGCTACCCAGCGAGTAGTCTTCTGAACCGGGGGCTACGGGATAAAATCCCATGGATGAAAACATATACCAGGCACTCATCTGGCCGCAGTCGTCATTGCCGCCCAGCCCGTCTGGTGTGGGTTTGTACTGCATGTTGAGAATCATACGGACGCGCTCCTGCGTTTTCCAGGGCTGATCGGTCCAGTTATAGAGATACGCAATATGGTGAGCCGGTTCATTGCCGTGGATATACCCGCCAATGATTCCTTCCCGAGTGATGTCTTCCGTTTCGGCAAAAAATCTATCCGGCAAGTGCATTGAAAAGAGCGTATCGAGCCGCGCCGTAAACTTCTTTTGACCACCCATCTGCTGAATTAAAGCTGCCGGATTTTGGGGGACGAAAAAGCTGAAATTCCAGGAATTGCCTTCAATAAACCCCTGTCCATCTGTTTTGAGTACGTCAAATTCCTTCTTAAATGAGCCATCAGTCAACCGGGGCCGCATGAAACCAATGGAAGTATCGAAGACGTTTTGCCAGTTTTCCGCGCGTTTTAGATAGGTTGCGTACACATCCTGCCGATTTAGTTTCTTGGCCAGTTGAGCAATGCACCAGTCATCATAGGCGTACTCAAGCGTGTTGGATACCGAAGTTCCATTGCTGGCCGAAGGCACGTATCCTTTATCAATATAGTCGCCAATACCTTCGTAATTGCGGTGATTGGACGTGGCGATACAAGCGTCCAACGCTTTCTGCGCGTCACCTTTGAAGACACCTTTGATCACCGCATCGGCTACCACCGACACACTATGATACCCGCTCATACACCAATTCTCATTGGCATAATGCGACCAGACGGGCAGCATCTTCAAGGTGCTTTGGTCGTAGTGATTCATCATGGATTGCACCATGTCGCTATTACGCCCCGGCTGAATGAGGTTAAAAAACGGATGCAAAGCCCGGTACGTATCCCAAAGTGAAAATGTGGTGTAATTGGTGAATCCGGTAGCCTGATGAACACCCTGGTCTAAGCCTTTATACTGGCCGTTGGCATCCATGTACGTTGTTGGGTTGATAAACGAGTGGTAGAGTGCCGTATAGAAATTCACTTTATCCGTTTCAGACGCGTCAATCTGAATTTTATTTAACTCCCGATTCCAATCGCCCTGCGCTCTTGCTTTTGTCTGTTCAAAATTCCAGTGCGGGATTTCTGTTTGCATGTTGGCGAGGGCATTTTCCTGACTAACCGGCGACAGTGCCATCTTCAGTTTGACTTTCTCTCCGTTTTCCGTATCGAAATCAAAATACATCCGAATCTTCTTACCCGCTATTTCCGGGAAGTTCTTAGTCTGATCGAATTTGCGCCAGAAACCCTTGTACACCTGATTCTTATCCAGATTTTTCTGACCGTATGATTTGAATGGTTTGGAGAATGACAGCGCAAAATATACTGTTCGGGTGCGGGCCCAGCCGTTGGTTTGCCGATATCCCGTTATCAGCGTATCGTTAACGACGCGCACGTAGGTCCAGACAACTTTGTCTTCATAATTGTAAATCCCGTGAGTCAAATCCAGAATAATGTGCGACTGGTCGGATTTGGGAAAAGTATACTGGTGAAAACCTACCCGATTGGAAGCCGTCAACTCCGCTACAATTCCCTGATCATCAAGTTTGACTTTATAGTATCCGGCTTCGGCCACTTCATTGGCGTGCGAAAATGCCGAGCGGTAGCCGCTTTTGGGATTCGAAGCCACGCCCGGATTGAGTTGTAAATCTCCCTGCGTAGGCATAATCAGGAAATCACCCAAATCGGAATGGCCGGTACCGCTGAAATGCGTGTGGCTGAACCCAACAATCGTTTTGTCTTCGTGTTTGTAACCCGCGCAGTATTTATAGACATCGCCGTTATACTTGCCGTTGAGTTCGTAGGACAACGTATCTGTATCAGGACTTAACTGCACCGACCCGAACGGAACCGTAGCTCCCGGATAAGTATGTCCCATTTTTTCGGTGCCAATCAGTGGATGTACGTAGGGAGCAAGATTTTGTTGCGCATAGGAAATGTAAACGAGGAATTGAAAAAGGATGGTCAGGCTAACTTTCATATTTTTTGGAGATATAGCCATATGTAGTGGCTACGGACCAAAAAGATACGAAAAGCTTTCGTAAACGCATGAATGGTAGTCTTCGACAACGTTGATTTTCGTGGTGTCGGCGGCCCCGCCCGCGTGGTACTCTTTGTGATGGCAGATTCTTAAATCTGCTATGTGCGGTTTCTCAAAACCTCGATTAAGTCGGTTTTGAGAAACCGACATCACGAGTATCAATACCCCCTATCCCTGAAGGGGGCTTTGTTCACTCATATACTAAGTCCTCTTCAGGGATAGGGGGTATTGATACTCGTGCGAAACCGCAATTAACTGTGCGAAACCGCACAATTCCCTCATAAATTATTTTTATAATCTATTATAAATCAATGCAATATCTAGTGGCACGTTGTTTGGGTTTCTATCTGTGAAATATAACCCAAAAAGATGGACACCGAACTTGCCCCAGCGATAACCAACCGTGCTCGAAGTCGAAGATGGCTCATCGGAGTGATAGTCGTGATTGCGGTGGTGTTTGTGATCGTTTGGATGCGTGATGCGCTGAAAACCTCTGTCGAGGCAGACAAAATTCGTACGGCAACGGTAGAAATTGGTCCTGTTGAAAATTCGCTCAACGCCACGGGCGAGGTCATACCCGCCTATGAGCAGATTTATACCAGCCCCATTCGGGCCAGCATCCGGCGGGTGCTGCTTATGCCCGGCACATCGGTAAAACCCGGTCAGGCGATTATGGACCTCGATAAATCCCTGACTGAAATTGAACTTGAAAAACTGAATGATCAACTGGCGTTGAAACGCAATGGTATTGATCAGTTACGGATGAAACTGAATAAAAGCCTCTACGATGCCGAAGTGAATGATCAGATTAAGTTGCTGAACATCAATCGGCTTCAGGCCGAACTGGAAGGTTCACGGCGTTTGCAGAAAGTAGGAGGGAGTACCGCCGAAGACGTTACCCGCGCTGAAAACGCCTTACGTATCGCCGAACTGGAGAAGAAACAGTTAGAAAATGACCTTGCCTATAACCGCCAATCCATGAGTGCCAGTCTGCGCGAAACGACCCTGCAAGCTCAGATTGAAGAGAAAAATTTAAAAGAACTGACCTATAAAATTAAGCAGGCCGACATTGTAGCCGACCGACCGGGCGTTTTGACGTGGGTAAATGAAAACATTGGTTCGTCTGTTAACGAGGGAGAAATGCTGGCTAAACTGGCTGATTTGGCTAGTTTTCGAATCGAAGGGTCGTGTTCTGATGTCTACGCCGAACAGGTTAAAGTAGGATTGCCCGTTATCGTAAAGGTGAATGAAAGCAGTCTACGTGGGCTAATTACCCAAGTGAAACCGGCGGTTAAGAATGGGATTGTGCAGTTCGTCATTCAATTGGACAACAGCCACCATGCGTCGCTACGGCCGAATATGAAAGTGGAGGTATTCGTCGTCACCGACCGGGTAGCGAAGGCCGTTCGGGTAACAAACGGCCCCGCCTTTAAAGGGAAACGAACGCAGTTTGTGTATGTATTGCCCAAAGGAAGCAACGTAGCGCATCGTCGGGAAGTAGCGATTGGCTTGTCGAACTTCGATTTCGTGGAGATAAAAAGCGGGCTTCAGGCGGGCGAGCAAATTATTCTGACCGATCTGAGCCAGTATGAAAATCTGGAGGAAATCACCATTGAGCCGAACCGCTAAATCCAGACCGCTATGAACCGCTATTTTCTGCTCATTTTCAGTCTATTGGTCAGTATCCGTCAACTATCGGCGCAGGCGCAAACCACCACCTTAAACGAGGTTTTGCAACTGGCGCAGTTGCAGTCGGTAGCGTCGAAACAGGCCAATACACAACAACGCACCAATGTCTGGTCATACCGTTCGTTTCAGGCCCAGTTTAAACCTCAGCTTAGTTTGGATGGGTCATTACCCAATTTTACCCGTTCGTATGTGCAGGTGACGCAACCCGATGGTAACATCCGATTTGAGCCGGTATCCTACAATAATTCAATTCTAAATTTGTCACTGAGTCAGACGATTGCTCCAACGGGAGGGACCGTTTTTATCCAAAAACAACTCCAGCGATTCGATAATTTTATCCAGGGCAGTACACTCTATAATGGCATTCCGTTCGGCATTGGCCTATCTCAACCGTTATTCCAGTTTAATCAAATGCGGTGGGATCGAAAAATTCAGCCGCTATTGTTTAGCGAGGGTAACCAGCAACTTATCGAATCGCTCGAACAGGTTTCATTAACCGCGACTAACTTATATTTCGATTTGTTGGTGGCACAGGTAAATCTGCAAATTGCCGAAACCAACCGCGCTAATAATGATACGCTCTACCAAATTGCTCTACATAAACTGGAAATGGGCAAGATTTCGCAGAATGACCTTTTACAACTGCAACTGAGCGTATTAAATGCCGAAAAAGACTTAGCATCGGCCCGGCAAACAGCCGCTGTCGCTTCGCTAAAATTGAAAACATTCGTAGGCTATCGCAACGACAGTAACGATCAGGTGGGCACCGGCCAATCGCGCTCGCTTGAGTTGGCTATTCCCAATCAGATTCCTGACCTGACGGTCGATGTGAAGCGGGCACTTGGCGAAGCCGTAGCAAATCGAGCGGGGGCAATTGGTTTCCGGCGTCGACTCTTGGAAGCGGAACGGGATTTAGAAAAAGCGCGCAAAAATAACGGTCTAAATGCGACACTAACAGCGGGATATGGCTTGTCAAACCAAGGGCCAAACCTCATTGATGTGTACATACGTCCGCAGAATCGCGAATACGTCTCCCTTCAATTTACATTGCCCATTATGACCTGGGGCCGGGCGCAGGCACTTGTCGAAACGGCCAGAGCCAACCGGGAATTGGCACAGCAAACGGTGGAGCAGGACAAGCTGACGTTTGAACAGGAAATTTTTACGCAGGTAACACTACTGCACATGTTAAACCAGCAAGTAACGCTTACCGCTAAAGCCGACCAGATTGGGCAAAAGCGGTACCAGATTGCGCAGGATCGCTTTAAGCTGAGTGATCTCAGCGTGACGGATTTAGGTATTGCTACGCAGGAAAAAGACCGCGCCCGACGCGACGCGATTCTAGCCCTGCGCGATTATTGGCAGGCTTTCTATACGCTTCGACTGCTGACATTATATGATTTTGAAACGAACCAGAAAATAAAGTACTAACCATGATCTCACTCCAAAACATCGAAAAAGTGTACCGAACCAGCACCATCGAAACGCTGGCGCTGAACAATATCAACCTGGACATCAGGAAAGGCGAGTTCGTCTCTATTATGGGACCGTCGGGTTGCGGAAAGAGCACGTTGCTCAACGTAATGGGTCTGCTCGACGAACCATCGAAAGGGACGGTGAAACTGGATGGACAACCCGTAACACAATACCGCGATAAGGAATTGGCCCAACTTCGTAACCAGAAAATTGGCTTCATTTTTCAAAGTTTCCACCTGATCAACGACCTGACCGTGCTCGATAACGTCGAGATTCCCTTACTCTATCGTTCACAAAATGGCAAACCCCGGCAGGAGTACGCTAAAGAAGCACTGGCAAAAGTTGGCCTGAGTAACCGTATGAAGCACTTCCCGAAGCAGCTATCGGGTGGCCAAAAGCAGCGTGTCGCCATTGCCCGCGCCATTGTTGGGAACCCCGATATTATTCTGGCCGATGAACCAACCGGCAACCTCGACAGTGCGATGGGTAACGAAATTATGAATATCCTGCAACAACTCAACGACGGCGGGGCCACCATCGTGATGGTTACCCACGACGAGCAAATGGCCAAACGCACTCACCGACTCATCCGCCTTTTCGACGGCTCGCAAGTTTTATAACCACCACTATACCATGCTCCTTAACTACATAAAAATTGCCTGGAAAGTATTGCTGCGGCACCCGTTCTACACCTTCATCACGCTCTTCGGCATTAGCCTGACGCTGACGGTGTTAGTCGTTCTAACGTCATTTGTTGATCACCTCGTTGGCGCGCATTATCCAGAGACAAATCGTACTAGGTCGCTTTATATCGAACGGATAGTTCAAATGGATTCGAGCCGGTCATCGACCTCGTCAGGGCCTATGAGTTTCAAGTTCTTAATGGAGTATGCTAAAACGCTTAAAACACCGGAACGCGTATCAATTTATTCCTCGATGAGTAAGTCAAATGCCTACGTAGGGTCTCAAAAAATTAAGTTGGATATTAAGTTTACCGACGCTGATTTTTGGGAAGTAATGGCATTCGACTTTCTGGAAGGCAAGCCCTACAATCAACAAAACATAGCTAATGGTGATTTCGTAGCGGTCATTACGGATGGATTTAAAAAACAATATTTCGACAATTCGTCTGAATCGGCTGTTGGTAAAACTGTCGAAATTGAGAATATTACGTATAAAGTAATTGGTGTCGTAAAGGGTAGCCCAATTACGCGTCTTTTTAGCTATGCTGATGTTTACTTTCCGTACACCGCTCCCAAAAGTAATTATCAGAATGCCGGCTTGCGGGGCGATTATGAAGCTGTACTATTAGCCAAAACCCCGGATGACTTGAACCTGGTTCGAACTGAATTTCAGGACCGTGTTAAGCGGATTCCGGTCCCCGGCGTTCAGGACGGATTTAAGTATGCCGTTGTAGAAATAAAAAGTGAACCGTTTGCCGCCTATTTTATTACCACAATTATGAGCGGTGGCCCCGGCCTAAAGACTATCTTTTTTGGCGTTATAGCGTTTGTTTTGCTCATGTTGTTAGGTCTTCCGGCCATCAATCTGGTGAATCTGAATGTCAGTCGTATTCTTGAAAGAGGATCAGAAATCGGTATTCGGAAAGCCTTTGGTGCACCTGTGCGCACACTTTTATGGCAGTTTATTGTGGAGAATATATTCATCACATTTATTGGTGGGGCGATAGCGTTGGTGCTAAGTTTTATCATCATTCAACTTATCAATAATAGTGGCTTAATTGCCTACGCAGACTTGACTATTAATGGTACTGTGTTAGCCGTCAGCCTGTTAATATGCCTGATTTTTGGGTTATTATCTGGTGTACTGCCCGCCTTACGTATGTCGAAACTGAGCATCGCTGATGCGCTAAAATCATAAACATCCATGATACGCCACCTCATTACACTAAGCTGGAATAAAAAGAAAACGCATTCGTTGCTGATCGTAGAGATTTGGGCTTCGTTTATGGTTCTCTTTGGATTGACCTCGTTGATTATTTTCAACGTCAGCAAATACGTCGAACCTTTAGGCTTTACCTACGAGAACGTGTGGGCTATAAATCTGGCCAATAATCAGGATACGACAGAAGTTGCTCAAAAAGTAAGGGCTATTTTTCAACGCCTGAAAGCGTACCCCGAAGTCGAATCGGTGTCGCGGATGAGTGATAATTCACCCTTTTCAAACTACCATAACGGCATGGGTGTATCCTATAACAAGACGGTGACGCAGATGTCGTTTTATGTAGCCGACGAGAACTTGGCTGAAACGCTGGCCATGCCGCTAACGTTGGGAACCTGGTATCGAGCCCCTGATAGTGTGGCTAAGTACCGGCCCGTGGTTATTAATCAGAAAGCCAGCGAAAGCCTGTTTAGCAACGCCAATCCAGTTGGCAAAACAATCAGCGATTACGAAGGGAAAAAAGAAATCTGGCGTGTAGCGGGCGTGATAAATACATTTAAAGGCAAGGGTGAATTCGCTAAAAACGAACCGGTTATGATTGAACTCCTCGACGAAAATGCCACCTGGAATAAGACCATGCTCATTCGCGTAAAACCCGGTACCGATGCGGTTTTTGAAGCCAAAATGGTGCATGATATTACGTCAATGGCAAAAGGCTGGAGCGTAGAGGTTGGCTCCCTGGTCGATTCGCGGAAAGCGCAGCATAACATCACTCTCGTGCCAGTTATTATTTTCCTCGTCATCAGTGGATTCCTCCTTATCAATGTAGCCCTGGGCCTGTTTGGCGTATTGAATCTGAGTATAGCCAAACGTCGCGGAGAAATCGGCTTGCGTCGGGCGTTGGGCGCCACCGGGAATGCTATTTCGGCGCAGTTCATTGGTGAAATATGGGTGTTGGCTACCTTCGCCTTAATTATTGGGTTGCTGTTTGCCGCGCAGTTTCCCTTATTAAATGTATTTGATTTACAGGCAGGAATTTACCTGACGGCCATCGCCATTTCGGCCTTGGTAATTTATGCCATCGTGACACTTTGTGCCTTATTCCCGAGTCGGCAGGCGGCAATGATTCAGCCCGCAACGGCTTTACATGAAGAGTAATGTACAATTGTACAACGGAATGGTAATCCGTTAAGCCGTCAGGCTAAGTATTTCTGCCTTCATTAGCCTAACGGCTCAACGGATTACCAATCCGTTGTACATAGTTTTGCACCCCATGATCCTCATTATCGACGACGATATAGCCATTCAGACCTCCCTTTCTTTACTTTTTAGGAAAGAGGGATTTGCTGTGCGCGTAGCCGACGGGCCGTTTGACACGGTTGAGGTGCTGGCGGAAGAAACACCGGAGTTGATTCTGCTGGATATGAATTTCTCGGTAGATACGTCTGGCGACGATGGCCTGCGCTTATTGCGTCGGATTAGGGAGCTGGTTCCCAATATGCCAGTCATCCTTATTACGGGCTGGGGGAGTATTGACCTTGCTGTAGAGGGTATGAAAGCCGGAGCTAAAGACTTCATTACCAAGCCCTGGCAGAATGACCACCTTGTGCAGTCGGTGCGAACAGCATTGAACCTGGCGCAAACGATACCGGCCTCCCTAAATCGTCGGAAACTCGACCAGCAGTTTCGGTTCGATAATATAGTTGGCGAAGATCCTAATCTGCTGGACATTTTGACGACCGTTGGGCGTGTGGCCCCAACTAACGCGCCAGTGCTCATTACGGGCGAAAGCGGTACGGGTAAGGAACTGATTGCCGAAGCTGTCCATCAAAATAGCCGACGTCAGCGCCAGCCGTTTGTGAAAGTTAATTTAGGCGGTATTTCATCGACATTATTCGAAAGTGAACTCTTTGGTCATGTGCGCGGGGCGTTTACCGATGCCAAAACCGACCGGGTAGGGCGGTTTGAACTGGCTAATAAGGGCTCTATTTTCTTAGACGAAATTGGCGACCTTGACCCCGGCAGTCAGGTCAAACTGTTACGCGTATTGCAGGACCGAACGTTTGAGCCGCTGGGTAGCAGCAAGTCCCGAACGGTAGATGTGCGGATTATCTGCGCCACGAACCGAAATCTGGAAGAAATGGTGAGTAAAGGCCAGTTCCGAGAAGACTTATTTTATCGTATCAACCTCATCTCGGTGCGGCTTCCTGCCCTGCGCGAACGTCCCGGCGACATTCCTTTGCTCGTTACGTATTTCGTCAACAACCTGAAAACCATCTACGGACGACCCGATTTGCGCGTGAGTCCATTGGCGTTGAAGTGGCTTAAAAATCTGCCGCTGCCCGGCAATATCCGGCAACTGAAAAACGGAGTAGAGCGTACCGTTCTCCTATCGTCGGGTGATGAGTTGCAGGCAGACGACTTCGAGCGAAATCTTACCCAACAGGCTAGCGCAACCGCTTTACACCGAAGCGCTGGTGATGCGGCATTCCAACCGTCCTTTCCTGCTGTTGGCAGCATGACGCTGGAAGAAATGGAATACCAGATGATTCAACGAGCCATGACGTTTCATCAAAACCGAGTAGCGAAAGTTGCGCGGGCATTGGGCATCACTCGTTTTGCACTCTACCGGCGATTGGAGAAATTTGGCATTTCCTACACAAACGAGGAATGAACGTACCCCTGCGCACGCGCTATCTGATTTATATTGCCGTCGTTCATCTTGTCCTGATAGCCCTAATCTGGTGGACGTTGCGAGACAAGAAAGAATGGTTTATCGCGTCGGAACTGCTTATTCTGTTGTCGATATACGTAGCGGTGCGTTTCTATCGGGCATTTCGGCAACCGTCGGAGTTCATTGCATCGGGTATTGAAGCCATTCAGGATAAGGACTTTACGGTCAAATTCGTGCCGACCGGGAATCGGGAAGTCGATGATCTAATCTCAGTTTATAACCTGATGATTGACCAACTCCGACAGGAGCGCACGCGGCAGGTTGAGCAGCAATTTTTCCTGAATAAACTCATCGATGCGGCTCCAATTGCTATTCTGATTTTTGACTTCGATGAGCGTATCGCATCGGTTAATCCGAGGGCGTGTCAACTGTTGGGCATGCAGCCCGACGAAATAGTTGCGAAACGGTTGCCTGAACTTGGGTATTCACTGCTGGCCCAGATTGCCGATTTAGCCGATGGCGAGTCCCGAACAATGAAACCTAATGGTATCGAAACCTACAGAGTACTGCGATCGAACTTCATGGATCGGGGATTCAGGCGGTCGTTTCTGATGATTGAAGAACTTACCCCGGAGATTTTAGCCACCGAAAAGAAAGCGTACAGCAAAGTTATTCGGATGATGGCCCATGAAGTCAATAATTCCATCGGTGCCGTCAATTCAATTCTCGACATTACACAAGCCTACGTGAGCGAGCCCGATGTACAACACGCCATTCGTGTAGCCATCGAGCGAAACGACCGCCTGAATCGCTTTATGCGCCGGTTTGCCGATGTTGTCCGCTTGCCGCATCCCCAAAAACGACCTGCCGATATGAGCAAACTAGTTCGCAACGTTGTGCAACTAATGCAGCCTCAAGCTATCGGCAGGGGTGTTTCGCTGCGTGGCGTGTCTACTGAAACGAGTGTACAACTGGTGGATATCGAGCAGATAGAGCAGGTGTTGATCAATGTCGTTAAAAACGCTCTGGAAGCCTGCGAAGTGGGACAACATGTCGAGGTTATTAGCACGGGTCGTTCTCTCCTTATTCGCGACAATGGCCAGGTTATACCCGCCAGTATCGCGACAAATCTGTTTAACCCCTTCTACAGTACCAAGCCTGAGGGGCAGGGTATTGGCTTGACCCTCACTCGTGAGATTCTCCTCAATCACAAGTTTCCGTTTTCGCTCAAAACCAATGAAGCCGGTTGGACAGAGTTTCTAATTGAGTTTGCCTAGACACCAGCATGAGGCTAGAGATGACAGACTAGCTCCGATAATGATAGCCGGTAATAACGCCCGTTCTGTAAGTCTTTCGAACGGGATGGCGATGCCGGAATTAAATAAACGTTATGTTTGTGTGTATATAACGACATGTTGTGTCTGTACACACAACGTATACTTTATGAATCAACCTACATCACGAGCCAGCGTTACTATATGGGCATCCGTATGGATAATTATCACGCTTTTCTTACGAATTGAAAGCGGACAGGCCCAAACTGTACTCACCATCTCCGGTGAGGTGACAAAACCCCTGACGTTGCAGGCGGCTGATCTGAAAGCCATGCCTCACACGGATGTAACAGGCAAAGACCGCGATGGAAAAGAACATCACTATTCTGGCATACCACTATCGGACTTACTCAAACAGGCGGGTGCCACGCTAGGGGGTGAACTTCGGGGCGAAAACCTGAGTAAATTCGTGGTCATTAAAGCTGTAGACGGTTACGAAGTGCTCTTTGCGCTCCCCGAACTTGACCCTGATTTTGCGACACGGATTATCTTGCTGGCTGACAGTGTCGATGGAGCACCTTTGGCGCAGGGTATCGGGCCGTATCGGGTGGTAGTGCCCGGTGAGAAAAAACCTGCCCGCTGGATTCGGGAAGTAAAATCAATTGAGGTACGATTCGCTAAATAAACAACCATGCGTGCTGGAACTCTCGCTTTACTACTGGTAGTTTTGATCGCTGGAGCATCGGCCTGGACAGGCACCGATGAACCCGTGCCGACCGGCCCGTATACATTGCAGTATCCAGCCTCTTTTGGTGGGCGTTTTACAATTCCGTCCAATAATCCAACGACGCAGGAGGGCGTCCACCTCGGACGAATGCTATTTTATGAACCGAAGCTATCGTCTAATCAGCGCGTTTCCTGCGCCAGTTGCCACCAGCAGGCACGGGCGTTTTCCGATGGGCGAACCTTGAGTGTGGGCGTTAGTGGCAAACTAACGCAACGAAATGCCATGTCGTTAGTCAATTTGCTGTGGGTAAGGCAATTGTTTTGGGATGGCCGGTCAAATAGTCTGGAAGAGCAAGCGCTGGTTCCATTGGCGCATGCCGATGAGATGGGATTAGCACCGGGCAACGCAGCCCGAGTTTTACAGCAAACCACTCAATACCCGGCCCTGTTCAAACAGGTGTTCGGGTCCGATACCATCACCGATGCCCGCATCGGAAAAGCAATTGCCCAATTTGAACGGACATTAATTTCAGCCAATTCGCGGTACGACCAACATGTACAGGCCCATTATACGCTAACCGAAGCCGAGCAACGAGGGTTACACCTGTTCAATTCAGCGCCTTCTCCAGAACGGAACATCCGGGGTGGCAACTGCGCCCATTGTCATGGTGGGCCAAAACTCTACCAGGAATTATTTCATAATAATGGACTTGACCAGAAAACAACCGATACTGGTAGACAAGGTGTTACGGGCCTGGCACTTGATAACGGTCGGTTTCGCGTTCCGACGTTACGAAATATTGCCCTAACAGCTCCGTATATGCACGATGGCCGACTGGCTACGCTGGAGACTGTGCTGGATCATTACAGTGAACATATTCAGGCCAGTCCCACATTAAGCCACGAACTACCCGGCCAGACAAACGGGTTTCGACTTACTGCGGTCGAGAAAGCTGACTTGGTCGCTTTTTTGCAGTTATTCACCGATAGTAACTTTGTTCACAACCCGCAATTTGCCGATCCGCATGTAAAGAATTTAATAACGACAACTAATCACTGATTGAAATTGAGTGCTTTCAGCCATTATTACGTATGAAAAAACTTATTCTAGCTCTGTTCCTTTGCCCTATGAGTTTGCTGGCTCAGCCCCTTCGGGTGGCGGTGGCAGCAAATGCCCAGTTTGTAATGGAACAATTGAAAACGGCTTTCCAGAAAAAAAACGGCGTTGAAGTAGAGACTATCGTAAACTCGTCGGGTAAACTCACCACTCAAATTCAGCAGGGTGCGCCTTACGACGTTTTTCTGTCAGCCGATGTCGATTACCCCCAAACATTGTACAAACAGGGGTTGACGCTAGCCGCTCCTATCGTCTACGCCTATGGTTCGTTGGTCCTTTGGACAATGAGCGACTTGCCGCTGTCTGCCGATTTGAGCGTATTGTCAGACCCCGCCGTTCGGCATGTTGCCATTGCCAATCCGGCCACGGCCCCGTACGGCGAAGCGGCTATGGCCTTACTGAAATACAAAAAGTTGCTTGAGCAGGTTCAGCCTAAAGTTGTCTACGGTGAAAGCATTGCGCAGGTGAACCAATATATTCTGTCTGGTGCGGCTGAAGTGGGCTTTACCGCTAAATCGGTTGTGCTCGATCCTAGCTTAACGAAGCGCGGCCATTGGGTTGATTTGCCCCAAACGGGGTATTCACCCATTGCGCAGGGCGTGGTTATTTTGAAGCGGACAAACCAACCTAAAGCTGCCCGGCAGTTTGTGCAATTTTTGCGTAGTCCAGACGCCCGGCGTATTTTGCAGCAGTTTGGCTATCGTTCGCCCGCTTCCTGATTCATACTTATTATCTCATGCCCATCGATTGGGAACCTATCTGGCTTACCCTGCGCTTAGCCGGTATCACCACTTTTTTATTGTTCCTGATCGGTGTCCCGTTGGCTGGATGGCTGGCGCTCAGCCGATTCCGACTAAAGCCAGTAGTCGAATCCCTTATTAGTCTACCGCTGGTTTTGCCGCCCTCGGTCGTTGGGTTTTATTTATTGCTGGCCTTTAGCCCAACCAGCGGTTTTGGCGGTTGGCTGTTACGAACGGTTAATGTGCAGTTGGTCTTTTCATTCGAAGGGTTAGTGGTGGCTTCGCTGTTGTATAGCCTGCCGTTTATGGTACATCCCATTCAGGCGGGTCTGGAAAATCTGCCAACGTCCTGGCGGGAAGCTTCTTACACGCTGGGTCAATCGCCGATCAAAACGTTGTGGCGTGTTCTGTTACCCAACTGCAAACCCGCTTTATTAACCGGTATAGTCCTGTCATTTGCCCACACAATTGGTGAGTTTGGTTTAGTATTGATGATTGGCGGCAACTTACCGGGCCAGACCCGAGTCGCTTCCATCGCGATTTATAACGAGGTCGAATTACTGCACTTCGAAACCGCTCATGCCTACGCAGCGTTGTTATTGGGGCTATCATTCGCCATTCTGCTGTTGGTATATGCCATTAATAAACGCGTAACAGTATGATTCACGTCGACGTCGTTATGCCGCGTTTATTTGCCGAAGGAGCCGGTGAACTTCGGATTCAGATTGAGTTGAAAACCGGTAGCCTGACCGCCTTAGTTGGGCCTTCGGGCTCAGGCAAGACGACTTTACTGCGGCTATTAGCTGGGTTAGAAACACCCCAAAAAGGAAACATTATTGTTGAGGAATCCGTGTGGTTGGATACCCACCAAAAAATTAATCGATTGCCGCAGCAACGTTCCATCGGATATATTTTTCAGGATACAGCCTTGTTCCCCAATATGACTGTTCGGGAAAATATTCAGTATGCCGCTCCTAAGGGACAACGAACCTTGGTCAATGACCTGATTGATGCAACAGGTCTGGAGACATTTATTAACCAGAAGCCAACGCTACTGTCGGGGGGGCAGCGGCAGCGTGTGGCATTAGCCCGTGCACTGGTTCGCCAACCGCAGTTGTTGTTACTAGACGAACCATTTGCCGCGTTGGATGCTCAAGCCAGCCAGATGCTCCGGCAAGTGTTACTGGAACTTCACCAGACCTGGGGCACAACGACCTTGCTCGTTAGCCATCACGAAGCGGACATTCAGGCATTAGCAGACCGGGTCATACGACTTGGGCAAGGCCGTATTCAAACCGATGAGATTGTTGCAAAGCGAACCGTTGCCGCGCTGCTCATGGAGCCTATTATCCGTATTGATTTCAATGAAAGCCAGCAACAGTGGGAAATTGAAACGGCTACAACTCAATTGCGGTCGGCCAATCCAGTCTGGAGCCAGTTTCGCGTGGGTGATGTAATACGAGTTGCCCCGGTTGATTGACAAGGCGATAAGCGCTTAATAGCGTGAATAGAATACCGTTATTTTGACCCTTCACAAATAACGTTTGCATGACGGGAGAGCATCCGCATTTATAACCTCAAAAAGTACGTCTATTTTCAACGAGTAGGTGAACGAAGTAAGATGATAATAGTCATATATTCTGCGTTAATGATCGCTATGAAAAATAGAGCTAATTGACGTTTATTTTTATCATAACTACTTGTATTGCAGATGATTATTGGCAATAGATGATGAACTATGTATCTTTAATACATGTTGTTTAAGCAGCTAACTCAACGTGCCTGATGCCTGATTTTAATCCTACTATTATATTCTACACTGCCGATGCGCTCAATGAACGGGGTGAAGCTGTGCTGGCTCAGTTTCCCGATGCCCAAACACTCGAAGTGAAGCAGCACAACCGTTTGCCGGAGTTAGGCATGAATCACTTTAAGATCAAATCTGATGTGCTGGTGTTGGGCCGACTTAAGACACAGGACATTAAATGGAGTGGCCGAAGTGCCGATTATATTGCACCCAGCCTGGCTAATGGTTGTTTTGGTGGGTGTGCCTACTGCTACGTAGACCGGCATAAGAACGTCAATCCCATCACGCTGTTTACGAACGTTGAGGAGAATATTACAACTGTTGATAAGCACGTTCAGTCGCTGGCGTGGCCCAAGCCCGTTAACCAAACGGATGCAGATTATTGGACCTACGATATCGGTTGCAACTCTGACATTTCAGTAGATTATAGCCTGACAGATGGCATTCGGCAAGTATTCGAGTTTTACCGGGATCACCCGCGAGCCAAAGCTACGTTTGCCACCAAATTTGTGAATCGGGATTTACTCGCTTTTGATCCGCAACGGAAAGTGCGTATCCGGTTTAGCCTGATGCCCAGTGATGTCAGTAAATTGGTGGACGTTAGGACCGACAGTATTGAAAAACGAATTGCGGCCATCAATGACTTTTACGATGCAGGATACGAGGTGCATGTTAATTTTTCACCCGTCATCGTTTACAGCGGGGCTGACGGAGATCGCAAAGCATGGCGTACCGATTACCGCGAATTATTTCGACAACTTGATGCAGGTGTTCGGCCCGAAGTTCGGGCACAGCTTAAGAGTGAGGTTATCTTTCTGACCCACAACCAGTGGCAGCATCAGGCAAATTTAGCCATTAACCCCAAAGCGGAGGATCTGCTTTGGGTACCCGAATTGCAGGAGAGCAAGGTCAGTCAGTTTGGTGGTTGGAATATTCGGTATGCTCACCAGCTAAAAGCTAAAATGGTAGAGGTGTTTGAACAACTGGTGCACGAAGAGATTCCGTGGTGCCAGATCCGGTATATTTTTTAACGTATCTGAACCGCACCGGCGGGTTGCCGGTGCGGTTCAGATATTGTTATCGCTCATGTTGCTTGACATATTCGTCCATCGAGAAACGTCCGGAACCGATTACTAAAAATAGCAGTAATAAAAGAAGGACAATAATGGACAACCAGAGTTCAGAATTCATGGGTGAGAATCCCTGACGGATATTTACGAAAAATAGAGCCCCAACGAGTATAGGTAATTGGAACAATACCATCAGGCGGGTCAGGCATCCGACCGCAATCAGAAAACCACCCATCAAGTGGGCAAATGCCACATAATGCACTAGAATGACGGGGAAAAGACCAAAATGAAGACCACCCACCAATCGGGTTAAATACGCCGTGTCACTAATGAAACTAATACCTTTCAGCACCAATATAATGCCTAGCACAATTCGTAGGGCATCTGTCCACGCGGGATGATGCGTGTCGCCCCAGTGTTCAACGCGATGTAACATGCTCATATCTGTTAGGGGTTAAGTAAAAACTAACCGAATATACAGATATGGATAATACAAAGCAAGCTGATTTTCAGGCAGTTATTTTACGTAAGCGTCTTTAGTGAGTACACCTCCGTTTTAAGGCTGTGAAAATATGCAAGCCGTTTTACCCGTCAGACTTCTTCCAATGGGCCAATATGTATGGGTATCAGCGTTTCCATTTCGCCGGGTTCAAACAGCCTCGAACGAATCAAGAACCTAACGCCCATCGGAATTTCAAGTGAAAAACTGGCACCTCGTCCGGGTGTCACGTCTATAGTCAGATGGGTATATTGCCAGTAGTCAAATTGATCGCCCGCCATCCAGAAGTCGCAGCCGTCAACCTGACCCAGCAACACGTCCGACGAGCCAATAATAAAATCACCTGCCTCGTAGCACATCGGTGAAGAACCGTCGCAACACCCCCCACTTTGATGAAACATCAGCGGGCCGTGTTCAGCGCGAATTTTGTTTAATACGTCGGCTGCGGCCGGAGTGATGTCTACGCGGGAAACGGGTTGAGTTGTCATAGCAGAAGAGGTGTGCGAATTTATTATAACACCCGACACACTTGGGTAATTGGTTGGACACCAGTGAAGTTAGGGATATCGCCCAGTAGTTCGGCTCCGTGCGTTGTCATACCTCGGTCAAGTTCGTCAGCGGTGTTAAAGGCCAGGCCGGTAATCATGGCATAGAGCGGTTGGGCGTCAGCGGCTCCTGCCAATCCTTCCTGCATATCAACACCGACTAACCCATAAGGTGTCAATCGCTCTTTCAGTAATGGAATGTGTTTGTCGAGATAGTATGTCAGGTCGAATTGACTACTATCGGTTTTGGGATAAAGAACGGTAAGCCGGATCATTGTACGTGTATTTGTAAGTGAAAGTGACTGAACGCTCCCGTAAACTGCGGCAATTGCCGCAGTTTACGGGAGCGTTCAGTCAAAATTAATCAAAAGAAGCCTAATTTGTTTTTGCTGTACGAGATCAGGAGGTTCTTGACCTGACGATAGTGATTTAGCATCATCAGGTGATTTTCTCGTCCGAAGCCCGACTTCTTGTAGCCACCAAACGGCGCATGAGCTGGATAATCGTGATAGCAGTTTACCCACACACGACCCGCCTGAATCTGGCGAGGAATAGTATATAACTCATGCGCATCCCGCGACCAGAAGCCCGCGCCCAATCCGTAAAGCGTATCATTGGCAATCGCAACGGCTTCGTCGGCATCTTTAAAAGTCGTTACCGACAAAACAGGCCCGAAGATTTCTTCCTGGAATATTCGCATCTTGTTGTGGCCCTTGAAAATCGTTGGCTGGATGTAGTAGCCGCCTTCTACACTGTCGGCTGGACCGCCACCCGTCAACACTTCGGCACCTTCCTTTTTACCAATGTCGATGTACGACAGAATTTTTTCGTACTGGTCATTGCTGGCCTGCGCACCCATCATGGTTTCGGGGTCCAGGGGGTGACCGAGTTTAATGGCTTTGGTACGCTGAATAACACGCTCGATAAACTTGTCGTAAATATCTTCGTGAACCAGCAGCCGTGAGGGACAGGTGCAGATCTCGCCCTGATTCAGCGCAAACATCACGGCTCCTTCTATGCACTTATCGAAGAACTCATCATCATGATCAGCGATGGATTTCATGAAAATGTTTGGCGATTTGCCACCCAGCTCCATCGTGACGGGTATGAGGTTTTCTGATGCATACTGCATAATAAGCCGCCCTGTGGTAGTTTCGCCCGTGAAGGCCACCTTATTTATGCGCTTGTGCTGTGCCAGTGGCTTCCCCGCTTCCGGACCGAATCCCTGTATAATATTCACCACACCTGGGGGTACGACGCCTTCCAGTAACTCAAACAGAATGGCAAGGGAGGTTGGCGTTTGCTCGGCGGGTTTAATGACCACACAGCAACCAGCGGCCAGGGCCGGAGCCAGTTTCCAGGTGGCCATCAACAGCGGAAAATTCCAGGGAATGATCTGACCAACGACGCCGATAGGCTCCTTGATGATCAGCGACAGCGTATCGGCATTGAGTTCAGTGGCCGACCCTTCTTCGGCCCGGATTACACCCGCAAAGTAGCGGAAGTGATCAACGACCAGTGGCATATCGGCGGCCATTGTTTCGCGCAGCGCTTTTCCATTCTCTACCGTTTCGACACGAGCCAGAAACTCCAGATTCTGTTCAATGACATCGGCAATCTGAAGCAGCACTTTGCTCCGTTCCGTAGCGGATGTTTTTCCCCAGGTTTCAAATGCTTTTTGGGCTGCCTCAACGGCCAAATCGACATCGGCAGCTTTCGAGCGGGGCATTTTGGCAATCAGACTGCCATCCACTGGCGATTGATTGTCGAAATACTCACCTCCAAGGGGTGGCACCCATTTGCCGCCAATATAATTTTCGTACTGGGTTTTAAACATTGGCCGGGGTGCAATCTTGCTCGTTGATTCTGCAGTTTGCATGTGTGATAAAGGATTTATGTGATTTAATTAGCTTCTTCACAAATTTTGCCGAAATTGTACAAGTATTTTTGCGTTATACTCTCAAATACTTGCGAAATCCTCCCATCCTCTAGGTGTATGAAAAAAGTAGGGAAAGTGGCTACCAACGAAGCTGTCAGTGCATGGGGTGCCCGGTTAGATACATTAATAGAGAACAAACTGACCCTTAGCCACGATGAAGCCGAACTGCATTTGTATGAGACATTTCAAAAAGCCAGTTTAATCCAGTTGCGCTTCAATGCACCCGTTATGACGAGTATGCTGAGTGGCCGCAAGGTGATGCACCTTCGGGAGATGGAGCCATTCAATTACCAGCCCGGCGAATCATTGTTGCTACCCTCAGACCGGCTGATGCAGATTGATTTTCCCGATGCTACTACGAATGACCCGACCCGCTGTCTCGCTTTGACGATATCGGATGAGTTTATCCGCGAAACAATTGCTGAACTCAATGAGCAGGTTCCCCGTGTGGAAGCCGTTGATCAATGGCAGTTGGATATAGAGAATTATTTGTTGCAGAATGACCCCGAAATCAGTTCACTGACTGATAAACTTATTCGGCTATTCCGCGAAAACAATCCGTTCAAGCCGTTCTTTATCAAAAATACCCTGCGTGAACTGATTGTTCGACTCTCGCAAACGCAGGTTCGTAACGGACTTCTGAATCAAACGAGTCAACATATTAATACGAATCGCTTAGCGTACGTCGTAACGTATATCCGTGAAAACCTAACGCGTACGTTATCAGTTGAGGAACTGTGTGACAAAGCCTGCCTGTCGAAATCACACTTTTTTCGACTCTTCAAAAGCGAACTTGGCGTTTCGCCCGTGCAGTTTATTCTGACCGAGCGCATTCGTCGGGCTAAAGCCATTTTGAGCAATCCATCCAAAAGTATTACGGACGCCTGCTATGAATCAGGCTTCAACAGCCTGACGCATTTTAGCAGTGCCTTTCGCTCCGTTGAGCACATGTGCCCCCGGCAATTTAAGCGACAACTTTTCGGTTTAAACTGATATGTCGGCTAATCAAGATAGAGCATCATTGCTTATCTTTGATTAGTTATGACAACAAAACTTGCCTCAAAAGCGGCCTTTACGGCCCCAACGTTGGCGTTCATGCGCGAACTCGTTCAAAATAATAATCGGGAGTGGTTCCACGCTAATCGACCTCAGTATGATGCGGCAAAAGCTGAACTTTGTGGTGTAGTTGAACGGGTACTGGCTGGATTGAGCCCCTTTGAGCCGCTGGCTAATACAGCCGTCAAGGATTGCATCTTTCGTATCAACCGCGACATTCGTTTCTCGAAAGATAAGGCCCCGTATAAATCTAATTTGGCATTTGCCATTGGTCCCGGTGGGCGTCATTCGGGCCGGATTGATTATTATGTCCATATTCAGCCCGGCAACCAATCATTTCTGGGCGCGGGCATGTGGCAACCGACACCGGCCAACCTCGCCAAGTTTCGGCAAGAGGTAGATTATAACGTCGAGGAACTAAAGACCATAATTGAAGCCGATGCGTTCAAGGAATACTTTCCGGAAGCCGCTGGGGAGGTAATGAAGACAACACCAAAAGGTTACCCCGCTGATCACCCAGAAATCGAGTTACTACGCCGAAAAGAGTTGTTTTTTATGCATCGCTATACAGACAAAGAGGTACTCAAAGCTAGTTTTGCCGATGAGATTGTGCGTGGTAGTCGGATTATCAAGCCCTACTGCGATTTGTTGAATTATCTGTTTTTCGACGAGAAAGAAGAGCCAGTGACATTATGATTGTATAGACTAATTGATCCTGTTGAGAAGCGTCTCCCAATAAATACAAAAGCCTTGAATCTTTTCGGATTCAAGGCTTTTGTATAACTATAGTTAACTGACTATCCAATAAGCTAACGATTGAGTCCATCAAAATTTATTGACCCACTAAAGTTGCTTAGTGGCGACAATGTGAACATGCTTTCGAATTGCCATGTAAAAGCCGATGTGCTCACCGGCCGGGGAAGTAAGTCCAACAGAGTTGGTATTAGCATAGCGATCCACTTCAATTCGGTTCGGCGACATTTTTCCATTCCCATTCTGCATGCCATAATACGTTGTGCTTTGATATTTGGTGCTCTCCTGCGCAGTTCCCACAATAAAGTTTTGGCCAGCAAAGGTAGCCAAATAGCCTAGTTGATTAAAGCCAGTGAGCTTTTCCAAAAAGTAGCATGCTTCAGGCGATTCGCCAGCAAATACCGTGAGTGTACCCGAGATGGCAGACGAGGACATAATGCCATTGATTGTGTAGGAAACTGTCCCGGTAATTTTATAGTCACCCACAGTAGCAGCTTGGGTCGGGTCTTTTTGAACTATGATTTCGGTATTACAACCTATGAGCAGCCAACCGAGCAAGGCAAGAACAAGCGCCAAACAAAAGTTTCTTGATATAGTCATAATTACAGGTTGTAATGATAAATATAGTTACAAATATACGAAGCTAGCCGACTAGTCAAGTCATTCTGACTGACATATATATAGCTATATTACACACGGTTATCTAATCTAGTATGCGCTAAACTGAACTATACAACCCTAGTCTTAAAGCTATCCTATATACAGATAGTGGGTAAAACGCCAGTAGTATAAGCCGGTTTGGGAGGCTGAATCGACACAAACATGTTTGGAGTAATTTGCGGAATTCTAAAATAGTAAGTTGATAATACCCACTCAAGCCATAACTGAACTACCGACTATGACAAAGGCAAGAGCCGCGCTGATAAAATTAGAAGAAATAGCACCAGTTGCTAAGAACCAACTGGTCGCGCTAGTCATGATCGATATAGTTTACGTAGTTGGATTGTATTCAGACAGACAATTCTAGAAGCGGTCACATAAAAAGTAGAAATTATTTTAAAAATGTTCATTCACTTGTAATTGTATACTACTAGCGATACACAAGCATCTCATTTTTGATAAGGTATCGTTATCAAAAATCAGGGATAATGTCAACTGAACGTGTATACTAATACAGAGGTGAGCAACTGGGTATAATACAAGTTGTGCAGGACCAGATACCTAATCAGCTACAGCTGGCCCAGTTAACTGCCCTGACAAGTTTAACTGAAAAATGTCGAAACGTGCGAAATCTCAATCTGTAAACGTGTTACCATTAAGCCAAAACAACGTCTGACTGATACATGTTACCATGTACTTTTAGCCTGATAGTGGCTGCTTTGCTTGTTTGTTACTACTCAGACGATAAATAGCAGGAAGGTTAATTTAGCAGTTCTGGTGAAGTGCAGAATAGATTCGTATTGGGTTAATGGGTTTTTGTTTATAAAATTAAAGACCGGCTGTTTTACGGCTGGTCTTTTTATTACTCTATACAAAACGGTAAACATTACCTGGATTATAATTAGTGGTCTAATTTACACCTGATTATCTGTTTGGTTAAAAAAGAAATAAATAACCCGGCTACTGGGTAGCTAGCCTCTTTTATATGTGAAGTGAAAAGAGTATTTCTAGACTGTGAGTTTGCCGGTCCTTATCTTACATACTAACATCTTAGTCGTTAGGTAATTTGATAAAATCCAGTCTTACCACAATAGCGGGCTTGATTTCCCAAGATAGTCTAGCCAACCAAATAGTACTATGGCCTTTTGTTAGAGTAATGGTTTCGGTAGAAAATAGAAAATCCGCTGTAACTTATTGATGTACAGCGGATTAGAAATTTAATATTGTGACCATGGGGAGATTCGAACTCCCAAGCCTTGCAGCACCACCCCCTCAAGATGGCGTGTCTACCAATTTCACCACATGGCCAATGGTGATTGCGGGTGGCTAGATTGCCTAACGCGGTGCAAAGATAGCAGTCTTGTCATATTTTGCCAAACAGAGCCTAGAATCTTTTGCTTTTTTAGCGAAGTATGGTCCAAAAACGGACAGAATTTCGTACTTTTATCCATCAAAATCACGTTTAAAAGTCCAATTTATATGGCACTGGAATTAGTCGGAAAGCTCATAAAAGTATTGCCCGAAGTATCGGGGCAAAGTCAGAAAGGTCCGTGGAGTAAGCAAGAGTTCGTTCTTGAAACACTGGATGCATCTTATCCTAAAAAGGTATGCTTAACGGCTTGGGGCGACAAAGTGGCGGATTTGAAACAGTTTGCCGATGGCGACACGCTCAAAGCTACGTTCAGTGCCGAATCACGCGAGTACAATGACCGTTGGTATACCGAACTACGGGCCTTCCGTATTGAATTAGCCGAAGGTGATGGTGGTTCAGCACCCGCAGCCGCACCCCGGTCGGCACCAACACAACAAGCACAGGCTCGTCCGGCTCAGCAAAGTCAACCTGCCCCTGCTGCTATGTCATTCAACTCAGCCTTCGACGAAGAAAGTAACGATCTTCCATTCTAATGTATGTCCAGAACGAAAAAAGCCGCTAGTAGCGGCTTTTTTCGTTGGGTGATCCGGCTGGGATTCGAACCCAGGACCCATACATTAAAAGTGTATTGCTCTACCAGCTGAGCTACCAAATCGGTTGAACGATCGCCCTTATACGAAAGGTTGCCGTTCTCAATTATGGTGCAAAACTATGGCCTTATTTCGTCCGTTGCAAGCCATTTCTCTTAAAATAAGTCTATTTTTTTGTTTTCTGTCGGTTCTCGCTGATGCACAGATAGTTTCGCCTGACTCACTCCGGCGGGCCGATTCGCTGTTTGTCAGTGGTGATCAGATAAAGGCTGCGCGTATCTATGAAATGGCCTTAGTCGAGGGCCATACCGCCACCGATCCGATGCTGTTGAAGTTAGCTAGTGCCTATGAAAGACAAAATGATGTACCCCGGCTGCTGTATTATCTGGATGTTTATTTTGAACGCCATCCCGATGATGTCGTGCTGCGCCGAATGAATGACATTGCCCGCGCCAATAACCTAAGTGGTTACGAGACCGACGACCTGAATTATTTTTACCTCTTTTACCGAAAATACGGTCTCTATTTTCTCCTATTTCTGTTGATTCCGGCGGGCTATGTATTTACGGTGCTTGTACTCAAATTAATCAGGAAACAGTCGGTTCCGGTGCGACAAAAATGGGTTGTGTTTATTTATCTGCTGTTGTTACTGATTTTTACAAACCTGCCCGAAGGCGTGCAGTCGGGTATTACCAGCCACGATCGTGTTTTGCTCCGCACCGATCCCTCCGCAGCCGCTCCAGTTATTGACGTTATTGGTCGGGGTCATAAAGTAAATATCCTTGGCACTAAAGACATTTACCTGCGCATACTCTGGCACAACAATCTTTACTTTATCCGGCGAGATAATGTTTGGATCATTTAATCGTGAATGAGTAAATGGCTGATGGAAAAAATTATTCACTCATTCACAATTTTTTTAGAGGGGAGTCTTTCTCCTTGGCTAATGTATTGTAAACCAGCCTATCCATTAAGGTGGGGAGCCACTTATTGAGGAAGACGGTAAATTTGCCCTGTGTGGTCAGGATAAGTTCGCGCTTGCGGTTTTTGACCGCCCGCAAAATATGGTCAGCGCATTCCTCCGCACTCATCATATTGCCTTCGTCCCGCATGGTTTCGCCCTTTGCCTGTCCGTGTGCATCGAGGGCTGAAATGCGAATATTTGACGCCGTAAAACCCGGACAAGCTGTAAGCACATGAACACCGGTATGCAATAACTCGGTCCGTACCGCTTCCAGAAATCCGTTCATCGCGAACTTTGAGGCCGAATACCCGCTTCGAACGGGCAACCCCCGGTAGCCGGCAATTGACGAAATGCCAACGATCGACCCTTTCGTGAATTGAATATAAGGCAAGGCGTAACGGGTGGCATATACGGTGCCCATGAAGTTGATATCCATTACTTTCTGAATAACGGCTGGGTCTGTATCAATCAGCATGGAGCGCATAGAAATGCCCGCGTTATTGATCAGCACATCCAGCCGACCGAAGTGGGCAATGGTTTGTTCAATGAGTTTTTTGACATCAGCTTCCACACTCACATCGGCTGTTAAGGAAAGCACTTCGATACCTGCCTGACGTAGTTCATCGCTTACAGATTGCAGCGCATCGGCTTTACGGGCGCAAATAATAATACTGGCTCCTTCGCGACCGAAGGCGAAGGCCAACGCGCGGCCGATGCCCGACGAAGCACCGGTAATGAGAACTACTTTATCTTTCATAATTACAGCCACGAAGATAGAGATTTAGGCAATATCGGGCTACCGGCGGGTATTAATCATTCGTGACTGGTATTGCAGTTGGCCTATCTCGTATCGACCAATGCCCATAGTAGTAACTCGGTATTGATCCCCTCACCTAATCAGGGTTAAGGGTCCTTTAAACGTTCGTTTGGTGGTTAGCAGGAGATAGTAATACGTGCCAACGGGCGAGTCGGTGCCATACCAGCGAAATTTGGGGTCGCTGGATTTAAATACTGTTTGACCCCAACGATTGGTAATCTCAACGGATTTGAACTGTTCATCGCAAGAATTTTCGGGTAAATCTTTTATGGCAAAATAGTCATTAATACCATCACCATTGGGCGTAAATACATTTGGAACCTTTATGTCTGCCTTGAGTGAAGGGTTTTTAACGTGAAACGTAACCGTAGTTATGGCCGTGTGATTTGGTTGACAGGATCGATCATCGACCACAAAATCCACAACAAAAGTTGTATCAGCTTTCCCAGCCATCAGCGCACAGGTCGGTTTCCAGGCGAAGGGAGACTCTAAAGTTGGCAGACCAAATTTGTCTGTAAACGTCATCCCCAACGTTTTTACATCAAATCCTCGTCCGACAGCCGTTAGCCGTAGCGTGTCGCGATCGGGGTCGTTGCCCAACACGTCGAAACCCGTGCGTCCGGCTGAGTCGCTGGAGCTAACGGTCAACTCAACTACTTGTTGAGCCAGTGTGGTGCGAATACTCGGTGGCTGACTGGGCAGACCAACAGCCGCCAGATTCACAGTGACTGTATCGCGCAGGTTTCGATTGCAGCGGGTATCGGTCACGATGAAATCCACTAAATAGGCCGCTTGGGTAGCTTGTGTGCACGTTGGTTTCCACGAAAATGGCTGCGAAACTTTCCCAATGCCCGATGCAGAACCGAAGCTCATGCCCGCCTGGGCTAATGTGAATCCTCTGCCAACGGCCTGAATCGTAACGTTATCATTGTCGATATCGGTACCAAACGCATTGAAGGTCAGCGATGACCCCACCGAAATGCTAGCCTTGTTGCTTGGTAAATCGGTGCCAGCCAATGGCTTATTATTGGCCGATGGAATAATGTTTAGACGGACGCTGATTGTATCGCTCAACCCCTGTGGACAGCCATCATCCGTAGCCCGAATGAGCAATGTAATAGGAGTGCCATTGCCCCCGACACATCGCCCGAAACAGAACTTTGTTTGCAGGGTGTCGTGGTTCGTACGGGTGAACAAGTCGCCGGGTGCGAGGGTAAAGCCGGGTAACGAACCACTCATGTTCGTAATCGTAATGTGCTGGCTGGGGTCGAGATCAGTGACGAACAAACTCAGGCAGTTTGTGTCTTTTTCGGCGATGGTCAGCACAGTGCCCTGTTGATAAAAACTGGTTTGCCCATCGGGGCGGAAAAGAAGTTTGGGGGTATTGTTTTTAGGACAGTCAACGACTAAAACCTGATAGTCGCGCCGGACACGCCCAATCGCTTTTCCCGTCCGATATTCGACTACTTCGACTGAGAAAACGAACAGGCCCGCCCGGTTAGGCGTCACACTGAGCAACCCCGAACTGGCATTTACCCGCAAAGGAGCACTTCCCGGAATCTCGTTGGCAATTGAAATGCCATTAATCCAGCGAATGGGTGGATAAGGCCCCGCCGTGAAATAGGGGCGTGACACCGATGATCCGGCACCTGGGTTAGGGATATCGGTGTTGCTATAACCATTATAAGGTGTTACTAAAGCATAAGACAGACTGTCACCGTCGGAATCTTTTGCACTAAAATCAAGGGTAAACGGCTGTCCGATGCAGGCATAATCGCCTTTTGGAATGGCAAATACCGGCGATGAATTAGCGAAGCGGGCAGACCCATTTACCAGGGCCGGAAACTCAAGGTAAAATGTTGATCCGGCGGCTCCCGGCTGCTCAATGTTGAAAATAGTGCCATTGCGGCAACACCGTTCCCAGGACATATAATACCCTCCGGCATCATTAAAAACGTTTGGATCGAGTGTTAGATCTAAACTGTGCCGAATCAGACGGGTACGTAGACTGGCTGTTGCACAGGCGGGTTTGGTGTAAGAAACATATTCGCTACTGATGCGGTTAAGCTGAACATAACCGATAAGCTGATTCGTGCGTTTTGCGAAAATACCAACCGCTACCAGTCCATCATCGGCCCCTGGATTGCCGTTAACGTCGTCGAAATACAGATTAAGATTAATACGGTGCGTATAGGTACTCTGTGTGCCGAGGTAGCGGAGTTCAAGTTCGCCCCCAACAATATGAGTTGCTTGGGCCAACTGGCTCATAACCAGAAGAGAGCAGGTTATGAGTGATAGCATCCATCTTGTTTGGTACAAATTCGGCATAAGCAGATATAGTTCAGTATAGAGCCCGTCCGAAAACGGCTGCTTAAATTAGCAGTTTTTTAGGACTTATGCGTAGGAAGATTCATAAAACACCCGAACGGTTGGCTGGCGTTCGTATTGATGCCGTAGCTGCCGAAGGAAAGTGCATTGTGCGTACCGAAGAGGGCGTAATTTTTGTTGAAAACCCTACTGGCGGACCGGGTGTTGCGCCGGGGGATGTGGTAGACCTGCGCATTACCAATACCAAAAAGCAATACCGAGAGGCTGTTGCCGAACGCGTTCATGAATGGTCGCCGTTGCGAACGGAGCCATTTTGTGAGCATTTCGGTACCTGCGGGGGCTGCAAGTGGCAACACATTCAGTACGCTGAGCAACTGGGCTTTAAACATCAACAGGTTGTCGATCACCTGACGCGTATTGGTAAGGTAGCCCTGCCCACCATTTTGCCCATTCTTCCTGCCCATCCAACGCAATATTACCGTAATAAACTCGAATTTACCTGTGCTGAAGGGCGTTGGCTGACGCCGGGCGAAGTAAGAACCGACCAACCGATTGACCCGCGAGCCGTTGGTTTTCACGTGCCCGGCCGCTTCGATAAGGTGCTGCCTATTCGTCATTGCTACCTCCAACCTGATCCGTCTAATGCTATCCGGCTGGCCGTTAACGACTTCGTGTTTCAGAATGATGTTACGTTGTATAATCTGAAAGTGCATACCGGCTATCTACGAACGCTCATTATCCGTACTGCCGATACTACGCAGCAGATTATGGTAACGTTGCAGGTGGCCCATGACAACCCCGAGTTGTTAGACGGACTAATGAGTCATTTGCAGGTACTGTTTCCACAGATTACCTCGCTGAACTACATCCTGAACAGAAAGAAAAACGACAGCTATCAAGATCAGGAAGTGGTAAATTGGGCTGGAAAAGCCTATATTGAAGAACAGATGGACGACCTGACGTTTCGCATCGGTCCGAAATCGTTCTACCAGACTAATGCCCAACAGGCGCATAATTTGTATAAAGTAGCCCGGGAATGGGCCGGACTTACGGGCCGTGAACGTGTGTACGATCTCTACACGGGCACGGGCACGATTGCTCTTTTTGTGGCCCGTCAGGCACAGCATGTTGTGGGTGTGGAATATGTCGAAGCGTCGGTAGCGGATGCGCGTGTCAATGCTGATGTGAACGGTATTACGAATACAACGTTTGTAGCCGGGGATATGAAAGATATCCTGACCGACGACTTTTTCGATCAGCACGGTCGCCCGGATGTGGTCATTACCGACCCGCCCCGCGCCGGTATGGATGAGGCCGTAACCCGTCAGCTACTTAAGGCGGCACCTGAACGGATTGTGTATGTCAGCTGTAACACAGCCACTCAGGCCCGTGATCTGGGTATTTTAGATGAAGGCTATGTTGTGTCGAACGTGCAACCCGTGGATATGTTTCCGCACACGCACCATGTAGAAAATGTAGTGCTTCTAACGAAGCGATGAATGTCTGTTGATATCGAACGTAGTACAGTTATGAGAACCACATCCGCGTGGGCGTTTCCGATATTAACACTACGTTCGATGTCAACAAATGTGCAAATACTATCTACGGGCAGCGGGCGCATGGCTTTTTTTCCATTGAGTAACATAGTCCATTGCTTCACGGAACGTCGTTACCCAGTATGTCTGGTTGTGACTCGCCAAATATTCAGCTAACTTTTTATGCTCTGTAGCCGACACGGCAATCCATTGACTACCTACACCATGAAACATGTAAACCCCTAATCCGCCTTGCTGAGCGGCTTTTTCGGCATACGCAATCAAGTCGACAGAGGTGTTTGTGGGTTGGACAGCCCAGGAAGGAACCTGTAGATTATCCAGTGTAGCAAAATTAGTAACGACAGCATCCGTACTGCTGCCGCCCATGCGTCCATAACTTACCATCCCCGACCGCCGAAGCGTATCAAGATAGGAAACGCCCCCGGCGGTGGTATCTCCACACGGAAAGGCAAAGGTGCGCTTAGTCGTCTTGCCGTCAAGTAAATACAGTTGAGTGCTCATCGACTGAACTTCCTTTAAAATGCGCTCAAACGTGTAATTGTCCAAAGCCCATGCTGGCTTCCAACCTCTCGATGCCAGACATGGATGAAACAAGGTGTGATTAGCTAACTCATGGCCTTTCAAAGCGGCAAGCCGCCATCGATCGGCCATGTGATTGTCGGTTATGGAATTTAGAAAGAATGTTCCCCTTATGTTGAGGGAATTGAGGACGGGTATCGCCTGATCAAGTTGACTACTCATTCCATCATCATACGTCAGGCAGATAGCCGCTTTAGCTCCGTTGGGCCAGTCAATGCGTTGCGCCTTGCTTTGTCCTGATAAACAGAGCAATAAAATATAAAAAAGGCTAGATGCAGTTCGTAAGAAAGTTGTCATCCGTTCAGGCCAGTACCCGATTTGATTCAAATGAGTATAAGCAGATGATGGGGGCAATTTACCATTGCTTGGGCCAACAGGAATCTAAAATTCCAAATAGGGCGTAATCTTCTCAATAGTTTTTGCATCCAGAATCCGGATGGGTTTCAGCGATTCAGCTGAAGTGTAGGCACCGTGTTGTTCGCGATACGTAACAATAATCTGCGCTTGCCGACGGGATAAAAAAGGGTGTCGGTCCAGTTCATCGGCAGTCGCTGTATTGACCGGGATTTTATGCACTGCCGACTGAATCTTGCCGAATTTATTTAACTCGTCCAGCGCGAGTGAATCCAGACCATAAATCTCCCGGAATTGCTCCGTCGAGACGAAGCCACCGAGTCCATCACGGAATTTAATGATACGCGTAGCCAGCGTAGACCCAATGCCTTTCAGAGCAATTAACTGAGCCGTATCGGCGGTGTTAATATCAAATGGCTGAAGAGCCAGTTTAACAGGTCGTTCTGGATACGCTGGTCGCTCCGAAAAAGCTGGTCGCCCATTGGTTTTATAGGGTTCGTTGGTATATGGTTTGTCTGCTCCAAATCGATCATTGCTAAATCGATCCGAATGCGGAGTTTCTTTCAGCGTAATATAGGGTTCAAGCTGGTCGTAGAGGTCGGGTGGGAAGTCATAGATTTTAAGTAAATCTTCCTTTTTTCGGAACTGCCCACCCTTGCTGCGGTATTTATCGATACGGTCGGCCATCCAGCGCGGCAGACCTAATTGTTGCCATCCAGCCACGCTGACCGTATTAGGGTCGAAATTGAAAAGCTTTGGTTCGCTGAATCGTTCAGTGGTTGTTTTGTCTTTATCCCGACGATCACCAAACTGGGGATGTTTAGCTTCTTCCGTCTGCATCAGGGCAACAAGACTGTCGAGTTTGCGCTGGTCGGCCTGGGTGGTGTCAATAGGTTTTCGGGCGGCTGCAAACCGATAGATAAACGGAATAAGCAGGCAGAGCAGCGTCAGGCAAATCAGAACGGCAAATCCCCTTGCCTCCTTGTGTGAAAATCCGAAGTAATCGCGGATAAGGGACTGGAAGCGAGTAAACATGCCCCTTAGACGATACCCTATTAAATTGGTAACTATTTACTAAAAAGCTAATTAATTAATAAGCCTTATTTTGATAATTTACTGATAGTGAATTAGTTGACATTGTGTGTTCTACGTATGACGTAGCACTAAAACCCCATAAGCCAACCTCAAATCATACTTATATCGTACTGACGACAAGCCGTCATTCTTCTTTGTTTATTGACTAGTGTCTATTTTAACAGTAGACAACGTATTTTTGCCCCACGTATGAATACTAATCAAGAAGCGCCAGCCACAACGCTGCAAGATATTATCGCCCACGCCAAAGAGTATGGCTTCGTGTTCCCATCTTCCGAAATTTACGATGGTTTACAGGCCGTTTACGACTATGGCCAGAATGGTGTTGAACTCAAAAATAACCTCAAAACGCTGTGGTGGAAGGCTATGACTCAACTCCACGACAACGTTGTCGGGATTGACGCGTCGATTTTTATGCATCCACTGACGTGGAAAGCGTCGGGTCACATCGACTCGTTCAACGATCCGATGATTGATAATCGTGACTCAAAGAAACGTTACCGCGCCGACCAGCTTTTGGAACTCAAAGCCGAAGCGTACGCCAACGCAGGTGATGAAGCCAGAAGTACGGCACTATTGCAGGAAATGGGCCGGTTGTTGGGCGACAACGACCTCGAAGGCGTTCGGAATCTGATTATCGCTGAAGGCATTAAAGATCCCGTGTCGGGCACCGACAACTGGACAGAAGTACGACAATTCAACCTGATGTTTTCGACGCAGGTGGGTTCACTGGCCGAAGATTCCAGTTTGATTTATCTCCGTCCTGAAACGGCGCAGGGGATTTTTGTCAACTTCCTGAACGTGCAGAAAACGGGTCGGATGAAGATTCCGTTTGGTATTGCTCAAATCGGGAAAGCCTTTCGGAATGAGATCGTAGCCCGTCAGTTTACGTTCAGGATGCGCGAGTTTGAACAGATGGAAATGCAGTTTTTCGTGCGTCCTGGCACTGAAATGCAGTGGTATGAACGGTGGCGCGATGCGCGGATGCAATTCCACCTGGCCGTTGGTTTGCCCGCTGAAAGACTCAAATTTCACATCCACGAAAAGCTGGCGCACTACGCCAACGCAGCCGTAGATATTGAATATAAGTTTCCGTTTGGTTTCCGTGAGATGGAAGGAATTCACTCCCGCACTGATTTTGATCTAAAAGCACACCAGGAACTAAGCCGTAAAAAACAGCAGTACTTCGACAATGATATTGATGAAGCGACGGGCAAACCCTATGGTAATTATATTCCCTATGTGGTTGAAACGTCTGTTGGAGCCGACCGCTTATTTTTGGCGGTATTCTGCAATGCGTTTACCAAAGAAACCGTTGGTGAGGGAGATCAGCAAAAAGAGCGGACCTATTTGAAACTGCATCCGGCGTTGGCTCCTGTCAAAGCTGCCGTGTTCCCACTTGTTCGCAAAGACGGTCTGCCCGAAAAAGCGGAAGCAATCGTTAAGAATCTTCGCTCGGAGTTTCGGGTGGTGTATGAAGAGCGCGATGCCATTGGCAAACGTTATACCCGGCAGGATTTAATTGGTACACCATTTTGCATTGCCGTAGATTATCAGACGCTTGAAGACGACACTGTTACGGTCCGGTATCGCGACACAACCGAGCAAATCCGTATTCCGATTAGCGAACTGAAAGCCCATATCGGGCAGGCTGTTTCGATGGAGCGGTTGCTTGAGAAGATGTAAACAGTTCAATATATCAGTTACAGAAAAGCCACGGACAGTACTGTCCGTGGCTTTTCTGTAACTGATATATTAGAGAAAAAAAAAGTCTTTACGCTTCGCCAACCAGCATTAAGGCACCTACTGTCACGTTCGAGGTTTCATCAATCAGGATAGCCCCACCCGTGGCGCGATTGGTTGAATATGGATCGAAACTGATAGGTTGGGCTGTGCGTAATACGACTTTGGCCAAATCATTCAATTTCAAGTCTTCAACACCCTCAATCTCTTCGTAGGTATTGACATTTAGTTGATACGCAATTTGGCGAACCGAGCAACGGGTACGAAAAGTGCCAACCTGCAACACATACTTATTGCCCACCTTAAGTTCCTTCGAGTCCATCCAGCAAATCATTGCTTCGACCGTTTGG
Organism: Spirosoma flavum; assembly: GCF_042686045.1. Taxonomy (NCBI): domain Bacteria; kingdom Pseudomonadati; phylum Bacteroidota; class Cytophagia; order Cytophagales; family Cytophagaceae; genus Spirosoma; species Spirosoma flavum. Next base: position 1,456,526 of record NZ_JBHUOM010000002.1, read on the forward strand.
CTACTAATTGGCTGACTATCAGAGCGAACAATCAGGTCGCCCCGGCTAACATCAACATTGGTGGCCAGATGTAGCACGACCGACATAGGCGTAATAGCCTCGTCCAGTTTGGTTTCGGCAATTTCTATAGCGTCGATGGTTGAGGTCTCGCCAGAGGGTAACACCGTTATGGCATCACCTTTGCGAAATAGTCCACTGGTGATTTTACCTGCATATCCCCGGTAGTCGTGTAACTCGGCCGTTTGCGGGCGAATGACATACTGTACCGGAAAACGACTTTGCTCCAGATTGACATCATCGTCAATTTCTACCGTTTCCAGATGTTCCAGAAGGGTCTGTCCTTCGTACCATGCCATTGATTCCGATCGGTCAACAACGTTATCGCCATTGAGCGCACTCATCGGAATATAGGTTACGTGCTTGACATTCAGTTTCTTGGCTAATTCGGCATAGTGGATGCAAATGTCCGAAAATACATCCTGCGAATAATTCACGAGATCCATTTTGTTGATTGCCACCACAATATGTGGGATACCCAAAAGCGAGGTAATTAATGAATGCCGACGTGTTTGTTCGGCCACGCCATGCCGCGCATCGACCAGCACAATGGCCAACTGGCAATTCGACGCACCCGTAACCATATTGCGCGTATATTGAATGTGTCCCGGCGCATCTACAATAATGAACTTACGGGCTGGCGTCTGAAAATAGCGGTAGGCTACATCAATCGTGATGCCCTGCTCGCGTTCGGAGCGGAGGCCATCGGTCAACAGAGCCAAATCTAGTTCGCCATCATCGCGGCTTTTGCTGGCGCGTTCGATGGCCTCGAGCTGATCGGCCAGGATAGATTTGGAATCGTAAAGAAGCCGCCCAATGAGCGTACTTTTGCCGTCGTCAACCGAACCGGCAGTTATAAATCGTAATAGGTCCATTTACTCAATATTCGTGAAGTCGATATGACGATAAAAATTGCTTTGTTTCGACATATCGTACTCTGTTTGGTTAAAATTACCCAATTTTAATTTCGTTTGTATAACGCTCTCCATGTCCAATTTCAAAACCGGAATACGTTCTGTAATGGTTACAAAGACGATCAGTTTATCTATGCCTACATAATCGTGAGCCACTATATTGCGGAGCGCTTTAATAGTTTGCCAGTGAATATGGGTGTAACGTTGTTTTATTTCCTCGCCAATGCGACTGACTTGTTCGCCAATATGTAACAGTTGTAACAGGCAGGCATTGAAGTCTTTCTGATCGTTTGCTTCGAAGAAAATAAATGGATCATCATAACCCACAGCATACAAATTGATTTTCCCAATTGCTTCAAGAATCCGCAAACAATAGACTAAAGATGTTTTAGGACTGGGTTGCATAGCGAACATCGGCTAAAGCTCGGTGCAGAATAATTGGTTCTGCATATTCTTTTAGCATAAGATCTACTGGAACATTTAGGTCTGTTTGCAATGCATCACGTAGGGCAATAAGTTGTTTATATGGGATTTTTTCATCGATTAATAAGTCGATATCCCGGTATGACTCCCCTCGTACAAAGGAGCCAAATACACCGATACGGGTTAGGCCAAAACGATCAAAAACCTGTCTCTCTCTTAAGTAGGTTTGCAGGGATTGAAAGTCGTTGATGGGCATACGCTAGACGGTCAGTGTAATACGATTGCTCATTAATCAAAAATATCCACCTTTTTTGCGGTCTTCCATTGCGGCTTCGGATAGCTGGTCGTCCATGCGGGTTTCACCCCGTTCGGAGATGCGTGTGGCCTGAATTTCGTCGATAACCGTGTCAAGTGTCTCGGCTGTTGACTCCGACGCGGCTGTGCAGGAAATGTCACCAACGGTGCGGAACCGTACCCGGCGCGTCACCAGTTGATCATTGGGTTCCGGTTTAATAACCCCCCCCGCGGTGGCCATTAATTTGCCATCGCGGATGATCAACTCACGGTCGTGGGCGAAGTAAATACTTGGGAGCGTGATTTTTTCGCGCCGAATATAGTTCCAGACATCAAGTTCAGTCCAATTTGAGATCGGGAATACGCGAACGTTTTCGCCCTTGTGAATCTTGCCATTGTAGAGATTCCAAAGTTCGGGCCGCTGGTGTTTAGGGTCCCAGGAGCCGAACTCATCGCGCACGGAGAAAACCCGCTCTTTCGCCCGCGCTTTCTCTTCGTCCCGACGGGCTCCGCCAATGCAGGCATCGAATTCAAACTCCTCGATGGTGTCTAATAAGGTAAAGGTTTGAAGGCCGTTTCGGGTTGCATTGCGACCCGTTGGCTCTTTCAATTTCTTTTCGCGGATGGTATCCTCGACGTACCGAACAATGAGTTTTTCACCAATTTGTTCGGCTAGATTATCCCGATAGTCGAGCGCTTCCTGAAAATTGTGACCTGTATCAATGTGCACTAACGGAAACGGAAATTTACCCGGCCGAAATGCTTTCAGCGCCAGATGTACTAACGTAATGGAGTCCTTGCCACCCGAAAATAACAAGGCGGGTCGCTCAAATTGACCGGCAACCTCCCGCATAATGTGGATGGCTTCGGATTCGAGCTGGTCTAAATAATCAAATTTCATTCTTTGAATCGTAATTTCAGATCACTAAATTATCATTCATTAGACCTGAATTTTTCCAGGCTATGTCTGAATAACTTATGGTTTGAATGCTTCCTCGTGAGTGTGTAACCCACACTCTTTCTTTGAGTTGTCTTCCCACCACCAGCGGCCCGCGCGGAAATCTTCGCCCGGTTGAATGGCGCGGGTGCAGGGTTGGCAACCAATGCTCACAAACCCCCGGTCGTGAAGTGGGTTGTAGGGTACATTATTATCTTTAATATATTGCTTCACTTCGTCAAAGGTCCAATCCATCAATGGGTGGAATTTGAAGAGACTATGAGCGTCGTCCCATTCGAGTTGAGGCATGCTTTGACGATTGGCTGATTGTTCGGCGCGAATGCCTGTAATCCAGACTTTCTGGCCTTTCAACGCTCGGTTCAATGGCTCAATTTTTCGGATACCACAGCACTCTTTCCGATTCTCAACGGAATCATACATACTATAAGGTCCTTTTCCCGTCATTAGCCCTTCTTCGGCTGTCCTGTCTGGAAAATAGGCGTCAATTTTCGTAGCGTAGCGGTCGTTGGTTTTTTTCCAGACCGAATAGGTTTCCGAAAACATGCGACCCGTATCGAGCGTAAAAATCTTGATAGGGATGTTGTTAGCTAAAATCAGGTCTGTAATAACCTGATCTTCATAGCCCAGGCTGGTCGAAAAAATGACTTCGCCGGGAAACAACTCAACCAGCGCGCGCAGGGCGTCAATATTGCTCAGACCGTGTAGTTGTCCGGTCAGGCTTTCGAGTGAATAAGTCGGTTCCGCAATCATAATTTTTAGCCAAACCCACACGGTTTTAATACCGCATAAGTTTATTTATGTAACGTTATCGCCTTGCCAGTTTTGGCCGATTGCCGGGCGGCATCCAAAATTTCCATGACGATTATATTATTTTCTAATGACGTTAATTCGTCGGGTTTAGTTTCGCCATGCAGGAGCCTCGCCAGATAGGCAAACGGATCGGTAGCCGGGGCATCTGCTAAAGTGGCCTCGGCAGCATGTTCAACCTTTTCATCTTTTAGTCTGATGCGCATTCTGGTGCCGTCTACCGTAAAGACGTAGCCCGTTTGTCCATATACTTCCATATCCTTGCGGGCAAATGGCCAATTCCACGATGCCTGAATAATTGTCTGCGTTTGCGGATAGGTCAGAATAATGGTCCCTTCATCGTCTACCTTAGGATAAATGTCCGGTTTGATTTGCTGGGTCACGGCCAGTACCGATACCGGGCGTTGGTTGTGCATAAGCCAGGTGGAGAGATTGGCTCCGTAGCAACCAAAATCGAACAGCGCTCCGGCACCGTTCGCAACGGGATCTGTCAGCCAGTCCAGAAACTCTTTATTTACACCAATTTCTTTAGGTCCCTGATGCCCATCGTGAACGACAATTTTTCGTAGGTCGCCAACGGCTTTCTCCGTGTTTGCCAGCGCGTACGCTTTATGGTTACTGCCGTACCAGGTTGTCTCGTAGTTAGTCAGTAGCTGAATATTATTCTTTTTTGCCAGTGCTTCCATCTGTTTGGCATCAGCGAAACTCGTTGCCAGCGGTTTTTCGACCATAACGTGAATGCCACGAGGGGCACAGGCTTCCACTGTTTTCTTATGGTCAACAATCCGGCCAAAGTCCGTGACGGCTTCGGGCTTTGTTTTGTCGAGCATTTCCGCAACCGTTGCATAAACCAGACTCATGCTGTAGCCGTGCTGTTTTGCAAACCGTTCGGCTAGTTCGCGGTTGGGTTCGGCAATACCCACAATCTCAATATCTGTCTGGTTTGGTTGCTTAAATGCCTTATTCAGAATGCCATGTACATGCGTATGAACCAACCCAACTACTCCCACGCGGAGCGGTTTTTTAGTGGACTGGGCATGGGCAAATTGAGTCAGAAGAAATAACAGATAGAGCGTATAACGTAGCATGAAAGGCTGGTTTAAGGTGTCTGGGTAATTGGTGGATAGTAGAACGTCTCGTGCTGTAACCAAGTCCACTAGACGAGCCATCCGTTACACTACCCTCTCTTTAACCACTTCTGCTGACTTTTCTACTGCTTGAGTGAAATCGTCAATCAAATCCTCAATGGCTTCCAGACCTACCGAAATTCTGATCAAACCCGGTGTAATACCCAATGCGGCTTTTTCGTCGGGTTTTAGTTTTGCGTGGGTAGTCGTGTTCGGATTCGTTACAATCGTGCGGGAATCGCCGAGGTTTGAGGAGAGCGTTGGTATTTGCAGCGCGTCGAAAAAGGCGCTAACCCGTTCGAAACCACCTTCCAGTTCAATCGTAACTATGGCACCGCCCGCACTCATTTGCCGTTTTGCCAGGTCGTATTGCGGATGGGAGGGAAGAAACGGATACAATACGCGCTCAACATCGGTGTGGGTATCCAGTGCTTCGGCCAGTTGCAGCGCGTTGCGGCAATGGCGTTCCATACGCAACTCCAGCGTCTCTAAACTTTTCGACAGCACCCATGCGTTGAACGGCGATAGGGACGGACCGGTATGCCGGGCAAAAAAGCGAATCGGCTGAATCAGGTCGGCACGACCAACAACAATCCCGCCCAATACGCGCCCCTGACCATCCATATATTTTGTGGCCGAATGCACCGACAAATCCGCACCAAAATCAATGGGTGTTTGCAGAATTGGTGTCGCAAAGCAGTTGTCCACATTCAAAATAAACCCGTATTTCTGTTTCAACCGGCCCATCATTTCCAAATCGACGAGTTCAAGGCCGGGGTTAGAGGGTGTTTCCAGATAGACCATACGGGTGTTGGGTTGCATGGCGGCTTCCCACTCCGCTTCGGTGGCGGTAGCATCTACATACGTGTGGGTGATGCCCCACTTACTCAAAATCTGGGTAATAATTTGGTGCGCTGACCCAAACAAGGCCCGGCAGGCCACCAGATGGTCACCTGATTTCAGTAGACCGGCCATGCTTGCAAAAACAGCCGCCATTCCTGTGCCTGTAGCAATGCCGTCTTCAGCATTTTCTAACATGCAAACCTTATCCACGAACTCTGTTACGTTGGGATTTGAAAAACGCGAATAAATATTTCCTTCTTCCGTTTCCTCGAAAAGGGCTTTTCCCTGTTCAGCGCTTTCGAAAGCAAAACTCGATGTTAAGTATAACGGTACGGAGTGTTCGCGATTCTGTGATTTCTCCGCCTGAATGCGAATAGCTTTGGTTTGTTTTTTCATGCTGTCTGGTCCGGCGTGTGAAGATGGTTTTGAGAAACCGACTTCTGCTCGATTTACCTATGTCGGTTTTGAGATGGTACCGGCCACCCGGACCAACTTCACATTAAATGATTAAAAAAACTTAATGATTTTTCGCAAACTTACGAGGATAACGACAATTCCGACGAGGATCATCATGGTTTTAACGGGTAATTTGCGGGATAAATGGGCGGCAATAGGGGCTGCAATCATGCCGCCCAGAATAAGGCCCAGAATCACCATACCATAATTGCCTAGGCCGACGTATAACGCAAAAACCACCGACGAGGCAAACGAAACAAAGAACTCGGCCAGATTGACCGAGCCAATGGTATAGCGCGGGTGCCGCCCCGCAGCAATAAGGGTTGAGTTCACGATTGGTCCCCAGCCCCCTCCACCAATGGCATCGACAAAACCGCCGAACCACGCCAGCAGACCAATCTGCTTAATGGGTTTTTTCTTGGGTTGCTTGGCCAGTGCTTTCTTGAGAATTAAGATACCCAGAATGGCCGTATAAACCGATATAGCTGGCGATAAATAGTTGGCAATGACCTCAACGTCAGCTAGCTTGACAATGAGAAACGCACCCAGAGCGGCCCCGATAACGCCCGGAATCAGGACAGCCTTGAATAACCGGCTGTTCACATTACCGAACTTAAGGTGCATATAGCCTGACACACCACTGGTGAAAATTTCGGAACTGTGAACACTAGCCGTTGCGAATACCGGACTGATTCCTACACTCGTCAGAAATGTTGTGGCTGTTACGCCATAGGCCATGCCTAGTGCGCCATCGATCATCTGCGCGACGAACCCGGCCATAATAAAGTAAAAAATATCGGGCGTGATATCAATGGCACTGGCGATGAGTGTTAGTCGATCCAGGGTGAAGTAACTCAACAGGAGATGCCCTACGATCATAAACGCGAGAGCCGCAAAAACATAAATTGCGATTTCGGTACGGGTCCGCCGTCGTAGTAATGGGCGAGACAGGCCGGTTTGCACGTTTGCCGAAGGGAATGCAGATCGTAGCGCAGCAGCTTGTATGGACGCATTATCTCCCTCAATATTAATAGTTAGACCATTAAGGTCTAGTCCCGGTTTTGGCGTTATGACCGTGTCATTGGCCGAATCGGTTGTGGAGATAATCGGTGATTGCATAAGGTATTAATGCCTATCGAGTTAATAGATTATTTCTCTTATGAAAAACGGCACGTCGATGTGCCGCTAGTATAACTGACGCTAAATCAGCACGCTTAATTAGGGCGCTGATTTAGGAGTGGGACAAAGGTAAGAAAATGAAGCGAACAGATGCAAGCCGAGACTATAAACAGCGTATAGAATACCAATCGTTCAAGTCACTCGAATGACCGAATAAGCGCTACTAATACGCTATGTATTCCAACTTTTATGCGTTCCCTAGTCCCTAGCGACTACAGTGGAATAAAAGGAAAATAAATTTGACAAATTACAAGATGATAGATATGAATGGTAAGCCAAAAAAACGCACAGATATAAGTATAAACCACATTCATACCTAAAAGAGGTTACAGAAGAAGATAATGTAGTTTACCTATACTATGAAATATTAGGGTTGTAAAACAAGATTGTGCAAAACAAACACTTATTTTGCACTCAATTTAGTTGTAGCCTAATACTTTAAATCAAACAAAATGAATCGAAAATTACTACTTAGTTTCTGGCTATTTTTTGGACTTATTGGCGTAGCCATAGCTCAGGATCAAGCCATTACCGGGCGTGTAACTGACTCCCAGGGAAGCCCTATTCCCGGAGCCAGTGTGGTGCTAAAGGGCCGCTCTATTGGAACCAATAGCGATGCTAGCGGAAACTTTAGATTAAATGCTCCATCCAACGGAACGATTGTATTCAGCTTCATCGGATTTGCAACGCAGGAAGTTGCTATTGGCAACCGTTCCATTGTTAATGTAACGTTGGCTGATGGAAATCAACAACTTGAAGAAGTAATTGTAACGGGCCTGGCTACGAGCGTGAAGCGCTCCAATGCCGCAAACGCGGTAGCCAGCATTGGAGCCAACCAGATTTCGGGCGTGACGAAACCCCAAACGGTAGATGGTGCCCTGAACGGTAAGATTACGGGCGTAAATATTACGGCCAACAGTGGTGCACCGGGTGGTGGCTTTTCGGTGAAACTGCGCGGTATATCGTCGGTAACACAAAACTCCGAACCGCTTTATATTATTGATGGTGTATATATCGATAACTCGCAGTTTGCGACAGGTGCCGGTACCAGTTCATTTAATGGAGCAACCGGACAAACCGCCGGAACCCAGGACCAGGCCTCAAACCGAATCGCTGATATTAACCCTGAAGATATTGAGAATATCGAAGTGCTGAAAGGGCCTTCTGCCGCTGCTATTTACGGGACACGGGCCAACGCTGGGGTTATTCTGATCACCACAAAAAAAGGTAAGAACGGCCAGACCGTTGTGAATTTAGGGCAGGACATTGGTTTTGCCGAAGTAAATAAATTTGCCGGAATGGGTGCCTCGCCGTGGACAGCCAGCACGCTTAGCGGCCGCAGTATTTTGGTCAGTGATGACAGAATGTTGCAGCTTTACAATGCAGCCGGGGGCGACAATGCCAAACGATACGATTACGAACGCGAAATTTATGGTCAGAAGGGACTGCTTCGCAACACGAAACTGAACGTGTCGGGAGGAACAGATAAATTGCGTTACTACGTGAATGGTAGCGTGTTGAGTGAAGACGGCGTGCAGAAAGCGACGGGCTTCAAACGGAATTCCTTCCGGGCCAACATCGACGCTAAGCTGTCGAACTTCGTTGATATTTCGGTAGGGTCGAATTTCATTAACTCCTCCTCCTCGCGCGGATTTAGCGGAAACGATAATAATGGCGTCTCGTTAGGGTACAACTTGGCTTATTTGCCACCCTGGCTCGAACAACATCGGAATGCCGATGGTACGTACCCGGCCAACCCCTTTACGGGCCAGAACGTTTTTCAGGTAGTCGATGAAATGCGTAACATTGAGCAGACCAACCGATTTATCCAATCATTGACCGCTAATTTTTATTTGCTCAACAAGAAGAATCACCAACTAAAATTCTCGGTGCAGGGTGGTTTAGATTATATTCTTGGCGAAGCTCAGGCGTATTCACCAAGCGATATGCAGTATTGGGTAAACGTGGGTAAAGGCTATTTTGGGGCTGTTCGGAACACGACCAACCGCAGTTTTAACACCAACGTTCAAGGCTTTTTGGTAGACAATCTGCAATTGGATAATGGCTTTAATTTTACGACATCGCTAGGAACAGTACGGCTTACCAACAGCCAGACGCAGTCGTATATTGAGGGGCGCGGTCTGAAACCCGGTCCAAACAAAAACCCGAACACAGCCGACACCCGCGTAACGGACACCTATCTGCTTGAATCGCAGGACGTAGGGTTTGTGGCACAGGAAGAAATCAACTGGAAAGATCGCATCATAGCGACTGGTGGTATTCGTATGGACAGGTCGAGCCTGAACGGAGACAATACTAAATTATACGCTTTCCCTAAAGCGTCGTTAGCCGTTAACGTAGCAAATTTTGATTTCTGGAAGTCGAAAGACTTAGTTTCATCACTAAAATTCCGGGCGGCTTATGGCCAAACGGGTCGCTCGGCAAGCTTTGGCAATACCTTCACGTCGCTGACTAACTACTCAATTGACGGGAAGTCAGGCGTAGCGGTGCCACAAATTTTGGGAAATGCCAATGCCAAACCCGAAACCGCAACCGAAATTGAGACGGGTGTTGACGTTGGTTTCTTCAATAATCGCCTGACCCTTGAAGCAACCTACTATGATAAACGCGTATTGAACTTCCTGTATCAATATCAGTTGGCACCCAGCACGGGCGCAACCCAAATCAACGCGTATCCAGTAGGTGACCTGAAAAATCAGGGTATCGAATTAAGCTTAAATGCGCAAATTATTAAGAAGCGGGGTTTCAACTGGAACTCGACGCTGAACTACTGGTTTAACCGCACGAATGTTACCCGGCTGGATGTGCCGAGCTTCACGGTTCCATCATCTGGGTTTGGTGGTTTTGGTACGAACCAGATTCTGAAACCAGCCGCCGATGGTACAACCTACTCGCCAACGGCCTGGTATGGTTCACCTTATGACGCCAATGGGAATCCAACGGCTTACAATGACTTCCAACCGAAGTTTAATCTGTCGTCTTACAACACGTTTACATTTCTGAACAATTTCTCGTTCTCGTTCCTGCTTCACTGGAGTTACAAGAACTACAATGCATCGTTGGGCCAGGAGTTGATGGACGAAGGCGGCACTTCGCCTGACTGGTCCAAAAATGATAACCTCTACAAAACAGACCGGGCAGCAGCGGGCCTCGGCGACGGGAGTGCCGTTAATGGTATCGCCCGGCAATACGGCAGCCCCGGCGTAACAACCCGTCAGTACGTACAGGATGCCTCATACGTCAAATTGCGCGAAGTTTCGTTGTACTATACCGTACCGAAAGCATCGTATGGTAAATTGTTTGGCAACGTGGTGAAGGGAATTAAACTAGGTGTATCGGGCAATAACGTGTTCGTCTGGACTAAATACGTGGGGTATGATCCCGAAGCATCACAGTTTGGTAACCGGCCTATTGGCGCGGGTGTTGACCTGCTGTCGTTTCCTGCATCGCGCCGGTTATTCTTCCACCTGAACTTTACGTTTTAATTAATCCAACGAACTGACATCATGATACGTACTAAATTTTCTACCTGCGTCGTACTAACTGCTCTGGTGAGCGGGCTGACGTCGTGCGGCTTTTTCAAGACGGATAAGCTCGTTGATCCCAATAACATTTCGGTCGCATCATTCGTCAATAACCCCACCCGCGACCAGGTTAACCTGCTGGCCGTTGGGGTGCAGGCTGTGCCTCGTACTGGCTATCTGGACCTGATTCGGATCACGTCGACCGTTGGGCGCGAAGGAATTAATTCAGCTTCGACTGATAACCGCTACTTCACAGAATTATTGGGTACCACCGCAGCCACATTTGGCGGAGCGACTGATCCCAATGGTATTTTCAATACCTACTATACCAGCTTTTCAAGTACGCGCCGGGTTGCTGAATTTTTCAATCTGGCTTGTCAGAGTGCAACAGCGTTGAGCGCTGCTGAGAAAGCAGGAGCCAAAGGATTTGCCCGTACCATTCAGGGCTGGGCTATGCTGGAACTGTTGAACATGCAGTATAAGAACGGTATTCGTTCGGGCTACACAGACCTGAATACGCCGGGCGATATGCTCAAGCCGCTCAAATTTACGGACTATGCGGGTGGCCTTGATCTGGTTATTTCAACCCTGAATGACGGAGCAACCTCGCTGGATGCAGCCGGAACCACATTCGCGTTTGCTTCGGCATTCACCAGCGGTTGGGCGGGCTTCACAACGCCTGCTACCATGAAGCAGGTGAACCGGGCGTTTGCGGCCCGTGCGTATATGTACAAGCAGGACTGGGCAAATATGAACACGGCTCTAAGCCAGTCGTTCTTAAGTCTGACGGGCAGTCTTACTGTTGGGCCACAACTCAACTTTGCCAATGCACAGAATGATACGCCAAATAGCCTGTTCCAGAATCCTGATGGCAACGGTGCACCTTATGTATTATTTGATGATATTGTAACGGGTGCCGAACCCGGTGATAAGCGCATTGCAACCAAAACGCGTAAACGTACCACCGCCCGCTCGTCAGGCGCTATTAGCTCAAGTTACGAGATTCAGCTATATGCCTCTAACGCGGCACCGATCAGTATAATCCGTAACGAAGAGCTGGTGCTAATGTCGGCGGAGGCCAAAGCCCAAACGGGTGATCTACCCGGTGCTACAGCCGCCATCAACGTGGTTCGCACAACGGCAGGTTTGGCCGCCTACAGCGGTGCCGCTACGAAAGACGCGCTCATTACTGAAGTGTTAAATCAGCGCAAATATTCTCTGTTGTTTGAAGGTCACCGCTGGTTCGATGCCCGCCGGTATAACTTGCTGACTACCTTGCCCTATAGCACGTCGCCGTATAAGGTATTCGATAGTATGGTTCGTCCCAATGCCGAAACGCAGTGGGAGTTAGCGAATCCGTTATAAGAATTGATTAGATGGAAAAGCGTCCGTCGGCATTAGTCTGACGGACGCTTTTTGTTATTACAGCAACCGGTAATTTCACGTTAACCGTAACGATCAATCAAGTCAGGGCGGCATACCAAATCCAGACAATATAGATTGGTTGAAACAGTAACCGCGACCAGATATACCAGGGCTTGGCTGGTAAGCCACCCGGCGCAGGTAGATTATTAAGGGCTACATTAACGTTGGCTGGGAATATAGCGATCAGTAAAATAATTAGCCCCCAAGCGGACCAGAAGCGAGTTTCGGCGAACAATAAGCTAAGGCTAAGGCCAATTTCGGCCACGCCCGATACTAAAACGAGCAGTCGGGCATTAGGCATAAATGTTGGAACCATGTACGTCAATTGATCCGGTTTCCGGAGGTGCGTCAGGCCAATCATCATGAACATAATGGTGGTGGCTAATAACGTATCATGATGCGTATCAAGCAGGTATGGCGTTTGGGTTAGCCAGCCAATTCCGTAAAGCAGTGCACCTATTGAAAGTAAACCCAAGAAGAAAGCCATAGTGTTAGTGCCGGTTGATTGATAAGCCAAAGGTCCGGCTCAGGTAGTCACTATCCACTAACATTTGTTAGGAAACCACCTCCCGACGAATCCGGCTCAGGCTTTCGGGTTCAATGCCGAGATAGGAAGAAAGATGTTTAATGGAAATTTTTTGTACCAAAATGGGATTTTGTTCCAGCAACTGAAGATAGCGCTGTTTAGCGGTACTGGTTAAAAATTGCACTTCACGGCTGGTTTTTCGTAAAAATGCCTGTTCGGCAATCAAGCGGCCAATACGTTCCGCTTTGTGCGACTGGTCATATAAATTCATCAAATTACTACGGCTGAACCGTAATGCTTGGACATCGGTCAGGGCTTGAACCGTGAACGCAGTAGGTTGACCCGTTAGAAAAGAGGAATACGCCGAAACGAAGTCGTGACTGAAAACGAAGTCGAGCGAAATGTCTTTTCCGTCGTCATTCAGAAAGAGCCGAACCATACCCTCCTCAATGTAATAAATGTGGTTTTCAACCTGGCCTGCTTGAATTAGGAAGTCGTTTTTCTGGTAAGTGACTGACTCCACAATGGGTGTAAACTGGCGCCAGTCGTCATCAGTTTGCGGTGATAGCGTATCGAGTCGCTGGCGTAATCGGTCAAGGTTGTTCATATGCTTTACAAACGAAAAGTGGGCGTTAGAGTTAGTCCCAACGCCCGATTTGATCTAATAACAGAACCATTTACTCGCCCGCCATTGGGTCAGAAGTTCCATCCGTATCACCCGTCACCGTTCCATGCGTAGGCAACTTAGCATCCCGAATGAATAACAAACCCGTCACGTGGGGAGCCACCATAGAGGTTCCACTCAACGTTGCATAGGTGCCGTCTTTGTAAGTCGACTTGATTCGAACCCCATACGCGCAGACATCTACACTGCTGCCGAAGTTGGAAAACGATGTACGCTGAAGACGAAATGGCCGTTGCGTCCCTTGTCCGTAGTGGCTATTTTTCTCTGGAAAGGCGAATAAATACAACGCGCCCAGCCGCTGGAAAGGTTGTTTCGGCTATGGGTGGACCATAGTGTCGATAAAATTGAGCTACCTGTTCGGGTGTCAATAAGTCGGTATATAAATTAATGCCAGCGAAGTTGTTCTTCCCTAGAAACGAATCTAGAAACTGCCAGTCCTGTTCCGTAAATGCCCGACTGGGCGTGAGCAGCCGGGGCCAGCCGTCGCGCAGAAAGGGCTGAATCTGGTCGGGATGCAAGCGCCCGAAATATTGTCCAACGCCACTTTTATCGTAAAAGCGCCGGAATGTAAAGACCGCATTTTGCTGTGTATAATAGGGGCAAAGTCCTTCTTTGTCGCCGACGCCATTTGCGCCAATTGTGCAGAACGGCCAGTCGAGCACAGCCACACCGGGTTGTTCCCGCACAATAGAACAATACCGCAGCAGACTCTCCGAGGCCACCTTGACCGGCACCGACAATCGTAAGGAATAGCCTGTATACCACTCCATTACTAAAAGTGCGACTACCAATATGTAGCCCACCTGGCTGGGCAATCGGCTGGGCCACTGAACGGGTAAAGCCAGCAGCATCAGTAGGACCGGATAAATCAGACTGGCTCGCCCGCCGTGTCGATTAAAGCTGAACCAGGGAAATACTTTCAATGTCGGAAACAGCACCGGATGATATAGCACACAAAGTAGTAACATCAGGACGATAGGGAGCCAAAGCGCAAGTCTATGCCGGATTTGCCACCAGCCAACGCCCGCTAGTATGACTATATATAAGCCGGGGCTACCTTGTCCGTAACTTTCGAATGTATCCCGTAACCACAGTTGATAGGGAATCGAATAACTGTCAATGCCGGGTAGATGCGGGAGCAACAATCGCGCCGGGTGCGACCAGGAAGGGAGTTCGGGCACAATACCAAAATCGAATTGCCAGGCCGTAAACGCAACTTGCAACGTGAGCGGTAAGTACAAATATAGACTGATGACAATCAGAAGCAGCCCGAACAGAACCCCCGCCTTGTTCCGCATAAACTCCTCCCGCACATAGCCGGTCGCCAGGTTAAACCAGTGCGCCTTTCTAAAGCGTTGAAACAGAACGACCGCTAACACCGGGAACACTAACGTTGTGAACGTTAACGCAAACCCCGCGACGTAGGCCAGTTCCTGCCCCAATACCAGAACGTGCAGCCCTATCCACAGCAGGATGTAAACCAGCGAAACGGTTTTTCGATTAAGTACATCCAGTAAAAGCCGGTAGGTTGCCACCATGCACAGAACCGTCCAGTGACCGACACAGACATTCATGTGAATAGGGAACTTCCAGAGCGCATAAAAATTAAAGACGGATACAATTAACCCGGCAACAAACGACTTTTTTAGGCCGAATCTGGCACGCAAAAGAATAAACGTTCCAACGGATGCGACGACCAGACTATAGACATAATAGTATTGAAGATAAGGCCCTGGCCCACCAGCCAGTCGGTAGCAGAAAGCATACCAGTAATCACGCTCGAAGCCCCAATCTAAAAAAACCTGATTGGTGCCGTAGGGATAAAATGTTTGGGTATTAGTTAGGTTAAGGTGAGGAAAAGGCCAGAGGGTGAGGTTCTTGCTGAAAAAATAACCGACGTATTCATACTGGTCGGTATCGGTGCCATCGGAGAGGGGATGCCGAAAGTCGCCCACAACCCAAGTCGTTAACCCAATCGTTATCAGTCCCAAACCAATTGTCCATAGCCAGTTAGTCAGATATACAGTATTTTTTGTTGGCGGAAAGGTAGGCGGGCAAACTTGATTCATTCGGGAGTTTGTACAGTCATCGACAGGGCCGATAGACAAAAGTCTTGGTAAACGCCTATTTTTGCAACTTAAATAGAACGGATTGATAATTCGTTCAGCCGCAAGGCTACTTTCAGATTCAACCGAATGGGTTTTCGAATCCGTTCTACTCACTTATGGCCGACTACAACCATTCTAAGATTGAAAAATACTGGCAACAGTTTTGGGACACTAACAACACGTTTAAACCAGAGCAGAATACAGCCCGGCCAAAGTATTACGTACTCGATATGTTCCCGTATCCATCGGGGGCAGGTCTGCACGTTGGTCACCCGTTGGGTTATATCGCGTCGGACATTGTCTCGCGCTATAAGCGGCTGAAAGGCTACAACGTACTGCATCCGATGGGATTCGACTCGTTTGGGCTTCCGGCTGAGCAGTACGCCATTCAAACGGGTCAGCACCCGGCTGTTACGACCGAACAGAATCTAACCCGATATATTGAACAGCTAAAAAATATTGGCTTCAGCTACGACTGGTCACGGGAAGTACGCACCTCTGACCCTTCGTATTATAAATGGACGCAGTGGATTTTTATGGAGTTGTTCCGTTCGTGGTACAACAAAGAAACCGACCGGGCCGAACCCATTGAAACGCTGCTGGAAAAATTCGCTACAAATGGTACGACCGATGTCAATGCCGTGTGCGATGAAGATGTTTCTACGTTTACTGCCGCCGAGTGGAACGCTATGTCGACACAGGAATCCTACGAGATTAGCCTAAAATATCGGTTGACATTTCTGGCGAATGCCGTCGTGAACTGGTGCCCGGCTCTTGGCACGGTACTGGCAAATGATGAGGTTAAAGATGGCGTTTCGGAACGGGGCGGCTACCCCGTAGAGCAGAAGCTTATGCGGCAATGGATGATGCGTATCACCGCCTACGCCGACCGCCTGCTGACAGGTTTAGACACCATCGACTGGACTGAATCCCTGAAAGAACAACAGCGTAACTGGATCGGGAAATCGGTGGGGGCGAGTGTGAAATTTCCATTGGCAACAGACAATCAGCGGTTTATCGACGTGTTCACCACCCGCGTCGATACGATCTACGGGGTTACATTTATGGTGCTGGCACCCGAACATGAACTGGTTTCGGAACTGACAACACCTGAGCAGCAGGAAGCAGTGGATGCCTACATTAATGCCGCTAAACTTCGCTCCGAACGCGACCGCATGGCCGATACAAAAGCGGTGTCAGGTGTGTTTACGGGCAGTTACTGCGTCAATCCGTTCAACGAAGAGAAAGTCCCCATCTTCCTGGCCGACTACGTGTTGGCAGGTTACGGTACGGGTGCGGTCATGGCCGTTCCGTCGGGCGATGCGCGTGACTGGAATTTCGCAACGCATTTTAATTTACCTATCGTCCCGATTCTGGATGCCCAGAAAGACATTGATCAGCAGGCCGATAACACCAAAGAAGGGCATTATATCAACTCGGGCATGATTAACGGACTAACGTACAAAGAAGCCACGCCACTCCTAATCGCTTGGTTGGAGGAACGGGGGTTGGGCAGAGGTAAAATAAACTACCGGATGCGTGATGCCGTGTTTAGCCGCCAGCGTTACTGGGGTGAACCCGTTCCCGTTTATTTCAAGGAGGGCGGTTCGACGGGTCGACTGCCCTACTTAATCGACGAGAGCGACTTACCGCTGGAGTTGCCCGCCGTTGACAAATACCTGCCCACCGAAACCGGCGAACCACCGCTTGGCCGCGCAGAGGATTGGAAATATAAAGGAAAGAGCAACGGCTCACGGTACGAATACGAACTCTCAACCATGCCCGGTTGGGCGGGGTCGTCGTGGTACTGGTATCGGTATATGGACCCGCAGAACGACAGCGAATTTGCGAGCAAAGAAGCCATCAACTACTGGCAGAACGTGGACCTCTATATTGGCGGCACCGAACACGCAACCGGTCACTTGCTGTATAGCCGTTTCTGGAATAAGTTCTTATACGACAGAAGATATGTACCGCAGGACGAGCCGTTCAAAAAGCTCATCAATCAGGGCATGATTCAGGGGCGATCAAATTTTGTGTATCGTTTCGTTGATACTCAGAATTATCAGTTGTTCTCAGAAAATGAAGAACTAAAGTCGCGCGGTCAATACAAGATTACCAACATTTTTGTTTCCTATGGAATATATAAAAAATTAGATGTTTTATCTGCAAGTGATGCTCGAATAGAATTTAAACGCCTTGTTCGAGAACAGTTAGGAAATGAGATAGCTGATAAGATCAGTGATGATCAACTCAATGTAAAGGATGGGATACCCGTTTCTAGTTTTTACATTGGAAGTCTCCATGTGGATGTAAATATTGTAGATAACGATATTTTGGACGTTGAAGAGTTTAAAAGAACTCGTACAGATTTGTCCGATAATCAACTATTATTTTTACTAGAAGAAGGCGAGTTTTATGTTGGGGCGGAAGTTGAAAAAATGTCGAAGTCGAAGTTCAACGTCGTCAATCCTGATATGATCGTGGAGAAATACGGCGCTGATGGATTGCGGCTTTATGAAATGTTCCTCGGGCCGCTCGAACAGGCAAAACCCTGGAATACAAATGGTATCGACGGTGTCCAGCGTTTTATTCGTAAATTCTGGCGGTTATTCTATAAAGATAATGCTGCCGGAACATCGGATGCTGAGTCGAGCAACTGGATTGTGACGAATGATCCAGCGACACCCGCCGAACTGAAAATCCTGCACAAAACCATTCAGAAAACGGAATACGATATTGAAACCTATTCGTTCAATACGTCGGTGAGTTCATTCATGATCTGCGTAAACGAACTGGCCGCTCTGAATTGCCACAAACGGTCTGTATTGCAGGATTTAGTCCTGTTACTGTCACCCTATGCGCCCCACGTCACGGAGGAGCTTTGGGCCGCGTTAGGTAACGAACCGGGCACACTCTCGAAGGCTGAATTTCCAAAATTCAACCCAAATTATCTAGTTGAGGATACGTTCGAGTACCCAATTCAAATCAACGGCAAAGTTCGCACAACGATTAGTTTCGCCATTGACCGGGCCCCCACCGATATTGAACGGGAAGTGCTGGCCGACGAGATTGTGCAGAGGTGGATGGAAGGTAAAACGCCCAAGAAAGTTGTTGTTGTGCCCAAGCGGATTGTCAACGTAGTTCTTTAAAAGCAAGTGGGGTCGGGTTTGAGAACCCGACCCCACTTCGACGCTAGCCGTAAATGCCCCAATCTCCTAAAGGGAGTTGGGCATTTACATTACGCGGCAATCGGTTCCAATTGCTGGGCTGCCAGTGCATCACGTACCTGTGCCGTAAGTGTGAGCGAGTATTTGCGGGCCTGATGATCATAAATAGGAGCCGTTATAATCAACTCATCCGCTTTTGTTTGCGAAATAAAACTCGCCAACCCGCGCTGCACGGTCTCAGGCGACCCAATGGCTGAACAGCGAAGCATCGGCTCAATGCCAGCCAATTCATAATCTGGCCAAAGCTCTTCCAAATTATCGACGGGAGGCTGCATTTGTCGGGCCTTTCCGCGCCGAATGTAAAGAAATTGCTGCTGCATCGACGTGAACAAACGCTGTGCTTCCTGGTCTGTATCGGCGGCAACGACATTGACAGCTACCATCGCATAAGGCTGTTTTAAGTACTCAGACGGTTTGAACTGCGTCCGGTAAACTTGCAAGGCACGCAGTAATTCTGCTGGCGCAAAATGCGAAGCAAAAGCATAGGGCAGACCAAGCATGGCGGCCAGTTGTGCGCCAAACAAGCTGGAACCCAGAATCCAAATTGGTACGTTCAGACCCGTACCCGGTATAGCCTGAACAAACTGGTTAGACTCGTCGGGCTTGAAATAGTGCTGTAGTTCAACGACATCCTGCGGGAATGTATCCGGACCAGTAGCATCGCGCCGTAGGGCTCGTGCGGTGGCCTGATCAGAACCGGGTGCCCGGCCCAGACCAAGGTCGATTCGGCCCGGATAAAGTGATTCCAGCGTACCGAATTGTTCGGCAATTACCAATGGGGAGTGATTCGGCAACATAATACCGCCAGACCCTACCCGGATGGTGTTCGTGCCACCGGCTACGTAGCCTATAACGACCGATGTAGCCGCACTGGCAATGCCCGGCATGTTGTGGTGCTCGGCTAACCAGTAACGATTATAACCCAACTGCTCGGCGTGTTGGGCAAGATTTAAGGTGCTGCGTAGGGCCTGCGTAGCCGAACTTCCGGCTATAATGGGCGAAAGATCTAGAACTGAAAAGGGAATCATAATACGTTGCTATGTTTAGTTACCCTATTTTTACGGCGTATTAGGCTGTAAACAGGGTGTTGAAGGCCAATTTCTTTTTCTTTATCAACAACGCGGTTTATCGGAACGGTTCCTGATTGTAATCCGCTTTTTCGTAATTACGGCCAATCGGCAGATATTCATTATGACCCTAAAACAACTTAGTGTACTTGCCCTCAGTTTTGGCTTGATTACCTGTTCGCCTAAAACATATACTAGCGTTTCGACTGGCAAGGCGTACGATTTCTTTAGCTATAAACCCAACCAGAAGGGAAAAATTTCGGCGCACCGGGGTGGGGGCGATCTGAAAGGTTATCCCGAAAACTGCATTGAATCGTTTGCGTATCTGGCTAAAAATCTGCCCGTTATCATTGAGTGCGATATTGACCTGACCAAAGACAGCGTGATGGTGATGATGCACGACGCCACTCTGGACCGCACAACCACCGGCACCGGAAAACTAATCGATAGAAATTACGCCGAACTTGGGCAGTACAGATTGGAAGATAATCAGGGTAACGTGACACCTTACAAAATTCCGACGCTGGAAGAAGTCCTGCGCTGGGGAAAAAACAAAGTGACGTTTACGCTCGATGTCAAACGTAACGTATCGTTTGCGAAAGTGGTAGACATGATTCATAAAACCGGCGCGAGCGATTATGTCGCCGTAATTACGTACAACGCTCAGGATGCCGCCAAACTCAATAAGCTCGACCCGAATCTGATGATCTCGGTGACCATCCGCAACCACGCCGAATATGACCGTCTTCATGAACTTGGCGTTCCCGATAATCGGATGGTTGCGTTCGTCGGCGTCAAAGAACCCGATGCGGAATTGTATACATTTCTCCATCAAAAAGGCATAGCCTGTATTCTTGGTACACTTGGCAACTTAGACAAACAGGCTGTGGCCAAAGGCGATCAGCTTTACAAAACGTTTGCTACAAACGGAGCCGATATAATGAGTACCGACCGTCCACTAGAGGTTTGGCAGGTGGTGAAGTAACTGAAAAGGGTAAGTTATGAGCGGCAAACGCTTACTGCCTAATAGCCGAATTCGTTAACCAAACGCGGCTGAATTACCCTATTCCAAAATAGACGCTCATTTAATGCACGAAAATTACCGCTGGAGAATTATTGCGTTGCTTTTTCTGGCTACGACGATTAATTACGTAGATCGGCAGGCGCTGTCATTTGTTATGACAGACGCCATCTTCAAGAAAACGCTGCTGGGCTTACCGCCTGATACCCTGCTGACAAACGAGCACCTGAAGCAATTTCGTATTCAGATGGGCTTGATCGATTCGGCATTTAAAGCAGCCTATGCCATTGGCTTTCTGTTAATTGGCTGGTTAATTGACCGGGTTGGTACGAAGAAAGGGTTTTCCATCGGCATAGCTGTGTGGAGCGTTGCCAGTATTGCTTCCGGCTTCATATCGACGGTTGGGCAATTTGCGCTGGTCCGTGCTGTGCTGGGTCTTGGCGAATCGGCCAACTTCCCATCGGCCATGAAAGCGATTGCCGAATGGTTTCCCAAGCGGGAACGCTCTACGGCAACCGGCATTTTGAATGCAGGCTCTAACATGGGCGTTATCACTACGGCCTTGCTGGTACCCTATCTGATGCAGCAGTTTGGCTGGCGGGCGTCGTTTCTGATTTCGGCGGTGCTGGGGGTGCTGATGCTCGTTATCTGGTGGATTAGTTATTCAAATCCCAAAGAAACCGGGGCTCTTTCTAAATCGGAATATCAATATATTACCGAAGGTCGGGAGGTGACCGACACGTCTGGGCTGAAAAGCCGATTTTCGTGGCTTCAGTTGAGTCGGTATCGGCAAACCTGGGCGTTCTGTTTCGGTAAGATTTTCGCCGATCCGGTCTGGTTTTTCTACCTCACATGGTTGCCCGACTTCATGCTGACGAACAATCAACTCGACCGGAAGCTGGATCTAAAGAATTTCGGTATTCCGTTTCTGATCATCTACGTTGTGTCAGATATAGGGAGCATTTTCTTCGGATGGCTGGCTACTCAGCTTATGAAAAACGGCTGGACTGAAAATAAGGCGCGCAAAGTAACGATGCTTATCTGCGCACTCGCCGTTACGCCCATTTACCTGATTCCGTCCGTGCATAGTTTCACTGGAGTCGTTGCCTTACTGGCGTTGGCAACGGCGGCCCATCAGGGCTGGTCGACCAATGTGTATGCCATGTCTACGACGCTTTTTCCCAGTGGCTCGGTTGCTACAGCTACGGGTATGGGTGGATTTCTGGGCGGCATGACCAGTATGGTTGTTGCGGGAGCCACTGGCTATGTGGTTGCGTCCTTTGGGTATAAGCCCATGTTTATTTTCGCCAGTTGCTCTTATCTGATTGGTCTGATCGTTATTCATTTAGTCATGCCCGTCCTGCGTTCGGTCGAAATAGACAATGAGCAATTGACCCCTGTGGCCTGAAAAATCAGAATGTAATGAGCGAACTGTCAACCTATATGCAGGCTGGTGTACTGACCGCACCCCGGTTTATCGAACTTCAGCAGCGACCAATTCCCGAACCTGGCCCCGGTGAGGTACGGATTAAAATGAAATCAGTAGGTATTTGTGGCTCTGATGTGTCCTTGTATCAGGGACACCGGCCCGACCTGGTATTTCCATTGATTATTGGTCACGAGGGCATCGGCTACATCGATAAAGTTGGCGAAGGCGTGAGCCAACTTCAACTTGGAGACCGCGTGGTTATTGAGCCAAATTATCCGTGTGGCCGATGCGATTATTGTTGGCGGGGGCGCAGTAATATCTGCTCCAACAAGCGCATTATTGGCGTACTGGAAACGGGTTGCTTCGCCGATTACGCGGTGGTTCCCTCGAATTTTGCCTGGCCAATTCCCGATAGTATACGTGATGATGATGCCGTGGTTATTGAACCAACGGCTGTAGCCCTGCACACGCTATATTCGTCTCCTGCCCGACCGGGCGATACCATAGCCGTAATCGGGCTGGGGGCTATCGGGCTATTGGTTAGTCACTTGGCCCAAAGAATGGGGTATACCGTATTGGCGTACGACCGCGTTCAGGAAAAGGTTGATTCGGCATCGGCGTTTGGTGCGATACCAATTCCCGCCAATGCCGATAAAACTCAGATCGCTAGGAGCTGTAAGGACGCGCGAGTGCATACCGTCTTTGAATGTGCAGGGGCGGCCCCGGCACTCACGCTGGCTATAGAATCTGCTCCTCGTGGCGCTTATGTGGTTGTTGCGGGGCTGTCTGATAAGCCGAGTGCTATTACCGAGTTCAGCATGACCCGGCAGGGTATCAACCTTATTACGTCGATCATTTACCAGCACCCCGTTGATTTTCGACGAACTATTGGCTTAATTGAAAGCGGCTTTCTGCAACCGGGGCGCATCATATCAGCGAGGGAGCCGTTCGATAATCTCGCGTCAGCTCTCGAAACGGCCAGCATGGGTTATCATACTAAAATCGTGCTGGATCTCGCCGTTTCTTAATGTAATATACCCGCATACAACCTGAATCATAAAATGCCGTCAATCAATCGAAACCGGATCATTTACGGACTACTCACGATAAGTGTCCTGCTGACAGGGTTAGCATCAAGACGCTTTTTTGGAGAAATATCATTTGTCAAGACCTATGTAGGTGATATACTGTGGGCGCTGATGGTGTTTTTCGGTCTTGCTTTTACCATCAAAAGATGGCCTGTTAAAACCATACTACTGGTGACATTGCTGTTCTCATTCAGCATTGAGATTACGCAACTCTACCACGCTCCCTGGATTGATAACGTGCGGGCTACGCGCCTGGGTGGACTGGTGTTGGGCTTTACATTTGTGTGGAGTGACTTGCTTTGTTATAGCGTTGGTGCTATGGCGGGTTTACTAACCGAGATGTACTTAATTCCGGCGCGTTATCAGGGAAAGCTGAAGACGAGTTATTAATAAACTTACAGTCAACTCTAGCAGCAAAAAGGCCTTCTCGTGCGAGAAGGCCTTTTTGCTGCTTAATCAGCTACCACAATCAATGGTGCAACCTGTTCAGGATCGTTGTCAGGTGAGGCTTTTTTCTGTTTTAAGGCTTTTTTAGCGGCTTTCTTCAGCGTTACCTCGTATAAATCCGTCCGGCGATCTTTCAACACTTGTACCGAACCATGTTCGTGGAGTTCTTTCAGTAAACTCAAATCAACGTCGGCGATGAGCACCATTTCGGTGTTGGCGGTGGCTTCGGCTTTCACAGCGTTAGTTGGAAACTGAAAATCGGAGGGCGTAAACACCGCCGATTGCGCGTAGTTTATGTCCATGTTCTGCACGCGCGGCAGGTTACCAACGCAGCCCGAAATGGCTACATAACACTCATTTTCAATGGCCCGCGCCTGGGCGCAGTGACGTACTCGTGAGTAGCCGTTCTGGGTATCGGTCAGGAACGGCACGAACAGAATTTGCATACCCTGTTGAGCCAGAATCCGGCCCAGTTCGGGAAATTCTACATCGTAGCAAATCAACATCCCGATCTTGCCGCAATCCGTGTCGAACGCCCGAATTTCGTAGCCACCAACCATGCCGTAATGTTTTACTTCGTTCGGCGTGATATGGATTTTGCGGTACTCTTCAAACGAACCGTCACGGCGGCAGAGGTAAGCTACATTATAAAGTTTTCCGTCTTCGTCCACCAGTGGCATGCTGCCTCCCACAATGTTCACGTTATAGGAGATCGCTAATTCACAAAGTTTATCCCGCACCCGTTCGGTAAAGTCGGCCAGTTTTCGAATGGCGACTGGCTCCGGCAGGTCGTTGAAATCGGCCATCAGGGGTGTGTTAAAAAACTCGGGCAAGACCATGAAATCGGCCCGGTAATCGCTGACGGCATTGACAAAAAATTCGACCTGTTCCAGGAAAGCATCAAGATTTTTGAATAATCGCATCTGCCACTGAATCACCCCCAACCGGATAATCGAGTCCGTATGTGGTTTTTTGTCTTTTTCGTCAACGTAATAAATATTGATCCATTCCAGCAGCGTCGCGTACTCCTTCGACTCCGAGTCGCCGGGCAGATAGCCGCGCAATACCTTCCGAACGTGGAAATCGTTGGAGAGCTGAAAGGTTAACGTGGGGTCATAAATCTCTTTCTGCTTTACCTTCGTGATGTATTCGCGGGGCGATAGCTCGTCAGAAAATTTGTTGTAATTCGGAATACGTCCTCCGGCCAGAATGCCTTTGAGGTTCAATTGCTCACAAACCTCCTTACGGGCATCATATAGTCGCCGGCCAAGGCGTAAATCCCGGAAGTCAGGGTGTACAAATACCTCGATACCATAGAGATAATCGCCCTCATCACTATGAGTTTTGAAGGTATAACCACCCGTAATCTGGAAATACGTATGGTTATCGCCGAACTGATCATATTTGACCCGGATGGCTAATGCGCAGGCTACGACTTTTCCGTCTACCTCGACGCAAAATTGACCTTCAGGAAAGATATTGAGCAGCTTGGTGATCTTACTCTTCTCCCAATAATCGCCCCCAATTCCACTATAGACCTCAATCATGGCCTCTTTCAGGTCATGGTAATCTGATTTTTCTAAATTTCTAGTTTGAATATGCATTACTGCTTCTTTTCTTTATTCGACTCTTTGTAATAAAGATATAGGAAAGCCGCTCCGACCCCAGTAAAAGCTATCATACCTTTCATTGACACGCCAAGGACGAAAAAAACTATGCCCAAGGCGAGATAAGCAGACGATTTTTTAGCTGGATTAGACGGCGTTTTCACTTACTGAATGGCTTAATACAGTAGCAATGTGCTCGATATGTTCGTCCGTCAAATCTAAATGGGTTACAAACCGCACCAGATGCTTGCCAAACGAGATACCACGAATACCTTTTGTTTCTAATGTTTTAACATAATCGCTGGCTAAGATGGTTTCGGGGAGTCTAAAAATGACAATATTCGTGTCAATTGGCAGGATTTCCTCTACTTCAGGCAGGTGTTTAAGTATCGCCCCGATTTTGCGGGCGCGCGAATGGTCCAGTTTCAGGCGGTCAATGTGGTGATCGAGCGCATAAATTCCGGCTGCGGCAAGGAATCCTGCCTGACGCCACCCGCCACCCATTAGCTTACGATAGCGTCTGGACTGCCGGATAAAATCAGCTTTGCCGAGTAGGAGAGACCCCACCGGGCACCCCAGTCCTTTGGATAAACAGATACTAATTGAGTCGAAAAGCTGTCCATAAGCCGCCGTCGGTTCACCTGTTTCGACAAGGGCGTTGAAAAGACGAGCGCCATCCAGATGCAGAATTAACTGGTGTTCATCACAAACCTTCCGAATGGCCGCAATTTCGGGTACTGTATAGTAGCAACCTCCGCCTTTATTAACCGTGTTTTCGAGCACAACCAGTCTTGACAGAGGTTTGTGCGAGTCGTCAGGATTATAAATGTAATCGCGGATAAGGTCGGGGGTAAGTTTGCCCCGTTCGCCGTGGGCCAGACTCACTGATGCCAGCGCATTGACTGAAATTCCCCCGCCCTCGTACTGATAGACGTGCGAAAGGTAGTCGCAGATAACATCGTCGCCGGGGCGGGTGTGGGTGCGAATCGCGAGTTGATTGGTCATTGTGCCCGATGCGCAGAACAGAGCCGCTTCCATGCCAAATAAAGAGGCCGCTTTCGCTTCGAGCGCGTTAACTGTTGGGTCATCGCCGAGAACATCGTCGCCGAGCGGGGCTGAAAACATAGCCTCGCGCATGGCGGGCGTAGGTTGTGTAACGGTATCGCTACGGAGGTCAATAAGCATTTGTTTACTAGTCAGGTTGTATAAAAGGGCAAGTTAACGACATAGAGAGCTTCTTCGAAAAACGTACAGTAGTTTTTCTTGTACCTTGACCGTGATTTGACGAGGGATATATAGAAGAAATTCGTCTAAAAATAGTGATAATCTTGCTTTTGCAGGACTTACCATTATTTTTGAGTAACCTTTTCTGCTCAATTTCGTCTCACCCTGGAATTCGAAATACGGAGTCAATACTAACCTCCTTCCTTACTATGCTAACAAATAAAACACCCTGGGTCATCCTGCTTATTTTGTGGATGATCGGCTCTACCTGGTGGCATGTCTGCAATATCAAGCAGCTATGTGTCGATGATACTCAGCCAGTAACGGTATCTGCTGAACCGGCTCTTCCCGCAACGCCCCCCGGTGCCGATGGAATTACTATTGCCGATGGGAATCTCTTTCGGCTCGACTTACCCGGCAATTTCAGCTTTGCCAAATCGGGGGCTAACGCCAACATCAATTCGCTTGGCGGGTCACTTGAGTCGATGGTTACGTATCTGAAAGGCAGTCCCGGTCGGACGGTCGAAATTATCGGTTATTATTCGTCGGCAGAAACCAATACGACAACTTTTCCAAATTTGGGTCTGGCTCGTGCTGAGGGTATCAAACAATATCTGGTGCAACAGGGTATTCCGGCGGCATCGCTGACGACCAAAGGTGTTGAACGAAATCTCTCATTTACGGCTAAAGGTGACTCGCTCTACGGTGGCCTTGATTTTGCCTTCTCAGGTTTGGCTACGACACCCGCACCTGTTACCCTTGTTGAGCCGACGACGGAAAAAGAACTGGCTGAAAAACAGAAGTTTACCTCGGTATTTGAGCCCATTGACCTGTATTTCCCATTGGGTGAAGCCAACTATATCAAAACCGATGAAACGAAGAAGTTTTTTGACGAAGCGGCTACCTTTTTAGCGGCAAACAAAGACAAAAAACTATTGCTAACGGGCTATACCGATAATTCTGGTCCCGATGCTGTAAACATGCGGCTTTCGTTCGATCGGGCTAATGATGTGAAAGCGAAACTTCGTAAATCGGGGATCGATCTGGATCAGATAGACGTCAAAGCAAAAGGTGAAACGGAACCGAAAGCAGATAATAGTACCCTTTCGGGGCGTAAAGCCAATCGACGTGTTACGGTAGTGGTTGAATAAAATCTGTTTTAAACGTTTTCCGTTTATGCTTTTCAGGTCTGCCAGTCAAGGACCAAAAAACGTAAACGTCCAACCTGTAAATTCTTACAATTATGTTTGAACTGAATCCCCTCAACTTGCCCGGTGCCCAGATACAGCATGTGATTATGCTGATTGTGGCTGGTGTGTTGGGCTTTATCATTGGATACATCTCCAGGCAACGTACTATTCAACAACTTGAGGGCAATTTAGCCAGTGCGGAGCGTGACGTGGACGATTGCTACCGGACAACGACGCTCGTTAACGGTACCGACCATGAAGAAACCGTTGTTCTGAGCCGTATTCAGGCTCGTGCCGGCGAAATCAACTTCAACCGTATTGGGCTGGCATCAGCTACTGAGGCCGATGATCTCAAAGTCATTGTTGGTATCGGGCCATTTTTGGAAAAAAAACTGCACGTCATTGGTATATACACGTTTCGACAGATTGCCAATTTTACGTCGGAAGACATTGAACAGGTAAATGATATTATTGAGTTTTTTCCCGGTCGTATCGAACGTGATAATTGGGTCGGGCAAGCAGCTGAATTAGCAAAAAAGAAATAATATGCCAGGCTCCGTGTGTTCAATCACTATTGAGCCGTATCATAAAACCAGGAGACTTAAACAGGCTCCTTAAACTGAAATCCCATTATGTTTGGATTAGACCCCTTTAATCGACCGGTGGCCATCATCGAAATGTTGATTTTACTGGCGCTTGCCGCGTTTATTGGCTGGCTACTGGGCCGATTAGTACTTGCTGGGCGGGTTCGTGCCCTGCATACGTCGATTGCCGACAAAGAAGTCGAATTGGCAACGTGTCGCCAGTCGAAAATAAGTCGACGTACTGCCGTTGTTGTACCTCCTGCTTCATTCCGATCAGAGCCCGTCGTGGACGTACCCCCGGCATTTGTCCATGCCGACCCTCTGTTGCCTGCTTTCTCAAACGACGATACACCGGAGTTGATTGATGAAGAAGTGATAGCCCCAATTAGTTCGATAGAACGTCGCCCTACTTTTTCGATAGCAGGAGTTGATTCTGGAAATAACGATAATTCGGAAGCGGCTGTGTTAAGCCGAATTGCTGCCCGCGCCAACGAAGTTAACTTCGATAGAATTGGTCGGGCGGTGGCTTCGGAAGCCGACGACCTGAAAGATATTGTAGGGGTGGGACCGTTTCTGGAGCGGAAATTACATAGTTTAGGTATCTATACGTTCAGACAGGTTGCTAACTTTACGAAAGAAGACATCGACAAGGTGAACGAACTTATTGAATTTTTTCCCGGTCGCATCGAACGTGACACCTGGGTTGAGCAGTCGAAAGAATTTTACGAACGTAAGTACGGGCAAAAGAGTTAAAATTTCGACTCCTTAAAAGAGCAAGTCCCCGTTGATGCACATCAACGGGGACTTGCTTTATTCGTATTTAGCGATTAAGAATTTGCCGATTTCTTATTTCTGATAGGCGTACTGCTTAATAACGCGGTTCCTCCCGATTGATAAAAATCGCACATGTCCCGTAAAACACAGTCGTTGCATTTTGGATAATACCAGGTACATATGCGTTGGCCATGCCAGTAAAAATGCTTGTGAAAATTGAATAGTACCAGAGAATCCTGCGGCAGATAAGCCAGCAGGAGCGTATGGGCTTTCTCGGCGCTTACCTTTGGTCCAAGTATGCCTACCCGCTGCGTGACGCGATGAACGTGCGTATCCACGGGTAAGACAGGCTTATGAAATTTGAAAAGCAACAGAATCGTAGCTGTCTTTAACCCGATACCGGGAAGAGTAGTCAGCCAATTCATGGCATCCTGGGTGGATAAATTACCCAGAAAGTCAATGTTAGCTGCGCCAGTTTCCCGAAAGAGGTGTGCCAGCAGATTTTGAATATAAGGCGCTTTAATTTCGGGGTAGTTAGCCGTTTGTATGGCGTCGATCAGATCGGAGAGGGGCGCATCGCGAACCTGCTCCCAGGTTGGAAATCGTTCGCGCATCGTTCGGTAGGCTGTAGCTTCATTCGCGTGGGTAGTGCGGTGCGATAAAATTGTACCGATTAACTCATGCATTGGGTCGGGGTAGCCGTGAATAGCCTGAATGCCATATAGCTCATTTAAACGTTCGTGGGCGTCAAGCGTTTTGGCTGCTAAGCTAGAACTTGGTTGCATACAAAATGCGGGCTGGATAAGAAACGTTGAGTATTTCTGTTGAACCCGACCTGAACGAGAATGTTTTACCTGATTAGTATCTTCAAATATTGGTGGCGCTTGTTGGTCCTCATCTATGCTATAGGTTCAATAAAAAATCGTGAACGGTATAAACAGTAAGTTGCTCCAGGTCGATCATCTATATTACGGATGATCGACCTGGAGCAACTTACTGTTTATCTTTTGAGATAGTCTGGTAGAGTTTACTAGGATAACTCGCAAGACAGCCAATGGCTGAAACGTGAGACGTACTAATTAATTCAGGTTTGGCCTGTTGTTCGCTAACTGCCGACGAACTAAAGTCCAGCGCCGACGTGAAACTGTCAGAACTTCACCCGTTGTCAGATGAACCAGACCACCTGTGTCTGTGCGCTCCAGCCGTTCCACAAAGTGTCGATTGACAACACAGTTACGGTGGAGACGAATAAATAACTCGGTAGGTAGTTGGGGCGAATAATATTTTAAGGTGCGGGGCATAAGCATCCGGCGACCATCTGCCCAATTCAACCAACTGTAATTAGCAACTGCCTGTAAATACACTAGATCAGCTACTGAAAATAACTGACGGCCCGTTTCACGAAGATAGAGCTTGAGAGGAGGCCACTCCGTTGGAGTAGCTCGATTAGAAAATGAAAAGACAGACATGGACATACGCAGGAGTACTACTTGTCAGATTCAGATATGGATAATTTGAGTAACTGACACAATACTAAACCTGATTATTTCTCAAGTCTTGCTCATTCGTAACACGGGCTATAAAATTTGTAACATCACATATGAAAGATTCTTTTTAGGTTGTATATGTCACCTTAAAGATAATATACTATATAATTTATGCTAATTATTAAGTTGATCTGTAATTAAGCTAGTATACCTATAGAGTAAATAAATGTTGCTAATGAGGGATTACTTTATTAGCTCTTGTCGATGTTGCTCGACATACTCCGAAGGAGTTAAATGGTAATAATCCTTGAAAACTTTAGAAAAATAGGCCGCCGTGTCAAACCCTACTCGGTCAGCAACCTCCGATATAGATGCCCCCGTTAGAAGTAGTTCAGCTGCCCGTTTCAGTCGTACTGCCCGAATGAGTTCGTTGGGAGGCAAGCCTGTCATCGCTTTTACTTTCCGGTTCAAGTGCATACGACTCATACCAATAGCATTGGCCAAGGGTTCTACCCCAAATGTGGAGTCGTCGAGGTGGGTCTCTAGTAGGGAATATAGCCGATTCATAAAGTCGTCTTCGGGAGCTCGACTGGCAAGCGGTAAATAGCCTTCGCGCAGCAACTGGGTTCGATAATATTGACGGACCTGCTGCTGATGCACCAGCCGGTTCCGAACGCGTCCGAGTAGTTCGTCAACCTGAAAGGGCTTAGCCAGATAATCGTCAGCACCGGCTGTTAATCCTTCGATGCGGCTCTCAGCAGAAACTTTGGCAGTTAATAACAGAATAGGAATATGACTGGTAATGGGATTGCTCTTTAGCTGACGGCAAAGTTCATATCCATTGAGTTTGGGCATAAGCACGTCGCTAATAATCAGGTCCGGCCCATTCGTAATGGCTAATTCTACCCCGGTTTTCCCGTTATTCGCTCGTTGCACCCGCCATTCAGTGTTTAGGGTAGTAACAATAAAGTCGGCAATATCATCATCGTCTTCTACAAGCAGTATATAAGGGGCTTTTTCATCTGCGAGGGATTTATTCACAGCGAATTGATTATAAACGGGTAGTGGCGAGAGGGAGTTATCGGCGGTATCAGAAACGAGGTCCGCCCGCGCTTGGCGGCAGGGTAATTCGACGGTAAATGTTGTACCCATCGTAGGGTCGCTTTTCACCGAAATAGTGCCCTGCATCATCTCAACCAGTTCTTTCACCAAGGCTAATCCAATACCCGAGCCGCCTACCGATCGTTCCGTTAAAGGATCAGCCTGATAAAATCGATTGAAAATGTGTGGTACCTGATGGGCCGGAATGCCCGCTCCCGTATTATGTACCGTTAGTCGAATAAGATCGGTATTTGTGGAGGGAGCTACGGCTGGGTCAATAGGCGCGACATAGGTAGACAATGTTATCATACCATACTCATCGGTGAATTTGAGCGCGTTTGACAGGAGATTGGTTAAGATTTTTTCAATTTTATCCGAGTCGAACCAATAAAAAGACTGATTGAAGTAATAAGTCTGCTTCAACTGAATGTGTTTGCGTTGGGCTTCCTCCATGAAAACTACTACCGTTCGTTTGATAAAATCAGGTAAATCGGCGGGAGTAGGTGTGATGGTTAAGTTTCCAGCGTCGAGTTTAGCTAAATCGAGTAATTCATTAATCAGTCGAAGGAGCCGGTTTGCGTTTCGATAAATAAGTGACAACCGACCATGGTAAGGTGAGTCCGTAGAGTCATTCAATACTTGTTCTAACGGTGTTAGAATTAGTGTTAAGGGCGTACGAAATTCATGGGTAATATTGGCAAAGAACCGGGATTTGATTTCGTCAAGGTGTTTCAACTGAATGGACTCCTGTTCGCGAAGTTCCATTCGGCTTCGCAGATGTATACGGTTGATGCGTACCCGCAGGTAAAGAAGGAGCGCACCTAACAGTAATAAAGCATACCCTGTATAGGCCCACCAGGTTGCCCATAGTGGAGGTTGAATAACGATTCGCAACGCATGGGTATAGGGACTCCATACACTCGACGTATTCGATGCGTTAACAACAAACGTATACGTGTTGGGGGGGAGATTCGTATAGGTGGCGGTAGCCTGATTGCCGCTGTAAACCCACTCTTTATCTAAGCCAATAAGTTTGTAGCGGTATTGATTCTTATGGCTCTGGTTAAATTCAAGGGCAGCAAAATCGATAGATAGGAAGTTCTGTTTATGGTTTAAATCAATTTCTGCTGTTTCATTAATGTCACGTTGAATTGGCGACTCAGGTGTCGTGGCGTTTACCAGCTGGTTGTTGATTCGCAGAGCGGTGATGGCTACAGTTGGCTTTACCGGATCCTCGCTCACCCGGCGCGGGTCGAAAGTTGTGTAACCACCAGTGCCACCGAAAATGAGCCGTCCGTCGGGCAAGGCTACGTCATGAAACTGTTTAAATTCTTCGCCTGGCAATCCATCGTCGGCCATATAATTGCGGGCTTCGAAGGTTCGCGTATCAAATCGGCATAGCCCTCGGTTGGTGCTGAGCCACAAATGGCCGTTACCATCCGTTCGAATAGCGTAAATCACGTTATTCGATAGGCCCTGCCCTACGGTAAATCGCTGAATTTTCCCTGTCATTTTATCGAGTCGGCATAGCCCCTCGCCAAATGTGCCAATCCAAAGAAAATTATACTGAAGCGGGTCCTGGGCCAGACATAAAAGCGCATCACCCGGTAGTGTTTTAGCATCGTTACCACCACTATGCCAGCGGATAAGCCGTTTTAATGACAGGTCGGCCCGTAGCAGTCCATGGTTCCTGGTTGCCATATAGACGCGTCCACCATCTACCACCATCGCCATAATTTCGTAAGGGTGATTAATGGGCAGGGGCAACGGAAAAGCGGTGAAGGTTTCTTTATCGGGATTGTGGCGTACTACGGCCTGATTGTGTGGCCCCAAAAGGCCCCAAAGTTCACCCTGTGCCCCGGTCGAAAGGGCAGTTAAACGAAACTCACCATTGGGGAGCCACCGTGCCTCAATACCTTTTGGTTGAACGGGGTCAAATGTTTGTCGAAAGGTATTATAGCGATAGGGGACCGTTTGCGGGGTCGTGATCCACAGGTTTTTATGCCGGTCAAATTGGTACTGCATGCTCGCCGACGATTGCTGCCGGATAACCGTAGGAATGGCATTTATTGGTACGCCAAACTGCTGCGTGAGCCAGTCCGTCTGGAAGTTTTGACTGTAAGGCCAAGTCTGAAATGGACGTTTGTTCAAGTCATACTTGATTACCCCGTCGCCATTCAGGCCAATCCAAAGAACATTTGTTCGATCAATGAGCAGCGATACCGCCGAAAAGCGGCTCAATTTAGCTGGTTGATAAGTGGTCACTGTGGTGCCGTCTCTGTCGACTGGGTCAGACAGCAGCGAAACCAAGCCGGTTTTGTTGCTATACCGACTTTGGTTAATGTAGTCGACGCCCCGGTAATCTTTCGTGAACAGGGGGACATTAGCAGCGGAACCAGGCACTGTAATAACCTGTCGAACGCGACCATTGGCGGGTTCGAAAAGAGCAAATTGACCGGGAAAGCCAAGCATTAGTTCGCCGGTAACCCGTTCGTGCAGCCCATATACCTCATTCTGCGGTAACCCCTGTGCTATACGAAAGCCGAAAAACTGACCCGATACCGGATCGAACCGAAATAAGCCATCCCGTGCTGCCAGCCACACGTGGTTATAACGGTCAAGCAACAAGGCATGAATGATTCGCTGGACTGTATCGCTCTGCATGGCCCAGTGCCGATGCGAAATTGTGCCGTTTGCATTCAGCCGAAAAAAGCCGTTCGTTTGCGTAGCTACCCACACGTTACCGTCGTGGTCGGGCTGAATACCAACAAGTTGGTCGCGACCGAGCGCCCGTCGAAAGGCGGGTGAATTGGAAACTCGTTTGGCCTTCTCGGTAACCGGATCGAAACAATCGATGTTATTGTTTTCTGTACGAACCCATAGTTTATCCCCTTCGTCGGCTTTAATTTCGTAAATACTGCTGAAAGACAGTGAGCTGGCTTGCTGAGGATCATGGGTGTATATACGAAAATGAACGCCGTCGTAGCGACAGAGTCCGTCGCGGGTAGCCAGCCAGATGAAACCGCGCTGGTCCTGAATCAATGATTTAACAAAACCCTGTGGTAAACCGTTGCGAACAGTAAGGTATTCAGGCTCAGGAGCAGCCTCCGCCTGCCTCGATGAACCTAGTAGGCAGACAATAAGACAACAGAATACCCAGTAACCAAGCCGATGCATAAACCAATCCAAAAGTTGCCCAACCGGGCCTGTATAATACGAATATGAGGGAGCAAATTTGACCACTTTGTTGTTTTTGCCAACTTTAATATACTATTTTTTCGTAAAAGGTAAGCGTTTTTCTCTATTCCTAACTTCACTATCCGTTCGTTTACTATGCATATTTTACTTAAAACCCAGGTTGAACAACCACTGCCCACGGTTTGGGCTGGCTTCAATCGCGATCTTTTCGAGCAACTCAGTCCTGCCTTCCCACCCGTAAACGTAATTCGTTTTGATGGTTGTTTGCCGGGTAATGTGGTTCATTTACAGTTAAATTTTTTACTGTTTCGCCAGGACTGGATTAGTCACATTATTGATCAGCAAACTACGCCTGACGAAATATTCTTTGTTGATAAGGGAACAAAACTTCCGTTTTTTCTGGCTTATTGGCAACATCGCCATAGACTTTGCCGATCATCGGTCGGTTCTGGTGAGCAAACGGTAATTATTGATGATATTACCTTCCGAACCCCATTTCGATTAACCGATTACCTCTTTTATCCCATTCTCTGGTTACAGTTTGCGTACCGTAAACCCATTTATCGGCGTATATTTCGTAAGGACTAAGGTAGTGATTTTGTTTGCTTAGTACATTTATTAAATCGCATAATACCGTATATCCATAAAAGTCGGAAAAAAAGATCCCTCACTGAGCAAACCTGCTCAGAAACTAGGCTAGTTTAACGGGCATTCCGTAGGCGTACGAACTTTCTGAACTGCTCAGATTCATTTACATTTGTCTATTAAGGGCCTTTTAATCTCACTGCATGAAACTACCTAACCTTACAACGCGTATTTTTCTGGGCATGGTGCTTGGTATTGCCATTGGTTATTTCTTCCCGGCTACCACTTCCGGTTTTTCAGGAACGGATCTCAACATCCTGTCCAAAATATTTCTGCGGCTCATTAAAATGATTATTGGCCCGCTTGTTTTTGCCACGCTGGTTGTAGGTATTGCCAAACTCGGCGATTTCGGTACGGTTGGGCGAATTGGCCTGAAAACCCTGGCTTATTTCTACTTTGCTACTATCCTGTCGCTCATTGTTGGTCTACTGGTCGTCAATATTCTGAAGCCAGGCGAAGTGATGAGCATAGAAAGACTACCAGCCAAGGGCACTGATGTAGGGGTGACAGTACAGAAACTATCATTAGAAAACTTTTTTACGCACATCGTCCCAACAAGTTTTGTTGACGCCTTAGCCACCAATGAAATTCTTCAAATCGTAGTCTTTAGTATATTCTTTGGCATAGCTGTCGGGGCCATCGGGGCGCAGGGTAAAATTATCATTAAGGCACTCGACGCGCTATCGCATGTAATGTTCAAAGTAACCAGCTATGTCATGGCGTTTGCTCCATTTGGGGTTCTGGGGGCCATTGCCGCTATAGTAGCTCAGCAGGGTCTAGGAATTCTATCTGGCTATCTCTATCTGATTCTTTGTTTTTTTGGGGGGTTGCTGTTCTTTATTTTCGCGGTGCTGGGCACCATTTGTTTAGTTGTGGGCATTCCTTACTTCGCCTTGCTGAAAGAAGTTCGTTCGGCTATTATCCTCTCATTCAGCACCGCCAGTTCGGAGTCTTCATTTCCACAAACCATTGAAGCGTTGCGCCGGTTTGGCTGCTCCGAACGAATTATTTCGTTTGTGTTGCCGCTCGGCTACTCGTTCAACCTCGATGGATCGATGCTCTACATGACCTTTGCCACGGCCTTTATTGCGCAGGCGTATCATGTCCCACTCAGTATTGAGCAGCAAATTACAATGATGCTGACGCTGATGATTACCTCTAAAGGTATTGCTGGTGTACCTCGGGCGTCGTTGGTGGTTATTGCCGGAACGATGTCGCTGTTCAACCTGCCTATAGAAGGGCTTGCCCTGCTGTTAGGCATCGACCAGGTGCTCGATATGGGGCGTTCTGCTACGAGTGTAATGGGCAATGCCGTAGCGACCTGTGTTATTTCTAAGTGGGAAGGCGAGTTTAGAACACAGCCTATTGCGATTGACGAGGTTACCGCTTAATAAATCGTTGATGGTTAGGGTAGGATACCCCTAGGAAGGTGTACTTTTAGGGAGTTGAATACATTCGTTCATCTGTTACTCTTAACCCCTTTATTACTATGGCCCAACCTGCCGTGTTAGAAACCGAACTAGCGCCTTATTTTACGACTAAAGCACCCTTTCAATTTCCGTTCAATTTCCGGGAAGGGTTTGTAAAGTACTGGCCCATTGTTTCGCTTGTGCTTTTGCTGTTGACCTTGCCAGCTATTCTGGCCTTTCTGGGTATAGGTGCAGCCTTAATGCCTGTGGCTTATATGGGTGGAGCAGGGGTTGGTATCAGCTATACAATCACCATGATTCTCTCAGTTTTGGGTCTGGTACTGGGTGGGCTGGCCCTACCCGGTCTATTCAATCGTAAAAGACAGGGATGGGTATTTAGTTACTATGCTCAATTACTCAGTATTTTAACCAGTGTTTTTTCATTCAGTATTATCGGAATTTTGCTGGGATTATTATTTCTGATGTTGCTTTTTCAGGTTCGGGACTACTATAATTAAACCTGTTCGATAATTTATAAACCGTAGTAAGTAAAAAGCCGGAAACCACGCGTGGTTTCCGGCTTTTTACTTACTACGGTAGGATCATGAATGGGAATAGGATAGCCACTATGCGTGTTCCGGACAGGAATATATTTTCTTAAAGAATACTCTTGAAAATGAATAAGTTACCGCTAAATAAATCGTTGGCAGTTCAGATAGTATTAACTTGGTGTACTGGCCTGATTTCGTACGTTTGGGATTCAATTACTGCCTTTTATTTTATTTAAACCCCCTATGCTTGTGGAATCCCCATACACTCCTGTGATTACTGCCCATGTTAAGGCAACTCCTTTACAGCGATTTATTGCTGCTTTTATCGATGGCATTATTGGTAATGTAGCTGTCTGGTTATTAATGATTGTGTCCTACCAGCTGGTGACGGTTGGCTATGTGATTGCCATTGGTTATTTACTTACCAAGGATGCCTTACCCGCTGTAGGTGAATTTTTAGGTGGACAAAGTATCGGCAAAAAATTAATGGGTATTAAGGTTATTAAGGAAGATACGGGCGAGAGCCTTCTTGGCGATTATGGGACGGCCATTACCCGGCAGGTATCCTTATTGATTCCTTTTTTCAATATAGTAGATGTACTGATGGTATTTAGTGCTGATAGCAAACGCTTTGGTGATAAATGGGCAAAAACCATAGTCGTAAAAGCCTGATTGTAATTGACTTTTTGAAAGCCAAGGCCATAACTTCTCTAGTTGTGGCCTTTTTTGTTACCGCCTGTGTAACTGATTCGCAGTTCATCCGTAAATTGTTTGGCGTTGTGTAACAAAAACCTGTAGTTTGGGTCTATTGAACGTTACCAGAGTTTTACCTAAATTAAATGAACAACATACTCGAAGCCCATCATATTGTTAAACAATACGCCGAGCACCGGGCCTTAGACGACGTGAGTCTGGTTGTGCCACAGGGTAGCATTTTTGGCTTGCTTGGTCCCAACGGCGCGGGCAAAACCTCGCTCATTCGCATCATCAACCAGATTACTGCGCCCGACTCGGGCGAAATTATTCTGGCGGGCGAGCGGCTGAAGCCCGACCATATTAAGCGAATTGGGTATTTGCCCGAAGAACGGGGATTGTACAAAAAAATGAAGGTTGGTGAACAACTGCTCTATCTGGCTCAACTCAAAGGACTGACTGAAAAGCAGGCTATGGAAAAGCTGAAAACGTGGTTCATTAAATTCGACATTAAAGCATGGTGGTCCAAAAACGTTGAAGACCTTTCTAAGGGAATGCAGCAGAAGGTACAATTTGTGGCGACGGTCATGCACGAACCCGACCTGATTATTTTGGATGAACCGTTTTCTGGCTTTGACCCCATCAACGCGAACCTCATCAAAGACGAGATTCTGGAGTTGCGTGACAAAGGCAAAACGGTTATCTTTTCGACGCACCGCATGGAATCCGTCGAAGAACTTTGCGACCATATTGCGCTCATCAACCGGGCACATAAAGTGCTCGACGGGCCAAAACGGGCCATCAAGGACCAGTTTAAAACCCATACCTATCATGTTGAATATCAGGGTGAACTCGATACGCTACCACCAGCGTTTGACGTACTAAATACCACGTCAACTGATGATGGATTTCTGCGGACCAATATTAAGATACCACCCGATGCAGCGGTTAATGACCTTATCCGCTATCTGCTCGACCGGGTTGCCGTCCGGGCATTTGGCGAGAATATCCCAACTATGAACGACATTTTTATTCAGGCCGTTGGCGAAACGAATGATTAATGTAATACCGACCGGAGCGGTCGGTTGTGGTGTCTCGTAAAATAGGCCAATTTCACTTCTTTTACCCTGCCGTCCAGAACGGTCGGTACTATAATATGCATATAATTTTTCTGATTATCAAGCGCGAATACATGGTTCGGGTGCGCAAAAAGTCGTTCATTATTATGACGATTCTAGGACCATTGCTCATTTTTGGCTTCTACGCCATCATTGGTTGGGCGGCTGTCAGTTCGATGAATCAGAAAAAAATTGCTGTCATCGATGAAAGCGGACGGTTTGTCAACCAGTTTAAAAACGACGACGAAACACTATTTTCCTACCCAAAACAATCGTTGACGGAAGCAAAAAAGGTATTCGTTAAACAGGGCTACAACGCACTGGTTTTTATTCCGAAAGACGTAATCGAGCAACCCAAAACCGTCAAGATTTTCGCTGAGAAAAGCGTCAGTCTGTCTCTGCAAAGCAATATTGAACGGGCCATCTCGAAAGAGATTGAAACCATAAAATTGACGCAGGCGGGCATCACGCAGAAAATAATTCAGGATGCAAAAGTGAATGTCGATGCACAGACCATCAGCCTGAGCGACGCGGGCGAAAAAAACAACAATGGTATTGCCACAACTATTATCAGTGGGTTCTGCGCATTGTTGATCTACATTTCGGTATTGATTTACGGTACCCAGGTGATGCGGGGTGTGATGGAAGAAAAAACCAACCGTATCGTTGAAGTAATTATCTCGTCGGTGAAGCCATTTCAGTTAATGATGGGCAAAATAATTGGTGTGGCGCTGGTTGGCCTTACCCAATTTATGCTCTGGATCGTGCTGACGATTGGCCTCACCACTGTCGGTTCGCAGTTTGTTGGCCACCCGAAAGCAACGGCACAGTCAGCCATGACGGCCCGTATGAACGGGATGCCGGGTGGGCAGGATGTACAAACCAAGATGGCCGCTGCTCAAAATCCCGTTGCCGAAATCATGACAGCGATTGAAACGCTCAATCTCCCCCTTATCGTTGCTTGTTTTCTATTCTATTTCTTAGGAGGCTACTTGCTTTATAGCGCCTTGTTTGGTGCTGTCGGCGCGGCTGTCGATAATGAGACCGAGACCCAGCAGTTCATGTTTCCGATCATGATGCCCATCATTGCCGCTATTGCCTTCGCCCAGATTGCCGTTCGTGACCCCGATGGTCCTCTGGCGTTCTGGACATCTATCATCCCGCTTACATCGCCCGTTGTCATGATGGTTCGTATTCCATTTGGTGTACCTGTTTGGGAATTGGCCCTGTCGATGGCTCTGTTAGTGCTGGGCTTTATCGGCACCACCTGGATAGCTGCCCGGATTTATCGCGTTGGTATCCTGATGTATGGCAAAAAAGTATCCTTCCGGGAACTGGCGAAGTGGGTGCTTTACAAAGGATAGTTTAAGTAAAGGACGTAGAGTAAAAAGTGAAGAATAGGCCACTACATTCTTCACTTTTTACTCTACGTCCTTTACTTTTTAAAAACCAATGTCAATCACCAACGGCTGAATCAGCCACTCCCGTGTTGTGAGATTATAAATTGTGCGAAATCCAGCTTCGAACGGGGTGCGTAATCGCAAGGCGTTGAACACAAATGAAACGTCGATACCGGTTGTCTGGTAGGCGTGACGTTGGGTTTCGTACCCCCGCAACCGACCGTATATATCGCGTACTTCGGCAACAGTTTGCCCATTTGCCAGATCATAAAAACCACCGGCCTTTATGCGTTGCACGTACAGCCAACGCCCCAGCGACCAATGGGTATCGGCAATCGGTAATCGATATTCTACGCTGCCTGCTTTAATCTGGTCGTCGCTGACATATAATTGACCACGCGGGTAAAACACAATCGCACTGAAACGGTAGGTTCCCTGGGCTTGCTGCTGGTAACCGGCTCTCAACCGTATTGAGTGGTGTTTTGCCAGACCCGGAAAAAATACATTTGCCTGGACACCCCATTGTTCGCCGGTTAGTTTTCCGCCAAAAGGTGTTGTCCGGTAGTTGGCCGAGAGCGTTTGCCCCCAACGAGGTGCCACATCACGCTTACTCTGGCGGAGCAAATGCGAGTAACTGAAACCATACGTCAGCGCATTGAGCGACCCTGCCGCACCCACCTCCGTAATAAACCGGTAGGGGAGGTCGTAGCCTGTTACGTGCAGGTAATTGTAATAGGCCGAGAGGCTAATTCCCTGAATGTATTTAGAATTAGTTAGCTGTAATGGCAACCGAAAACCGGCGGTTAACTGATCATACTGCCACCGATCTGTACGCAAACTATCGACTGGAACGACTTTATCGATGTAGAGCGATGTACTTCGCGTACCGTGCTGGAAACTAAGGTCGATAATTGGGTAAAGTCCCTGATAAC
The DNA here is from genome assembly GCF_042686045.1 of Spirosoma flavum. Classification (NCBI taxonomy): domain Bacteria; kingdom Pseudomonadati; phylum Bacteroidota; class Cytophagia; order Cytophagales; family Cytophagaceae; genus Spirosoma; species Spirosoma flavum. The sequence continues at coordinate 1,498,068 of NZ_JBHUOM010000002.1, forward strand.
TCAATAATGCATAAGCATTCCCGGCCCGTTCGGACTGATTATACGTATACCCAACACTAATCTGGGTAGTGCTTAATAAATCCTGCGAACTGATACCTACCGATAGCGCCTGTCCTGTACTACCGACTGTTGGCCCCCAACTGTATACATTAACCGCATTGGCTAATCGCCGAAAGCGGGTCGGCGTGTAGGAGGCCAAGGCAGGCAACGAATCTGCCCCGCCTGGGTTGGCCGATCCGGGAGGCTGGGATAAAATACGGCGACCCCGCGCGGCACCCGGCTCCAGGTTGACTAATGGGCCGAAGTAGCGGACCGTCTGCTCTTGAGTGGGTTCAGTAACAGGTTTCCATGTAGTAGGATTAAGGGCCATATCGGCAATACGGTAGCCAGTTGAGACAAAATCCTCGAAAGCGACTCGTGCCCCCGATGGTGACACCGTGGCGTGGTAAGCCGCCAACGGTCGGGACGTAACCTGAAATACCTGTTTTGACCGAGTATCTACCGCATAAATATTGTCGATGCCCGACCGGGGCGAATTATAGAGCACATAGTTTCCCCAGGGTTGTGGATGACTGATGTTTTCATTGACTCGTGGCAGTAAATCAATATGTTTATTCGATTCAGTATCAATTGACTGAATGGTTTTTTGTCCATTTTTGAGCGATACCGTAACAATCGTTTTATTGTCGTCCTGCCAGCGCGGATGCTGGTAAAAATCATTGTCTGGATTAGGCACCGTCTTTTGAATTTCACCCGTATGCGCGTCGAGGACAAGTAAATGGGTTTTGTAACGATCAGTGTTTTCAACGACGACCAGTTTTGTGTTGTCGGGCGAGAGCGCGACAGCCGTGTACCGGGCGCGGTGAGTCAGGCGGGTAAGTTTCCCCGTCTTGAAATCGAGTACCCGGATGTTCGAATAAATGCGTTGTCCCCAGCGTGGGTCATACCCGAACTCAATCCAGCAGGCTTTGGAAGCTGTGGCCGACAGGTAGTCAGGGTCGTTTGGAAAGCCCTGTACGGAAATTGTTTTCTCGCGTCCATTTTTCGTCAGAATGACCAGTCGGGGTGTATCGCCAAGGCCGCTTTTTACGCACAATACGGTGGAGTCGGTCAGGAGTTGCGGATGCTGATAACTCGTAAAAACGGGTCTTTGGGCTAGTTGTTTTTCGGCTTCTACCGGAAAAGAGGTTGTGGGCGTAATGGCTAACCCTTCTTGCTGTTTCTGCCAGGTCTCGGTCAAATCGTCCATCGTTTTACGGTATAAGCCTTCCGTCTTTAGTTTGGTCTCATCGTTGATACTGGCTGAGAAGGCAAACGGCCACGGAAATCGGTGGTAGTTTCGATTTAGTACCCGGCTCCAGACATCAGGCCCATAGGTTCGTTTGAGGTAGGTCGTCAAAAAATAACCCAAGACGTAGTGATTCGGCACATTGTCGCGGAAGGAACCACCAACGGCTTTAGGATAATCAAATCGCTTTCCTGCAAGCAGATTTGCCCGCATACCCAGATCAAAGTTTGGAATTCGCCCGCGCCCACTAGTACTGAGCAGCGTTTCGTTGCTAACAGCATCGCCTTCGGCAAACCAGTCGGGCACGGTCAGTAGCGGAAGCTCCAAACCCGTATTACCTAACAACGAGTAGAGAACTCGCCCGTACCCTTGCAGGGCTTTGTCATTTTGAACAACGTGCCGGTATTCGTGAACGGCCAATAGATCGAGCCAATCCAGCGTACCCGCTAAACCGGGATCTTGCGGAGGAGCAGCAAAAAACTCTGATCGACGTGGAAACAATGTTACGAAGCCGTTGCTGTTAGTCGTCTGATTTTGAAGCAGTACCGAAATGCGCCGGGGCTGTTTTTCGAGCGATGCACTGGTGGGTTCGTATAGACTTTCGAGCCGTTTGGCCGTTCGCTGAGCTGTGGAGTCGAAGCCAACGGGATATAATACCCGAAAGTGGGGCGTTGTCAGCCGATACCAGTGTAAACTGGTGGGATTCTGATCAAGAACGGGCAGGTTTTGCGCCGTTGCTGTTAGGGTACTCAGTAAAATTAAGACTGTGAGAAAGCGGCTTCGTAGCATACAGGATCAATGATACAGCGTTTTTTTATAAACTACTCACCGTAGTTAGCTACTTCCCTTACTAAATAGTCTTTATTAAAGTATATAGGATGAATAGAGAATGATTGATAGTAGGACTTTAATGTGATTATTGTTGACTATTAGGAACTGATTTATACTGTCAAGGAGAAAATTAAAAAATGATTAACTAATTGTATATAGTAATATACCCAGAATGAGAGAATGTAGGTATTATTGCAGGCCATCATGTACCTGGCTCTGTCGAAAACTTCTGCATTAGAAATACGATGGGTACTTATCATTATAAACCAATTTTATATGTCAATTTCGCTACCAGATTATGTCCGAAATGGTTACCGACAATGGGTGCTGTTTAGCCTGTTGTTTGCCGTAGCTCATTTCGGTTATGCCCAATCAACGATCACTGGTACGGTGACGGATGCGGCAAACGGCGAGGCATTAGCCGGTACGACTGTTCAGGTCAAAGGTACCAACGTTGGGGCAACCAGTGATGCCCAGGGGAAGTATCAGATCAACCTGCCTGCGGCTGGGAAAACGCTCGTTTTCTCGTTTATTGGCTACCAACCTACCGAAATTGCGGTTGGTAACCGTAGTGTGGTTGATGCTCGTTTAACGGCTACTGACAATGCCCTGAGCGAAGTTGTAGTGGTTGGGTATGGCGTCCAAAATCGACGTGATATTACGACCGCCATTGGCTCTGTAAAGGCTAGAGACCTTGCTAATCAGCCTGTAACCAGCTTTGATCAGGCACTCGCGGCCAAAATCGCTGGTGTGCAGGTGTCACAAACATCGGGTGCGCCGGGTGCCGCCCTATCTGTCCGTGTGCGGGGCACAGGGTCGATTAGTGCCGGTAACGATCCGCTTTATGTGATTGATGGGATTCCCCTCTCGCGCGATACCAAGTTTGCAACGGGTGGCACGAATACCCAGTTTCCCGACAACCCGATCAACGTATTGAGCACGATCAATACAGACGATATCGAAAGTATCGAGGTGCTGAAAGATGCGTCGGCGGCTGCGATTTACGGCTCGCGCGGCTCCAACGGGGTCGTGCTGCTGACAACCAAACGCGGCAAAGAGGGGAAGACAATCATTAACTACGACTCGTATGTTGGCGTTCAGCGAGTGTCGAAAAAGATTGATCTGCTCAATGCCTATGAGTATTCTCAACTAAGCTACGAGGCCAAAAACAACGCGTATCTTGATCGAAATCCTACGGGTAAGCCGACCGATTCAAACGATATTCGGAACAAGGGTATAGGTGCACCAAGTACGCTCATCCAACCCGAAATTGTTCCGTATCTCTCAGGACAGGCTGGCCTGACCAATACCGACTGGCAGGATGCCATTTTTCGCTCAGCTGCGATTCAGAACCACACACTTTCCATTTCTGGCGGTAAAGACAACGTTAAGTTTTATGTATCGGGAAATTACATGGATCAGCGGGGCATTGTCATTAGCTCGGGCTTTAAACGGTATAGCGCCAGAGCCAATGTTGATGTAAAAAGTGGTCGTCTGTCCGTGGGCGTCAATCTTAATCCAACGTACTCATACCACGATCTGGTTAAGGCCGAAGGGCCATATCTGGGTGAAGGCGTTGTGGGATTGGCCCTGCAAATGGCCCCAATCTTCCCGGTTTATAATGCGGATGGTTCGTATAATTTTGGCGGTAACGCCTGGGGATACGGGGCCACATCGATTCTGAATCCGGTAGCTATTGCCAATCAGGTAAGCGACAAGCTGAGCCAGTTGCGGGTGTTGGGAAATGTGTATGCGCAGTACGAAATCATGAAAGGGTTGTCGTATCGCCTGAGTCTTGGTGCAGACATTAATAGTTTCCAGCGTGATTATTACCGACCATCGACGCTGGAAATCCGGGATCGTAAAGGCCCCTCGACGCCAACGGGTTTCTCGCGGGCACAGAACTTTGTCGACTGGCTCGTCGAAAATACCTTGAACTACAACCGTTCGTTCGGTTTGCATACCATTTCGGCTCTGGCGGGGTTCACGGCTCAGAAAGATCGTCGGACGTCCAACGAGCTCACAGCCAGTAATTTTCCCAACGATTTAGTCTATACGCTCAACGCCGGACAGGTATCGTCGGGTAGTTCCGACATTCAGGAATGGTCGCTGCTGTCGTATCTGGGCAGAGTTCAGTATGATTACAATGGAAAATATCTGTTATCGGCAGCTATCCGGGCTGATGGCTCGTCGCGGTTTGGCCGCAATAACCGCTATGGTTCCTTCCCGTCGGTATCGGCTGGCTGGAATGTGTCGCAGGAATCGTTTATGAAATCGGCTACGTGGTTGAGCGACTTAAAAGTACGCGCCAGCTACGGACTAACGGGTAATTTCCAGATTCCGAACTATGGCTCGGTGAGTTTGCTCAATTACCAGAATTATATTCTCGGCAACGAAACCATCGTGAGTGGTTTAGCCCCCGGCAATTCGGCCAACGACAAACTGAAGTGGGAAAAAACGGCCATGTTCGATATTGGGGTTGACGCAAGTTTCTTTCGTAACCAGTTGAACCTGAGCGTCGATTATTATAATGCCAACACCTCTGACCTATTGCTGAATGTGCCAGTGCCGCGTGCATCAGGTTTCAGTACTGAGTTGCAGAACATCGGCAAAGTAAATAATCAGGGAATTGAATTAACGCTGGGTACGCACCAGACCTTTGGCCGGTTTCGCTGGGATGCCAGTGCAAACATCGCGGCTAACCGCAACAAAGTAAAAGCACTCGGACCTTCAGGTGATCCAATTATTGTGGCGGGTGGCGTGGCTGGCGCTCAGTTTATTACGCAGATTGGCCACCCCATCGGTGAATATTACACGATGATTTATGACGGGGTGTTTAAAAATCAGGCTGAAATAGACGCCTATCCGCACACAACGACCACCCGGCCCGGTGACTTCAAATTTCGGGATAACAACGGCGATGGTAAAATTGACTTCAGCAGCGACCGAACCGTTACGGGCAGTTACTTCCCGAAGTTCACCTTTGGGTTCACCAACAACTTTGCCTATCGGGGCTTCGATTTTAGTTTTGCCGTTCAGGGCGTTCAGGGCCATAAAATCCTGAACCTGATCCGACGCTATATCTACAACATGGAAGGCAATGGCAACCTCTACAGAGGAGCACTTGACCGCTGGCAATCGCCTGATAATCCGGGTAATGGATTGGTTAACCGAGCTAACCGTCTGGCATCAGGATCTAACGGTGAAATTTCTACCTGGCATATCGAAAGTGGTTCATACGTTCGCATACGTACCATTACGCTGGGCTATACATTGCCCACTGCGTTGATGCAGCGGATACACCTGAATCGTGCCCGGTTGTACGTGACAACTCAAAATCCGTTTACGTTTACGAAGTACCTCGGCTACAATCCAGAGGTTAACAGTCGTCCCGACAGTGCGCTTTCATCGGGTGAAGATTACGGCACGTATCCGTTGCCCCGCACTACGTCGGTCGGTATTAACCTATCATTCTAATCAGCCATGAAAAAAATAGCTTTATTTCTCACCGCTTTTGTTGGTCTGACGGCCTGCCAGAAAGATTTTCTGGAACTGAAACCGTTGTCGCAGCCCAACGTGGACAATTTCTATAAAACGGCCAATGACTTCAATAACGCGGTCAATGGTGCGTACGACGCGTTGCAGAATTCAACGCAGTACGGTGGTGACTACAACACGATCATTGAAACCCGAAGCGATAATGTTCTCGACAACGATCCGTCGTCGGGTTCGGGTCTGCGTTACAACATCGACCGATTCATTGAGCCGACAACCAACAGTGTCCTGCGTGATACCTGGGGAAGCCTGTATACCGGTATCAACCGCTGTAATCTGATTCTGGACAAAATTGACGCCGTAACGATGGATGCCCCGCTGAAAGCCCGCTATAAAGGCGAAGCGCAGTTTATTCGGGCACTTTCCTACTTCAATTTGGTTCGACTGTGGGGAAAAGTGCCGCTCGTGTTGACGGCTGGCACTACAACCGACGCCCGTTCGTATATGCGTAACGAAGTCGCCGATATTTATGCAGCCATCGAAAAAGATCTGACGGCTGCTGCCGCCGGTTTGCCCGCCACTTATACAGGTACCGATATTGGTCGGGCCGCATCTGGTTCGGCTAAAGGGTTGCTGGGCAAAGTATACGTGACGGAAAAAAAGTATGACCTGGCCGTGTCTACCCTGAAGGATTTGGTGAATGGAACAACCTATCAGCTACTACCCAATATTGCTGACGTTTTTGCCGTAACGAACAAGAACAATGCTGAACTTCTTTTCGCGGTGAAGTACAAGAAAGGCGGACTGGTGGGTGAAGGACATGGTTCGTGGTTCGGTACCAGTATTGGTGACCCCGTCGAGCCATCGTTGCGAGCCGCTTATTCGGCTGGTGATAAACGACTTCCGCTAACGGTAATGGTTCAGGTGCCCACCAGCATCAATGCCGTGCCGAGGAAGTTTTATGATGAATTGTCGGCAACGAGCGATGTGGGCAACGATTTTCCGGTGTTGCGCTTTGCTGATGTGCTGCTTCTTTATGCCGAAGCGTTGAACGAAGTTAGCTATCTGGCCGATGGTGAAGCCTTTACTGTGTTGAACCGGGTACGGACTCGGGCAGGTGTGGCGGTTTATACCGGAGCGCAACTGGCTACCAAAGAAGCCTTTCGTACGGCAATTATTAACGAGCGTCGGCTGGAACTGGCCTTGGAAAGCGACCGTTGGTTCGATCTGATTCGTACCGGTACGGCTGTAGCCGCCATCAAAGTAACGGGCATTACCATGCCTGCTTACCGGGTCGTTTACCCAATTCCGCAGTCGGAAGTTGATGTGTATAACAACAAGACAACGTTTCCTCAAAATGAGGGGTATTAATGGTGTAAGTTTTCTTTAAACGACAAAGGGGACTTGGTAAGTCCCCTTTGTCGTTTAATCTATTTTTGAGAATTCGCCTTGGTAACGGTATAATACGTAATTTCCCTACTGATAGCACATCCGCCAACGGTGAGTAAAGTAATCCCAAACGTGACTTATTTGCTGGTCGGATAGTTTACATACGTTCACTTATATACCACTCTTATAGTATGATACAACCATCGGTCGTTGGTTTTCTGATCTTGTTAGCTGCCTTATCACAACAGGTAGTTGAGCATTCGTTAACCAACCATTCTGTTCAGCAGCAACCTATTAGGACTGTGCTTATACTAGGCAATTCGATTGTTCGTCATCCGCCTGCTCCGTCAATTGGGTGGCCCAACGATTGGGGAATGGCCGCTTCTGTAGCCGATAGTGACTTTGTCCACTGTTTAATTCGCGATATCCATCGGAGTAAGGAAACCGTAACCGTTCAGTATCTTAATGTTGCCAACTGGGAGCGGTCGTATAACCACTATGCTATGAATCGTCTTGATTCGCTTCGTAACCCTGACTTACTGATTATGCGCCTTGCCGAAAACGTTGTTGACGAACAGGCCGCTGATAGTGGGTTTGTGGCTAATTATGACAAACTCATCACCTACCTTGATCCTGATAACCGAGCTGTTAAAGTAATCACAGATGGCTTTTGGGTAAAGAAACATGTCAATCCCTTAATTCAGGCTTATGCAAAGCAAAAGCAATACCCATTTGTTCATCTAAGTGATTTATCCGCTGATTCAACGAACATGGCTCAGAGACAGTATACAAATAAAGGAGTCGGAATTCATCCTTCGGATAAGGGAATGCGCCTGATTGCCAGTCGAATATGGGCCGTTATCAAGCCATACTTCACCTAAGCTTTTCAAACGGGACACTAGTATTTTTTGCAAATAGTTAACGTGAATCCATTTGTTCGATTCGTTCAGCTACCCCAACTATTAACCTCCTGGCTTCTTCTGCATCTACTTTATGAACTACTGATAGACCTCTAAATAGAGAAGAATAGAGTAACGCTATTCCACGCTTACATTTTGAGACAAGTGGTGAGTCAGGATCTACTTTTGTCGCTCCTGTAATCATGTCGTGATAACTAATAAACTTGGCCCCACTTTGATTGGGTGCAGAAGGGGCTTTGGGTCTGATTTGTTGCTCTGTTTTAAGGGTTTTCCATAATTTTACGTAACTCATAAACTCAGCTCGGAAGCTTGTATTGTTATACACCTCTTCTACCAATTGTTCATGTGTTTTCATAGCTAGTCATGGTAGCGATCACAACAAATAGTTAGGACACGAAATTTATGTAAAAATTATTTTACGTCAGATTTACTGACAAGTTGAACTTATTTTAGGCAATTTCTACAATTAAATTTCTGTGAAGAGAAATCGTTCCGACGTGAAAATCACCGGCTTCGCCCTCTAAAATAAGAATTGTATTGGTTAGATGGATAGTAGCTTTACATAAAATACAGTCAAAAAAACTACAAGATCTGTGCGATGAGTGAGCTTCGTCTAGCCAAACGGCTACTCAACCAACTCAGGCTCAAGGTGCCCGAAAAGACAAAAATAAATTTAACAATAACCGGTAAGTTAACTCCCAGAAAAGCAAACTGAAGCCACGTGACAAACCCATAATGCACCACGTAAATGCCATAGGCATTTGCTGATAGACTGCCCCAGCCACTCATAGGTTTACTGATTTTTTGCTTAAAAAAACTTAGACAGGCACTCATGCTAGCCAGACAACTGGCAACGAAAACCAGGTCATAAAGAAAGTATCCTTCTGTAGGACTCAACTTCCCTTGTTTAACCTGGTTAGCCCCAAAACTCGAAATGTTTATAACTACTATATAACAAACCAGACTTAGTCCGAGCCAGAATAGCCAGTCTTTACCAAAAAGTTTGCCTTGCCTAAAGAGGTGATTTTGCCAATCCGTAGCGCCCAAACAACTTCCTAACAGAAAAAAGAACAAGTAAAATAAGAGCCGGTTGAGTTGAAAATCGAAAGGCCCCCACCGTCCCACCCAGGTATATTGACCTACCCACAAACTTAGCGGAATCAGGCTGAGCGCAACTAGCCCATAAATTACTGCACTTAAGCGCATGGGATGCTTGCTCAAGTTGGCCAGCCAATTACCAACGGCGGGAAAAAAGGAGGGCTGACGGCTAAAAATTATGACGGCAACGCTATCAAACGCGAGCAATAGCCAAATAAACCAAGGAGGTCCTACTGGCCACTGTTGAGTACTAACGTAATCGTTTACGAAAGGGACGAAGTGGGTGGAATGCGTCGCTTGATAAAAAGAAGGCATATACGCTACCGGGATAAGCAACACTTCAGCGATTAAAAAAGGAATACCCAGCCGAATAAATCGGTTTGTTAAGTAGGCTTTTATTCCCTTTTTGCCAAGACCTTGATAGACAAACAACCCGCTAATCAAAAACATGAGCGGCATGAAAAACAGATCATTGAAGCCAATAAATGTGTCCATACCTGACCAACGACTATCATCAACGATAGGAGCAGTCGACCAGATGTAGTGAGTAGGGTCAAAGTGAGCGAACGTTGGATAAGCTAACGCCGAATGATGAGCGATAACCAACAGAGTAACGAAGGCACGTAGATAATCAAGCCAAACCGATCGGGCATTACCAGTTTTCATACACGATTTAAGGGATGAGAGTTGATTACCTTAATGAGAAGGGAAAGTCAGGAAAGTTGCATCTGACCGTATTGAGACCCGCAGGTTTCTAGTATAGTAAGGTAATTCATACTGCCTGAATATATAAAATACAATTATATATTTAATTAGTACTATAAACTACGCCTCTCTTGGCAGATATTTCTTGACTACCCAAAAATGGGTACTAATCAAAAACGGTCTGTTTATGCGTCTGTTGGATAAGGGCTGCTTGCAGAGATACCAGCCTTTGCGGTTTCCTCCAGGAAAGGCATAACGTTTAGGGCTTGATAACTGACGATAAATCCACTACGTCAAACAGGGGACTGTTCTGGAAATAATGCCGCAAGGGCAACATATGCGAAGAGCCAAACAGAACAATATATACCTTGTCCTTAGGGTCAGCCTTCCTTAATATGTTCGTAAAAATTTTCGCATTTCGGTCATACCAACTCGTAATCATTTCGACTCCCGTGTAGTCATCATCATACCCATAAGCTGGGCTGTAGACGAAATAATCAGCACGATTACTTGCATCTGCCTGGGGCGAATTAATGTACAGGTAATAGCTTGCCAGTGTGGAGGTAGCCAGCTTTTGAGTTTGTTTAGGGTACGGATACTGCAAACTTAATAGCTTGTAGGCTGCCATCTTTTTCTGAGCGACTGAGTCTTTTTCAGTTCGTTTCTCGAAGTCCTGGAGTTTGTCGTAAGGCAGTGATTGATGATGATCAACGCAAATTACCTGCGACAAGCCAGCTTTACTGGCTACCCGAACCGCTATCTGAAAGATCTCATTTCGGACTGAGTTGGTATCTAACCGTTTTTGCTGATAAAGAGTGAGCGTACTATCCCAGTGTGGCTGACGAGCGGGCACATTTTCGACAAATATCTTGTCGGGTTTCAATCGGGCCAGCTGATTTGTAAATGATTGAAACTCAGCTTGTCTTTTCGGAGAAAACAAATCATCAAACGCCGTTCGACCTCTATCACCCGTATCGCCAAAATGAAAGGTACCAACTAACACTACTTTTATATTCGGTATATCGGGTTGAGCCTGCTGGCTAAAAGCGGTCCAGGCTAAGAGTGATAGAAGGAAGGTGAAAAAACGTTTCTTCATAAAAATTGAGCTGTTTCTGGCTGTTGTATGAGGATAATTATGTGGGCTGACGTATAAAATACGCCTTATCTGATAGGAAATTTCTGGCCTATCCAATGCGTTATTAATCCTGAAATCAGTGTTTATCGCTCTATTTACAAGTATTTTACAATAAAATTAATCAGCTTCTTAACTTTAGCTGTATAGGGTGGATAAATGAATTTCATGGTGCCAAATTCGCGCTGCATTACTCCCCGCTGATTGGAGAATTCCTGAAAACTAAAAAAACCGTTCGACTTGCCCAAACCGCTGTTATTGACACCGCCAAAGGGCAATTCGACATTACCGAATTGAATTAATGTATCGTTCACGACGGTGTCTCCTGCGGATGTGCGGTCCAGAATATACTGCGTGGTTTTGCGGTTTTGGCTGTGAATATAGAGCGCTAGCGGTTTCTCGCGTTGGTTCACAATCCGCAACGCGTCGTCCAGATTGGTGTAGGTTAACACGGGAAGCACCGGACCGAAAATCTCGTCCTGCATAACGCGCATGTCGTCGGTTACATCCTCCAGCACCGTCGGTTCAATGAAGTTCTGATCGGCATTCATCAGACCACCATGGGTTATGGACGCCCCTTTGCTAACCGCATCGTTTACTAAATCTCGAATTCGTTCGAAATGGCGATTGTTTACAATACGGGCGTAACTGTCCGAGGCTTCTACGGGCTTACCGTCGGGGCTGTACATACTCGTCAGCGTGTTGCGCAGAGCCTGCATGAAAGGTTGCTTAATAGATTGATGGACAAGTAGATAGTCGGGCGCAATGCAAGTCTGCCCATTGTTGATACACTTACCCCACGCCAATTGTCCGGCGGCTTGTTTGATATCAGCCGACTCATCGACAATAGCGGGTGACTTGCCGCCTAACTCCAGCGTAACGGATGCCAGGTGCTTCGCGGCAGCGGTCATCACAACCCGCCCCACGGCTGGGCTTCCGGTGAAGAAAATATGATTAAAGGGAAGTTCCAGCAGCGCTTTTGATACGTCGGCATCTCCCTCGAAAACAACCACTTCTTCGGCAGGAAACAGGTCTGTAATCATCTGTTTAATAAGCCCGGCTGTGTGGGGTGTCAACTCTGATGGTTTCAGCATCGCTACGTTTCCGGCGGCAATGGCCGACACCAACGGGCGTATGGTCAGCACAAAGGGGTAATTCCAGGGAGCAATAATGAGCACATTTCCCTTGGGTTCATGCCGTAAATGGCTCTTGGTACCAATTAGACCCATTGGCGTTGGCAATCGCTGAGGTTTCATCCAGCCTTTCAACTGCCGAATCGTGTGCTTAATCTCGGCATGAAGCGCCATTAATTCACCCAGCGTCACTTCAGCCGACGGCTTTCGAAAGTCGTCGTACATGGCCCGTTGAATGTCAGTCTCGTGGGTCTTGATCCAGATCTGAATTCGTCGGATGCGTTCAATTCGCTGGTCGGCAGTTGTCAGCGCCATCTGGGAAGCCTGTTGACGTTGAGTATCAAACGCCGTCCGCAGGTCGCTGTGCAAGTCGGTTTCGGAGAGTAGGGGAATCATACTGGAAGATTTCGTCAATGAATGAGCCAAATGAATGCGTTAAAAATACAAAAAACTGCCCAAACGGACGGGCATTGGCATTTAAAACACGAATCGTTTATCTTAGCTGAAACTTTAGTAAACTCCATACCTGGATGACACTCGTTAGTGACAACATCCGCTATCTGCGCAAACTAAATGGTTTGACGCAGGAGCAATTTTCCCGTAAAATAAATATAAAGCGTTCGTTATTAGGGGCATACGAAGAAGGTCGTGCTAATCCGAACGGACAAAATATACAAGCCATTGCTAAAGCGTTTAACACAACCGTTGAACTGCTAACGCGGCAGGACCTCCGTAAACTTCGCGAAACGCCAAGCCTTAGTATTCCACTTGGCCAGGCGAGCAAAGCTGTTGAGTCGCGGTCGTCAACCATCCGAACAGATGGCAAAGTGAATCCCGATGAGGACGACCCGTTTCAGCACCCTGACTTTCCCGATATTTTTGCCACGCCGGGATTGGCCCAACCCGCTACCCCAACCCCCGAACCTCAACCGCTCTCGTCGGTGCTGAACAAGTACTACCGGACACAGGACGAAAGCCGACCGACACCAGCACCGCCGGTCATTACGCCCCCGGTGCGGCCAACTCAGGCAGGAAACGAACGACCCCAACCGATGACGTTTAAGCCTGAATTTCCTGCGGGCAATACGCCGGAACGTGGTCGGTCGTCGCTTGATGAGCTTTTTAATTCACAACCAGAGCCGCGACCAGCGCCTTCGACAGCACACAGCCATGCTGCTGATTCACTGACCTTTAATAACGTATACGAGGGGCCCGCTGCCTCTGTCCGGCCCAATTCGCCGGCTCAGTCAATTGCTCCAACTATTCCGGTGGTGATGCAGCGTCAGTTTTCAGATTATTCGCAACGGTATCAGCATACTGATTTTCTGCATCGGCTTCCGGCCATGCATTTACCAACATTGCCCGAGGGCCACTATCGTGCTTTTGAGGCTGGCGATGATTTTGTTTTTCCGAGAGCCTTACTCGTTGGGAAGTTTATTAGAAACTGGTTCGACATTGCCGATGGGAAATTGTATGTCCTGCTTATCCAGGCACAACGGTCCGATGCTTCGGCTAATGTGGGCGCGGCAGTTTGCTGCCGTCGGGTATACAACCAGGTAAAAGTGAAAGGCACGCTGCTCATGACCGCCGACCGGGCCGACATTCCCAATCGGGAAGTAGCGTTGAAAGACGTGCTGGAAGTGTGGGAAGTTTGTGCGTTCGTGAGCCAGCAACTGCCCCCTCCGGCACCCAATACCGACCGGCTGAGACAGTTGGTTGACGAGCTACGATTTGAAGTCGAACGTCTGTAACATGGCGATACGCTGAAGACCATTCCCTCAGGGTTTAGGGTGTTTTTCGACTGCGAAAAACTCTGCCGTTGGTAACTAGTTAGAAATAATACGTTGTTTTTCGTATTGATAGGGACTAATCTACTTGGCATTTGAGCTATTAATGTTATTTCGTTTCTTTGTTTTTTGACGCACAGGCTTTGGCTTTAGGTATTTTCCTGAAACCAAAGCTTCTCCTTGTTTTTGACTCGCCGACAAACCCTATTTTTGCCTAATTATGCGTTATTTTCTCCAACTGGCATACCGGGGCACAAATTACCATGGCTGGCAGCGACAGCTAAACGGGCTGAGCGTTCAGGAAGTACTGGAAACAGCATTAACGACCGTACTGCGACAACCCATAGCCATTGTGGGCAGTGGCCGGACTGATGCTGGTGTTCATGCGGGTGAGCAATTTGCTCATTTTGAAGTGGATACAATTTTGCCTGCACATTTACTTCGGTCAATAAATAGTCTCATTCCTTCAGATATTGCCGTGTACGATTGCTTTCCCGTTCGTTCCGATGATCATGCGCGTTTTACCGCAACATTTCGCTACTATCAATACCAGATCAGCCGCTGGAAAGACCCATTTCGCGATGGACTGGTGTATGTCTTTACGATGCCGTTAGCTATTGACCGTATGAATGAAGCGGCTAAACTACTATTGCACTATACTGATTATGAAAGCTTTAGTAAGGTAAAGACCGATGTTCGAACCTTTATCTGTCAGATTGAGTGGGCGTATTGGGAACAAAAAAATAACGGCGATTTAGTCTTTCACATCCGGGCCGATCGGTTTCTGAGGGGAATGGTGCGGGCCATTGTCGGAACATTGCTGGCGGTGGGGCAGGACCGGCTTAGTGTGGCTGAATTTGAGCAGATTATTCTGGCCAGAAACCGAAAACGGGCCGGGCATGCGGTTCCGGCAGAAGGGCTTTCACTGGTTGAAGTCGGTTATCCCACCGACGTATTTTCACAGCGAAAGAACAGGCCGTTAGAGCGGTGAACGAGTGAATAAAGGCAGGAAAAACAGTTGCTTTTTTACCACGCCGACGACCCGCTGGTTTACTTTTTATTTGGTATCTTTCATTAAAAATGATTTCTCTTGACACTCGGAACTATCATATTAGCCGCTGGTGACTCGTCGCGCATGGGCGGTGAACCCAAGCAGTTGATCACTTATAAAGGTCAGACGCTTTTGCGTCGGATAACAGAAAGTGCCCTAGCTATACAACGCGGCCCGGTTGTGGTTGTTTTGGGGGCAAACCGCACTGTAATTGTGCCCGAATTAACCGGTTTGCCCATTACGCTGGTCGATAACCCAAGCTGGCCAACGGGGCAGGCATCGTCGCTTAAAACGGGACTAGCAGCTCTGTATCTGACCCAAAAAGACATTGATGGTGTGTTGGTTTTGCATGCCGATCAGCCGCTGGTATCGCTGGGCTTGCTGCTGCACATGCTTGACGTACACAATGACGAGGCAAAAGGTATTGTGGCCTGTCGATACGGCACACAAATAAGTGTACCAGCCTTTTTTCACCGCGATTATATCACCGAACTTCTCCAATTAGAAGGCGATAAAAGTGTGAAATGGGTTATTGTCCGGCACCGCAACGACTGTTCGGAAGTGCCATTTGAAGCCGGTGCTATTGATCTGGATTCCAAACGCGATGTTGATCTATTTCAGCAGGTACTGGCCCAGTAGCGACTGGTTCGCCGGAGCGAAGTCTTGGGGCGACAATACCTTGAGTTTTACGACAGACAAAGTGGAAATGGATACCTTTGTGTTTAGAGCACGCCTAAAATCTATACCCTACAATCATTAATTTGGATGAAAAATTACATTACACAGGACCCCTGGAATATTGTTGAAGAAGGGTTCCACCGTGACTTTAACGAAATTACCGAAAGTGTGATGTCGCTCGGCAATGGCCGACTTGGCGGACGTGGTTCATTTGAAGAGAAATTTACCGGCAAAACCTTGCAGGGTAACTATGTGGCGGGTGTGTATTACCCCGACAAAACCCGCGTAGGCTGGTGGAAAAACGGCTACCCCGAATATTTTGCCAAAGTACTGAATGCCGCCAACTGGATTGGTATCGACATTGATATTGAATATGAATCGCTTGATCTGAATCAGTGTGAGGTGCGCGATTTTCGGCGGGTGCTGAACATGCAGGAAGGCTACCTCGAACGTTCGTTTGTGGCCGTTCTCAAGAGTGGCAAAGAACTACAGGTCAACGCCAAGCGATTTTGTTCGATCATTGACGACGAGGCTGGGGCCATTCGCTACGCCATTAAACCGTTGAATTTCGACGCTAAAATCACTATTACACCCTATATCAACGGCGATATTCGCAACCGGGATGCTAATTACGACGAAACGTTTTGGGATGAGGTGCGGAAAGAAACCGGCTACGGCGAAGCTTATATTGAACTCCGTACGCGAAAAACGGGTTTCCACGTCGCAACGGGTATGTGCGTTGAGATTGAACAGGATGGCGTAAAAGTTGACTACCAGTCGCAGCCAATCAAGTACGAAAAGTACGTAGCAAACCGCATCACACTCGACTGCCGGAAAGGTCAGGAAACGGTCATTTATAAGTACGCCGTGAACCTGTCGTCGCTCAATTACGACCCGGATATAATTATCAAAGACGCTCACCAGTGTATTCAGCGCATTACGCGGAAAGGCTTCGATAAGATGCTGTTCGAGCAGAAACAAGCCTGGGCTGATAAATGGAAAACGAACGACATCATTATTGAGGGCGATATTGCTGCCCAACAAGGCATTCGGTTCAATATTTTCCAGTTAAACCAGACGTATACCGGTGAGGACGAACGCTTGAACATTGGACCAAAGGGGTTCACCGGTGAGAAATATGGCGGTTCGACGTATTGGGATACTGAAGCCTATTGTCTGCCGTTCTACCTCGCCACAGCCGACCAGAAAGTAGCGAAGAACCTGCTGGTTTACCGCTACAAGCAACTCGGGAAAGCCATCGAAAATGCGCAGAAACTTGGTTTTCGGGCCGGGGCCGCGCTATATCCGATGGTGACCATGAATGGCGAAGAGTGCCATAACGAATGGGAAATCACGTTTGAAGAAATCCACCGCAACGGAGCCATTGCCTACGCCATCTATGATTACGTTCGCTATACGGGCGACGAACACTATTTGGTGGAATATGGGCTGGAAGTGCTTATTGCTATCAGTCGGTTCTGGAGCCAGCGCGTAAACTGGTCGAAGGACAAAGAACACTATGTGATGCTGGGTGTAACGGGACCCAACGAATACGAAAACAACGTTAACAACAACTGGTATACCAACTATATTGCCGCCTGGACGCTCCGCTACACATCCGAAGCCGTAGCGAAAGTGAAAGCCCTGGATGCCGATAAATATGCTGAACTGATTGATCGGATTCATTTCCGCGAAGAGAAAGAACTGTCAACGGCCCGACAGATTATTGAGAAAATGTACCTACCTAAAGATGACGAGAAAGGCGTTTTTCTACAACAGGAAGGCTTTTTAGACAAAGATCTGATGCCCGTCTCGGACATTCCAAAGGGACAGCGACCCATTAACCAGAACTGGTCGTGGGATCGAATTCTTCGGTCGTGTTTCATCAAACAAGCCGACGTGTTGCAGGGATTATATTTCTTCGAGGACGAGTTCGATACGGATACGCTCCGGCGTAATTTCGATTTTTATGAACCCATGACCGTCCATGAATCGTCGCTCTCGCCCTGCGTTCACTCCATTCAGGCGTCGAAATTGGGCATGAAAGAGAAAGCCTACGATATGTATCTGCGCACCGCCCGGCTCGATCTTGACGACTACAACAACGACACCGAAGATGGGTGCCATATTACATCAATGGCTGGTACATGGCTGGCCGTTGTGAAAGGCTTTGGCGGCTTACGTATTGAAACGGGAAACGGGGCTGATCCTCGGGTTGTACTGAATCCCTATTGCCCGGACAACTGGCAGTCATTGGCGTTCAAGATTCGTTTTCGGGGGGCGTTGTTGCAGGTAACAACCACGCAGCAGGACGTAACGGTGCAGAATTTTTCGGAGAATCCCATTACAATTAGTCTGCTTGGAAAGGATGTAACGGTGACGAATCAGAAGACGGTGAGCGTAAAAAATAAAGCTTAGTTAATGGTCTATGCCGCTAATTAGACCATCTTATAGACTGGCCTAATTGATGCTCCTTGAATGAACGATAAACAGGTTCTGTTACAACCCGGCCAAACACGAACGGAAACCGTTCGTGTTTGGCCGGGTTATTGGTTACTCTGTGCTTGTCTATTCATGATCACCTGCCAAACTACGGAGCGCCGAGCCGCAGAGCACCAAACCACGAATCGCCAAAATGCCGAATTGTCCCGACCGATAACGCCCGCTTTTTATCACTGGAAGACGACGTACAAGCCAACCCTTTCGGAAGTAGATCAGCTTAAAATTCTGAAGATCAAGAAATTATATATTCACTTTTTTGATGTCGATTGGGATAGCCGTACGCGGCAGGCTGTACCAAAAGCATTCGTGACGTTTCGGCAAAAGCCCATCACTAGTGTCGTGCCGGTTGTATTTATCACGAACCGGACACTCATGAATCTGCCGCCTGCGGGGGTAACTGAATTGGCTACGCATATTACGCAAGCCATTACGCGCATCAGCCAGCAAAATGCGATTCGGTTTAGCGAAGTGCAGATTGATTGCGACTGGAGTGTCCGAACCCGCGATCGCTATTTTCGGCTACTTACGCTGTTAGCCAACCAGTTGCATTGCCCCCTCTCGGCAACAATCCGCCTGCATCAAATTAAATACACCGATCAAACGGGCATTCCATCTGTAGCACGGGGCATGCTGATGCTGTATAACGTGGCCGACTGGAAACGGGCTGACACACGCAACTCCATTTATGACGCCGACGTGGCTAACCAATACCTGTCGTTCGTGTCAACATATCCGCTGCCGCTCGATGTGGTGCTGCCGCTGTTTCGCTGGACAGTGGTTTACCGAAATAATCGTTTTCTGACGTTTTTGAACAACATTGACCGAAAGACACTAGCGAACTTCGATTTCTTAGCCCCTCAACCCGACACTATGCGATTTCGGGCCACGCGCGATACAGTTGCTTTTGGATTTTCAATCTGGCGGGGCGACCTGTTTCGGGCTGAGGCCGTTACTCCCGAAGCCCTAGTAAATGAAAAAGATCGGCTGGTAGACCTGATTCAGAATCAACAGGTTACATTTGCTTTCTACCACCTCGATTCCACCGTCCTTTCGTCCTATTCCCGTGAAACGCTCCAAACCCTTTTTCGGACTCGGCCGCTTCCGTAGTGTTGCTCTGTCAGTTGCTGTACTGGTTGGCTTCGCCTGTGGCCCTTCATTCGACCCGAGTGAATTTATGAGTTTTTTTATGCCTGAATCGGGGACCGTTCAACCTGAAGACAGTCGCTATATGTTTAGCCCACAGTTTTATAATGAGTCTGAAGTTGCCGGGCAGTATACCGATAGTGTAGTTGTTGACGAGAACATAAAAGCCTGGGCGACGTATGCGGGTGGAAACGTATCGGAATCCCTTGTCAGTAAAGCGATTTACAACCAGGATGCTGATGCTGTACGGTCGCTAACGTCGATAGTAGGGCGAACTAACGCCACCGCCGTAGCCTATCTGACCTTTGCCTGGGCCGCCGACAATGGGCGGGGAAATCCCTGGAAGGCGACAGATACCCCAACCGACAGCACGAAACTCCCCCAACTACTTAATGATGCTCAAAAGGCGTATACCACGACAAACGATGCCTTTCTGAAAGAACGGTATGCGTTTCAGGCCGTAAAACTTGCCTGCGAAATTGGCGACTACAAACGGGCACAGCAACTGTACGATCAATTGGTTAGCCCTTTGCCTAAAAAGACATTCATCAGCGATTGGGCCTTGTGCCGTCGTGCGGGGGCTACGCTGGCTTTGGGCGATCATGCAAAGGCTATCTATGAGTTCGCGCAGGTATTTGACCGTTGTCCGTCACGTCGGAAAGCAGCCGAAACGAGTTTACGAACGCATAGGATTCACTTTCAGGAAAGTGCGTTGCAGTACGCCAAAACCGATGGGGAGCGGGCGGCTGTGTATGCACTCTGTGCCATTCAGCCGGGCGAGGACGCGCTCAGTCTACTCAAGGAAATTGTTCGGTTAACACCCCAAAATCCACTGGTTGAATTGATCATGGCGCGGGAGATCAATCGCAACGAGTACTATTTCTTTTTGACCGGCGAGGAGTATACCCGCAATAGCTTGACTGATAGTCCCGATTCAGCCGCTTTCGAAAACCGAAAAAGCGAGGCCCCATCGTATTTCGATAAACTACGGACATTCGCGCTTGAATCAGCCGACAATAAAGCGTTGAGTAATCCCGCCTTTTGGTACACCGCTGCGGCTTATCTGGACTACATCGGTCATGAGTACAAAGCTGCTCAAACGCATCTGGACCAAGCCGTTTTGCTGCCGACGACAAATAAGCACCTAAAAACGCAGATTGCTGTGCAGCGTATGCTCTTATTGGCTACTCAGACCGATGTGATTACGCCAGAAGCTGAAAATCAGTTGATTGGCTATCTGGAAGAATTTGATAGCACGGGAAATTTTCGGATTAACAACGCTTTTATCTCAGTCTGCAAGCAATTTGCCACCAAATATCAGCACGAAAAAGAAGCAAAACGTGGGGGGCTGTTTAGTTGTAGTCGTCCGAAAAATCAGCCTACGAATGGCCCAAATCAGGCGAAAGCGTATCTGTTGACCGTGATCACGACACAGCCCGGCACCGATACGTATTTTGCCAGCACAACCGAGCCGAGTGCCATTGAGGATACCGTTTCGTCGGCCACCGTTCAGCAAACAATTGCGTTTGCCAGCCAGGCCAATTTGACCGATTTCGACAAGCGGTTGATAAAATTATCGGGTATCAGCAACACCGACCTGAATCTCTTGCTGGGACGGCGACTGATGATGGAACATCACTATGCGGAAGCCGCTGATGCCTTTGTGAAAGTGAATCCAAAAACATGGGAGAAGGAGGCTTTTACAACGTATTTTCAGAAGAATCCATTTGCCATCAAAATGCCCCAAGTGCACACATCCGACGGGGTTGTGAACTTCCCTGCTGAATCGGGAAAGAATACGTACACACCCGTTCAGTTTGCCCGGCGCATGGCTGATCTGGAGCAACAGGCTAAATCGGCCACGGGCGATCAAGCCGCTGAATTGTACTATCAACTAGGGTGTGGAGCCTGGAATCTGAGTTGGTACGGCAACGCGTGGCTTCTGGCAAAGTCGTACTGGAGCGCGGTCGAACCGCCTGTTTATGACGTTCCGACCGATCCGGTCGCGAAACAAAAACGCTTCGACGCACTGATGAATACCGATTACTATACAACATCGCACGCCAGTGATTATTTTGAGCAATCGGCAAAAGCGGCTAAAACGCCCGCCGTTGGTGACCGATCTGCCTACATGGCTGCTCGGTGCGAAGCGCATGCTTTTTCGGTACGACAGTCTATTGAGCAAATTCGCAACGGCTATGTCTACGAAGAAGATTCAACGTTTGTGAAGAATATGCGGGGCTTGCGTAGAGCCAACTACGCCACGCAGTATACCGATTTTTTTAAGAATCATACCCACACGATGTTTCATAAAGAAATGATTCGTGAGTGTGCTATGTATAAAGATTTTCTCTTGTTTGGTGAGCAGACAGGCGAGTAAAACGTGCACAGATGGTGGCTAAAACGAGTACTAGCGGTGATTTTAACTGGATTGCTCCGGTCTACGATGCCCTTGCGTTTACCGTATTTGGCCACAAACTGCAACGAGCTCAACTGGTGTTTCTGGATCAGATACCGACCGCAACGTCGGTGTTAATTGTTGGTGGAGGAACGGGCTGGCTACTGGAACAAGTGCTGCTACGGTGCCAGCCAAAACGGGTAGTGTACCTCGAAACGTCGACCCAAATGCTGGCCCGTGCCAGTCGGCGGATGGTTCATAAATCACTGCTGGGATCGGTCGAATTTCGGCTTGGGGATGAAACCACGCTGTTACCAGGCGAACCGTTCGATGTTATTATAACTCCATTCGTTCTGGACCTTTTTAGCGAAACGACCTTGCAAGTCAACTTTATTCCCCAACTGTTGTCTGTTCTCAAGCCGACTGGACAATGGTTTGTTACAGATTTTGTGCAAACGGATAGTTGGTGGCAGAAAGCTCTTTTGTGGAGCATGATACGGTTTTTCGGGCTTACCGCAGGAATTAGGGTTGGGGCGTTAGCTGACTGGCAACAATGTATGGCCCGGGCTGGCCTAACACTTCGAGCGCGTAAACCTCAAGTGGGTGGTATGGTTTCAACAGAGGTATGGAAGCGGTAGGCGTGTTTCCGAATACGACCGGGAACACGTTTGCTCTTCCTTTTGCAGCCGGTTATATTTTTTAAAAACCCCTTGCAAACGGTCGTTTCGACGAGCGCTTTAAACACGACATTCAGACTTGATTTATTGGCTTACTGGACAAAAAATGGCCTGCGAGTTTCGCAGGCCACAGTAAAGCAATTACTTACAGTATCTATTTCTTATAAAAACATGCCCCCAGATGCCTCAATACGCTGGGCCGTAACCCAACGGGCGTCAGTCGAGCAGAGAAAAGCAACGACACCACCAATGTCATCGGGAAGGCCCATTCGTCCCAAAGCCGTTTGTGAAGAAATGAACGCCCCCATCTCCGGGTGGGCTTCCCGCGCGGCTTTAGTGAAGTCAGTTTCAATAATGCCGGGTGCTACCAGATTGGCCCGTATACCACGTGGTCCCAGTTCTTTTGCCAGGTATTTGGTGAAGATTTCAATGGCTCCTTTCATCGATGCGTAGGCCGCGTATCCGGGTGTCGTAAACCGGGTCAACCCTGTCGATACGTTAACGATACAGCCCTTGTCGGCGAGTAGGGGAATGGCTTTCTGGGTCAGGAAATAAACGCCTTTAAAGTGAATATTGACCAGACTGTCAAAGGCTTCTTCGGTCGTTTGCGGAATAAGTGAAGCCGCATCAATACCGGCATTGTTGATGAGGAAATCGAAGGTAGACCGATCCCATTTCTCCGATAATGTAGTTGAGACTTGTTGAATAAACGAATCAAACGTGCTACTTACGCCAGCATCCAACTGTAATGCGACCGCCTTACGACCCGATCGTTCGATTTCCTGTACGACTGCGTCGGCTTCGTCTTTTTGTGAGCGATAGGTCAGAATAATATCTATGCCATCGGCGGCTAGGCGTGAAGCCATGTTTTTACCCAACCCACGACTGCCACCCGTTACTAATGCTATTTTGTGTTCCGTTGCCATCCTGTTTGTCATTAAATGATGGCACAAAGTTGGGGAACGTAGTACTGTGTATTATGGTGACAGTTTCAGATTAAATGGTGAGTAGTTCAGTTTTTTTCCGTTCTTCCTGCAAAATCCCTTCCCGATACTGCTTCGGTGTTACACCCTGAAACCGTTTGAAGAACTTTGTGAAGTTCGACGGGTCGAAGGTTAGTGTAACGGCAATGCTACTAATAGACTGGTGCGAATCATGTAGCATCGTTCGGGCAATATCCATAATCTTTCTTTCGAAGAAATAGCAGGGCGATTGTCCGGTTGTCAGTTTAATGGTGTTGCTCAGGTGTGTTGGATGAATATTCATTTCGTTGGCGAAATCCCGAATTTCATACATATCTATGACACGTTCGGCCAGTATATCGGCCAAATGCCTGTCTATTATTGCTAAAAAATCAGCAGTAATTTCGTGCTGTCGGGCAGCTATTTTCTGGGGTAGTTTGTTGGTTGCCATACTGAGTAGACTGTTACGTTAACCTCGGATCGAACGGATGTGGTTCCATACTAATCAGGTTAAGCGTTGCGTGTTCAGGATGGAGTGGGTTAAAGAGGTATTTTTTCTCAATGGATGAGTGAACAGATGGGACTCGTAGGAGCCAGAATTTCATTTCTTTCTGCCAATGTTCTGCTATCGAGACTAACTCAGCCAAAGAGGGAATTGCCATCCAATTAGTTGGAAGACTCAATTTGTCAACTGAAAACACGGTAGCCTGTTCAGGTACTTCGAGGGTTACTAAAGAAAGATTATCCGGTAATGTTAAGAAATTGGTTAAGAGCTTAAGTTTAGCCAGTGAAACACAAATAATAGTTTTAAGGCTCTTAATTGACAACTAGTCTATAAAGATTAGAATTCATTTCAACTCTGTTCCGTTCAGCCCTACCTTTGCCGTTATCATTGCCAGACAGTCTTTTGTCTAACTTCTTATATCTTTCGTCTATTCATGGAATACCGCATCGAAAAAGACACGATGGGCCAGGTACAAGTCCCGGCCAACGTTTATTGGGGCGCTCAAACCCAGCGTTCTATCGAGAACTTCAAAATTGCTCAGGACATTAATAAAATGCCCCGCGAGATCATCCGGGCGTTTGCGTATCTTAAAAAAGCAGCCGCCCTCACGAACCTTGATGCGGGTGTACTGACTCAGGAAAAAAGCGACCTTATTGGTCAGGCCTGCGACGAGATTCTGGCCGGAAAACTGGACGATCAATTCCCACTCGTGGTCTGGCAAACGGGTTCGGGTACGCAGTCGAACATGAATGTAAACGAGGTCGTAGCGTATCGTGGGCACGTTTTGCAGGGTGGTCAACTCTCCGACGAGAAGAAATTTTTGCATCCCAATGATGATGTAAACAAGTCACAATCGTCGAACGATACATTCCCAACAGCCATGCACATTGCGGCCTATAAAATTCTGCTTGACGTTACCATTCCGGGCATCACTAAACTGCGCGATACACTAGCGGCTAAGTCGAAGGAGTTCATGCATGTGGTTAAGATCGGTCGGACGCACTTCATGGACGCCACGCCATTGACGGTAGGGCAGGAGTTTTCGGGCTATGTCTCCCAACTCGATCACGGGCTGCGGGCTATCAATAACTCGCTGGCTCACTTGAGCGAACTGGCATTGGGCGGCACAGCTGTTGGTACCGGCATCAATACGCCCCCGAATTACTCGGAGAATGTAGCGAAACATATTGCCACCGTAACCGGTCTGCCATTCATCACCGCCGAAAATAAATTTGAAGCCTTGGCAGCACACGACGCCATTGTGGAAGCCCACGGTGCGCTGAAAACCGTTGCGGCCAGCCTGATGAAAATTGGTAACGATATCCGGATGCTGTCCTCCGGTCCCCGTGCGGGCATCGGTGAGTTGCATATTCCCGATAATGAACCAGGTTCATCCATCATGCCGGGCAAAGTAAATCCAACGCAGTGCGAAGCCATGACAATGGTGGCCGCGCAGGTGATGGGCAACGATGTCGCGATCAATATTGGCGGTATGAGCGGCCACTTCGAACTGAATGTGTTCAAGCCGGTTATGATTTTTAACTTCCTGCATTCAGCCCGGCTCATCGGCGACGTATGCGTATCGTTTAATGATAAGTGCGCCGTTGGTATCGAACCTATCGAAGCTAACATCAAAAAACACGTCGATTCGTCGCTGATGCTGGTAACGGCCCTGAACACGAAAATTGGCTATTACAAAGCGGCTGAAATTGCTCAGACTGCCCACAAAACCGGCTCGACGCTCAAGGAAACCGCCCTCAAACTCGGCTATCTGACGGAAGACGAGTTTAATGAGTGGGTAAAACCAGAAGATATGGTGGGGGAGATTAAGTAATTCGCTTTGCGAAAGCGTTAATAAGTAAGTTTACAGACCCTACCACCAAGTAGGGTCTGATTTTTTTATACAGTTCTGTCTATAGTCAAATCTGTATATTTAGCTATCACTTACCTCACAGCTTACTTATCGTACTAATAACGGACTATACTTCAATCTTTGTAATGCCTGTACCTGACTTTCAATCTTTAATGCTACCGCTACTTAAATTCAGTGCTGATGGGCTAGAGCATACTCCGCGCGAAGCTGTAGAAGCTTTAGCTAAAACATTTAATTTAACCGATTCAGATCGGCAGGAGTTGCTTCCCTCTGGAACACAGCGAATTTTTGATAATCGTGTTGCTTGGACGAAAACACATATATTAAAAGCAGGATTAATAGAATCCCCCCGACGCTCGTATTTTAAGATATCAGATAAAGGACGCTCAGTGCTTGCTCAAAATCCAGCAACAATTAACATAGCTTTCCTCCGACAATATCCTGAATACATTTTATTCTCTAAGCCTATAGCTAATGGAATACAGCAAATTGCTCCATCTGTAGATGAATTAGTACAGGAGTTAAATCAATCTGATCCAAATGAAACTATTGAACGGGCAAATCAGCAATTACGCCAGTTGCTTGTACAAGATTTACTAATAAGAGTAAAAGCAAACACCTGGCAATTTTTTGAAGATTTAGTTGTAAAGGTTTTACTGAGCATGGGATACGGCGGTTCGTTTGCAGAGGCAGGCCGAGTGACTCAACGCACTAATGATGAGGGTATTGACGGTATTATTAATGAAGATATTCTAGGCTTAGATAAGATTTACATTCAGGCGAAAAAACGAGCAGATAATATTGATAGGCCAACGTTACAGAGTTTTGCAGGGGCGATGGGTAGTAGAACAAGTAAAGGGGTATTCATAACTACAAGCCGCTTTACGCAAGGTGCTATTGACTTTGTTAATTACCATACAGACAAAAAAATTGTCTTGATTGATGGTGAACAATTAGCCAATTACATGATTGATCATAACGTTGGTGTTCGGGTAATAGTAAAGATTGAATTGAAAGAAGTGGATAACGCTTTTTTTGACGAATAGAGCTTTCTCGTATGTCAAGAATCCATTTGGTACAGGTTAAAATACTATTAAAATTTAGGCTCTATATCTCTCCTAGAACGACTTCATAAGTCGTTTACAATATGAGTTTACTATTGTATTATTCTAATAATAAGATTTTATTGTACTAAAAAAAGTCATTGAGATTTCTCGCGGTCCTGCAGGCAAATGGCCACTTGATATAGGTTGTTTAAACGAAATTTGTTTAAACGAATATCGGTTATACCTTTGACACGCTCATATAAAGTCATGCACACGCAATTTGTCAATGAATATCACCGGCTAATCAAAAATCTGCATATGACGGATGGCTACATCTTCAATCATTTTGCACAAAAACTAGCGCCGTTCGATCTGTCAGTCCAGCAATACATTGCCCTTCGCCGTCTTTCGGAAGTATTTCCAAATAGCCTGACTGCGGGCGAGTTAAAGGAGAAAATGACCGATCTGAACTCAGATATGACCCGACTAACTGACCGATTGGTAACAAAAAACTTAGTCGTGCGTGAAGTTGACGCGCAAAATCGTCGGCGGGTCAACCTGCGGCTTACTGAAGAATCGTATCGGTTTGTGGAAAATGTAGCCGCTGATTTCAAGGACTTTGAATCGGTTGTCAGCCATTTGACTGATGAGGAAGTACGAATGATGAATATATGCTTGGATAAAATTAGAAATCGGTAAAATGAAAAAGTACGTAATAGGGGCTGGCCTGTGGTTGCTGAGTTTGGGCTGCATAAACGCCCAGACAACACCATCTGCAATGCCGCTGGATAAGGCCATTCAACTGGCTTTGCAAAACAACAAGGGTATTAAACTGGCCGATTCTCGTACCCAATCGGCTGAAGCCCGCTCGCAGGAAGCTAAAGATCGTAGTTTGCCAACGGCGAATGCGTCGCTGGCTTATTCGCGCTATAGCTTAACCGGCCCGTTTGCATTCGGCCAGGATGCCGATGGGAAATCGCTGGTCACTATCCCGGCTGGCGCTTTTAATGCGACCATTGGTGGCGTTACGGTTAACAAGGAAATTTTTGGTGGCTTTGCCGAACGGTCTGCTGATCTGTCAGCTAAGCTGTTGGCCAGGGCCAGCCACTTAGACGCAAAGCGGAATCGCTCAGAACTGGTCTATACCGTAACCGATGCGTATTATAATATCGTTAAGCTGATTCGGTCAACCACGGTAATTGATCAGAGTATTAAACAATTCGACGAGAAAGAACGCGAAGCCAGAAGCCTGGAAAAGGAAGGAATTGTGACGGCTAACGAAGTGTTAAAAATCCAGCTGCAAAAAAATAACCTGCAACTGAGTCGCTTACAGGTCGATAAAGCCCGCCAAACGGCCTTGTACAATTTCAGTCTACTTGTTGGTTTGCCAGACGACCAAACCGTTGCCGTCGATACGACATTAACGAACCCCGTTGCTACGGTTGAACCCCTAAGCAACTTCCTGACACAAGCAGTACAGGCGCGTCCCGAAGTACAGGCTAACGTGCTGCGTCTACAGTCGGCCGAAGCCATGTTACGGAATACCAAAAGTATCATGTATCCGCATCTTGGCGCATCGGTCGGGTATAATTACATTAATCCAACGGCCCGGCTCATTCCTGAAGGGAGTTCGTTTGTGAGCGCCTGGAACCTAGGCTTGGGGTTGACCTATAATATCGGTTCTCTCTACAACATGAAAGGGAAACTGAATAGCGCAAAAACAGCTATTAATGAGGCTGATTTGCAGGGTCAGCAGCAGAGCGATCAAATCCGATCTGAGGTTGTTACAGCCTATAATAATTACCAACTGGCTTTAGAGCAGCAAAACGTTATCCGTACGGCGGTAGGGCAGGCGCGGGAAAATTACCGCCTGACCGAATCCCGGTTCCGCAACGGGCTGGTTGGTTCGACCGACCTGCTGGAAGCTGACAGTTTTCTGCTTCAGGCACAACTCAATGTTATCAACGCTACGGTGGACGCGCAACTGGCCTATCAGCGCCTGTTAAAAGCCACGGGCAACAACCTTAATTAATCTCGTTTCGTTAAGCGATACAAAACCATGAATACCAAAACTTTATTCCGTGTAGGGGGCGTTATTGTCCTGGCTGTTGCCCTCTTTTTTGGGTATAGTGAATTTCAGTACCTGCAACGTCATGAAACCACCGACGACGCCCAAATTGATGGCGACGTGAACCCGGTTATTCCGAAAGCGAGTGGTTATGTGAAGGCAATCCGCTTCAAAGACAACCAGTTTGTAAAAGAAGGCGATACGCTTGTCGTATTAGATGATGCCGATTACAAGATCCGGGTGGCTCAGGCCGAAGCGGCTTTGCAAAGTGCGATGGCTGGCGACAGGGTTTCCCGCTCGCAGGTAAACGTAGCATCGGCGTCGGTGCAAAACTCACAGGCGAGTATACAAACGGCTCGCGATCAGGTCGCTACTGCACAGGCTAACGTCGCATTGGCTCAGGCTCGTGCTCGCAAATCCAACCAAGATTTTGAGCGTTACAGCCGATTGCTGGCTGAAAAAACCATTCCTCAGCAACAATTTGATGCTATTCAGGCTGATCGCGATGCGGCTCAGGCTCAAGTGATGGCTGCACAAGCTCAGTTGCAAACAGCTCAGTCGCAGGTGAATGCGGCTGGTACGCAAACGGGTATTACGAACTCGCAGCGCAAGGCAACCCAGGGCCAGATTTCAGTAGCGCAGGCGACTATCAAACAGCGTCAGACGGATTTAGACCTGGCTAACCTTCAGCTTTCGTATACGATTGTACGGGCTCCCGCTTCGGGTGTTGTATCGAAACGGTCGGTACAGGTGGGCCAATTGGTTCAGGCTGGACAGGCACTCTGCTCAATTGTTGGTAATTCGTCACTATGGGTAACGGCTAACTTCAAAGAAACGCAGCTAAATCAGATGCAACCCGGTCAGGCAGTAGACATTGATGTCGATGCGTTTGGTGGCGAGAAACTGGTTGGTCACGTCGGTTCATTTGCGGGTGCAACGGGTGCTAAGTTTACCTTGCTGCCTCCCGACAACGCTACTGGTAACTACGTGAAAGTGGTACAACGTGTTCCGGTTCGTATTGATCTGGATAAAAACAGTCCGCTTTACGCCAGACTTCGCCCTGGTATGAGTGTGACGGTTGCTGTGGATTTACAGAAAAAATAGCTTTTTGTTCGGGTGGTGTCGGGCTGGGTGGCCGGTGCCACCCGACATATTAACGTATCAAGTATTATGCTGAAGTTAGGTTTTGATAAATGGATCGTCGTGCTGACCGTAACGATGGCCGCTCTATTGCAAACGATTGACTCATCGATCGTTAACGTTACGCTAAACCAGATGATGGGCAATCTCGGCGCGTCGCTCGGTGATATTAGCTGGGTCGTTACGGGTTACGCAGCCGCCAGTGCTGTTATGATTACCATGTCGGGCTGGTTAACATCCAAGCTAGGTCGTCGGAATTACTTCGCAGCGTCGATTGTCATGTTCACAATCGCGTCTATTTTCTGCGGTACGTCCACCAACGTGTGGGAACTAGTATTTTTCCGGGTTGTACAGGGCATTGGTGGCGGTGGTTTACTGACAACAGCTCAATCCATTCTGATTCAGACCTTTCCTAAGGAAGATCTGGGTATTGCCAACGCCATTTTCGGGATGGGTGTAATCATTGGCCCCTCAATTGGTCCTACCCTTGGCGGGTACATTACCGATAACCTATCGTGGAACTGGGTATTTTACATCAACATTCCGTTCGGGATTCTAGCCACGTTCCTGACCTATACATATATTAAGGAGCCCGCTGAGAAAATAGTGGCGGGCAAGATGGACTGGTTAGCCCTGATACTCCTGATCATGGGCATTGGTGGATTGCAGATCATTTTGGAAAAAGGCGAAGAAAAAGACTGGTTCGATTCAACGTTTATTGTTGGAATGACCATTGCAGCAGTTGTTGGCCTGATTGGCTTTATCTGGCGGCAGTTGGCTGCCAAAATACCTATTCTGGACTTAAGACTACTACTCCAGCGACGGTTTGCGGTGGGTACGCTGTTTAATTTTATTCTGGGTTTCGGTCTGTTTGCGTCGGTCTTTATTATTCCGGTTTTCTGCCAGACGATTCTGGGATTTACAGCCAGTCAGACAGGATTGCTGCTGATGCCAGGCTCAATTGCAACGGGCATGATGATGCCTGTGGTTGGCGGATTGATGGGTAAGAATTACATATCACCCATCTGGTATGCCGCTATAGGCTTTCTGCTGTTTTTCGGCTTCTGTTTCGATTTGTCGGCCATCAACCTTGCGGCCGGGCCTGATTATTTTTTCTGGCCACTCATCATTCGGGGCGTTGGTATGGGACTGATCTTTATTCCGCTGACAACCATTACGTTGTCGGATTTGAAAAACATTGAAATTCCTCAGGGTTCGGCCCTCACGGGTATGATTCGTCAGTTGGGCGGTACATTCGGAACTGCTATCATGACCACGTATATTTCAACGCGTACTATGTTTCATGCGTCGCGTCTGGGGGATAATGTTTCAATCTACAATCCGCTATCCGTCGATCGTATTAAGCAATACACCAGCTTATTTCTTTCTAAAGGAGATGCCCTGATGTCAGCCACCAGCAAAGCGTATGGCCTTATGCAGGGTGCCGTTATGAAACAGGCATTAGTGATGACGTATGCCGATACCTTTCTTGTTATCGGCGCGTTTTTCCTTGTCTGCGTACCGTTGCTGTTACTGTTTATCGGTAAGAAAATTGAAGCACCAGCCCACACGGAAATGGTGATGGAGTAAATTATTGAGTTGATTTAAATCTTCGTGATTACATAAGTTTTGGTAGGTACTATTTTGTTTTTTTAGAGTAGATAGTTAACAAAGACCGGCAGAATTTCTGCCGGTCTTTTTGCTTTACAGCGGTGTCAGGTAAATTAGAACACCGATTAAAAAAATAATCAGAAAATAGAGAATTCGATTCGTGGATAAGTTTGCTTTTGCTCGATTACATAGATGTCATTCCGTGTTTTCAAAATTGGCGTAATTTGTCATTCCGACGCAGGAGGGATCTTAAATTGTCTGACACGCGAGATCCCTCCTGCGTCGGAATGACAAAAATGCGTTCATGGGTAACGGATTTAAATGGTAAAACGAAAATCCAAAAACAGACTCATCGTCTACATAGATAAGAAAAAAAAGAGTAAGTTCCGTAAGAGTTCAGCGTATGCGTTTGTCATGATATACGAATTGGTTTATAACGAAAAACGAGTAGTTTTACCGTACATCGTTCATCCTCACGTACATAAGCTACCATGTCTACTCGTAGGACCTTCTTTCGCCAAACCGCAGCCGTAGCCACCGGTGTCCTGACACTCCCTCAATTTTTACCCGAAACGTTTGCCAGACCTGTCCTTTCTGCCGATTCCGGGCTGAAATCGGCTGCCGAGTGGGCGCAGGATGAAGATTTCTGGGCTTGGGTGAAGTCTGAGTATACCGTATCGCCAACACTCCTTAACCTCAACAATGGGGGCGTTTGTCCACAACCGAAAGTGGTGCAGGATGCGCATATTCGGTTTTACCAATACTGTAACGAAGCGCCATCATACTACATGTGGCGGATCTTGGATCAGGGACGCGAAGCACTACGCGAAAAATTAGCCGATTTAGGCGGCTGTTCACCCGAAGAAATTGCTATTAACCGCAATGCCACCGAAGGCTTGAACACCGTTATTTTTGGCCTGAATCTGAAGCCGGGCGACGAGGTTGTTTTAACTAAACAGGATTATCCCAACATGCTCAACGCCTGGAAACAGCGCGAAAAACGAGACGGTATTAAACTGGTTTTTCTGGACTTAGAATTGCCCAGCGAAAACGACGACGCTATTGTTGATCAGTATGTTAAGGCATTTACGTCTCGAACAAAAGTGGTACACGTAACCCACATGATCAACTGGATAGGCCAGGTATTGCCCGTTCGAAAAATTGCCGACGAAGCACACAAACGAGGTATCGAAGTGATTGCTGATGGTGCCCATTCGTTTGCCTTATTTGATTTCAAAATTCCTGATCTCGGTGCCGATTATTACGCCACCAGTTTACACAAGTGGCTATGCGCGCCCTTTGGGAGTGGGATGCTCTACATCCGACAAAACAAGATTCGCAATGTGTGGGCATTGCTATCGAATACGGAACCCGATGGGCCCGATATTCGTAAGTTCGAGAGCCTCGGTACGCGCTCGTTTGCGTCGGAAATGGCTATCGGAACGGCCGTCGATTTTCATAACAGCATTGGAACCGCTCGTAAGTTTGCTCGAGCGCATTACCTCAAAAATTACTGGATGGAACGCGTTCGGGAGTTGCCGGGCGTTAAAATCCATACGTCATTCAAACCCGAATTTGCGGGCGCTGTTGGCCTGTTTTCCATCGATGGGATGAAGACCAGCGAGGTTGACGGACAATTGCAGAATAAATACAAAATCCACACGACCGGTATTGATTGGGAAAACATTCATGGCGTACGGGTAACGCCCCATATTTATCATACGCCAAAAGACCTCGATCGGCTAGTGGCGGCAATCACAGCCATGTCAGAGAAACAGGCCGTAGCCAGTAAGAAGAAAAGTTGATTAGAAAATCCTCTATTTATCCTTGTTGTTGATAGGCATTTGCGCGTAGCTTACCGGCCTGTTTTATGCATCAACCATATGGATCAAGTTAAGTGGGGTATCATCGGTTGCGGAGACGTAACCGAACTGAAAAGTGGTCAGGCTTTCAATAAAGTGCCTAATTCGAGTTTAGTCGCAGTAATGCGTAGGGATGCTGAAAAGGCCGCCGATTATGCAAAAAGACATAATGTGCCTGCTTGGTACGACGATGCCGATGCCCTGATCAACGATCCGGCAGTTAACGCAGTGTATGTAGCCACGCCCCCAGGCAGTCACGCCGATTACGCAATTCGGGCCATGCGGGCCGGTAAACCGGTATATGTAGAAAAGCCGATGGCACTGAATGCGGTAGAATGTGAAGCCATGAACCAGGTTAGCCGGGAAACGGGCGTGCCTCTTTTTGTGGCGTTTTACCGCCGGGCGCTTCCGTATTTCCTGAAGATAAAAGAACTCATTGATCAGAATGTAATTGGCGATATTCGGTATGTTCGGGTTCAGTTGAACTGGCAGCCTTATGCCGAAGAAGTGAGCGAAAATCCGAAGCCAAGATGGCGGGTTTCTCCTGAGATTTCGGGAGGTGGACATTTCCACGATCTGTCTGCTCATCAATTCGATTTTCTGGAATATGCCCTTGGACCAATCAAAACGGCTACTGGAATTGCCCGGAATCAGGCCGGTTTATACAACGCCGACGACATTGTAATAGCTAATTTTGAGTTCGAATCGGGTGTATTGGGGAGCGGAACCTGGTGCTATACCGTGAACAAAGAACAGCGTATCGACGAAACGCAACTCATCGGTTCCAAAGGAAAAATTACGTTCTCCTTCTTTGAAAAATTTCTCATCAGGGTAGAAACCGAAACCGGCTCCGTCGACTACACCGTTCCATTTCCAGAGCATGTACAACAGCCATTAATTGAGTTGATTGTAAAGGACCTACGGGGAGAAGGAAAAAGTCCAAGTACGGGCGAAACAGGCGCACGGGCTAATAAAATAATCGACTGGATTACAGCACATTAATGGGTACTTATGTAGAGACGCATCCTTGCGTCTCTACATAAGTACCCGTCGCCTGGACGCCCAATAGCAACTGCCTATGGCTCCCAGCCAACCGAGTGCCAGCCACGCGCCAACCGGCAGGCCGAACATAATGGCCAGTAATCCCCCGATGAAACTCGCAAATATGCCCGATAACCAGCGTTCGGGCAGGATGTCATACCCGTAGGCGAGACTGTGCAGGAGCATCAGTCCACCCCAACCGGTCAGCCAGAGCCAGACAATGTAATCAAGCCGGATTTCGGTTGGGTAATTGCGTAGGAGAATCAGTAATTCGGGTAGCCATATCAGTCCGTACATGAGCGCATACCGACCGAAACGCTGCCACCACGACAGCGGCAAATTTTGCAGGAAAAGTAAGTACTGCCGTTCGAATGCACTGACCTGTCCACCCACCTGCGAATGCCCCAGGATAGCCAGCAAAAGGCCAATAAGCAGTAACCGCTGGTCATAATCATCGGTGGGATAAAGCCGGCAAACTCCCGCCAGCAACAGACCAGAAAAGGCCTTCGTCAAAACCAGCGAAAGAGGTTCATTCCGAAGCCAGTAGGTCGGGAAAAATAGTTCATAGGGCAATTTAACGGTCAGGTGAGGCAAGTGAAGGGTGTTCGGGTTGGGGTGTCGCAACCGATGATCGGCCAGCCAGGCACCTACCACGATCAAGCCTACAATAACCAGCACAATGGCGCTTAGCGAATTCCATTGTCCATACTGAGTGGCTATCTGCACCATCCAGCCCGCATATAAGATAATGGGCAACAGCATGGCCGTTTGCACGACCAGCCACATCGCCAAGCGGATTGGATTGGGCACGAGCCAAAACGTTTGCAGAAACAGGTGTTCTGGAGCCGTTAACGCCTGCCAGACAAAAGAGATAGTTTTCAGGAGGTATAAACTCCATAAAATAAATACGATCGTCAGAAAAAACGGCGAGACTAATGCCGCCGTAATCAGGGCTTTGTGCTCAACAGAACTCAAAAAGCCAAAGGCTACTAATATGACGACCAGAAATGTACCCGCGTTTTTGGCGTAGAATGAACGAACGAAAATTCGGTTTAGAAGGGATAGCATGGCCGGGCTTAGGTTGTGGGCGTGATAACGCCGTTGCCAACTTGCCAAACGCCCGTCAGTAGCAAACCCGTAAGGCTAATATCCTGATGCGAGGTGAGCAGAAAGGAAACATCCTGTTCAGTACGGAGTTGCCGAATATAGGCAAATAGCTTGGCGGCTGTGGCAACATCTAAAGTCGTCAGGGGTTCGTCGAGAAGCACTAAACGGGGCGTTCCCAGCAAGGCCAGCAATAAAGATAATTTTTTGAGCATGCCGCTCGAAAATTGCCCGGTTGGCTGTGTCCAGAATGTAGTCACCCCCAGCGTCTCGGCCAGTGCATCTACTTGTCCAACAGGCGCTTTCTTCGCTTGCCCAACGAATCCGACGAGATCACGGGGTGTCAAAAAAGATGGGTAAAGTGGCTCTGCTTCAGCATAATTCACCCGCAGTCGATACGCTACCGGATCGCGACTAATTTCGTATCGGTCTTCGAGAGAAATTTGACCGGAAAAAGGCAACAGACCCGCTACAGTACGAAAGAATGTCGTTTTACCCGACCCATTACCACCCCGAAAATAGTGAATGCCGGGTGAAAGAGTAAGGGCTGGTATAGTCAGCACAACATGGCCGTTGCTGTAGGCTTTCGTGAGGTCAGAAACGTGTAGCAAATGATGAATTATAAATGTTGAATTCTAAATGATAATCGCCAAGCTGATGAACCAGTAAGACTGGTCAGCGCGGACAAAATTCATCATTCATCCCTGGAACGCCAGCCCGGTTATAACTCATCATTAAGTTTACCATTTTACACTCAGTCGAACGCCCCCAACGCCATTTCGGGCGGGAGCCGCGTTGTAATATCGGTTGCCTACGGCATTAAGGTCGTACCCAAGCGAGTAGGTTCTGTTCAGTAAATTGTCGCCACTGGCGTATACATCAATCGCCCAGTTTTTGCCTAGTGATCGACGAACCCCCAGCGTGGCTTGTAGCAGTTGCGTGGGGTCCGACAAGACCGTATTGGCATCGTTGAGAGCGAATTGGTTCAGAAATTGGTACGTTACATGGGCATAAAAACCGGATCTGCTTTCAGCATCTATACCAGTCACGTTGGTTGTTGGTGCCACGCCCGGAACCTTGTTGTTCGAGAGGTCAGCAGTACCTTGTTGGTAATCGCGGAACCGATAATTGGTGAGCGTCAGGCTGTTCCAGATTCGCAGGAGGGAAAACAGTCCCGATTGGGAAGCGAAATAGGAAGGTGGCAGGAAGTCGTAACTTACCTGTGCTTCCAGACCGCGCTGGTCGGTACGGCCCGCGTTGACAAAATATTCTGCCCCGGCTTCATTGGACCGCCGGACAATGGTTTCGCGCAATTGAAACTGATAAACCGCGATGTCGAAGCGAAGTTGGCTTTTGAGCGCCGACCCCCGCAATCCTACTTCGTAACTCGTACCGCGTTCGGGATTGAGCGTCGTGTTGAAGCCCCCCGCCGATGGGCGTACTTCCTGACTTGAGGGAGCTGAATAACCCGTGCTTATGCTTACGAAAGCCGAAACATTGGAGCCAAAGGTTCGCAGTAAAGCTACTCTTGGTAACCAAACGGGCGAAAAATTCCGCGCTAAGAGCGTCGCTGGTAACGCCCCCGCAGCCCGTGTTGGAAAGCGGGTAAACCCATAGCGGGCATCGTTACGACTCAGGCCCGCCGTCAGGCGAAAGTGAGCGGGTAATTCGGTTTCGGCCTGAGCGAAAAGGGTCGCCTGTCGGGCGGTCAACTCTTCGTCGGTCTGGATAGTATCGGCGGTTCCCCCTCGATTGCCAAAATTACGGTCTACCGTGAAGTTGCGCAATAATTCAGCGCCGACCGTGAACGTCGTTGGCAACGGGCCATTCGGTAATCGAATTTGCGTAATCGTCCGACCTCCGATTCCCTGATCGGCCCGTTTCTCGTAGTTGGTAATGAACGGATTCGCAAAGTCAGTGGTCGAGCCATAGATGACGGTTGTGTTCTGAATCCGGTCATTCCAGCGATATTCGTGCGAAAAGCCCAGATAGCCAACTTTCTGATAAATACCCGCCTGCTGGGCCGCACTACTGGGTAGGGTAGCGGTAGCCGGGCGAGAGGCTCGCGGGTTTGCTTTAAACTGCGCTTCGTTCAGGCCGCCGGGTGTTTGGTAATGCAGGTCCGAATACAAAGCCAGTACCGAAACTGTCCGTTTTGGACTAACAGTAAATGAACCTATAAAGCTTAGATTGTCGCGCACAACGGCACTTTGATCTCGGTAGCCATCAGACTGTAAATGGTTGTAATTAAGCGATATAGCTGAATTATTTTTACCGGTCTGCACCGAAATTCCATTGCCGTATAGCCCATAACTTCCGCCTAATGCCGAGACTTCTACACTGCTTTTGTTGGCCGGGACAGCCAGTCCGCTAAACAGCACTGTGCCACCGGTCCCGGCTCCGTACAAACTGCCCGATGGTCCTTTAATCACTTCAATTCGGCCCAATGCCCGCACATCCAGCGCGTTCAACGGTGTATTCCCACCCGCGTCCGTAAGCGGCAGTTCATTCCAGTAGGTCTTGATATTCCGCACGCCAAATGGTGACCGGATAGCGCTGCCCCGAATCGCCAGCCGGTAACTCCCCGGCGATCGCTCATCGGCCCGAACGCCTGGCAGCGTGTTGAGCGCGGGCACGATCGTAGGCGTGCCAAATCGTTGGTTCAAATCCCGACGGGTTAATAAACCAACTGAAGCCGGTGTTTCCAGCAATCGCCGATTGGTCGCGTACCCTCGTACAACGACTTCGTTGAGTTGGAGCGTGTCATCGAGCGAAGTGGCTGTTTGGGCAAAGAGAGTTATTGGTAAAAAAAAGGAAAGCAATAAAGCGGTTGAGCGTAAACGATTGAGCATATTACTACGGGATAAGTAGCGTAAAAGTACAACGTAAGAAGGGGAAATAAGAAGGTATACAAAGTTGAAAGAACAAATGTGACGACACTATAGCACCGTCTCTCCATGAGCAAGCTGTATGAAAAGACATAGTATCCGGTTCCTGCTTGCTACTCGAAAAACGCCTGAAAACTGGTTAATCATGGTAACTTCATCCGGTACAACCGAAACGGATAATCGACCTTATCCTGACCATTGTTGTACCGTTTGGTGCGTTGGATCTGAGCCGCCGTGAGGTAGAGATACCCATCGGAGCCAACGGCAAAGCTGTCCGGCCAGAGCAAACGGCTATCGCGGACGAGCGTTTTAAGTTGCCGGTCGGGAGTGAGGTAACGGACGGCCTTGTCAGGTGAATTGGTCATAAATACGTTTCCTTTGGCATCGGCAACCATACCGTGCGAAACGCCTGCTTCGGCCATTGTTTCAACGTGCGAAGCCACTTCAGCCGGAGACAACGCCGGATTATTGAGGTATTCCGTTGCAATCCGGTATAACTTGGTCTGATTGATGGCCCGGTAGTACAAATAGGTAAAGTCGCGGGTGAGGGCGATACCATTCACGTTGCTGCTGAAAGGCCTACCCTTGTCATCTTTCACTGCCTGACCATCAATTGTGAGGATAAAGTCCGGGTCGGCTTTTGTCGATTTATCACCTTCAAGCAGTGTTCGGCTTTTGCTCGTTTTCAGGTCCAGCACGACAATGGCTGACCGTTTCGGATCGGAGAGATAGGCCACTTGCCGACGTGCATCCACCTGTACGTCATTCAGACCCATACGTTCGCGCGGCAAATCGTCGAAGCGGTATATTTTCTCAACCTGATTCGTTGCCAGATTGATTTTCATGAGTTTAATGCCCGCCGAAATGGGCGGTTGGTCAGCTGGATTTGCTGGATCAAGTACCCAAAGTGCATTCGTCTGGTCAACAAACAGAGCCTGTACATTGATAAAGCGATTTTGCGGATTCAGCGAGTCCCACTGATTCCATTCGGCATTTGGGTAGGGTCGTCTTTCCCCCGTTCCGTCTTTCCGGTTTACAATCTCAGCCAGCCCATAATCGTAATTTTGTTTACTCTTTGGAAACGTAACAAAAATGCGCTCCGGACTGGATCGTCCCGGACTGGCTGGCTGTTCCTGCGACACACCCACGCCGATAGGTTGGTGCTTGCCAAACTCGGCAACCGTTTCTAACGCGGGCGATTGGCCCGATTGGGCACTCAGGGATAGACTGATTAGGGTCATTATACCTGACAAAAGCGTGATTTTCATTTCGTTCACAAATAATCAATGCACAAATGTAACGGCTTCTGAGGACGAAGGTTTTGGAAATTTCATCACCAGATCGTGGGGAAGGCAGTTACCTAATTTTACCTGAATTCGATAACCTTTGAGTCAACACAACCGTTGGGAAAGTCAATCAACTGCTTCCAATAGCTCAGGGTATGCATCAACGTATCAATCTAAAACGTATTCTTTTTGGTGCTCGTCTGCGATCTGACGTATCCAAACGGGCTGGCTTTTTCACCTGACAGCAAAACGATATATGTCGTTCAATCCGAACCGAAATTTCGTCCGAAAGAAGCGTTGGATGGTCTCAAGGCGGATCGTGAGGGAAATTGCTGGGTAGCGGGGCCGGGTCGGGTGGCGTACTCATTCTATCGTCGGCGGGCAAACTGCCTGGACGAATTGATACCGGCGAGGTGATGTCTAACGTTGCCTGGGGTGATGATGGAACGACACTTTATACAGCTTCGAGCCTGTTTCTGTGCCGGATAAAAACTACGGTAAAAGGTATAGTGCCGGGTACGTAAATAATGTATACGATAGTCGTAATTTACTGTCAACGAACTTAATTGGGTGAACTAACAGGAAAGTTTTTATCGCTTTTTCGTTATATTTGTTTCAAATCAAGCGGTTTGCTGGCCGGGAAGTTAAGGTCAGCTGTTTTTCACTTTTACTAGCTGTTACCTTGACATTTCAGGACTTTAATCTCCATAGCGACCTGCTGGCCGGTGTGGACGCCATGAATTACCTAAAGGCCACGCCGATTCAGGAGATGGCCATTCCCAAAATTCTCGAAGGACGCGATCTCATCGCCAGTGCCCAGACCGGCACCGGCAAAACGGCAGCTTACCTCATTCCGCTTCTCGACAAAATCTCCCATACCGACCACGATCACACCAGCACGCTCATTCTGGTACCCACGCGCGAACTGGCGAAGCAGATTGACGAACAGGTAGAAGGCTTTGGGTATTTTGTACAGGCCAACAGCATCGCTATTTACGGCGGGGGCAAGGGCGACGACTGGGATAAGCAACGGAAAGCACTCGAAACGGGTGCCGATATTATCATTGCCACGCCGGGGCGGCTTATTGCCCACATGCAGCTGGGCTATGTTAAGTTCGATAAAATAGATTACCTGGTGCTCGACGAGGCCGATAAGATGCTCGACATGGGCTTCTCGGACGACATTATGAACATCGTTGAGAAAATTCCGGTCAAGCGGCAGACGTTGCTGTTCTCAGCCACGATGCCCAACAAAATCCGGGAGTTTTCTAAGAAGCTATTAACTGATCCCGAAGAAATCAGGTTGGCCGTATCGAAACCAGCCGCCGGTATTGACCAGCAATTTTATCTCTCGTACGATAATCAGAAACTGCCCTTGCTGGCTCACCTGATTAAAAATAGTACTAAACCCGTGCTGAGTATGGTGCTGTTTACGTCTCGAAAATCCGAAGTAAACGGCATCGTTCGGGCGTTGAGTAAACTTGGTTACGAGGCTCGCGGCATTAGTTCAGATTTGGAACAGGATGACCGCGAGGTAGTGTTGCGCGATTTTAAAAACAAGGCGTTCCCAATCTTAGTCGCTACGGATGTACTGTCGCGGGGTATTGACATTGACAACCTGACGCATGTAGTCAACTACGATATTCCGCGCGATGCCGAGGATTATGTTCACCGGATTGGGCGCACAGCGCGGGCTGCCACTACGGGAACGGCCATCACCTTTATCAGCGATCAGGACCAGAATCGAATCATTAATATCGAGAAACTCATTGAGCGTGAAGTTGTTAAGCAGGCTCTCACCGAGGAGTTGGGCATGGGCAAATCGCCCGAGTTCGACCCGAAACGATTTAGTGGACTACGTGGTAAAGGCCCCCGTGGAACCGGAGGATCTGGTGCTGGCCGGGGTGGTCGCGACGGCGGACGACATAGCGATGGACAACGGCGTAACGGGAACGCTCCGACTGGCGAACGGCGCGAAGGTCAGAACGACCGCCGACATGACCGTAGTGGTGATGCTGGACGCAGACCTCGCCCAGTGGAGGGAGCATTGCCCATTGCCGAGGTGCCAGTGAATATGAATGGAGGAGTTGACCTGGCACCCGTAGCACAGGCGCAACCGGCAAACCCCGACGTTCAGTCAGCGGACAAGTCCAGACGTCGGAAAAAACGTCGTCGCGGACCTAACGGTGAAGGTCGTGAAACTGACCAGAGCCAGACCAACGCGCCAACGCCGGTTATTGAATAAACAACTATGAGTCATACTGGTGCGGCCCGGAACTACTTCCGGGCCGCATTTTTTTGCTATCTTTTGTCCTCAAAAAAAAGCCGCCAACTATGAACGTTTCCATTTCCCGTCGAACGTCGATACAAACACTTTCTCTGGCCGTTGGTGGGTTGCTAACGCATCACTCAACCGATCTGTTTGCTAAACAGGTTGCCCCGAAAAAGGTAGGCGTTGCCCTGGTAGGACTTGGAAATTACGCCACAAATCAACTGGCTCCCGCTCTGTTGGAAACGCAGAACTGCTACCTCGCCGGTATTGTAACTGGCTCACCTGATAAGGCCAAAACCTGGGCAGCTACCTACAACATTCCAGCGAAAAATATATATACTTACCAGACCTTCGACCAGATTCGGAATAATCCTGATATCGACATTGTCTATGTCGTTTTGCCTAATTTTCTCCATGCTGAATATACCATTCGGGCGGCACAGGCGGGTAAGCATGTCATTTGTGAGAAGCCAATGGCCATGAACGCTACCGAAGCCCGGCAGATGATTACGGCCTGCGAAAAAGCGGGTGTGCAGCTTTCGGTTGGTTATCGGCTTTATTTTGAGCCACATCATCTCGAAATGCGTCGGCTGGCTGCCGAGAAAACGTTTGGCCACGTAAAGGTGATTGAATCGGAGTTGGGGTTCACCGTGCCGGGGCCGAATTCCTGGCGACTGGACAAGAAAATTGGTGGGGGAGGAGCCATCATGGATTTGGGTATTTATGCCATTCAGGGTGCCCGCCGAACCCTCAATCTTGACCCTATCAGCGTTACAGCACAAGCGTTCACCTTCGATAAGGAGCATTTTAAAGACATCCATGAGACGGTTTTCTGGCAATTTGAGTTTCCGGGCGGAACCGTAGCGCATTGCAGTACAACGTATTCGTCTTACGTAGACCGGCTCTACGCCACCTGCGAACGAGGCTGGTTCAAACTCGAACCGTCGTTCAACGCGACGGGTGCTCAGGGAGTTACGAGCCGGGGTGCTATGGACGTGCCCTCCCCTCATTACCAGCAAATTGCTCAGATGGACGCGTTTGTTCAGGCAATACAGACGAAAACCAAACCCGAAGCGTCGGGCGAAGAGGGCTGGAAAGATATGAAACTCATTGGGGCAATTCTACAAGCCGCCGATACAGGTCGAAAAATTCAACTCGACTGGCGTAGTTAATTATTTTTGCCCGTTTCTTCAAGATACGTAGACTGCGAACAGCACTATTCCTGTCTGTAGTTATTCTTAAAAAACTTCGCCCAAGTTGAAAAACAACCCTTTCGATCCGTCGAAGCCGAAGCCGTAGTCAACCGAGAGATTCGTGCGCGACACTTTGTTCATTTTGATGCGCAGACCCGCACCCACTGCCGGAACAACTTTTTCAAACTGCCCGCTTGGTTGTTCCGTTACGGTTTGGGCGTTGGCAAAGACTACCCCGCCCAGCAACCGGTCGTTGGTGATGTGAAAGCGGTATTCGGTTTCGGCATACAGCAGATTTTTACCCCGGAACCGCCCCTGAATAAATCCCCGGCCCACGTTGCCGGTGTTGTCCCAACCGGTGCTGGGCAAATCCAGAAACGGAGGGTCTCCGGTCAGCGTCAGTGCATTGTAGGACCAGAACGCCAGAATATTGTCGGAAGTCGGTGAGAGATGAATGTATTTTCGAGCCTCCAGCAAGAGCGATTGATAGGTATTGTCACTTCCCAGTTGACTCATATTAGCGCGATATACAGCATTTACATAAAATCCACCAGCTGGATTAATCGCGTTTCGACGGTTATCATAAAGCACATGTACGGCTGGCCCCGACGAGACCGACCGGCCTTCAACCCCATTCGTGTACCTCGAAATACGCGTTACTTCCCGGCGGCTGTTGTAGCTGTCTATATTCCAGTGGAGATCTAAATAATACCCCACGCCAGCATACAAATTGGGTGTTAGCCGACGCAGAAAACTCTGGTAAAATCGGAAGTAGGCGTAATCCATATTAATAACCCGGTCGGTGGAGGTGTACATACCCAAGCCGTAGGTTGCCTGAGGGTAGTGCATCAGCCGCCAGTCATTGGTCCACAGAAAACGGTTGTCGTGACTCCAGATGGCCGAGTTGGCGGTGAAAATGACCTGATTATTCTGGGTATAGGAAAGCTGGCCCGTCATCGTCGACATATTCGCGTTGGGGTTCCGAAAAGCCGCATTAACCAGAACCGCGACTAAACCACGAGTTTGTAACGTATACCCAACTTGAGGAATCACCAGCACAAAACGCTTCCCCTCATGCAAGCTTACCGAGTCGTGGGGAGTAATGGGCAAACGTGGAT
Organism: Spirosoma flavum; assembly: GCF_042686045.1. NCBI lineage: Bacteria > Pseudomonadati > Bacteroidota > Cytophagia > Cytophagales > Cytophagaceae > Spirosoma > Spirosoma flavum. The sequence continues at coordinate 1,542,264 of NZ_JBHUOM010000002.1, forward strand.
ACCAACGTTTCAATACATCGGCAATGTCTTGATGGCGAGTAGGTTGACTCTTAATAGGTGCACTACTGTTGACGGCTATCGTATCCGCCAGTGGCATCTGGGTTGCGCGGCAAGTGATAGCCAATAAAGTTACTAGCAGGAATCCCACAAACAGGTTAGGTACGGGTTTCATGGGATAGCGCTACACGTATCGGATAGAGTTGATAATAGCGAATTTAGCAAACCAATTGCCCAATAGAGTCTGAACGATCGGGTTCTATGCCTACCCAAACGCAAAAGAACGCTGGAATGTTGCAACCGTATGAGGGTAACCAGCGGTTCCGTCCCGTTAAAGTTTGTTATAATAGGCGAAGAGTGTCCGTAGACCCTGCCTGGATTTCAGGTCAGGTTTTTCCGTTTTCAGGAAAGCCTCGATCTGTTCTTTTTTGTCGGCCATCAGGTCAAGAACGGCTCTTTTACCCGGCGAGAACTTTGTCGCCTGCTTACCACGGGCTACGTACCAGTCCATCTTTTTCGTTAATTCATCGTCCTTACTACCCGAATTCAGGGCCACATTATAATTGGCTTTACGGATATATACCGATGGATGCAGGAGCAAATCCAGTTTGCCCGTCGCGATTTGTTCAAAGAAACCGGTTAACGGGTTGGCATCACCCTGGTACTCGTGAACATTTAAAAACCGACTGACTGAGCCAAACGCGTTGTTCATATCCACATAGCGGATGGCCGTCGTCTTGACGGCTCTGATATCTTTTGCCCCGGCCCGAATTTCCACTTCGTTCGCTGATAAATCCAGCCGTACGGGCACACCTGCCAGTGAGTCGGTGGTTAAGGATAGGCCAAGTTTCGTGTAAAATTTCACGTTGCCAGCCTGCCAGGTGGTATCAAGGTACGGGTCGCCAAGTAATTGACCAGCTGGCCCTTTAATCGAAAATAGGGTAGCATTGTTCGTGGAGTTAAGCGTGGTAAAGTTAATTCGGTCACGGGTGGTTTGGGTCATGTAGTCCGTTTGTGCCTGCGCGAACGCATTCGCTGATGTTGCAATAAAGCCGATAAAAAAGACGAGAAAACGCATGGTGGATAAACAGACTGGTTCTTTTGCCCAAAGGAACAGGTTTATAGCTAGAATAGCTTGCTTAATTTGACTAAAAGTGCAAAATATTATTTGGGTAAAATGCCAAAAGGCACGTCAGTTTCCGTATTTTTGACAGTTAATCCCAATCATCAACCAATCAATCAAGTTCATGACAAAACATTTTCTGACAGCGCTGTTTGCGGCTGGTCTGGCTTATTCCTCTGTGGCTCAGACGACGTTTCCGCGAAATGGTGTCTATGATGAGCGGCCAGGGCTGTATGCCTTCACGAATGCAACCATTATTGTTGATCCTAAAACGACTCTTCAAAACGCTACCCTACTTATTCGCGATGGACGCGTTGAAGCCGTTGGTACGTCGGTTACCGTACCCGCCGGAACCGTTGTGGCTGATTTGAAAGGTAAACGCATTTACCCAGCCCTGATCGACATTGATTCCGATTATGGGATGCCCGACATGACGCGCGGACCGGGTGGTGGTCGGGGTGGCGTACCCCAGTACGAATCCAATAAGAAGGGCGCTTACTACTGGAATCAGGCCATTCAGCCCGAAAATGAGGCTAGTGTGCTTTTTAAATCGAATCCGGTAAAAGCCGACGAACTACGCAAATTGGGCTTCGGCGCCGTACTGACTCACCCGCACGATGGTATTGCGCGTGGGACGGGTACGCTCGTGATCCTTGCCGACGACCGGGAAAATACGCTCGTTCTCAAGCCCAACGCTACGGCGCATTACTCGTTTAGCAAAGGCAGCTCGGGACAGCAGTATCCAAACTCGATGATGGGCAGCGTGGCTCTGCTGCGGCAAGCCATGTATGATGCCGACTGGTACAAGCGGTCAGGTGGCAAAGAACAGGCTAATATGTCGCTCGATGCATTGAATCGGAACCAGACCTTGCCCGCTATTTTTGACGCTAATGATAAATTGGGCATCATGCGGGCCGACAAAATCGGTGATGAGTTTGGCGTTCAATATATTATACGGAGTTCCGGTGATGAATACCAGCGCATCGACGAAGTGAAGGCTACCGGTGCATCGCTGATCGTGCCGCTGAATTTTCCGCAGCCGTATGATGTCGAAGATGCGTGGGATGCCGACAACGTGGCGCTGGCCGAACTCAAACATTGGGAAATGGCACCCATGAATGCCGGACGGCTGGCAGTAGCCAATATTTCCTTCGCCCTGACAACGGCGGGTCTTAAAAACAAAGCTGATTTCTGGGCTAACCTGCGCAAAGCCATCGAAAATGGGCTGCCTGAGCAAAAAGCCCTCGAAGCCCTAACGACCATACCGGCCCGGCTGATACGTGCCGACGACCAGATCGGGACGTTGCAGAAGGGCCATATAGCGAACTTCATTATTACATCCGGTAACCTGTTCAGCGCCGACAACGTGATCTACGAAAACTGGATGCGGGGTAAGCAGTACATTGTCACGAACAAAGATGCGTCTGATTTGCGCGGAACCTGGAATTTGACCGTTGGTTCTCAATCGAATCTAAAGCTGAATATCACCGGCAAATCAGCCGACAAGCTGGAGTACCAGATTCTGGCCGATACAATCAAGATAACCCCAAAAGTGGCTATCAGTGGGGATTTGATTTCAATTCAGGTTCCGCTTGACAAGAAAGCCGGTACAACTCGTCTGACCGGCTACCGTACTACACCTACGAACATTAAAGGCGATGGCGAAACGCCGGACGGCAAGGCCATAACATGGTCGGCGGCACGGGCGGTTGATACCCCCCGGTCAACGACGGGCGTATCTACGACAGCAACCAGTTCGACACTGGCTTCCACGACGGCGGTTAGCAGTATGCTTTATCCGTTTGTGGGTATGGGCAATACGCAGAAACCCAAAGCCGAAACGATTCTGATTAAGAACGCGACGGTCTGGACGAATGAGAAAGATGGTATTCTGACCAATACGGACGTATTTGTCACCGATGGTAAGATTTCTAAAGTAGGTAAGAACCTACCCGTTCCGGCTGATATCAAAGTGGTTGACGGGACCGGTAAGCACCTCACAAACGGTATTATTGACGAACACTCGCACATTGCTCTGTTGTCGATTAACGAAGGGGGGCAGTCGAGTTCAGCCGAAGTTCGGATGTCGGATGTTATCAACCCGGAAGATATTAATATCTATCGTCAACTGGCTGGGGGCGTCACAACCTCGCAACTGTTGCATGGTTCGGCCAATGCCATTGGCGGGCAGTCGGCCATTGTGAAACTGAAATGGGGCGAATCGGCGGATGGTATGCTCATCAAAGGGGCGGACGGATTTATTAAGTTCGCGCTGGGCGAAAACGTCAAGCAATCCAACTACCCGAACCCTGGGGTATTGACCCGTTTTCCACAATCCCGGATGGGCGTGGAGCAGGTTTTTATGGATCACTTCACACGAGCCAAAGAATATGCCAAAGGCTGGGCTACGTACAATAAATTTAGCGCTAAAGAAAAAGCAACGGCTATTGTGCCACGCCGGGACATTGAACTTGACGCACTGGCTGAAATTCTCGCCAACAAACGGTTTATTACCTGTCACTCCTACGTGCAGTCGGAAATTAATATGTTGCTGAACGTGGCCGACTCACTGGGCTTTAAAATCAATACGTTTACTCACATTCTGGAGGGCTACAAACTGGCCGATAAAATGGCGAAGCACGGCGTAGGTGGATCATCGTTCGCCGACTGGTGGGCGTACAAAGTGGAAGTTCACGATGCCATTCCGTATAATGCCGCCCTTATGCACCGGCAGGGCGTTACGGTGTCGATCAACTCTGATGATGCCGAAATGGCCCGTCGCCTGAATCAGGAAGCGGCTAAAACAATCGAGTACGGCGGCATGACCGAAGAAGATGCCTGGAAAATGGTGACACTCAATCCGGCCAAACTTCTTCATTTAGACAATCGGCTTGGTAGCATTCGAGTGGGCAAAGATGCTGACCTCGTGCTGTGGAATGCCAGCCCGCTGGCCATTTACGCCCGGCCTGAAATTACCATGATCGACGGGACCATCTACTTTAGTCTGAAAGACGAAGATCACAAGCACGACCTGATGCAGGCTGAACGTGGCCGACTGATTCAGAAGATGTTGACTGCCAAGGCAAGCGGTGCTTCGACGACCAGACCAATGCCTAAACGCGCGCGGATGTGGCATTGCGAAGACGTTGAGGGTGTTATGGCCGAAGGCCAGGGACAGGCTGAACAACAGAGTAAATAGACGCGATCGGGCAACACGGAAATCGTCGCGCATCCTCTGTTATCGCTTCGTTTAAAACTAAAGACATGAAAAAAATAATAGTTTCTATACTCACACTGGCATCGCTCATGAGCTATGGCCAGAACCCCGCTCCGGCAAAACTGCAGACAAAGACCATCGCCCTGACGGGTGGTACTGTTCATGTGGGTAACGGGCAGGTTATTCCGAATGGCATCGTCCTGTTCAGCAATGGTGTACTGACCAACGTTGTTGACGGAACGCTGGTTAAGTTGAATTTCACCGATGTGGAGGTTATCGACGTGTCGGGGAAGCACGTTTATCCGGGCATTATTTCACCGGCATCAACCGTTGGCTTGCAGGAAACGGGCGCGGTTCGGGCAACGGTGGATAAGCAGGAAATCGGCATACTGAACCCAAATATTCGGTCGCTTATTGCCTATAACACCGATTCGGAAATTATTCCGACCATCCGTAACAACGGTGTGTTGCTAACACAGGCGATGCCACAGGGCGGCACCGTTTCGGGCAGCTCAAGTATAATGATGGCCGACGGCTGGAACTGGGAAGATGCCGCCCTGAAAAAAGATGACGGTATCTGGCTCAACTGGCCGACCTATTTCTCCAACGAATTTAACTTTGATGATTTTACGACCATCGTCAAACGAAACGAAAAACGTGGTGCCGCCATCGAAACATTACAGGCCACCTTTTCCGATGCGAGAGCCTACGCAGCCGCGCCAACGCCAGCAACGATGAATCTCAAACTGGAGGCTATGCGTGGCTTGTTTTCGGGTAAGCAAAACCTGTACATCCGGGCCGATTACGGAAAAGACATCATCGAAGCCGTTACATTTGCTAAGTCGGTGGGGGTGTCCAGGATCGTGATTGTCGGGGGTGAAGAAGCACATCGTGCCGTTACCTTTCTGAAGGAGAACAACATACCCGTAATTCTGAGTGGCTTGCACCGCCTGCCTAACCGCGAAGACGAAGACGTGGATTTGCCGTATCGCATGCCGAGCATTCTGCAAAAGGCGGGTATATTGGTCAGTCTGAGCTACGCCGACGAGTGGTGGAGGACGCGCAATTTGCCGTTTCTGGCTGGAACAGCTGCTGGTTTTGGCGTTTCAGACCATGAGGAAGCCCTAAAAATGGTTACGTCAAACACCGCAAAAATTCTTGGCATCGACAACCTCGTTGGTACGCTGGAGAAAGGCAAACAAGCCACGCTGTTTGTCTCGGCGGGTGATGCCCTGGATATGCGAACGAATAAAATCGAGCAGGTATTTATACAGGGTCGGAAAGTGAATTTAGATGACCGGCACAAGCGGCTCTACAAAACCTATAAGGATAAGTACGAACAGCAGAAGTAAGAATATATGTACGTGATACATTTCATGTACGCGTTAGCTGAGGTAGTTTTTAGTGACAGAAAGTGACCGAAGGGGATGGCATTGCCATCCCCTTCGGTGTTTAGTAAAACCATCGAACGTACATACCGTTGTTCATGTACCTGTCTTCGTCTTCATATGGCTACTACTTTCCTGAGCGCCGAATGGCGGAATCTGATTTTTGCCAACTACGCCATTGACCGTCGGGTGCTAGAACCGCTCGTGCCTTTCGGCACCGAATTAGACGAATTTAACGGCGTGTGTTATGGCAGTCTGGTCGGGTTTTATTTTCAGCGGGTTCGACTTTTTGGGGCTATAGCCGTGCCTTTTCACCAGGAATTTGAGGAATTTAATCTGCGTTTTTATGTCCGGCGCAAAACCGAAACGGGTTGGAAACGTGGTGTCGTATTCGTCAAAGAGATTGTGCCCAAGTTGGCTATCTCGCTGGTTGCCAACACCCTATATGGGGAACCCTACGCTACTCATCCCATGCGGCATAGCTGGCAGCACGCGGGCGATATCCAACAAATTCAGTACGACTGGAAAGTAGGTTCCGACTGGAATTACATCCGTGTTCATGCCGACCGAACGGGGCATCCGTTAGTGCCCGACAGCGAGGAAGCGTTTATCACCGAGCATTATTGGGGGTATACGAAGCGGTCGTCAAAACGGCAGGGCGAAGGCCGAACCTCAGAGTACGAAGTTGTTCACCCTCAGTGGTCTATTTTTCCGGTACGTGAGTATGACGTTCACTGCGACGTACCGAAGCTGTATGGTGCGGCCTTTGCCCCCTTTTTCGAACAGCCCCCTCATTCGGTTTTTCTGGCCGATGGGTCAGCCGTGACGATCAAATCAGGGGCCGTAATGCGGGGGTGACAGCCTTGACTCAAGATATGAGTCAGCGTGTCCCGGTCTTGCGCTCTATCATTTAAACAATAAGCAACCCGTTTTCGCGAAGTTTCGTCCAGACCGGCGACTGCATAAAGGCCGCAAAGCTACCTCGCCCGTCCGTTTCGTAATCGGTTTTTACTTGTGCTAGGGAACAAGGTTCGTGCGGACCAATAGTAAGTTTGGGCAACGTGTCCAATAGCCACCGGCCTACAGGAACGGTGGTTTCGAGTAACCACTGACCTTGTTTGCTATAGAATTCCAGCTCAGCCATCTCAACTACGTTTCGGCCCTGCTGCAACTCGAATACCTCCAGGCTGGGCAAATTTCCCGGCCAGATAATAAACGCATTGGGTCGTGGGTCTTTGTCGGAGGTCTGACTAATGGCTTTCTCGATGTAGCGGGGTGGGATGGACGTAGCGGGTATGCCAAACGTAAACCACTTCTGAAGCGGCAGGTCGAAACCCACGTCGTGCATATAGTTGAACAACGATTTTCGCAACCCCTCCGAAAATAAATCGTGGTCGGCACCCGTCGGGTCAGCATGTTCCAGATCATTATCGGCAAACCCGCCTACCGTCGGACCAATTCGCATGACATCGAAAGCAGCCGGGTCAACGCCAACCGGGCTATGAGCGGTCATGGCGAACCGGTGCCAAAAGCCCGATTGTACCACCCCGTTCATAAACAACTGCCGGACCATCTCCAGTGAATCAACCGTTTCCTGCATCGTCTGGGTCGGGAAACCATACATCAGGTAAGCATGAACCATAATGCCAGCCTGCGTGAAGGCATCGGCTACGCGGGCTACCTGCGCCACGGTCACCCCCTTTTTCATGCGGTCCAGCAATCGGTCGGAGGCTACTTCCAGGCCGCCCGACACGGCAATACACCCCGACGCTTTTAATAACGTACATAAGTCGGGCGTAAAACTAGCCTCAAACCGGATGTTCGTCCACCAGGTCACCGTTATCTTTCGGCGGATAACTTCCAGTGCCAGATCGCGCATAAGAGCCGGTGGCGCAGCTTCATCGACAAAATGAAAACCAGTTTGGCCGGTCTGCTCAATGATTTCCTCGATCCGGTCGGCCAGGAGCGACGCCGTTACGGGTTCGTATCGGTTGATATAATCCAGCGTCACATCGCAGAACGAGCACTTGCCCCAGTAGCAGCCGTGAGCCAGTGTCAGTTTATTCCAGCGACCGTCACTCCACAGCCGGTGCATCGGGTTGACAACTTCAATGACCGATAAGTAATCATGGAGGGGGAGGTCGCGGTAGTTGGGCGTACCCGTTTCGCGCTGCGGCACATCCTTTTCGCGGGCACCGTTATGATAGGTAACCAAGCCATTCGTTCGGGCAAACACGCGCTTTAGCTGACTCCGTTCGCGCTGGCCCGACAGGTATTCCAGCAGCGTCAGGAGGGGCGCTTCCCCATCATCGAGGCAAATAAAATCGACATAATCAAACACACGGGGCTCAGTCAGCGAACGCAGTTCCGTGTTTGCGTAGCCCCCGCCCATCACGATCTTGATAGTTGGATGATGTTGCTTTATATATTTTCCACACGTCAGGGCGCCGTACAAATTACCGGGAAAAGGAACAGTCAGGCAGACAACATCAGGCTGCCACTGCTGAATTTTCTGTTCCAGTAACTCAACCAGAATGGACGATATCTGCGTGTAGGGCGCTTGAAGGGCCTCGTGCAATTCATCGAAATGTGTCGCGGAGCGGCCCAACCGTTCAGCATAGCGACTGAATCCGAAATGCGGATCAACCGCTTCCTGAATAAGGTCGCTCAGGTCTTCAAGATATAAGGTAGCCAAATGTCGCGCCTTATCATGGATGCCCATCGTCCCGAAGGCCCAGTCCAGTTCTTCCAGCTGAGCAAAACGCGAGGCTTCGGGCAGGTACGTTCGGTCGCAGATGCTATGCGCGAGCGTCGGATTTTTGTTTTGCAGAAACCGAATCACCGGGTCAATCGTGCTGACGTAATCGGTTTGCAGGCGGCAGATGCGGTAACTATTGTCAGACAATTCGGCGTCGGCGGCTTCAAGCTCGGCAAACATCGATGCCAGTCCTTTGGCCGAAAACAGGGCCAGAATGACCTCAATCCCCAAATCGGCCTGATAAGCCGTCGCTCCCTTGGTTTGTAGAAACCCTTTTAGGTAAGCCGTTGCAGGATACGGGGTATTCAGTTGAGTAAAGGGCGGGGTGATAAGTAAGAGCGTCTGATCCACAGCGGTACGAATTCGTGGATAAGGTATGGCTCATCCTGAAGTTGGATAACCTTGCAGTTTCGGCAATGGTTCGTCGGGGTTGGCGAAGAACCAGGCCCAAAGGTCAATCATGCCTACTGTCTGTATATAGGTGCGAACCGAAGCATTTGACCAAACGAAATATTTATCTTAGCATTAATTACCTACCACTAAGTACACCTTGATGATAAAAACACAAAGAACGACCAGCGAAAAGCCTGATTTCATCAACTTAGTAACCCGCTTAGACACGTACTTGTGGGAAGTTTACCCGGAGACCCAGGCCCAGTATGACACATTCAATGTCATCGAAAAAAATGATACCGTTGTCATCGCCTATAAAGATGATGTGGCGGTAGGCTGTGGATGCTTTAAGGAATTTGACCAGGAAACCGTTGAAATTAAACGAATGTTCGTAAGCCCGGAGAGTAGGGGCCTTGGCGTATCGCACTTGATTATGGCGGAACTAGAGAAATGGGCAGCCGAATTAGGCTTTAGCTATTTGATCTTAGAGACCTTGCATAAGCAAGCTGCTGCTATCAGTTTGTATCAAAAAAGAGGCTATCAACGAATTGAAAATTACGGGCCATATGCTGGACTACCCAATAGTATTTGCATGAGGAAGGCGATTTGAGTTTTGCAATGACGCCATTTATTTGATTTAACCTGGTAATGCTATATGATGCCGATGGGGTCAGATATTTATAGAAACAATAATTGCTATAGACATTTGACCCCATCGGTGTCATACAGCATTACCAAGTCAGATAGGAGCGAATTCTATGAGTACTAATGGTCCCAGTTTAAACCGGCTGTTCTGAATTCGATTTGCCGTCGGCCCTGCGCATAAAATTCAACGTCAATAAGTAGTTTATCGGCGGCCTGTATCCGATCAATCAGCGCCTGTTCGGAATCGAAAAATATAATATTGGCCCTGCCATTTTCAGCGGCTGAAAATGAATAGTTGGTTGACGGCTTATTGTCAAACCGGATGCGCGCGTTTCCCCCCTGGAAACTTCGGTTGAACTGCCCTTTTGAAACCTCCAGATAGACGGTATTGTGCTCGTTCCGGTGCCGAATGGTCAGCGTGGCAGTAGATCCACCTGCATAGGGAAAGGTAAAGTCAAGGATGTTGGGGGATGTAATCGATGCCTTGTAAATCGTACTGCCCGGCTTATCTACAATTTCCTCATACGTCCACGTAGCGGCACGAGCGGAGATGTCATTTTTAGATAGCGGTTTGTCGGATACTATTCCACCCGACTGAACACGGCTAGTCTCCACCGTGTCCTGCATGCGCTGGACAGTCTCGGTACCTGTCGGCTGGTGTGTTTTGTCTTTATTTGAGCAATCGAAAAAGGTCAGCAGACTAAGTACGCAAAGGATATTTTTCATGCTGGATAGGGGTCGCACAAGAAAAATTTTCATGCCCTGCCCTCAACTTACTAATAGGTAGAAAAAGGACTGGGTAGTGTCATGCAAATAACCTTAACCCGCTGTTTATCAGTGTACCCGCAGCTTTTGTCCTGGCCGGATACGAGCGCGGGCAGACATGTGGTTTTTTCGGGTTAGCGATGAGACAGACATACCATAGCGGTCGGCAATGGAGCTGAGCGTTTCGCCCGATCGCACCCGGTGCAGTACTGTCCGTTTGAAGCGCGGTCTCGAACTGCTCTCCGACGATGACGAGCGCCCCCCACGCAGGTAATCCCAAACAGAACCCGTCAGCAGAAAGTGATCGGAATTGATCGTGTTTTCCGGGAATGAATAAATATTCAGCGGACTAAACGGATTGCCCTCGTAGCGGGTCTCAAAGTGCAGGTGGGGCCCCGAACTGCGTCCCGTACTACCGCCCAAGCCGAGTTGATCACCCGCCTTAATTAACTGACCCGGTTCAACCGTTTGCTTCGACATATGCCCGTAGAGCGTTTCGAGGCCATTATAATGCCGAACCAGTACGTAGCGGCCATAGCCATTACCGTCCCAGCCGACCACGCGTACAATGCCATCGAAGGCGGCATAAACCGGGTCGCCGGTGTCCAGGTCCAGGTCAGTACCCGTGTGCCAGCGTCCCCACCGATACCCGAAATTCGAGGTCATTTTGCCTTCGTTCAGTGGAGCCGACCAATAGCGATTGACTGGCGGGTCATACAACTTGATGTCGATGGCTTCGTCAAACTCCAGCGGGTTGATGTTGTAAGGGTCAATGGTGCGGGAATCCCAAACGGCGTAATAATCAGCGATTTTAACCCACTCTGTGCCAATCAGCACCGAATCAATTACTTCAACAACGCTGGTTGCTCCCTGATCGAGTTGACTGGTATCTTCACTAACAACCGGATTTAATTCTTTTTTCGGTTCAAACTGGCTGTTAAAGCGCAACTGAGTAGTTTCCTGTTCAAATTGGTCGTCCGCTTTTTGCGGCTGTTCGACGACCGGGAAATTCGGGTTAGACCCATTTTTCGGGGTAATACGCAGGTTATTTTTAAATCGCCCGCGTTCCTGGGCCTGTGTCGTTACGGTCAAACACAAGCACCCAATGGCCACTAGCCATCGTGTAACGGTTTCTCTCATAGGGTATAAGATGAGTTTTGGGTCTTCGGTTTATGCCAGACTGGCGCAAACCGAAGACCCAAAACCAGTCAGTTAATGAACAAATTCTTCGTTCTGCATTTCCAGTGTGACTAGATAACGTTCGGCGTCAAGGGCGGCCATACAGCCTGTTCCAGCGGCTGTTATAGCCTGACGATAAATGTTATCCTGAGCGTCTCCGCAGGCAAATACGCCGGGTATATTGGTTCGGGTACTTCCCTTTTCGGTTAGTATATACCCATTGTCATCCAGTTCAAGGTATTCCTGGAAAATGCCGGTATTAGGTTTGTGACCGATGGCTACGAAAAAGCCGGTTACGTCTAAAACGCGTTCTTCACCCGTTACCATATCCTTCACCAGAACGCCCGTTACATCCTCGTCGCCCAATACTTCTTCAGTAGCTGTATTGTACAGGATTTCGATGTTCGGAGCGGTTTTAACGCGCTTTTGCATAAACTGCGATGCCCGCATTTCGTCGCGCCGAACCAGCATATAAACCTTACGGCAGAGGTTCGCTAAATAGCTGGCTTCTTCGGCGGCTGTGTCGCCTGCGCCAACAATGGCAACGTCCTGCCCCCGAAAAAAGAACCCGTCGCAGACGGCACAGGCCGATACGCCCCGGCCGTTAAGCCGCATTTCGGATGGGAGGCCGAGCCATTTGGCCGATGCCCCCGTCGAAATAATTATGGAATCAGCGGTGATCTCATGTTTGTCGTCAACGATGGCGCGGTGGGGCGTGCCGAGGCTTGGCTGTCCCGAAAATTCGACTTTGGTAACCATCCCATAGCGGATGTCTGTTCCAAACCGACGTGCCTGACTTTCAAGGTCCTGCATCATCTGTGGTCCCTGAACACCAGTGGGGTAGCCCGGAAAATTATCTACTTCATTCGTGATCGTGAGTTGGCCGCCGGGCTGGCCACCCTGGTATAAAACGGGGTGCATGTTGGCCCGGGATGCATAAATAGCGGCTGTGTAACCGGCTGGACCGGAACCAATAATCAAGCACTTAACGTGTTCGGAAGTCATTGCAAAAGGAGCGAAGTCGTCTGGTAACTAAAAAAAGTTTCCACTAAAAAGCGGAAGTATATGGACAACATACACAAAATTGAAAAAAATCCCGCGTAATGCAATGGATTTACAATTTACGTGCTCACGGGTGGCCTCGTTACGCTTATGGCGAACGCCAAACAGGCCCATAATTCATTTATCAACGTACACGCCACTCAATCCGCCGATTTAAGCGCCTGTTTTCGTCGGTGGTGTTGGGCACGAGCGGGCGGGTTTTTCCGTAGCCGACGGCCTGGATGCGGTCTGGTTGAATCCCCGCTTTCGTCAGGTAAGCGACTACTGCCTGCGCCCGCTTCTGCGACAGTACCAGGTTGGCGGCTGCATCGCCTTTGTCATCGGTATGGCCCGCAATCTCAATATTCACGGTCCGATTCGCCTGCATAAATAAAGACAAGCGATTTAGTTCGGTGAGGGATTTCTCGGCCAGATCGTAGCGTCCATACTCAAAGAACAGGTTATTCAGCGTTTCATTGGCCGACGATCCGGCAACGACCGGCTCCAGGGGTACGCTCAATGAGAGGCCTTCCCCTTTGGTCTTCTGGGTGAAATCGAATGATAAACTTTTGAACAGATAACCGGGCACACTTACGTAAAGCGCGTACTCGCCCCCGCTTGGTAATACCGCCGTATATTGGCCCGTCTGAGCATCGGCCTGCACCTGAGAAACGACCTGATTCGTTTTCAAGTCAACCAGTTCAACGGTGGCCGCGAGGGGCTTTTTTGTTTTCGCATCGGCGACCATGCCCTTCAAAAAACTCACGGGCCGCACCCGTTCCCGTAAGGATTCGGGTAAATCGAACGTGTAAAGCCTCGATTTTTGCGAGACGCCCTCTTTTTGTTCTTCGAAAGAATAATAAGCCCGCGTGCCATTCGCCGTCACAAACAGGGATGCCTGGTCTTCCGCCGTATTAATCGGGTAGCCTAAATTCGTTGGTGCCGACCAGCCCGACCCCCCACTATCTGTTACAAACAGATCATAACCACCCAACCCTATGTGGCCTTCTGAGGCAAAAAACAGGCTTTGCCCATTGGCATGAATAAACGGCGATGCTTCGTTGAAGGCTGTGTTGACTGGTTCGCCCAGATTAACCGGCTCGGCCCAACTGCCATTGGTAGCAAGGTCACTGCGCCATATATCGCGTCGGCCTTTGCCCCCTGGCCGGTCTGATATAAAGTACAGTTGGCGACCATCGGCCGACAAAGCGGGCTGCGATTCGTAGAAGTGGGTATTGATGGCCGGACCGAGGTTTTCGGGACTAGACCAGTCACTGCCGGTTTTATGACTCATGTACAGATCACAACTGCCAAACCCTTTGCGCCCCTGGCAAGCGGTGAATACCAGGGTACGGCCATCCGCCGAGAGACTAGCCGTGCCTTCATTATCAGGCGTATTGATACTGGATGCCAGCGATACCGGTGGAGACCATGTTTCCCCGTTGAAAGTAGCGGTCATCAGGTCTTCATCGCCTTCCGGTTTCAACGCTGTAAAGACTAATGTTTGCTCATCTGCGGTGAGCACCGGGAAATACTGCGAAGGGGTGGTTTGCAATACCGACGACAGAGGCTTGGGATCAACGGCCTGCGGGTGTGCTAGCGCTTCCTGACCAAACCGGGCCGTCTCGATTTGTCGGGCAATGCGTTTAGCCAGGGCCGATTGCGGAGCCACCAGCGTCTGAAATTTTTCGAGATAGGGCAGGGCATCGCTGTAGCGACCCAGCCGAAGCAGCGCATTACTCAATCCCTGGTACGCGCCACCAGAGGCCGGACTGTCGGGTTGGAGCTGGATGGCACTACGGTAGGCCGCTATGGCTGGATCGTAGTGTTTGGTGAATTCATACAACTGGCCCAGTTTGAGGTAGGCATCCGTAAAAGTAGGGTCCTGCTTCACGGCCTGCTCCATAAATGGAATGGCTTCGCCCGCTTTTCGTTCGCCAAACAGTTTAATTGATTGGGCGTAGAGTTCCTGCGCTTTACTTTGGGCATTGACCCAGGAGTAGGGGGCAAGAAAGAGCGCAACAAACACGAATTGCTTTATCCCACGTCCCAGGTGCCACGCTCTACGCTCCCCTACGGAATATCCAGATATTTGTGCGTCTGCAACGAGATTTGCCATTGCGGATGATTTTTTACGTAATCAACGATGCGAGGCAGCATTTCATTGGATCGACTCCATTCTGTTTGCAAAAAGAGTTTGCAGTCGGGTCGCAGATACGGCACAAACGACTCCGCAAAGGCAAAGTCTGACTGGTTATAAATGATGACTTTAAGTTCGTCGGCTTTGGCGTAAATAGCTGGATTTGGCTTCTTGAATTTCTTTGGTGAAAAGCAGATCCAGTCCCACGAGCCTGTAACGGCCTGGCACACGCCCGAGGTTTCGATATTCGTCCGGAAACCGGCGGCTTGTAACGTCTCCGTCAGATCGGTGAGGTCGTGCATAAGGGGTTCTCCGCCCGTAATGACCGCCATCCGGCCGGGGTAAAGCAAGGCTCCGTCAACAATAGTGTCGATGGACTGTTTTGGGTGCGCGTTGGCATCCCAGGATTCTTTTACATCGCACCAGTGGCAACCCACATCGCAGCCACCGAGCCGGATAAAATAAGCCGCCCGACCAGTGTGTGCGCCTTCGCCCTGGATCGTGTAGAACGCTTCCATAACGGGCAGGGCCGCCGTGGATGCGGCCGATGTGGCCGCATCCACGGTAGAGTTGGTGTGCGTTTGTGTCGTTTGTTGTTTCTGTTCCAAAAGCATAGACAAAGATAGGGAAGGTTCAATGAATGGCTATTTTACCAGTCTGCGCCAACGCCTGAGAATAGGTCTAAACCACTCCATTGCCGACGATTTTAGGTTTAAAAACCAAATTTGTCCGTCACTTCCGGGTGGCTTTTATGTTTTCTTATTTAAGTACTGCCTGTTTGGCGGCTCACTCATCGTTTACCGCCAGTCTCGATTAGAGAGGTTAGGCGTAAGGAGCCGGTTGTTCGATATCAACGCTAATGGCTAACTGGGTTGTTCCCAACTGATACCAAAAATAGATAACGAAGATCGCTGGACCGTTTGGAAGTATATAGTACAAACCTTCATGACCAGTAAAATTAATTGTCAGGATCTGCTTACTTTTGCCCTATGATTTCCCAACGGGCAACCCATTCTCTCTTCCGACATCGTCGCCACCATCGAGGCTGACAAGCCGACGTCTTGAGCGACCAACGCGCCCTTCCCCGTTTTTCACTTACTTTTGCCCCCTGAATCAATTAATTGTATCCTGATGCTATTCGTAATTGGCGTAACGACAGTGTTTTACGGTCAATAGAGGCATCCCGATCTGTATGAGCTACATCATACATCACACATTATATATTTAGTAATGTCTTCTGTATTACGAATTGCCTTACAAAAGTCCGGTCGGTTGAGCGAAGATTCGTATCAGCTTTTTAAAGAATGCGGTATCCGTTTTGACTACGGGACCGGCAAACTCAAATCGGTTTCGTCTAACTTCCCCGCCGAATTCCTGTTTCTTCGCGACGACGATATTCCCGGCTACGTCGAAGATGGCGTAGCTGACCTGGGTATCGTTGGGGAGAACGTGGCCGTTGAAACTGGTCGGCCCGTAAAGACCGTCCACAAATTAGGCTTCTCCAAATGCCGATTGTCCATTGCCATTCCCCGTGGCACCGACTGGACGGGTATTCACAACCTGGATGGTAAAAATATTGCGACGTCTTACCCAAACCTGTTGGGTCGTTATTTGGCCGGTCAAGGTGTACGGGCGGAGATTCACGAGATCAGCGGGTCGGTTGAGATTGCCCCCAGTATTGGTCTGGCCGAAGCTGTTTGCGATATTGTCAGTTCGGGTAGTACGCTGATGAGCAATGGTCTGAAGGAAGTCGAAACAATTTTCCGGTCTGAGGCTATTTTAATTTCCCGACCTGACCTCGATGCCGACAAACAGGTATTGGTCGATAAGTTGCTGTTTCGTATTAAGTCGGTGCAGGCCGCCAAGAATAATAAATACATTGTGCTGAACGCGCCGAACCACGCGCTCGGCCAGATTACGGCCTTGCTTCCCGGTATGAAAAGCCCGACCGTAACGCCACTGGCCACCGAAGGCTGGAGTTCGGTACATTCGGTGTTGAATGAAAATGAATTCTGGGAAAATATCGAAGCCATTCGAGCCGCCGGTGCCGAAGGGATTCTGGTTATTCCAATCGAGAAAATGATCTATTAAATCAACTCATGATGAATGATGAATGATACATGATGAATAAGAGCCGGTGGGAAATCATTCATTATGTATCATTTATCATTCATGAATGCTATTCATGAACATCATCCCTTTTCCCGACCGCGCCGACTGGCCTGCACTATTGGCTCGCCCGGTGCAGTCGACTCAGCAGATAGAAGCGGCAGTAGCTCCCATTCTTGCCCAGGTTCGCGCCGGGGGCGACGCGGCTTTGATTGCGTTGGCCCAGAAATTTGACAAAGTCGATTTGTCAACCGGCGGATTAGCCGTGACCACATCGGAAATCGAAGGGGCCGAAAGTCAACTGAGTGACGAGTTGAAGGCCGCCATTGAGCAAGCCTATCAGAATATACGCCTTTTTCATGAGCGGCAGAAACAGCCAATTGAGAAAATTGAAACCATGCCGGGTGTACTGTGCTGGCGCAAAAGCGTGGGTATCGAAAAGGTGGGTCTGTACATACCCGGTGGCACAGCGCCACTTTTTAGCACCGTACTAATGCTGGGTGTTCCGGCACAACTGGCTGGCTGCCGGGAAGTTATCCTTTGCACACCCAGCAATCACCCTGCCATTTATTTTGCCGCAAAACTCGTTGGCATCACAAAGGTATTCCGCATCGGTGGGGCGCAGGCTATTGCTGCAATGGCGTACGGAACGGCGTCTGTGCCACAAGTCTATAAAATATTCGGGCCAGGTAATCAGTACGTTACAGCGGCAAAGATGCTGATTGCGAAAGAAGGTATAGCCATTGACATGCCTGCCGGACCAAGTGAGGTGGCTATCTATGCCGACGATTCGGCGGTACCCGCGTTCGTGGCGGCTGACTTGCTTTCTCAGGCTGAACACGGAGCTGATAGCCAGGTGTTGCTGGTCTCGACCAGTAAGAAACTTATTTCGATGGTTAATTTGGCCCTGCCAGCACAGTTAGATAAACTTCCTCGAAAAGAGCTGGCCGCTAAAGCCCTGTTGAACAGTAAAGCGATTCTGGTCGAAAGTGAGGCCGACGCCATTGATTTGCTGAATGCCTATGCCGCTGAGCACTTGATTCTGAGCGTTGAAAATGCGGAGGCCGTAGCCGAGCAGATTGTTAATGCCGGCTCTATTTTCCTCGGCAATTATACTCCCGAATCTGCTGGTGACTATGCCTCTGGTACCAACCACACCTTACCAACCAACGGTTTTGCGCGGGCCTACAGTGGGGTGTCGCTGGATAGTTTCGTGAAGAAGATTACCATCCAACACATCACACCGGAAGGATTGCAGGTACTCGGACCCGTTGTTGAAGTGATGGCCGAGGCCGAATCGCTCGATGCCCACAAGCGGGCCGTAAGTTTGCGCTTGGCAAGTTTGACGGAAGTAAATCCGGCTTGATTTTGTTATCTTGCTGAATAAACGAGAAAACTTATGAGCCAGTTAGTGATTGAGATGGATTCCGACGAAGGTGAAGCCTTACTCATTCAGCTGCTTCCCCGATTAAATGGACGATTAGTTGAAAGGAAGCCAAGTTCCCTAAGCAACAGTTGAAAGACGTATTAGAGCATATCATCCAGTCGGGTGGAGCCGGTGAATTGTTTGGTGATCCATCGGACTGGCAACGCGAGATTCGTAGTTGGGATTAGGTGCTTGATGGCCGGCAAGAATGATCTTAGACAGTAACATCATTATTTACTCAGCGAGACCTGACTATGTACAATTGGCCAGGTATCTTCAAATAAACCAGGCTACTGTTCGAGTTTCGCTTATTTTTACACTTGAGGTATTAGGGTTTAGTCGCATTGAATCGAACGATAAGTTACTATTTGAAGCCTATTTTACTAGTATTGAGGTATTACCTCTAAGTAGAGACATTATCACTGAAGCCATTCGCCTGCGTCAGCAACGCAAACGCTCCCTCGGCGATTCGATTATTGCCGCTACAGCCCTCGTGTATACGCTGCCCATCCTAACCAATAATTGAGGGTATCACTGGCATCGGTTTTATAAATTTTACGTTTTCGTACTGCCCACTCATGCTTGATCTCATGTCTCTCCGCGCCGACACCCCCGGCGTTCAGCATGTCGCCCATTTTAATAACGCTGGCGCTTCGTTAATGCCGCAGTCTGTAGTTGACGCGATTACTAAACATATTATCCTGGAGGCCGAAATTGGTGGTTATGAAGCCGCTGCGGTCCGCAAAGACGCTATTCGGGGATTCTATACCGCAACGGCTGAACTATTGAATACAACAGCCGACCACATTGCTGCAACGGCTAATGCCACCGATGCTTACGCTCGTGCGCTTTCGGCTATTCCGTTTCAGCGGGGCGATGTGATTCTAACCACAATCAATGACTATGTTTCCAATCAAATCGCGTTTTTGTCTCTACGAAAACGGGTTGGTATCGAGATCGTTCGGGCAGCTGATGACGTGGCTGGCGGGGTTTCAGTGGAGGACATGGCCGATAAAATCAAGTCGTTACGCCCTCGATTAGTGGCTGTTACGCACGTGCCAACCAACTCCGGGTTAATTCAGCCGGTCGAAGCTATCGGGCAATTTTGTCGTGAGTATGACGTGCTGTATCTGGTTGATGCCTGCCAGTCGGTGGGGCAGTTGCCGGTCGATATAAGCCAAATACACTGTGATTTTCTGACGGCCACTTGCCGAAAATTTTTGCGTGGTCCCCGTGGAATGGGGTTTCTCTACGTCTCCGATAAGGTTTTATCGAGGAATATGGCGCCCTTATTTGTTGACCTCCACGGTGCTTCGTGGGAATCGGCAGATACCTTTCGTCTGGAACCGACTGCTCAACGCTTTGAGGATTGGGAGTTTCCACATGCCCTGGTTTTGGGCGCTGCCGAAGCGCATCGCTACGCCCTTACCGTTGGGATTAAGGCTATTGCCGAACGTGATGCTGAACTTTGCGTATTACTGCGACGTCAATTGGCTCAGTTGCCCGGTGTACGTTTACTGGACGAAGGTGAGCACTTATCCAGCATCATTACGTTAGTCAGTGAACGAAAATCAGCCACTGATCTAAAAGCTGGATTGACAACGGAACGGATTAATACATCGCTCAGTGGACATGGAGCCGCTATTCTGGATTTTGACCGGAAAGGTATGTTAACAACCGCCTTGCGTATTTCGCCCCATTATTTTAATACGGAGGATGAGATCAGCACGCTGGTTGACACCCTTCACCGACTGCTGGCATGAAACACCTCGTCGATCTATTGCTCTTAGGCGACCCACGCC
Source organism: Spirosoma flavum (assembly GCF_042686045.1). Lineage (NCBI taxonomy): Bacteria > Pseudomonadati > Bacteroidota > Cytophagia > Cytophagales > Cytophagaceae > Spirosoma > Spirosoma flavum. Next base: position 1,562,247 of record NZ_JBHUOM010000002.1, read on the forward strand.
TGTACGAAACCTGTGAGCCCGTTCTGGAATCTGATTTGCCGCAGGTGGCTGGCTGGGTAGATGACCTGCACAATGTTATGGAAGAAATTCGGGCGATGTATCAATTTGGGCGCGGCATTGCAGCCCCGCAACTTGGTATCATGAAACGGTTGATTTACCTTAATAGTGACCATTCGGACTACACTTGGCCAATGGTCATTATCAACCCCGAACTGGTGACTGTTAGTAATGAGACCGACGAACTTTGGGATGATTGTATGAGCTTCCCAAACTTGCTGGTACGCGTTCGACGGCACCGACAGTTGACCATGACGTATCGCGATGAACAGTGGCAACCGCATACGTGGGTGGTAACGGATTGGCGGTTGGCCGAATTAATTCAGCACGAATATGACCATCTGAATGGGGTGCTTTGTACCATGCGCGCCGTTGATGAGCGGGCCTTTAAGTGGCGACCCACGCCCGGAAAGTAACCTTTCAGGTAACCTCTTATAGCGAGAATTGGGTGATTTATAAGTAGGAGTGAGGGGGACTGCATAAACCAATCTTCACGTTCTTGTTCTTCAGAAATTGGTTGCGGTTGGGCTACTGGCTGATCACTATGTTCGAGAGGCCCACACCAGTTACGGTTGGGCACCACTCTTCTTTGGCGTCGCAGTTTTACCGGGCGTTTTTCCCTTGGCAGATACCTTTGTGTGGTTTGGTGATAAACCAGTTGACCCGTCTGGCGAGGCCGACCGGTTTTTCGCACTAGTCGGCGGCACATACATGTAAGCGCGTGAAGCCCCCTCGTCAGCAATGGTCATGCTTGACGGATTTGTTTCGGCAGCCCGTTTTCCTTCGGTCAGATAACCGGTACCGGTCGAGGATGTCGACCCACCACTTCGGCTACCCGTAGTCGACTGCGCCTGGGTAAGCTGCGTGAGGCCAATTGTCAGAAACAGACTGGCTGTTATGAACGTCATTTTCATGTTCGTGTTCGTAAATGGTTTTGTGTTAGTTTGATTAGACCAACTTGACATCAGCAGGCTTATGCCCTGATTAACTATCAACCAGGGTATAAGCCTGCGTTATTAGTTAATTTTCTTATCTAACTCAGTGATGTGTTCCATGTGTTTTTGGAGCGTAGGCAACGTCTTAACGGCAAACGCCTTGACATCAGCATCGGTCTTGTCATCGTCGGCGGCTTCCTTGAACAACTTAATGTCCTCTTTGTGATCGTCTACCATCATGCTGACGTATTTCTTGTCGAAGTCAGCACCCGATAATTTAGTTAATTCATTTACGTGCTTCTGTTCGTCTTCACCCAGCGTGGTTGGCAGCGTAATATTCTTGCTTGAGGCTAGGGCTTTCATCTCCTCATTGGCTTTTGAGTGATCGGTAACCATCATAGCGCCAAACTCCTTTACATCTTTACTCTGAGCTTTCTCCTGCGCCAGACGACCTAGTTCTACCTCCAGCATACCCCCGTTTGCTGCCTTCACCGCAAACTCGTTGGTGTCTTCGGTCTGGCCGGTTCCCTTATCTTCTTTTACTTCGTTGGCATTATCGGCGTTCTCAACGCTGTCGGCATTTTCTTTCTTTTTGTCGCTACAAGCCTGAAAACTCAACGTGCTGATAGCTAGTAATAGAAGCAAACTTACTTTTTTCATAACATACTTAATTTTTGGTGAATCCTAACTGAAAACGATTTCTACTCAGTTAGGTTTTGATAAACTAGGTAATGGTGAATTTTTGGACAAAATTCTCTGTTTTATAGACAAAACTCCTATGTTTGTGTATGATTGTCCCCGACCGTATCGCGATTGTTTTTTCAGCTCTGAAAGGTGTTCCTGCTACTCGTTTTTTCGAGATTGCTGATCTGACTGGATATAAACGCGAGCAACTCGCGGAGGTGTTCGATACGTCGCTCAAAACGTTTCAACGGTACGAGCGCGAGAAAAAGAAACTTAATCCGCAGGATAGTGAGAAGGTACTTAAAATTATGGCCTTGTTCCAAACCGGCGAATCGGTATTCGGTACCGCCGATTCCTTTCGGCGGTGGATGGACAAACCGGCCTATGGGTTGGGCAACCAGATTCCATTCGCGCTACTGCACACCTCTGGCGGTATTGACTTAGTCATGGATGAGGTGACTCGTATTGAATACGGTGATCTTGCCTAGGGCAACCCTACATGCTTGTTTATCGAATTACGAAAGCTGTTTATGCCGACCGGTTAGTGGCATCCGGTGGGGCGGCCCGTTGGAACAGTCGGGGCCAGTTTGTGATCTACACGGCGGCTACACGAGCACTGGCTTGTTTGGAGAATGTTGTTCACCGGAGTGGCGAAGGTTTGTTAGAGACGTTTCGGGTGATGGTTATTGAGGTGCCCGACAAGATACGCGTTGACACGATTTCGCCTGAAGTGCTGCCCGCCAACTGGTTCGATTTCCAGCAATACATGACCTGTCAGCAACTGGGAGAGGAGTGGCTCAGAAGCAGCCGTTCAGCTGTGTTGCGCGTCCCATCAGCCATCATTGCCAATGAGTGGAACTACCTGCTCAATCCGGCACATCCCGATTTTTCGCGTATCAGGTTGCTTCGGACGGAACCGTTTGCCTTTGACCCGCGCCTTAAATCCTAGTAACTATATCGTCTGGATAGTCAGCTAGTTATAGACCGGAATGGCGACTATGTTTTAGTTGAAATAGAATTGTATTTGATTTAGATGATGGTAGTTTCCTGATCTGTTGTTGTTCTGTTCTTTTATGGGTTTATCAATAGGCGGCCTGTTGCTAGTTTAGGGCGCTCAGGCGCGATTTTAAGGGATTATTTCTCTTTTCTACTGAAAAATTTGTATATTTGTATATAGAGTGGTTTACGCGCAGTGTGTAAACTAGAATAGTAATTTTCTGCGAAACTCCTTTGTCACATGGCGGACGAAACTCCCGACCTCGAAACTCCCAGTAATATCATTCCCATTAACATTGAAGACGAAATGCGTGGTGCTTACATTGATTATTCAATGTCGGTTATCATTTCTCGTGCTTTGCCTGACGTTCGCGACGGCCTGAAACCTGTTCACCGTCGGGTATTGTTTGGAATGGCTGAATTGGGGGTTAATTACAACAAGCCTCATAAGAAATCGGCCCGTATCGTTGGGGAGGTACTGGGTAAATACCACCCGCACGGCGATTCGTCGGTGTATGATACAATGGTCCGCATGGCCCAGGATTGGTCGTTGCGCTACCCACTCGTAGACGGTCAGGGAAACTTCGGTTCCATCGACGGCGATTCACCGGCCGCGATGCGGTATACCGAAGCCCGGTTGAAGCGCATCGCGGACGAAATACTGACCGATATTTATAAAGAAACGGTTGACTTCCAGGGAAATTTTGACGATTCCCTTCAGGAACCGACGGTAATGCCAGCCAAGTTGCCCAATTTATTGCTCAACGGGTCATCGGGTATTGCCGTTGGCATGGCCACAAATATGGCACCCCACAACCTGACCGAAGTGGTGGACGGTATTCTGGCGTACTTAGAGGATAATGAGATTAGCATCGAGGATCTGATGCAGTATGTCAAAGCACCTGATTTTCCTACGGGAGCGACCATTTATGGTATGGAAGGCGTTAAATCAGCCTTTAAGACCGGTCGTGGTCGTGTGGTAATGCGCGCTCATGCAACGATTGAAGAGAACCGGGGCAAAACACAGATCATTGTAACGGATGTTCCGTACATGGTCAATAAAGCGATGATGCTCGAAAAAACGGCTGAGCTCATCAACGATAAGAAAATTGAAGGCATCGCAGCGTTCCGCGATGAGTCGGACCGGGACGGTCTGCGCGTGGTTTATGATCTGCGCAAAGATGCCATTCCAAACGTCGTGCTGAATAATTTGTATAAGCACACGGCCCTGCAATCGTCCTTTAGTATCAACAACGTCGCGCTGGTTAAGGGGCGTCCGATGATACTGAACCTAAAGGATATGATGAAGTATTACGTCGAGCACCGGTTCGAGGTAATTACCCGTCGTACGCAGTATGAACTGCGCGAAGCCGAAAAACGGGCGCATATCTTAGAGGGCCTCTTAATTGCGCTTGATCACATAGATGCTGTCATCGCGTTGATTCGCTCATCGCGGGATTCAGAAATAGCCCGGACGGGTCTGATGGAGCGGTTTAATCTGAGTGATATTCAGGCGAAAGCAATTCTTGAAATGCGTTTGCAACGCCTGACGGGTCTGGAGCGGGATAAGTTACAGGCTGAGTTTGATCAGCTGATGAGCGAAATCAGTGATCTTAAAGCTATTCTGGACAGTGAAGAGCGTAAGCGGCAGGTAATTAAAGAAGAACTGACCGACATTCGTACCCGCTACGGCGACGAGCGACGGACGGATATTAATCCCCTCGGTGATGGTCATATTAGCGACTTATCGCTTATTGCCGATGAGGACATGGTTATTACGATCTCGCACGAAGGGTATATCAAACGGACGCCAACCACCGAATACCGGTCCCAGGGTCGGGGAGGAGTGGGCGCGAAGGCCGTAGCTACCAAAGAAGAGGACTTTACGGAGAACCTGTTCACGGCCACAATGCATAACACCCTGCTGGCATTTACCCAGAAAGGACGTTTGTACTGGTTGCCGGTTTATGAACTTCCCGAAGGATCACGGACGTCAAAAGGTCGGCCACTGGCTAATTTTATTAATATAGAATCGGACGATAAAGTCCGGGCGGTGATTAACGTTACAGACCTGAAGAACGAGGACTACATCAACAATAATTATATTGTGATGTGTACGCGGAAGGGCACCATCAAGAAAACCATGCTGGAAGCTTATTCCCGCCCTCGCCAGAACGGAATCATTGCCATCACCATTGATGAGGATGACCAACTGCTTGGCGTTTGCATGACCAATGGTGATAATGATATTGTGATTGCTTCGAGTGCAGGAAAGGCTGTTCGTTTCCACGAAAGCCGCGTCCGGCCAATGGGTCGAACAGCCGCTGGTGTACGGGGTATCACTCTGGATGATGAAGATCCTACCGACCATGTTATTGGGATGGTTTGTATCTCATCGACTGAGGCTCAATTGCTGGTTGTTTCTAAAAACGGGTATGGTAAACGTTCTGACATTGATGGATACCGGATTACCAACCGGGGAGCCAAAGGAGTTGGTACGCTGAAAGTAACCGAGAAAGTTGGTCGGCTAGTGGCCGTACTCGACGTAGCGGATAATGATGACCTGATGATTATTAATAAATCGGGTATTGCGATTCGAACGCCGGTAGAGGCTATCAGTGTTATTGGCCGCAATACCCAGGGTGTGCGGTTGATTAAGCTGAATGATGGCGATGAAATATCGTCTGTAACAAAAATTAAGCGGGAAGAAGGGGAGGAGGTAACCCCTGCTGAACCGGAGGCTATTGTCGAAGAATAGCCTATTTATAAGGTTGTTTGAGCCGCCCAACTGATACTATAAATCAGTTGGGCGGCTCAAACAATTTAAGATGGGTCATGCTTATACAGACAGATTCCGTAATTTCGTTTCTGAAAAGGAAACACAACCCCATTTTACACATGAAACAAGTTTTTGTAATTCTCGTCGCGTGTCTACTCTCGATAGGTGTACGCGCCCAGCAACCGGCAGCCGCTGGCGATGCAGTGGCTATGGATGCTTTCAAGAAAGAAAAGGAAAAAAGTGACAAGGATATTGCGGATGCTAAAAGTGCCGCAAAAGCCAGTACCTGGATGGATCGGGCTAAAACCTACCAAAGTATTGCCGGTCAGTACATTCGGCTGGATTCAACAGCGGCAACAACGGCTTACGAAGCCTTCAAGAAGGTTGTTGAACTGGACAAGGATAAAAAGGGAGGTCCGGGTAAATTAGCCAAAGAAGCCGAAGAGGCTTTGAAAGGTCAGGCTATGTATGGGGCTTTCATGCAGCAGGGAGTGGCTAAGTTCCAGGCTAAAAACTTTGGTGACGCAATGAAGTCGATGGCGATGGCGGGTGATATCAACCCAAAAGATACCTTGGCTCCTCTCTACACGGCTATTGCTGCTCAGCAAGTTAAGGACAATGCAACGGCGAAGACGCAGTTGGAGAAGTATATTGCTGGTGGGGGTAAGGATGCCGCTATCTACGGTTCGTTAGCTATGTTGTATCGGAGTGATAATGAAGTAGATAAAGCGCTGGCCACCTTGGATAAGGGTATTGCGCTGGCACCGTCTAACAAAGATCTGTCGAATGAGAAAATCAACATTATGCTATCGACTAACCGGATGGAGGATGCCATTGCCGGTATGAAACAGATGGTTGAGAAAGATCCCACCAATGTACAGAATCTGGTGAACCTGTCGATTGTATACCATAATGTTGCCGATAAGTCTACTGAAGAAATTCGGAAGTTGGAAGGTGATACGAAGAAGGGTGGAAATACGGCAAAGCAACTGGCCGATGCAAAAAGCATTGTTGATGCGTACAACAGCGAGATTGCCCGGTTAAGTGCTTCTATCAAAAAGACGCCAAAGCCTGAACTGAAACGTCAGTTAGCTGATGTGCAGAAAAAATTGGCCGACCAAAAAGCAGAAGTAGCTAAATTCGAAGCGGATGCCAAAGCAGCGGCTGCCAATGCATCAGCATCCGCTGATTCTGACAAACGGTTGACTGAACTCAAACAGAAGCAAACAGAGATCAAGAGTTTAGAAAAGCAGTATCTAGATAAGGCGTTAGCCGTTGATCCAAATAACTACGATGCTAATTTTAATATGGCTGTTTTCATTTTCAATGATGCGGTTGAAATGAAGCGTAGTGTCGATAAAATGGATATGACGGAGTACAGTAAGAATGGGAAAGAGTTAGACGGTAAAGTATGCGGAAAGTTCAAACAGGCACTTCCTTACTTTACAAAAGCTAAGTCGATTAAAGATGAGCCTGAATTGACGGAGAACCTGACCAATCTGACCAATATTCTTAAGCAGTACGAAGAGAAGAAGATCGTTTGCATTGAGAGCAAGTAAGTAGGTAGGGTTGGTATCGAAAGGTGCCAACCCTATTTAATAGAAACTTTACTTAACATAATATAAATTATATAACAAGTTGTATTACGCTGGAATAGCTTGACACAACCCGTGTAGAGTTATGAAGGTAAGTGGTTTTATTAATCTCAAGAAAAAGTACAAAGTCAGTGCCTTTCGCTGGCATGTGGTCGAGCTCTATCGATTGGAACTGGTCAGTGAAAAACAGATTTTGGCAGAACTCAATATTTCCCGAAATTCACTCCGGATCTGGAATCGAGCTTACCAGCGCTATCGACTCCGGCGCTATTATCCCAGTCCTAAACGGGCCCGATTGATGAAAGCCAAAACTGATGAAGTGGCGCTGCTCAAAAAGCAGTTAGCCGATACCCAGCAACTACTCCAGCGTGAGCAACTTAAACGAGAAGCCCTGGAGATCATGATCAACATCGCCGAAAAGGACTTTAAGATCCCGATCCGAAAAAAGCCTGCGGGGCCGCCCGTGCGGTCCCAAACAGTAGATCAACTCAATCTGCATCACCCTTTGGTGAGTATGCAGACACTCTGCGAACTGTTTGGGAGGAGCCGTCAGGCTTGGTATGAAAAGCAGAAACGACATCAGCAAGCGGATCTTAAAAGTGCGATGATACTAGCCGAAGTTCGTCGGTTGCGCCTTAATCTACCCTCGGTTGGAGCCGAAATCTTGCATCACCAGTTGGTTGGCTTCCGCCAGCAGCATGGCATCAAATTAGGTCGGGACAAGTTCGCTAAATTGCTGAGAGATAACGGTCTATTAATAAAACGTAGAACTCGACGGGCGAAAACGACCTGGTCGAATCACCCCTTTCGCAAGTATCCTAACCTGGTGAAAGGGAAGAAAGTAAACGCACCCAATCAGCAATGGGTAAGCGATATCACGTACTTGCGCCTGCCTCGTGGGTTCGCTTATCTAAGTCTGATTACTGATGCCTATTCACGAAAGATCGTGGGCTGGGCGCTACATCCTACTTTAGAAATGGAAGGTCCTTTATCCGCGTTGAAGATGGCTTTGAAGCGAAATAAGGTTAGTGAACACCTAATCCACCACTCAGACCGGGGCGTTCAGTACTGTTGCCATGCCTACACGGGTCTGTTACGGAAAAACAAGATTGCCATCAGTATGACTGAGCAGGGCGATCCGTATGAAAATGCGTTGGCTGAACGAGTCAATCGAACGATAAAAGAGGATATGTTGCTCAACCGGGGCTTTATCAGTTACGCGGCTGCCGAAGAAGGGGTTCAACGAGCGATTGAGAACTACAATCAGCTACGGCCACATCGGAGTTGTGGTTACAATACGCCGGAACAAGCGCATCGCATGCGGGGTGAATTGGTCAAGAAATGGCGGGTAACGAAACGTCGACAAGCAGCAAAAATGCAATCGACGGAGTCAATGGCTGAAGCATAAAAATGAATGTAAATCTGTCAAGTAAAATCAGGGTAATACAGTCAAAACGCTTGAACGTAAGATAGCGGACATGGAGAAAGAAAACCAGTTCCTGCGTTTGCAAGCCGAAGCCTATCAAACGGTGATTCAGATCGCCGAAGAGCACGGGGCCGCCCGCGCGGTTTAATATCCCGATCATAAAAAAGCCTGGCGCCAAGCCGTTGAAAAGCTAACTCGTCGCTACCCTCTGGTGGGTATGGAGTTGCTCTGTAAACTGTTTCGGGGCCGCCCGTGCGGGCCGAGTACGTCAAGCCTGGTATGCGGCATCCAGGCAACAAGAAAAGGTAGGCTTCCAGACGGATGTTATCCTACAGGAAGTCAGACGATTACGTGGTGAAATACCCGGCATAGGTACGCATAAGCTACATCATGAGCTCAGTGGCTTTTTGACCCGGCATCGCATTAAATTAGGTCGGGATCGATTGCATTTGCTATTGAAGGAGAACGGCATGTTGGCTAAAAAGAAGGCCAACAAAGTAACGACGACTGAATCGAACCATCCTCATTACAAGTATCCTAACAAAGCTAAGGATGTCAAGCCGATACGAGCTAACTAGTTGTGGGTAAGTGACTTGACTTATATTCCAGTCGGGGCTAACTACGCTTATCTGTATGTGATTATGGATGCGTTTTCGCGCAAGATTGTCGGCTGGTCACTGCACCAGACGATGCAGGCTAAAGGAGCTTTGGAAGCCTTAAATATGGCCTTATTAGCCCGTAAAGACATCAGTCAGCCAGTAATTCATCACTCGGATCGAGGTGTACAGTATTGCTCCTGGGCCTATGTGCAGCGATTGCGGCAAGTCAATGCCACCATTAGCATGATAGAGTCGGGCGATCCCAATGAGAATGCGATGGCAGAACGCGTGCTACGAACCTTGAAAGAAGAGTGTAAGCTGGCCCGTGGATTTTTGTCCTTTTCATCAGCTGTTGAAGCGATTGAAAAAGCTATTAATGCCTATAATACAGTCCGTCCTCATGCGTCGATAAACTATCTGACACCCCACCAAATGCACCAGCGAAAGCGAAAACCCAGGCTCCGGTGGTACCCTTATAAAAAGGTTAGGTACGGAAATGTGCAATATGAGGCTGTATTTCGCTGATTTTAATAACTGTCCAACTCAATCAGTAGCATACGAATTAGATAGGGTGATTCAGAGCCTTATAACAACGTATCCACGTGGAACACTAAAGCCTTGCTTTACAAGCAGTTAGGTGTTTATAGTAAAATATAGGGCTTTATGAGGCTTGTAGGGGTGTTTGTAAGGAGAAATTCACTAATGAAGAGTGCTTAATTAATATATAAAAAAAAGAGAATTATAACAATCTCCGGTGAAATTTAGGGCGGTTAGTTAGCTCCGCTCTTTTCGTTGGCTACCGTTGCTGCATAGTTTGCTGCCACATACATACGGTGCCCATATTTTAAATGTGTTGGGTAGTTGAATATGTGGTTTTAGATGCCTCCTTAAATCAGAGTATATAAATAGAAAATAGTCAGTGCTCGAGTTTTTAGCAGATGGTGACTGGAATAGCAGCCATACTGATTTAGATTAGTTAGGATGGCATATATTCTCGAAATGAACCATCCGTGTAGAAGATAAGAATACGCTCCACTTTCTTCTCCATATTCGCTGTGTTGGATTGTGATCCAATAGAGCCTCCCATATCAATGGGCATTTCCGTTGGTAAACCAACAGGCGGTATTTCATTCCGCTGGCTGCGAATACCTGGCGATTGTGTTGGGTAAGAAGCCGCTGGCTGCCCTAAACTAAACCGATCAGAACGGTCAACGGTAGGTCGTCCTGCATTTCTATTACCATATCCTGTTGGAACAGATTGGGCCGCTACCTGACTGTCTTCTTCCATAATCCATTCGTATCCTAACTCTGGAAAGCGACGAATAATTTTCTGAATAATGTCAAAGCTTGGACGGTTTCGCCCTGATAGAATATGCGAAATACTGGAGCGCTGAATGCCAATTTCATCAGCAAAATATGAGGGTGTTAAATTCTTGTCAATCAGAATCTGTTTAATTTTGTCATTTATATTCATGGTATATATAAATAGGTAAAGTAATTCATTACAAAGATAAACGTAAATAACAGGTTAATGTGAAATTTACAAATAAAAATAGCCACACAAAATGTGTGGCTATGTAAACTTTACAAAAGTCACAATAGATTTATGTAAACTATGTATATTGTAAATCAATCTGTTACGTTAAACTGATACATTATTTTCGCGTAGGGCATCGTTCAAAGATGTCTTCAAATCCGTTGATGATTTACGCTGTCCAATAATAATGGCGCAAGGAACGTGAAATTCACCCGCTGGGAATTGTTTAGCATAGCTTCCGGGAATAACGACGGAATTAGCAGGTACAAATCCTTTATACTTCACTGGTTTAGTACCTGTCACATCAATAATTTTCGTTGAACCCGTAATTGTAACGCCCGCTCCTAATACAGCTCGTTTGCCAATTCTGGCTCCCTCCACAACAATGCAGCGTGAGCCAATGAATGCACCATCTTCAATGATGACCGGAGCTGCTTGCGGTGGTTCAAGCACACCACCAATTCCTACACCCCCACTCAAGTGAACATCCTTCCCAATCTGGGCGCAGCTACCAACCGTAGCCCATGTATCGATCATTGTTCGCTCATCTATGTATGCGCCAATGTTCACATAAGATGGCATGAGGATAACACCCGGTGCCTGGTATGAACCAAATCGAGCCACTGCTGGTGGAACAACTCTTACTCTGGCTTCGGCAAAATTTGTTTTGAGTGGAATTTTGTCATGAAAGGTAAAGATACCGACCTCTTCGGTTTTCATTTGCTGACTTACGAAATAGAGCAGTATCGCTTTTTTTACCCATTCATTTACTGTCCACTCCCCCGATTCATTAGCAGGTGGGGTAGCGACTCTGAGCTCTCCCCTATCTAATTTATCTATTATGTCTTTGATTAACTGAATGGATTCCGGTTGAGCTAGTAACTCACGGTTCTCCCAAATTTCTTCGATTTTATTGACCATTTAAGTAAAGTAAAGATTTATAAATATTAGTATAACTATCTGAATAGTAGGTATTTATTTTTATGGCCAAATTTTATATTGCTCTACAACGATATTATAATAAACGTATTTTTCTCCTTTCAAAGGTAACAATAACACACGTATAGTTGAAATATATAGCTTAATTTATTCTGATAATAGTCAAATGATCAATCCTGTGGTCAATGTAGGCGGATTGATGAAAGACCTCTCTATCTGCTTTATTCAATCATTGTGATTTTTACTATTGGTCCCTTTTTTATTCATAATCTTGAGTTTACTCACTTTGTTTATTTATCTGTTACAATAATTGCTCTATTCTTCAGAAATTAAAACTCATAAGAAAGCCTTTGGGTAGAGAATGAGATTGGGCTATTTAGTTATACGTTTTTGATTTATGTTGTACAGGTGATGTGGTCTGCTTGTATAGATAATTGTTCTTATCTATACAAGCAGACCACTACCTATTATTCTATGTTGTACGGAATCCCGTTAGATCTACGTAAAGAGAATCTAAAGTTCTAGAGTACTTTTTAACAAATAGTAAAGTTTAGGCTGGTATAATTAATCTTTAAGCGAGTCAATAAGATGATTGATATGATATGCTTTTTAAAGCTATGGAGGCTTGTTATTTGCCCTTCTATTAATGATTGACAAGGCCGTCTTTCAACGTCAGAAGAAGCTAAGCATCAAATAGTAGTAATGCGTAGGACAAAAATCTATAGTATAGTCTATTGTTTAAATGTTGGATATAAAGTCTAAGAGTACCTTTCAATGTTGAACGATGGCTTTTAGTTGACAACATAGATAATCTACTTTACTAAGCTTCCCTCCTCTTTATTACACTAGACGATACTAATAAGTGTTTTAGTAATGTAAGAAGACGATTTAGCAATTTGTAGCAATAAAATTAGTATTTACTAATAATTTTAGCGTATATTGACCGATTTGCTACACATATTTAGTATAAAGCTGCTAATTTACTAATAAAAATCCTGATTTACTACATTGCTAAAAATCGACCTTAATTTGCTAAATACGTATTGCTAATGTATATACTGGTAAAGGCTTATTTAATCCGTATATTTGACCCCGAAAACAAACAAAGTTTCTCTGTACATGGAAAAAATACGCGTTGCTATTAACGGCTTTGGACGTATTGGACGGTTATCGTTCAGACGGCTACTCGAAAAAGAAAACATTGAAATAGTCGCTATCAATGACCTAACAGATAATGCGACTTTAGCGCATCTACTGAAATATGATTCAGTTCATGGACGATTTATTGGTACCATAGCTTCAGATAATGAAAGTTTGACCGTCAATGGTCAAAAGATCAACGCTTACGCTGAACGTGACCCAAAGAACTTACCCTGGGCTTCCTTAAACGTTGATGTCGTCCTCGAATCAACTGGCCGTTTTGTTGATGAACCTGGTGCAGGCATGCACCTTCAGGCTGGCGCTAAAAAAGTAGTTATTTCAGCTCCCGCAAAAGGTAATATTCCAACGGTTGTACTGGGCGTAAATGACAATACGCTAACTGGTCAGGAAACGATCATTTCAAATGCCTCCTGCACAACCAACTGTCTTGCGCCGATGGCGAAAGTACTTGACGATGTATTTGGTATCGAAAAGGGGTACATGACCACCATCCACGCCTACACTGCCGACCAAAACTTACAGGATGGTCCCCACTCCGATCTGCGCCGGGCACGCGCTGCCGCTTTATCTATCGTACCAACGTCAACCGGTGCCGCTAAAGCAGTAGGTCTCGTTCTTCCTCAACTAAAAGGAAAACTGGACGGAAATGCGCTGCGTGTGCCAACACCAGATGGATCACTCACCGATTTAACCGTTGTTCTAAAACGTGAAACATCTGTTCAGGAAGTTAATGACGCTATGAAACAGGCATCAGAAACTACTCTGAAAGGGTATCTGGAATATAATACAGATGAGATTGTATCAATTGATATCGTTGGCAATCCACATTCATGCATCTTCGACTCAAAACTAACGGCTGTTAATGGAACGCTGGTGAAAGTTGTAGGCTGGTATGATAATGAATATGGCTACTCTAGCCGGGTTGCCGATCTAATCGCCATGTTATTTTAATATTGTGAATTGTAAATAGATTAGTCGCGAAGTAACAACCGTAACATTTATCTATTTACACTATTATATTACATAAGTAAATATACGTTCAATGGGTGTGATAATGTTAAATCACACCCATTTTGCATTGTAAATAGTTGATTGTAAATCCCTTGTCAAAAAACAATTGTTCATACTTGGTTTTTATACCGAGATGTATTTCGTTCAATGGGGAGTTATATAAATCAATTGTATACTGTAAATCAACACAGTTAATTTGTTGAACCTGTTCCAGGCTGTAGGCAAATAACTCCGGATTGTCGGTCTTTAAATGAAGGGTTCCGCCCGGAACGAGCAATGTTTGATACGTTGCCAGAAACCGCGGGTGAGTCAGGCGATGCTTCTCCTGGCGAGGACGAGGCTGCGGATCAGGAAATGTTATCCATATTTCGTTAACCTCATCTTCAGTAAAAAACTCGGTTAGAAAATTTATATCCGTACGCAGAAAGGCGACATTAGATAAGCCCAGTGTTTGAGCCGCTTCTGAACCACGAGCAATTCGGTCACCTTTGATATCGACCCCGATAAAATTCATACCGGGAAATGCCTGGGCCAAGCCAACAGTGTACTCTCCTTTTCCGCAGGCTAATTCGAGAACGATTGGATTGCTGTTACTAAAATAATCAGTACGCCAGCGGCCACGAATCGTTTTATAAAGGGGTTTACCAACTTCAATAACATTTGCGCTCTCTGCATTTTGCAGAAAGCGCTGTATTTTCCTATGCGTCACAGTTATAAATTTATTAATTCGGCAATGGTGTAGTTACTGCCCGTTATCAAAATTAAATCATCAACCGATGCTTGTTGTAAGGCAACTGAAAGGGCTCTGTTAACATCCGTGAAGGCCTCTCCCAGCCGGCCTAGTTGAGCAGCTTCCAATTGTAATAAATCGGCCGGTAACGAACGGGGCGTTTGAGCCTGACAGAAGTAATAAACAGCCGTTTGAGGGAGTACAGTCAATAAATGGCTTCGATCTTTATCCGCGACTAACCCAATTACAATACGCAACGTTGTGTAGTGTATCGACCGGATGGTGTCAAAAAGTGCCTCTAATCCTGGCCGATTGTGCGCAGTATCAGCAATGACTTTAGGATGTTCCTGCAGTGTTTGAAAGCGCCCTTTTAATCCGGTCAACGAGGTTACAGACGTTAATCCCTCCTGTTGGGCGGCTAAAGATACCGGGAATACAGGTTGTAAAACGGCAACGGTTGCCAGCACAGTAGATAGATTGGTCAATTGATAATCGCCCAACAAATCCAGCTTAAACGGGTACACAGGCCCGTTATCCCGAGAAACCAGGACGTGACGAATACCGGCTGTAACGCCTTCATTCTGCACTGTATAGTGCTGATCGGCAAATAGAATTGGAGCCGTTACAGATTCGGCCACGGACCGAAATATACCCGCTGTTTCCGAATGCGTCTCTCCTATTACTACAGGAACACCGGGCTTGATGATTCCGGCTTTTTCACCCGCAATCTGTGGCAGGGTGTCGCCTAATATATCGGTATGGTCATACCCGATATTGGTAATGACCGAAACTACCGGCGTAATGACGTTTGTCGAGTCAAGCCGACCACCCAGCCCCACTTCAATCAGGGCAACATCAACAGCCTCGCGAGCGAAAAAATCAAACGCCATCGCTACCGTCAACTCAAAAAAGGATGGTTCTACGGTTTCAATTAAGGCTTGGTGCCGGGTAACAAACCGGGCCACCTCATCCTCCCCAATGGGCAGACCATTGAGACGAATTCGCTCCGTAAAGGATTTTAGATGAGGGGATGTATAGAGACCTACCTTATAGCCTGCCGACTGATAAATAGCCGCCAGCATGTGCGAGGTACTTCCTTTTCCATTGGTTCCGGCAACATGAATACTCGTAAACCGTTGCTGCGGATTACCAAGTGCGTCGCATAGCAATAAGGTGTTGCCTAATCCGGGTTTAAGCGCTTTGGGGCCAATCCGGTGAAAAACCGGGAGCCGACTATATAAGTAGTCGATTGCTTCCTGGTACTGCATTAATCTTTCGACTTTATGATAAATGTAATGGTGCCGGTAGCTGTGGGCGGGGTTGCACCCCCTTTCGGGCGTAGTCGGAGCCGTCCTACCGCTCGTCGATACAGTTCGCTAACCGAAGGACTAACGGTACTCTGCACCTGACGGACATTGGTTATCTCTCCTTCGCCATCAACTGTAATCTTAAAAACAATCTTACCGGTCTCGTCAGAATCATCATCAACTGTCGGCTTACTAGCCATTGACCAACCCGACACGTCGAAGGCTACGCCCGACGAAGCCCCACCGGGTGTTCCATAAAATTCTTTCGCGTTGATTTTTCCGTTCGGGTTGCCTTTATCACCTACCCCATTGGCATCGTCGCCGTTGTTGTTTCCACCCGTCCCCGACGCTTTACCAACTGTACCATTGGAACCACCCCCTCCCGACGACTTTTTGAAAAGAGCGTCGTTGTTTACCGTCTCCACTTTTTTGGGCGGAGCCACGGGAGCTGGCCGTTCGGCAGGAGCGGTTGCTTTGGGCGATTCAACCCGTTTGGGTTCGGGCCGTTCGGGCGTTGTTACCGGACTTTCGGCTTTGCTGCTGATGATCGGTTTCTCCGTAGCGGTCTTAGCCGGTTTTGCCTCGTCGATTTTGGGCGATGGTGTAACGCGGGTCTTTTCCAGCCGGGGCGTTGTATTCACCTTTGGATTGGGCCGCTTTTCGGCAGATTTTACATCGTTCGGATTGGGCGAGTCAGACGCTTTATTATAGGTCTGAATACGACCACTGCCCCGTGCATCTGTGCCGAAGTTGACTTCCACAAACTGGATGGGGGGAGGATTTGGACTGGTTTGCGACAGGTTCACCAATAATAACAGCGCGACGAGAATCACGTTGATAATAATGGCACCAGCAAAGGACTTTACCCGAATTTCGTCCTCGTTCTCAAAGATAATACGGTTCATACAGGCTATGGTTTCATTCCTATAACGCTAACAGGAGCTGCTTCGTTTATCGTTAAAACAGGATGCACAGCAACTGTATAAACAAAGTAACAGAAAATCTGCGATAGATAACCGGAATTGGTATGTACCGGCCCAACCCGCTAGACCAAGACATACCGTTTCGGGCTTATGTTTGCAGTCTGAACGCTCTTCGTCTACCTTATGCCTGTCCTCCAGCCAATCGTCAACATCGCCGAACTTCTTTATCAAAAAGGGATTACCGACGTTGTTGTCTCACCGGGATCCCGCTCGGCTCCCCTGACGCTGGCCGTAGCCCGGCACCCACACCTGCGGGTCCGGGTCATGGCCGACGAACGCTCGGCCTGCTTTGTGGCGTTGGGTATGGCCCAGCAGAGTCGCAGGCCGGTAGCGGTTATCTGTACGTCGGGCAGTGCAGTCTATAATCTGGCCCCGGCGGTTGTCGAAGCGTTTTTTGGCCAGACCCCCCTCCTGCTCCTGACCGCCGACCGCCCCCACGAGTGGCTACACCAGCAGGATGGCCAGACGATAAATCAGGTCGGTCTATTCGGTGCCCACGTAAAACGAAGTTATGATTTACCCCCCGACTATTCGCACCCCGACGCCCGCTGGTTTATCGAACGCTCCCTGAATGAAGCGATCACGTTAAGTCAACTGTATCCGGCCGGGCCGGTGCATATCAATGTGCCGCTTCGGGAACCCTTCTATCCAACGGCCGATGAGTCGTTTTCCTACGGACCCGTGCGGGTAATTGACGTCTGTACCGCCCAACCCACGCTGGCCCCTGACA
Source organism: Spirosoma flavum (assembly GCF_042686045.1). Lineage (NCBI taxonomy): Bacteria > Pseudomonadati > Bacteroidota > Cytophagia > Cytophagales > Cytophagaceae > Spirosoma > Spirosoma flavum. The sequence goes on from NZ_JBHUOM010000002.1 coordinate 1,579,716, forward strand.
CCTGGCATGGCTTACTGAGGCAGTGGGAACAGAGTGACCGGATCATAATTGCCGTGGGTCAGTTGCCCCGCGACCCGGCTCTGCTGGCCATATTACGGAAACTTAGTGACGAAATAGGGGTTCCTGTCGTGGGCGAAATTGTCGGCAATATTTCCCGCAACGACGTGTTTATAACGCGTACCGATACATTTCTGGCCGGGATCGATGAACAAACGGCCCAGTCGCTCCAGCCCGATTTGTTACTAACCATTGGCAATTCGTTTCTGACCCGAAATCTAAAGACATTCCTCCGACAGTATCCGGCGCGTCGGCACTGGCACATTCAGCCGTCAATCGACCGGATCAATGATTCGTTTCAGAGTTTGACGACGCTTATTCCCGCCGAGCCGCTCGCTTTCCTGGAAAAACTATTTGCCGACCTGGATTACCAGCGGTTCCTACAGGGCGATGATGACGATGACTCCGATTCACACGCGTTTCTCAACCGCTGGCAAACCCTCGACCGGCAGGCCACCCGACTCATTGAGAAAACACTTATGCCCTCAGCTGAGCAGACGAATCAACTGACAGACTGGTCGGCAGTACAGCTTATCATGGAGCAACTGCCAGAAAAATCCGTACTTCATCTGGCCAACAGTATGCCCGTCCGGTATGCCAACCTCTGTGGCGTATCGGAACGCCAGCAAATTAGTGTTTCGGCAAATCGGGGCGTCAGCGGGATTGATGGTTGTTTGAGCACGGCCCTTGGCGCAGCCCTGATGACGGACCAACTCGTAACGCTGCTCATTGGCGATGTCGCGTTTTTTTATGACCGCAATGCGCTATGGTCAGCCCCGGTCCCGCCCAACCTGCGGATTATTTTACTGAATAACGACAGCGGACATATTTTCCGCATCATCGACGGACCCAGCCGCCAACCCGAACTGGAAACTTATTTTGAAACCCCGCACGGCTACACGGCCCGTAATACGGCTGAAGATGCCAAGCTACTATATACGGTATGCGATTCGCTCGACACCCTAGGTTCGCTCCTCCCCGACTTCTTCCAACCGGGTAACACGGCCAGGCTCCTTGAACTAACGACGGACAAACAAGCCAATCAGGAACAGTTCCTGGCGTACAAAGCGCACATAAGGGCGTTTTATGACAACAAGATATGATGACCTGCCCTACCTACGTTGGCGATTCCGTCAGATAACCCGGAAGTAAGCGCTTAACTACTTACTTACTTGATTTGCCAACTTTTGATCAACCCACTAGCCAGCTAGCTTCGCGTAGGTACTCCGCTGTGAGCAACCCGCAATACGTACCGACGGCATTGCCCAGGGCCCCCACCAAAATACCCGGCAAATGCAAATCGGGCCGGTTCAGGCTTTTGGTCAGGGCTAAACACGAGGCCGAACCACCCAAACACGCCTGAGACGCGACGCTGAGAACAGCCCAATCCTGACGAAGCAGCGCTCCTACGCCAAACTGAATCAGGGAATGAACTGCAACCAGCACACTCACAAACAGAAGCATCATGAGGGCTAAATGGCCATCTTTTAATAAAGCCGCAATGTCGCAGTACGCACCGATTACGGCCAGAAACAAATAAATGCAGAATATACTCACGACCCGAACACCCCGAAGTTTCTGAATAGGCGGCCACTGGGCCAGCAACAGGGCGAAGGTCGTCAGCAACAGGATTTTGGGAATGGCAGGAACGTAAACCGCGACCTGACCCGCGACAAACAAACTCAGCATACCAAGCCCAATCAACAGGGCCAGATCGGTTGGACTCATGGTTTCAACGTCGCTGATCTGCGCATTAGCCTCAGCCTCAAACTGTTCTTTCTCGGCGGGTGTCCCGTCGTACGCCAATTGTCGGGGGAAATATTTATTGAGCAGGGGCGGCAATAGCAGCGTGACACCCATCCAGAGCGCCGTGACAATATTGTCGGTGGCAATGGCAGCGGCATACAAATTCCCGGCTTTGTTGACCCCATAATGGAGGGCAATGGCGTTCAGGTTGCTACTGCCTCCGGTATAGGTACCGGCAAACATGCCGCCAAGCGCATAATATAAGGGACCAAACCCTTTAGGACCCGCTACCGCCCACATACCCGCCACCACACCAAGTAGCGTGCCGGCCGCTCCAATAAAGAAGTTTATAACCATGGGCGAACCCGCGCGTCGCAGGCTACGCAGGTTGACCGTCAGGAGCAGGTAAAAAATCGAAATGGGTGCCAGATATGTAAAAATTCCATCGTACAGCGGAGGGGCATTCGTCGATGTTGGAATCAAACCCACATTAGCCGTTAGGGCCGTTAAGAGAATGACGGTGAGTGATGTCCCGATCTGACGAAAAACCGGCAGTTTGGTCAATTGATCAGCAACGAGGATATTACCCATCAGTACGGCTAAAATAGCCAAAGGGTCTTGAATCAGGGACATAGAGGGGAGGTTGAAAGCGGAATATACAGAAAAAATAACGAGCTTACCAGACCAGAGCTTGTTTCCGAGTCAACTCCGCCATCAGGCGTTTATCCTAAAAAAGACAACGTATGCCGATCTCCAGCCATTTTATCCGAAAATCAATAAATCGCTCATCCGCTTTCTATTGGCTTGCCCTGATGCTTCCTCTACTGCCCTATACCGTAACGCTGGGTCAGACTCCTCCCGACGCGGATATTTTTCTGGTTGATCTATCGCTAAAAAGCCAGCCCGTTCAGGTAGGTAAACCGGTAAATAGTACGCAGCGCAAGGGCTACGACAATCAGCCCTCATTCACCCCCGATGGTACGGGCCTGTTATACACGTCCATGCGCGAAGACGGCCAGACCGATATCTACAAGTATGATCTTCAGCAAAAAACAACGACTCAACTAACCCAAACGCCCGAAAGCGAATACTCGCCCACGGTCACCCCCGATCAGGCTTATTTCTCGGTCATTCGAGTGGAGAAAGATAAGACGCAGCGCCTGTGGAAATTCCCTATCGCCGGTACCGGTGAGCCAACGCTGGTGCTGGAAAAGGTGAAGCCTGTGGGCTACCATTGCTGGCTTACTGCCGACTGGCTGGCACTGTTCATCCTGGGGACACCGAATTCACTCCAGCTTGCCCACGTCAAAACCGGCGACACCACCCGAATCGAAGGTAGTATCGGGCGGTGTCTCCTTAAGATTCCGGGTAAAAATGCCCTGAGTTTTGTCCATAAACGCACCCCCACCGATTGGGAGATAAAGCAACTCGACCTGCAAACGCTCCAGATTACGTCTATTGGCCGAACCCTGACCGGTAGTGAAGATTTCGTCTGGACGCCCGATGGCACCCTACTGATGTGTCAGGGAACCGCCTTGTATCAACTTAACCCAAGCCGCTCTCCGGACTGGACGCAACTGGCCGATTTTAGTTCTGTGGGTATTAAGCAGTTGACCCGGATGGCTATTGATCCTGAAGGCAAAAAATTAGCGTTGGTCGGCCAGTGATGCAGTTGACCCGGATTGAGTACGTTCCAGAATCTGGGCTTATTTTCTGTCCTGAGCAACGCCCAACCCGTTTACCAGCAGCGGCAAACTCAACCCCTGCGCGACCAGTGTTATCAACACCGTCATGACCGCCATAAAGATGATGGTGTCTCGTTGCGGAAACGCCTGGCCGTCGGCTAACGTAACGGGTAAGGCAATGGCGGTAGCTAGTGAAACAATTCCCCGCATCCCCGACCAGCTGATAATCAAACAGTTTCTCCAGTCCAGTTGCGCATCTTCCAGTTGGCTGGACTGGGTTTTCTTAAAGGCTCGGTCAATTCTGATTTTTTGCAGGAATACCCTGACCATTCGGATAGCCAGGGCCACGACACAAATGAGAAAGCTGTAACCGATCAGGGGTAGTATTTCCTGAGGATCAATAGTAGCCAGTACATACGGAAACTCAAGTCCGATAAGAACAAAGACCAGTCCGTTCAGGATAAACACGCTAATGTCCCATATAGCTTTAGATTGGGCTTTTGTTCCGTCAGGAAAGAGTTTACTGGCAAACTGAGAGATCGTCAACCCCAGCGTAACAACAGCAATGACACCCGATACGTGAACTTCTTCCGCGACCGAATACGCAATAAACGGCATCAACAAGGTAAAACTGATGGCAACCAGGTTGTTCTTCGGAATTAGTTTAAGAATAAATTCAAGCCCTTTACCCAGTACCAGCCCCACCAGAAACCCGCCGGTAATCAGCACTAAAAACTGCAATCCTGCTTTCCACAGCACAAACGAACTACCCGCTACGGCAGCCACGGCCAGCCGATAGGCAATCAGACCGGAGGCATCGTTAATCAGGCTCTCTCCTTCTAAAATCGTCAGGGTTTTGTGCGATAGACCCAATCCTTTGGTAATGCTCGTGGCGGCTACCGCATCGGTAGCCGCCAGAATAGCACCCAACACAAATGCCAGGGGCCAGGTCATGCCCGGAATTAAGAAATGGGCCGTAAGGGCAATGCCCCCCGTGGTTAAAAAAACCAGGGCGAACGCCAGGGTGGAAATCGTGTTTATATTCCGTTTAAATTCGGGCCAGGAGATAGTAAAGGCCGCATCATACAGCATCGGGGGCAGAAAAAGCAGAAAGATAATGTCTGGATCAAGCTCGATTTTGGGCATTCCCGGAATAAACCCTACCCCAATGCCAGCCAGTACCAACAGAATTGGATACGGTAATTTAATCTTGTCAGCCACCGCCGATAAGCCGATCATTACCGCCAATAAAAATAAAATGATGCTATAATTCTCCATACAGATCGTGTTGAGAAGTACGTGGGGGTTAACTTGCCTTCCCTCCTGCTTTTCGTATCGCTACAGTTGACAAAAAAACTACATGTGCGCCAGCTAACAAATTAAAACTAAAACGATAGTTATAGTTAGTATCTTCAGGCCGATACGTATTGTTCATCCACGCACGTAAACATACTGTCTTATTTGCCTTTCTCACGTTCGACAAGCCATAATCTACAAGCCATGAAAAACCAGTTTCGTTATGTTAGCCTTATCGGATTTATCCTGATGGTTGGCACAGCACCGTTCATCGCCAATGCCCAGACGATCACCTCCCCTCAGATCGATGCGCTGGTGCAACGAACCTTAACTACGTTTGACGTGCCCGGTATTGCCGTCGCAGTGGTCAAAGATGGGCAGGTAATTCATGCGAAAGGCTATGGCGTTCGCTCGTTGAAAACCGGCGAAAAGGTGGACGAAAATACCCTGTTTGGCATCGCGTCCAATAGTAAAGCGTTCACGGCTGCGGCCCTGGGTATCCTGATCGATGAGGGAAAACTGACTTGGGATGCTAAAGTGATTGATTACATACCGGAGTTTCGGATGTACAATGCCTACGTGACCGACGAATTTACCATTCGGGATTTGCTTACCCACCGGAGCGGGCTGGGCCTGGGTGCGGGCGATCTGATGTTCTGGCCGGATTCCAGCAATTTCACCATAAAGGACGTTATTCATAACCTCCGCTATTTGAAACCGGTGTCGGGCTTTCGGACCAAGTATGATTACGACAACCTGCTGTACATGGTGGCGGGCGAAGTCATTGAACGGGTCAGCGGCAAAAGCTGGGAAGCGTTTGTGGAGGACCGACTTATGAAACCGCTCCAGATGAACCGCAGCGCGGGAACGTACGGGCGACTGACCGATAAAATCAATGTTATTGATGCCCACGCGCCCGTCAATGGTAAGGTGCAGGTGATCAGCCGGGATATGTTTCGGTTTGGCAATTCGGCGGGCGGCATTAATTCCAGCGTGGCCGATATGAGCAAATGGGTGATCATGCAACTGCACAAAGGCAGCTACGGCGATAACCTCAGCCAGCATTTATTTAGCGAGAAAATCCACGCTGATATGTGGTCTTCGCAAACGATTCTTCCGGTAAGCAGCACCCCGACGCCCCCTTACAACACCCATTTCGCGGCCTACGGACTGGGTTGGGGATTGAGCGATGTGAAAGGGTACAAACAGGTAACGCACACGGGCGGTCTGGCGGGCATGGTTACCCAGGTAACGCTGCTTCCCGAACTTCAGCTGGGTATTATCGTCTTTACGAATCAGCAGTCGGGCGCGGCTTTTAGTGCGGTTACCAACACCATTAAAGATAGCTATCTGGGTATTCCGCCAACGGATTGGGTAAACGTATACAGCGAACGGGTGAAAAAGAGCCAGGACGAAGCAGATAAAATCACCAGAGATCTCTGGGAACGTATTGAGAACGAGCAAAAAAATAACGCCGTCAAAGTTGATTTAGCAAAGTTTACCGGCACGTACCGGGATAGCTGGTTCGGCGATGTGGTTATTAGCCAGACGGCTGGCAAGCTGTGGTTCCGGTCGGTACGATCGCCCAAACTGAGGGGCGAGTTGTTCGTTTACAAGAATAATACGTTTATCGTTAAGTGGACTACCCGCAGTTTCGACGCCGATGCCTACGTGACCTTCCTGATCGACGAAGCCTTGAAACCGGTATCCATAAAAATGAAGCCTATTTCGCCCCTGACCGACTTTAGTTTTGATTTTCAGGATCTGGATTTACTCCGGGTAAAGGACAAGGACTAAGAACGACCCGTTGGGGCGGTTTCCAATACGATTCGGGCCACCATAAAAACAGCGATCCGGATGTCCGCTTATCCGCTACCGACAGTGTACGGCCCGTTCGCGTTTGGCCTGTTCATCGCCAGCGGATTCGCCCCGTCGCCAGGCCTCACACGCGTCCGCTTTGTGGCCAAGGGCAAGTTCGCCCGTACCGATATAATAGTACAGTTGGTCAACCGACGCGTCTAGTTTTTCGGCCTGCCGAAATTCGGTGAGGGCCGGGCCGGGTTGGTGCTGACTCAGGTAGTAGAGCCCCAGAGTTTGGTGCGCCCAGGCGTTTTGACTATCACGCTGGAGTGATTCCTGCACCAACGGCAGCGCGTCGGCGGGCCGGTTAAGTTTGAGCAGCAAATAGGCTTTGTTGTTCAGGTAATAGGGCTGGCGGGGTTGGATGGCCAGGGCCCGTTCCACGTAACCCAGCGCGTCGGTATAGTTACCGGCATGAGCCAGCAGCAAACTCTGGTTATTGAGGGCCGCATCCTGTTTTGGATTTAGCTGCAACGCCCGCTGACTATCCTGCTTTGCCTGGTCATACGCTTTCTGACTATAAAATAATGCCCCCCGGTTAGTGAGAGCCTCTACATTAGCGGGGTTAAGCTGAACGGCCCGGTCATACGCGACCTGCGCCTGCGCCGGGTTATTGAGTCGGACGTAGGCATCGCCCAGGCGGGTCTGATAAAATGTGGAGTCGCGGTACTGCTTGTCGATGTGCTGTAAATCGGCCAGGCCACCAGCGGCATCGCCGGTTTCTAATCGAACCTCGGCGCGGTTAAAATAAGCCGTTCCAAAATCAGGATCGGTTTCGATGGCGCGGGTATAATCATTTAAAGCCCCTTCCCGATCATCATTACGAAATTTGGCTAATCCCCGGTTGTTGTAGGCATCGGCGAAGTCAGGCTTCTTGGTAATCGCTTCCGAATAATACCGGATGGCTTCTTTATATTCTCGTTTTTGCAGTTGAACATTTCCCTTTAAAAAAAACTGGGCCGCTTCGTCGGCAGTACTGTTCGAACAACTGGTAAGGATGACGGATAACGGATAAATGATGAGTACCCAAAGCAACAAGCGATGACCTAAGTTACCTACCTTTACCCGCGCAATACGATACCAGCCTACAGCGTAATCATTCATAATTTATCACCTATAATTCACTACTGAAACCATGCGTTTCGTTCAGGACATCCCACACGCCCAGTTTCGCATCAGTCTTTACGCTTGGAACGGCAAATATATCGTCAAAATCGAAGCCGGACCGTATGAGCAGACATATAAGATTAGTGAAATGGACTTTAGTGACCCGGAGACCGTACCGACAATGCTCGACGAGCCGTTCCTGAACCGGGTCGCCCAGCGCTTTCAGGAGATGGCTATCGACTGGCAGGCCACCGGTGAGCGGAATGAGGTCTTTTGACATTGCCGACTTACTCTATCGAACCCCATAGATAATTTCGTATCTTACAAAGATAAGTAGCCCCTATCAGGGCTGGTAACGGATGGTAAATGACACGACTGGAATAATATGCTGCCGTAACGTAGACCCCATAATTTCGGTAAAACGGATCCGTCCCGAGCCGATAAATCAACGGCTATTTTTTTGTACTGCGTCCCTATTTGTACGAATTCTTAGCCAACATGCATTAGCCACCCGCTATGGATCAATCTGATAGCCCCAAAGAGCAAGCCGCTAACCCGCCGGTTCCCATCGTAGCTATCGGCGCATCGGCGGGCGGACTGGAAGCTATTTCCGACTTGCTGCAGCATCTGTCGCCCACCACCGGGCTGGCCTTTGTCTACATCCAGCATCTGAGCCCAACGCATTTAAGTCAGCTTTCGGGTATCCTGAGCCGGGTAACGACCATGCCCGTACGGGAAGCGAAAAACCGAATGCGGGTTGAAGCAAACCAGGTTTATATTATTCCGCCCAATAAGGATATGGAAGTGATCGAGGGGGTTCTGACACTGGCACCCCGTCGGCCGAAACCCGCCCTACATCTGCCCATCGATCAGTTTTTTGTTTCATTGGCCGAACAGCAGCGGTCCGCTTCCATGGCCGTAGTGCTCTCAGGTACAGCCAATGATGGTACCCTGGGATTAAAAGCCATCAAGGCCGCTGGTGGCATTACGTTTGCCCAGGACGAGACGGCTAAATTCCAGGAAATGTCCCAGTCGGCCCAAGCAGAAGGTGTTGTCGATAAGGTACTCTCACCCAGAGAAATAGCGGTAGAACTCGAATGGCTTAGCCGCCAGCCAGGTCTTTTTCAGCAAACGGCGCTGGCCGTACTGGATGAAAAGGCCCGACTGCATAAAGAAAGCAACGCCTATACGGATGGCGAAGACCTAAGCATACTCTTGCGGTTGCTAAGAGAAATTATCGGGATCGATTTCAGTCATTATAAAACAGCCACTATTCGGCGCCGGGTTCATCGGCGAATGGCACTCTATAAATTACCTGCGTTACCGGACTATACCGAGTATGTACGTCAGCATCCCACAGAAACGGGCCTGCTGTATAACGACTTACTCATCAACGTGACCAGCTTTTTCCGGGATACCGATACGATGGATTATCTGGGAAAGGTACTGCTGCCCCAACTGATCACAGATAAACGGGCCAATGCTACCTTTCGGCTGTGGGTTCCGGCTTGCTCTACCGGCGAAGAAGTGTATTCACTGGCTATCATGCTGCTGGAAGCCCTTGATAATCAGGAAAAATCTATACCTATACAAATTTTTGCCACTGATCTCAGCGAACGGGTCATTGGGCGGGCTCGCCTGGGTCGCTACAGCGCCAGTCAGATGGCGGGCGTTTCGCCGGGGCGGCTGAAACGTTTTTTTACGCGGGAAAACGATGAGTACCGCATTAGCAAAGTCGTTCGCGACCTCTGTGTATTTGCCAAACACAATGTATTTGTCGACCCGCCTTTATCTCGGCTCGACCTGATTAGTTGCCGTAACCTGTTGATCTATATTGACAATAGTTTACAGCGCAAAGCCATAGCGACCTTCCACTATGGCCTGAATGTTATGGGCCATCTGGTACTGGGTAAAGCCGAAACAGTGGGTTCTTCCATATCGCTGTTTACGCAGGTGGCAAAAAATCATAAAATCTACGTTCGCAAAAACAGCGGCACCCGTTCCGTTATCCCAATGGGGGAACAGGTTTACCAAGGCCCGGCAGACGATACTAGTACCTCCCGGAATCAGCCCATACAGCAGATTCCATCAATTCTGATACCCGTTGACCCATTAACTGCCTTGCCAATCCCCCCCAAGCGGACAGAAGATATTGAACGAGGGCCCATTTACACCGTTACTATGCACACACCTGGTCAACCCGACGATTTAGACCAACGCGTCGATGAATTGTTAAGCCGGTACACTCCAGCCTCGGTGGTTGTCAATAAGGATATGGAAATTCTCCGCTTCCGGGGATCGACCAGTCTTTTTCTGGAAGCCGCGCCTGGGCGTGTCAGCTTCAACCTATTGAATATGGCCCGGCCCGAACTAGTCTTTGATTTGCGCAACGCGGTTACCAAAGCCTATAAATCAGGCCAGCCAGTGTCAAAAACCGGATTGCAGATTCTGGTTCGGGATCAAACCTACCACGTAGCGATCAACGCCATTCCGTTTAATTCTCAACATCAAGAAGCCCTGATTCTGGTTCTCTTTGAGGAAGTTCCTCCCGTCGAGATTTCCCCGGCAATACCCCCGGATCAACTCCGCAACCGACGAATCAAGCAGCTGGAAGAAGAATTGGCGACGATGCGCGACGACATGCGCTCGATGCTGGAAGAACAGGAGACAGGCAGGGAAGAACTACAGTCGGCCAACGAAGAAATTATCAGCAGCAACGAAGAGTTGCAAAGCATCAACGAAGAACTGGAAACCAGTAAGGAAGAGATTCAGTCGAACAACGAAGAACTGCAAACCATCAACCAGGAGTTGCAGTTAAGCAACGATCAGTTGTCGGAATCGTACGATTATTCCGATGCTGTTTTCGGAACCATCCGGGAGGCAGTCCTGGTACTTGATCAGGACCTTCGCGTGCGCAGTGCCAACCGGGCCTTTTACAAAACATTCCGGGTTGAGGCCGACGATACCGTGGGGCGCCTGCTCTACGAACTGGGTAATGGCCAGTGGAACATTCCCGCCCTGCGCACATTACTGGATCAGGTTATTAACCAGAACGAGCCGATTACAGGCTACGAAATGAGCCATCATTTTCCTGAACTGGGCGAAAAAGTGCTACGGCTCAATGCCCGCATGGTTGTGCAGCACCAGGGCCAGTCGACCATCCTGCTCGCCATTGAAGATATTACTGACCATAAACAGGTACAGCGACTGCTCGAATTTTTGCAGAGCATTCTGACCCACGCCCCCGTAGCGATCCGGTTGTTCAGGGCCGTTCGCAACGAGCGCGGCACCATAGTCGATTTTCAACTCATACCATTGGCCGACGAGCGAGGAGGACAACAGGAGAAAAAATCGGTGGAAGAGTTGTACAAAACCAGTTATAAAGCCCTGTACAGCGATACCGAACAAAGCAACCTGTTTACGCAGTATATCCAGGTCGTTGAAACCGGCAAACCCCTGCAAGTGGAGATACCCTACGGGCAGGCCGATCAACCTCAGTGGCATCTGGTATCGGCCAGCCAGTTTGACGATGGCTTTTTGCTGGTCACCTCCGACATCAGCGATCGTAAAAAAGCCGAAGAAGCCGTACGGCAGCGCGAAGCCCAACTACGGAGACTGGTCGAAAACACCCCGGATGTGATTACCCGTTGGGACAAAGACCGGAAACTCGTCTTTGCCAATGGCGCTTTCGAGGGGAAAACCGGTTCGGCCAATCCAAGTTTACTGGGCCTCACGAACCTGGAGATAGGACAACCCGAATCGATAGCGATTCCGTATATGACCAGTTTGCAGGAGGTGCTTGACAGTGGACAGCCCAAAGACCATTATTATTTTTATCCCCAGCCTGGGGGCACTGTTTTCTTTTACTCCAGGATGGTTCCTGAGTTGGGAACGGATGGGTCGGTAGAAGGGGTGCTGGCCATTGCCCGCGACATTACCCAGCTCAATGAAGCCAAAGAGCTAAAACAGGCGTACGAAACAATTCAGCAGGCGGCCCTGGACCGGCAGCAGCAGACGGATCGGCTACAGACCATCCTCGATTCATCGCAAACGGCCATGTTTACGCTGACGCCGATGTACAGCGAAACCTCAACCGGAGCGCCTGCTCAACTGGTTGACTTTTACTTTCAGACGGTTAATCAGGTCCTGGCCGCGTATATAGGACAACTCCCGACGACCCTGCCTGATACACCAATCAGCCGCTGGTTTCCCAGGAATGAACACGCCGATAACCTTTGGGACCATTGTTGCCACACGTACCTTACCGGCCAGCCCCAACGAATTGAGTGGCATCATACCAGCCAGGAAAAGGACCGGTGGCTGGATATGACACTCACCCGCGTAGGCGACGAGTTACTGGTTACCTTTTCCGATTTTACCGAACTCAAACAACTCCAGCAACAACTCGAACGATCGGTGGCTGAACTCCAGCGGTCCAACACCAGTCTGGAACAGTTTGCGTATGTGGCCAGTCATGATTTGCAGGAACCGCTGCGTAAGATTCAGCAATTCGGCACTATCATTCAAGCCAACTACGCGGCCAACCTTGGCGAAGAAGGGGCCGATCTGATTGGCCGGATGCACTCGGCAGCAACCCGCCTGCAAACACTCATCAAAGATGTGCTGGCCTACTCGCGGCTGGCGCCTAAACGCGACGCGTTTCAACCCGTTAACCTGAACAGCATCATTAATGACGTTTTACTGGATATGGAAAACGTTATCACCGACCAGCAGGCTATCATCACCGTAGACTTCCTGCCAATAATAAAAGGAGACCAGGCCCAGTTGCGGCAGTTATTCCAGAACCTGATTAGCAATGCGCTCAAATTCGTTGCCCCCGAACGCCCCCCCCAACTTACAATCTCATCCCGACCGGTAGCAGAGCAAGAGGCTGGAACGTTACCTATACTGCACCCCACCGTTGCAGATCAGCCATTTCATTTAATCGAAGTGAACGATAACGGTATTGGTTTCTCTACGGATCAGAACGAACGTATTTTTCAGGTCTTTCAACGGTTACACGGCAAATCAGAGTATGCCGGAACGGGTATTGGCTTAGCCATTGTACAGAAGGTTGTGGATAACCACCAGGGATACATCAGCGCGGAAGGGCACCCTGGCGAAGGGGCTACATTTCGAATTCTGCTGCCCGCCGATGCCTAACCAACGCCTACTCGTTAGGGTTGACGGGTCCCATTTTTAGGGCTACGACCCATTGCCGGACGCAGAAGTATAAAGGTGAGTAACCAAAGAATGGCCGGGAGTATAACAAGGCCATAATCGGGCGAATAAGTAACCGACATAAAGTCATCAACGGACTCGTCATGCAGGGCGTTTAATAAATCGGACGGTTTCAGGGCGTCAAAGTCATCGTGGCTAATGGGAATGACGCGTTCCTGCTGCTGATACCGGATGGTCGCCTGGTAATGGTACCAGTTAATGCTGGAATGTCGCGTATTACGTCGATTATAAGCTATTCGCTGGGTAGCCAACACTTTAACGGACACGGGACGGCCAGTCGCTTTTATATGCTGGTAATAGAGCAAATACGCCCAAGCATCATACGTAAAGAAAATAGCCGCGATAACCAGCTCCGCTATGAACACAAACCGGGCTATATCCTGCAAAAACGGGATGGGAATGAGCGTTACGATAAAGCCGGTTATAAAGAAAAAAGAAGCCGTGGAAAGGAGTAAACACAAGAGTAACAATTTCTTCTCATTGGTAAATTCACGAACGGTTGTCCAGCCAATCAGGCGGGATTTGCGTTTCGACTGATCGAAACGAACCTCATCGCCGGGTTGTCTAAACGCTTCGTATCCAGCATGATACAGCAACTTAACCCGATCGCCTGCGCCAACATACGCGCTATCCATCACAAACCGGGTCGTGTACGCTTTGCCCCGGTAGGTAAAGGTGAGGTAGGTACTGTGGCTCAGGATGTCCCGCCACGACCGCTGATTCTGGTCGGCCTGCTCAACCCTCACCGAGACAAGCTGCCCTTCTTTCGTAAATTCACTCTGTAGGGTGGCATCCTGGTAAATCACCCAGAATCCCCAGGTGGTAACACCCAGAATCACGGATATAATCAACGATAGAAGGAAGCTGTACAAGCGACCTAAGGCGGTAAAGAGTTTTTGTACCATCAGTGACCAGATAGCCTAAAACTACCGTTGTTTACGATGACAATTCTTTCGGTTTCTTCGGTGAGGGGTCAAGTAGCGTCTGATTAAAAACAGCTCTTCTAAAACAAAAAATACCGCTGCGCCAGCGGCAGAACAGAGACTGGTTCGCAGGTAATGGGCTGACCGTCAACCTTCACTTCGTAGGTTTCTGGATTTACGTCGATCTGGGGCGTAGCGTCGTTGTGAATCAGGTCTTTTTTCGAAATGGTTCGGCAATTCTTCACCGGCAGCACCATCTTCTGTAAACCGTATTGTTGCACGATTCCTTTTTCCAGCGAAATCCGGGAAACGAATGTCGCACAGGTCTTGTACAGGGCTTTGCCGTAGGCACCGAACATATGCCGGTAAATGACCGGTTGCGGGGTCGGAATGGACGCATTCGGGTCGCCCATTTTACTGGCGATAATCATGCCGCCCTTAATGATCATTTCGGGCTTGGCCCCGAACATGGCTGGATGCCACAACACCAGATCGGCTAGTTTCCCCGCTTCCAGTGACCCCACATAGTCGGAGATACCGTGCGTGATGGCGGGGTTGATCGTGTATTTCGCTACGTAGCGTTTCACCCGGAAATTATCATTTTTATTTCCTTCATCTTCCGGCAGAAAGCCCCGCTGCTTTTTCATTTTATCGGCGGTTTGCCAGGTACGGGTAATCACTTCCGCCACGCGGCCCATCGCCTGCGAGTCGGAGCTCATCATGCTAAAAACGCCCATATCGTGCAGGATATCCTCAGCCGCAATGGTTTCCGGACGGATGCGCGAGTCGGCGAACGCGACATCTTCCGGCACCGATTTATCCAGGTGGTGGCAAACCATCAACATATCGAGGTGCTCGTCGATGGTATTTATGGTGTAAGGGCGCGTTGGATTAGTTGACGACGGCAATATATACGGGTACATAGCCGCCTTAATAATATCCGGAGCGTGCCCCCCACCGGCCCCTTCAGTATGGAATGTGTGAATAACCCGACCATTGATGGCACTGATGGTATCTTCCAGAAAACCCGACTCATTCAGTGTATCGGTATGAATAGCGACCTGAATGTCGTATTTATCAGCCACTTGCAGAGACGCATCGATCACGGCTGGCGTTGACCCCCAGTCTTCGTGAATTTTCAGTCCCAGCGCGCCCGCTTCAACCTGCTCTTCGAGGGGGGCCAGCGTGGCACAATTCCCTTTGCCCATAAAGCCCAGATTCATCGGAAACGCATCGGCAGCTTCCAGCATTTTCTGAATATTCCAGGCACCGGGTGTAACGGTGGTGGCGCTGGTGCCATCAGCAGGGCCTGTACCACCGCCCATCATAGTGGTGATGCCGCTGAATAAAGCATGGTCGATTTGCTGCGGACAAATGAAATGGATATGCGAATCGATGCCGCCCGGCGTAGCAATTAACCCTGCACCGCCGTGAACTTCGGTCGATGCGCCGATAATCATGTTGGCATCGACCCCATCCATCGTATCGGGGTTTCCAGCCTTCCCAATGCCGACGATTTTGCCGTCTTTCAAACCAATATCTGCCTTTACGATACCCCAGTGGTCAATGATCATCACGCTGGTAATGACCATATCCAGCACGCCTTCGGCACGGGTGGCCGTGGCCGACTGCGCCATGCCATCACGAATCGTTTTGCCCCCACCGAATTTGGCTTCGTCGCCGTAAACGGTATAATCTTTTTCAATTTCGATGATCAGATCCGTATCCGCCAGACGCACTTTGTCGCCCACCGTTGGACCGTATAGATTGGCATATTTGATTCGACTGATGGACAGGCTCATATTTTTTTGTCTTTAAAGGGGTGAACGGCTACTGCGTTGGCGGTCCAACTGCGCCATCGCTTTTTGTTTACTGGCCTCCGTGGTCGTGTCGCCGTTGGTTAAGTTATTGAATCCATACACCCGCCGGTTTCCACCCAGCGTGACCAATTCCACGTCTTTTTCTTCGCCCGGCTCTAAGCGTACGGCGGTTCCGGCTGGAATATTCAACCGCATCCCAAACGCTTTCTCGCGGTCGAATGCTACTTGTTTATTGATCTCAAAAAAGTGAAAATGCGAACCAATTTGTACGGGTCGGTCGCCCATATTGACAACGGTTAGCGTCACAGTAGGTCGGCCCACGTTACACTCAATCGGTTCGGCGGCAAGAATATATTCTCCTGGTATCATAGTGATCGGTGGTTTTGGTTTACCGGATCGGGTCGTGAACAGTGACCAGTTTGGTGCCGTCGGGGAACGTAGCTTCGATCTGAATCTCGTGGATCATTTCGGCAATTCCTTCCATAACATCCTCGCGGGTTAAAATCGTCGTGCCGTATTGCATCAATTCGGCTACTGATTTCCCGTCGCGGGCGGCTTCCTGTAGTTGACTGCTGATGAGCGCGATGGCTTCGGGATAGTTCAGTTTAAGCCCCCGGGCTTTTCGCTTTTCGGCCAGTTCGCCCGCCAGAAACAGGAGTAGTTTTTCAGTTTCGCGCGGTGTCAGGTGCATAAATTAAGAAGGGGGTTACGCTGATTTAGAGCCAATATAAGCTGAAATAGAGTTTATTACTATGGCGACTCACCCTGCGTTCTTCACTTGAATAATCTGTCCCGCAATACTTACCGCAATTTCTTCGGGTGTCTGACTATTGATGGCCAGGCCGATGGGCGAATGAATTCGGTTTAATCGGTCATCGCTGATACCTTCCGAGCGGTAGTCGCCAATCAACTTTTCAATTTTGGTCTTGCTGCCCAAAACGCCGATATACCTGAATTCTTTGGTCAACAACGCTCTGACGGCCAAATCGTCGGTGCGGTAGCCGAATGTCATGACCACCACGTACTGATGCGGGCCGGTCGGAATCTGTTCGGCGAGTTCGCTGTATGTATTGACTATTATTTTTTCATGATCTGCCTTGTTAAGCCGCATCGTATGTAGGTCCGGGCGGTCGTCGAAAACGCGGATGTAGAAATCCATCCGGCTCATCAGTTCGGAGAGCGCCAGCGCGCAATGCCCTCCGCCGATGATAAAAAGCTGGTTTTTATAGCCGATTTTTTCCTGATACAGCCAGTCACGATCCGACTGCATCCTGAACTGATAATCGACTTCGGGCAGTTGATCGGCGGCAAATTTTATTCCGGCAGGCGATAGGTCGAGCAAGCCATTTTTGTTCTGGTCAAGACAGGCGATGATTCCGCCAATGGCAACGGCATCGCTCGGCTGGATTCGATACAGCAGAATCGTTTGGTCGCCGGAGCAAATCATGCCGCTTTGATTTTGGGCCGCGCTTTTGTCGTGATACTGCGTTCGGATGGAAAATTCAGACTCAGGCTGAAACGCCGGACTATGTTTCAGCTTTTCTTTCGCCAACTCCACAAACTTGTGCTCCATAATGCCCCCGCCAATGGACCCTTCCATCTCGCCACCCGCGTTGACCACCATCATAAATCCCTGCCTTCCGGGACTGCTGCCGTGGCTTTCCAGCACATACAGCAACATGACCGGCAGGTTCTGCTGAAGGCTTTTATGACTTAACGCCCAGGGTAATAGCTGTTTGTTCATTCGGTACGGTATCTCCTTTTACAGACCTGTCGTATAAGGCCAGCAGGACTTTTTCGGGCGTCATGGGGGCATCAAAGGGAATGATAGCCGCTGGATTAAAGGCTAAAATCGCGTTGCGCAACGCGAAATAGGCACCAATGCCGTACATCAACGGGGGTTCGCCCACGGCTTTAGATCGAAAAATGGCCAGGTTATCTTGTTGAGTTTGTAGGAAGTCAATGGCGATTTCTTTCGGAACCGAATAAATATCCGGCACTTTGTAGGTAGACAAGGCATTGGACCGCAGTCGTCCCGCTTTATCGAACACAACTTCCTCCATCGTCATCCAGCCGACTCCCTGCACGATGCCCCCTTCAATCTGCCCCCGGTCAATGAGCGGGTTCATGCTGGCTCCGAAATCATGTACGACTTTAACGGCATCCAGTTCATACGTTCCCCGCAGGCAGTCGACGGTTACCTCAACGATGGCCGTACCGTAAACGTGGTAGGCAAACGGGTGACCTTTTTCTTTGGCTGCATCATAATGAATCTCTGGTGTCGCATAGTGGGCGTGTTCTGACAGGCTAACCCGCTTGGCGAAAGCTGCCATGACCAGCCGTTTCCAGTCCCAATCCGTTTGCTGATCGCCAACGTAAACCCATTCATCCTTCAGAGAAATACCGTCTATATCGACCTGCAATTCATCGGCCGCAACAGCTCTTAGCCGGTTGACAATGTCCGTGCAGGCAATTTGTACAGCCCGCCCGTTCAGGTCGGCGGTGGCGCTGGCGGCTGAAGGCGATGTATTGGCAATACGATACGTGCTGGTTGATAGCAGTTTAATACGCTCCGTCTGAATAGACAACACCTGAGCGGCTACCTGTACCATTTTGGTATTGACGCCCTGCCCCATCTCGACCGCGCCGGTACTGACGCCCACGCTCCCGTCGGTGTACACATGTACCAACGCCCGCGCCTGGTTCATTCGGGTATTGGTGAACGAGATGCCAAAACAGACCGGCATGAGCGCAATACCCTTCTTATACACTAGGTTAACAGTGTTAAATGAGGCAGTCTTGCTCCGAATTGTGTCGATTTCGTATAACGTTACCGCTTTGTCCCAACAGGCATGGGCTTCACTCTCGGCTTTCTGTCCATACGGAAATTCATCACCGGTTTTGTTCAGGTTTTCTGCCTGAATAACAGCCGCATCCACCCCGAGAGCTTCGGCGGCTTTGGCAATGGCGGCTTCAATGACAAACATTCCCTGCGGTCCGCCGAAGCCCCGAAACGCTGTGTTTGGCGGTAAGTTAGTCCGGCAGCAATAAGCCGTGGCCGTTACGTTCGGAACAAAATAAGTGTTGGTGCAATGGAACAAGGTTCGCTCCATCACTGCCGGAGACAGGTCGGCAGCGGCACCGGCATTTTGGTAGAACGTAGCTTCGTAGGCAATGATCTTAAGATTTTCATCGAGCCCAATCTTAAAGTCGGACGAATACGGGTGGCGCTTGCCGGTCATGGCCATATCCTCCATCCGGTTCAGCGCGTACTTGACGGGTTTTTTCAGCACATGAGCGGCCAGCGCACACAAAGCCGCCCACATATTGGCCTGATCTTCTTTCCCGCCAAAACCACCACCCAGACGCGTCACGTCTACATCGATCTGGTGCATCGGCAAACCCGACGACCGGGCCACGGCCCGTTGCACCGCCGTTGGTCCCTGTGTAGACGAGTACAACTTTATACCATCATTCTCCTGCGGAATGGCGTAGGCTCCCTGCGTTTCGATGTATAAATGTTCCTGCCCTTTGGTGTCGGCAACGCCGTCAAAAATGTAAGCGCATTGCTCCCAGGCCGTAGCCGTATCGCCCAGCCGGAACGTTCGCGGACGGACGATTAAATGACCCAGTGCCTGCGCGTCGCGGGGGTCCGTGATGACGGGTAACGGGTCAATATTGACCGTTATTTTCTTGATAGCCGCTCGGGCAGCATCATCTGTTTCAGCTAGTATGAACGCGATAGGCATGCCGCAATAATGAACGTGATGTTCGGCCAGCAATGGCTCATCGGGAACGATTCCGCCAATCTGGTTTTCGCCGGTTACGTCTTTATACGTCAGAATCCGCACAACACCGGGCATGGCTTCGGCTGCTGTCAAATCCAGGTGCCGAATGATACCGTGTGCAACCGGCGAACCGAATGCGGCCCCGAACAACGTACCGCGAACCTCCGGAATATCGTCCAGGTAGATCGATTCCCCCCGCACGTGTGTTCTGGAATCTATATTTTTCATTTTTGACTTACCGTTTTTACGTGTGGTGTCAGATTCTTAAATCTGACACCACTCAATGTAATAACTTAATCATCCAACCAGCAACCGCCGAACATCCAACGCCGGAAATAGCTTTATAAAATGCGCTTTGATTAGTTGACTGAGCAGCAGTCGTTTATAGGTTTCCGTTCCACGGGCGTCGCTGATGGGTGCGATTTCTGTCTGGGCAATGGCCGTTGCTTCGTTAATCAATGCCTCGGTCAACAGCTTTCCGGTTAGAAACTCAGCCGTTTGGGGTAGTTGTTTCGGAATGGGCGCGACACCTCCGGCAGACAGTCTGACGTTGGTGATGACATCGCCCTCAACCGTGATGCTGATGGCCGAGTTGACGCTGGCAATATCGAGGTGCGTTCGTTTGCTTACTTTCTCGAAATTGAACCGGGTGTTTTTATCGGGCAAGTCAAACTGGATTTGTTCCAGGTATTCGTCGGGTCGTTTGTCGAGTGTCTTATAGCCTATGTACAAATCACGAAGCGGTAGATCTCTGTATACATTTCCACCGCACAAGGTTACCGTAGCATTTAGCGCCAGGAAGAAAATCGTAAAATCGCCGATGGGTGAGGCATTCATGAAGTTGCCGCCGATCGTCGCCATGTTCCGGATAGGCGTTGATGATATCAGCGTTGTATACTGGTTAAACTCAGGAAAGTATGTCTGCATAATAGGCGATTCGATCAGGTCAGTTACCGTCGTTGACGGACCGATCAGGCATTGATTCCCTTCCTGCTTAATTCCATTCAAGTCTGGTTGATCGAACAGAAATTGGATGGACGCATCCTTGATTTCGTCGTGCTTCTGCACATACACATCCGTCCCACCCCCGACGCGCTGAGCGGCCGGATTCTCATTGGTCAATTCTCCATTCAGGTGTAACAATAATGTCTGCAAGCGTTCCTTCATAGTAAAAAAGTACGAAGGCAGAATGGCCTGTTTCACCGCAAATTTTACGGGGTCTTCGTCCTGACGCTGCACCAGCAAATGAGCGACCCGAGTGGCCGCCCGTTCAATGGATTTATAGCCAGTACACCGGCAAATGTTGCCGTCAACGGCGGCAATGGCATTTTGTGACGTTGGTGCTTTTTTACTCAGGCAAAACCCCGCCATCGACACGACAAAACCGGGTGTACAAAATCCGCACTGCGTCGCCGATTCATCGGCCATCGCCTGTTGCACCGGGTTGAGGTCGTCCATGTTGAGACCTTCGATGGTGACAATGTGTTTGCCATGCGCATTTCCCAGCGGCATCAGGCAAGATGTGGCCGTGCGGTAGCGTAATTCGCCCGTTGAAAGTTCGCCAACGATCACGGTGCAGGCTCCGCAGTCACCTTCGCGACAACCAATTTTCGTGCCGGTCAAATATTGATTATAGCGAACAAAATCAAGTAACGGCGTACCGTGGGGCATGGCCGTACTGACTTCTTTGTTATTTAGGATGAATGATATCAAGAGTATAAATCAATTGTCTTTAAGTGTGTTAACCTATGGCAAAGTTTTGAATTTTGTCATAGGCTGACAGATGTTATAATACTTCGGCGGGTTTTTCTTCCAATTTCTTCTTTTGATCTCCAGTCGGTATCAGCAGATTGAGTAACAAAGCGACTAGTCCACCGGCCGAAACACCCGATTCCAAAAAGGTCTGCACGACGGTGGGGAGTGATTTTAGCCAGTCTCCCTGCGACGGAACGCCAATGCCGACACCCAGCGAAATGGCGGCAATCAACGCATCCCGCTGCGACAACCCGCCCGATACCAGTAGGCGCAAACCCGATACGGCCACTAAGCCGAAAAGCATAATGGCCAGAGCACCCAGTACGCAGGGCGGCATGACGGTAATCCAGCGGCCAACGGGTGGAAACAGTCCCAGGCAAAGCAGAATGATCGCCATAATCCAGCCAATCCGTCGGGCAGCAACACCGGTCATTTGGATAACCCCGTTGTTCTGTGCGTAGGTGGCGCTGGGAAAACCGCCGACCAGCGCCGAACCAATACAGGTAAGTCCGTCGGCTAAAACACCCCCCCGAATTCTGGCCCAATGATCAGGCCCATCGGTCGGCAGGCCAGATAGTTGAGAGGTCGCCGTAATATCGCCCATCGCTTCCAGCACGCAGACCAGATAGATAAACGAAAAGGGAAATAGCAACGCCCAGTTGAAAGCCAGACCATGAGGGAAAAGCTGTGGCACTGTAATCCAGGAATCATTACCCGAAGCCGGACTTTGCAGCCAACCCATTACGCCACAAATCGTATAGCCCGTGACTACGCCAACCAGCACCGCGGCCATTCGTGCCCAGGCTTTTCCAATCGACTGGGCAACAACTATAACCGCAATGACGATCAGGGCCACTAGCCCGCCACTCCAAACGGGTGCGCCTTCAACGGGTAATCGGGCAATGCTTCTCATACCTGTAGGAATCAGCGAAAGACCAATAAGCAACACAACAATCCCCGAAACCAATGGGGTAAATACGCGTTTTAGTTTTGGCAGAAAAGGAGCCAATGCCAGTTGTACGGGGGTTCCGGCCAACGACATGCCTACCATGAGCGGGAGCCCGCCCGTTGTGCCAGCCTGGATAAGTGGGGCGAGAAACGCAAAACTTGTGCCGGTAATGCTAAGCAATCCAGAGCCAATGAAACCAAAGCGCATCGTTTGCAGGAATGTCCCCAGCGCCGACGCGACCAATGCCATACTAATCAGGTAAGCGGTATCCTGCGGGCTGAAAGGCAAAATACCCGACAAAATCAGGGCTGGTGTGATGGTTCCGACAACCATAGCACCCACCTGTTGCAAACTCACCAGGAGCGCCGGAATCAGGGGAACCTTGTCTTCCAGGCCGTAAACGAGACGGATAGGTTGCGCGTTAACGTGTTCGCTCATAGAGGTAAAAAGGAGAATGATGAATTATGTTCCAACTAGTAATCATCATTTATCACCGCGCGGGCGGCCCCGTCATAATTTTGTTAGTGGTCGTTCAGCGGCAATCCGCGACGTTGAAATTCCTTCCAGTTCACATATTCGTCGCCTTTGCGTTGCTCCACCATCGTGATACAGCTATCGACGGGACAGACTAATTTACACAAATTACAGCCAACACACTCATCTTCCTTAATAGAATAGGTGTTGTAGGGGTTGCCGAACGTTAGATTAATGGATTGGTGAGATGTGTCTTCGCAAGCGATATAGCACAAGCCGCAATGGATGCACTTGTCCTGATCGATGTTGGCGACGATGTGGTAATTGATATCCAAATCCTCCCAATGCGTGATGGTGGGCACCGATTTACCAACGAAATCATCGAGGGTTTTGAAGCCTTTTTCATCCATCCAGTTGTTCATCCCGTCGCACATGTCTTCGATAATGCGGAAACCGTGTTTCATGGCAGCCGTACAAACCTGCACGTTCGATGCACCCAGCAGCATAAATTCAACCGCATCTTTCCAGGTGCTGACACCGCCAATACCCGAAATCGGCAGTCTGGCCGTCATTGGGTCCTGAGCAATAGTCGTCAGCATTTTCAGGGCGATTGGTTTAACGGCTGGCCCGCAGTAACCGCCATAAACAGACTTCCCGGCAACGTATGGATTGGGAACAAACGTGTCCAGATCGACACCCGTTATCGACTGAATGGTGTTGATGAGCGACAGCGCGTTCGTGCCACCCTCGACCGCAGCCCGACCCGTCGGCACCACCGAATGAACATTGGGCGTTAGTTTGGTGATGACCGGAATCGTGGCTTTCTCCATCACCCATTCCACCACCGTTTTAGCAATTTCGGGGTCCTGCCCCACAGCCGCGCCCATACCCCGTTCAGTCATGCCGTGCGGACAGCCGAAGTTGAGTTCGAGCCCGTGAGCACCCGTATCTTCCACCTGAGCAATCAGTTCGTGCCAGCTCTCCCGGGTGTTATCGGCCATAAGTGACACAATCATCGCCCGGTCGGGGAACAACCGAACGCATTCGGCAATTTCGCGTAGGTTAATAGCGAGTGGTCGGTCGGAAATAAGCTCGATGTTGTTGAAGCCCATCATCTTGGTCCCGCCATAATCGACCGCCGAATACCGGGACGATACGTTTTTGACCTGACTACCCAATGTTTTCCAGACGACACCCCCCCAACCGGCTTCAAAGGCTCGTAGTACATTATATTGTTTATCCGTCGGTGGGGCGCTCGCTAACCAGTATGGATTGGGCGATTTGATGCCGAGGAAATTTGCGCTTAAATCCGCCACGTTTTAAAGAGTTGAAGTGAT
The DNA here is from genome assembly GCF_042686045.1 of Spirosoma flavum. Lineage (NCBI taxonomy): Bacteria > Pseudomonadati > Bacteroidota > Cytophagia > Cytophagales > Cytophagaceae > Spirosoma > Spirosoma flavum. The sequence continues at coordinate 1,603,754 of NZ_JBHUOM010000002.1, forward strand.
ATCAGGTTTTACCGTAGTGTCAGGTTCTTAAACCTGACAAGAAAGGACGGTACGCCCGATCGGGCGTACCGGTTGCGATTCTCAAAACCTTGTTAAAAAATATACGCAAGGTTCCTCGGAACCTTATGTGTCAGGTTTGAGAACCTGACACCACTGGATGCATAAAATTCAAAATCGCCTTTGCGCCATCTTTTCCGGCTTGTACAGCATCGACAACTTCTTTGCCGCCATTTACGCAGTCGCCACCGGCAAAGACTCCCGGAATGTTCGTAGCGCAGTTGCTGTCAATAGCTATTTTGCCGTTCCAGTTAGTAAGCTGATTCCGGCTAACCAGTTCGTCAAATGGAACCTGACCAGTAGCTTTAATGACCATGTCAACGGCCAACGTGATCGTTTCGCCCGTTTCAACCGGCGACCGACGACCACTGGTATCGGGCACACCCAATTCCATAACGCTGCAAATTAGTTGTGTAACCTGGCCGTTTTCGCCCTTGATTTCTTGGGGAGCCGCAAGCCAGATAATAGAGCAGCCATCTAATTTAGCCAGGTTTAACTCGACTTCGGTGCTGGGCATTTCGGTCTGAGTACGTCGATAAACAATGGTTACCTCTTTAGCACCCAGTCGTTTAGCCTGCGTAGCCGCATCAATGGCCGTCATACCTAACCCAATGACCGCTACTTTGTCGCCAATAGGTACGGACGGATAGCCCTTTTCACGGATGTCGTAAATAAACCGAATGGCATCTTCGACACCCGAGAGATGTTCGCCGGGAATGTTCAACTGCCTCGCCACGCCAACACCGATACCGATATACACAGCGTCGTAATTGGTTTGCAGCTCGGCTAAGGAGATAGTTGAGCCTAATTCCTGATTGTACTTGATCTCGATACCACCCAACGAGGTAATAAAATTTACCTCATCTTCACAAAATTCGGGCGTCACTTTATACGCGGCAATGCCGTAGGTCATCAGGCCGCCCCCTTTGCTTTCTTTTTCGTAAATTGTTACGTCAACTCCCTCACGGCTAAGCACATGCGCACAGCTTAATCCTGCTGGCCCTGCTCCTACCACCGCTACTTTCCTACCCGTGGATGGTTTGCGCTGGAACAACGGCCATTTGTGCCCGATGGCTTTTTCGGTGGAATACCGTTGCAGTTTGGCAATTGGAATGGGGGGTTCCTCCAGAAAATTATAGACGCAGGAGCCTTCGCATAATTTCTCTACCGGGCAGACTTTTGAGCAGCCTGCCCCCATGATATTGGCGTCAAAAATTGTGTACGCTGACCCTCTGATGTTATCGGTGGTAATCTGCTTGATGAACTTGGGAATGTTGATGCTTGTCGGACAGCTTTTTATGCAAGGCGCATCATAACAAAAGAGACAGCGATTTGCTTCCACCAAAGCCGCTTCCCGTGAGTCGAACGGCGGGTGAATGTCGCTGAAGTTTTGCTCGTATTGTTCAGCCGTTAATCGATTGTTGATGATGGCCACGTTCTTTTAATTAAGAGTGAAGAATGTAGAGTGAAGAATAAAAATTATAAATGGACTTTTTACTCTACATTCTTCACTCTTAACTCAAGTTTTTCTTTTAAGAGATTCGCTTGTGCAGTTTTTTGAATAGATCCCAAAATTTTGACTAATTCTTCGCAATCAGATAGCATCGACTCAAATGTCTTTTTATCAAGATAGTCAGTTGTTCCTAATAATCTCAACCAATATCTTGTTTCGCGAGCCTCTTTATAGGCAATTCCTATTTTAGCCGTAAACTCTTTCTTTGTTAGTCCACCACTTGCCTCTTCAACATTAGAGCCAATACCAGTTCCACTTCGTAAAACCTGATCTGCCAGGGAATAGATGCGGTGTTCTTTACACAGCCATTGATACATACGAATAACACGTACAGAAAACTCAAAAGACTTAACCTGAATAATACTTTCTTTCTCATGCATAATTACCAGGCATTTATTATTCACTCATCATTCTTAACTCTTCACTGCTCTACAGTTCGACCAATTTGTCATACGTTTCCGGGCGTCGGTCGCGGTAGAATTGCCAGACGTTGCGGACTTCCTCAATCATATCCAGATCGAATTCGGAAATCAACAGTTCGTCTCTGTCTTCAGAAGCCGTAGCGAAAATCTGACCACGTGGGTCAACGAAATACGATGTGCCGTAGAACCGACCAAGATTCCAGGGTTTTTCTTCACCGACGCGGTTGATGCAACCCATAAAATAACCGTTGGCTGCGGCATGGGCGGGTTGTTCGAGTTTCCAGAGGTACTGCGACAAACCAGCCACCGTTGCCGATGGATTGTAGACAATCTCGGCCCCGTTCAGTCCCAGGCAACGTGCACCATCGGGAAAATGACGGTCGTAACAGATGTACACCCCTACTTTTGCGTAACGGGTCTGAAAAACGGGATAGCCTAAATTGCCCGGTTTGAAGAAAAATTTCTCCCAGAAACCCGACGTATGCGGAATGTGATTCTTGCGGTATTTACCCAGGTACGTCCCGTCGGCGTCAATGACAGCAGCCGTGTTGTAGAGTACCCCAGCCTGTTCTTTTTCGTAGACGGGTACAATCATTACCATGTTGTACTTTTTGGCGTACTCGGCCATCCGGTCGGTGGTTGGACCGGGAACGGTTTCCGCTGACGCGTACCACGCGCTGTTCTGACCGGGACAGAAATACGGCGTATTGAAAATCTCCTGTAAACACAGAATCTGCACGCCTTTCTGACCGGCTTCTTCGATGAGCGGAATATGTTTCTGCACCATCGCTTCCTTAATTTCCTCAATCGTGCCTTCGCCCTCGGTCTTAGGCAAACTCATTTGTATGAGTCCAGATTTAATAATTCGTGGCATGTTTAGTTCGTGTTTAAAACGTTTACGTGGTGTCGGCGGGGTCGCCCGTGC
>NZ_JBHUOM010000002.1:1606715-1697456 GCF_042686045.1 Spirosoma flavum
GACCCCGCCGACACCACGTATTCTAAATCTTTCCGCTCACTTTACTCCGTCTGATAAACTGACCGTATCCTCTATCAACCAGGCATTTATCGTCGTCAATAGCGACTTTACCCCGGAGCAAAACGGTCTTAACTTTTCCGGTTACTTCCCGTCCTTCATACCCCGAATAATCGACGTTCATGTGGTGGGTTTTGGCCGAAAGTGTGTGCGTTTCGTTGGGGTCGAAAACAACAATATCCGCATCGCTGCCAACCGCAATGGTTCCTTTGCGCGGGAACATGCCGAAGATTTTGGCCGGGTTCGTACAGGCAACTTCTACGTATTTATTGAGTGTGATTTTGCCTTTATGAACCCCTTCGCTGTAGAGCAATTCCATGCGATTTTCGATGGCTGGATGGCCGTTGGGAATCTTCGAAAAATCGTCTTTGCCCATCAATTTTTGCTCCCACATAAACGGACAATGGTCAGTGGCGACAACTTGCACCAAACCCTGATTGATTCCGGCCCAAAGGGTTTGCTGGTCTTTTTTTTCGCGCAATGGCGGACTCATCACCCATTTGGCACCGTCAAAATCGTCTCCGTACAGCGATGCATCGAGAATCAGGTATTGAATGCAGGTTTCGACAAACACTTTCTGATTGCGCCGGGTCGCATTCCGAACGGCGTTTAGCGCACCTTCGCAGGTCATGTGAACGATATAGCCGGGGCAGCCGGTGTAGTCGGTCATATCGGCAAAACGGCTGCTGGCTTCGGATTCGGTCACTTCGGGCTGCGAGAGGTAATGATACAATGGCGTTAGCTTGCCTTCGGATTTATGTTTGGCAACGAGGTAATCAATAACATCGCCGTTCGTAGCGTGAACCGTAACCATACCGCCCTGTTTCTTCACCTCCTGCATCAGACCGATCATCTGGCTATCGTCAATCATGAGTGCACCCTTATAGGCCATAAACGTTTTGAACGACGTAATCCCCTCGTTCTCAACCATCTCTTTAATTTCGGCGCGGGTATTTTCGTTAAAATCCGTCACGGCCATGTGGAAACTGTAATCCCCGACGGTGGTTCCGTTGGCGCGTGAGTTCCATTCGGCCAGGGCTTCTTTCAGCGAATGTCCCTGTTTTTGCAGGACGAAATCAATGACGGTCGTTGTGCCGCCGTACAGAGCTGCGCGGGTTCCTGTTTCGTGAGTATCGCTCGAAAATGTACCCATAAACGGCATATCCAAATGAACATGCGGGTCTATACCGCCGGGAAATACCAGCTTACCGGTAGCGTCAATCGTCGTATCGGCCTGAACGGATAGGTTCTTACCGATGGCGCTAATCGTTTCGCCCTCTATAAAAATATCGGCAACATACTCGTCGGCAGCCGTAATAATCCGACCGTTTTTAATGAGAATGCTCATTTAGTTAATTATTTTCTCAGTGTTCTTTGCGAATACCTTTGTGGACTTTACGGCTAATTTTTTACCGCAAAGTCCACAAAGAGAAAACGCAAAGAATCGCAGAGGTTTATAAACCGTTTACAACTCGCCTAATGCCATCTTTTAGCCTTAAGACGTTGAAGTTCATCAATAAGCCTAATTTATAATTACCCAATTTCATATAGGTCAATGTTTGTGCTAGATGAACATCATTCAACGAGTCTACACTTTTCAATTCTATGACTAATCTATTTTCAACGAGTATATCAATCCTATAACCACAATCCAGTTTGACTTCTTCAAAGATTAAAGGCATTGCTTTTTATTTTTCGACAAATAAACCCGATTTCCATAATTCGTAAAATAGACATTCTTTGTAAGCACTTTCCAATAATCCGGGGCCTAATGTCGAATGAACCTCCATGGCAAGGCCAATGACTTTATGCGAAATTTCATTTTCTGTCATACAACTTTCGGTTCTCTGCGATATAGTCGCTTTTTAGCTGTATAGATCTTTTATATCGACAAATCCTCCGTGCTCTTTGCGAATACCTTTGCGTCCTTTGCGGTAAAAAACTTGTTTCTCATTAAACCTAAATAAATTCCGGCGCTAACGAAAAAACCGACGAACCAGGCATAGTTATAAAGCTGTGAAATCCAGCTGGGAATGCTGTCTGCCGGAATAACTTTAATGGTTGTCAGAAAGCCCGGAATGTTGGGCAGAATGCCCGCCAGCAAGGCAATAATAGCTGCGTTATTAAACCCATTTTTGAATCGGTACATACCGGTTTCGCTATATAAATCCGACAGAGATAATTGTTGTTTTCGCAGGAAGAAATAATCGGCAATCATAATGCCTCCAACTGGTCCAAGCAGGCTGGAATATCCAACTAACCAGGTAAAAATGAAGCCCGTTGGGTCGGCAATTAACTTCCACGGAAAAATCAGGATGCCGATGACACCGGTAATGTAGCCCCCTTTCCGGAAATCAATTTTCGACGGGGCCAGGTTGGCGAAATCGTTGGCGGGACTGACAATATTAGCGGCAATATTAGTCGCTAAGGTAGAAATAGCCACCGCAATCATGGCGACGCTAACTAGGAGTTTACTATCAAACTTTCCGGCCAAAACGAGCGGGTCCCAGATAGTAGTGCCGTAAATAATTGTAGTCGCCGATGTAACGACAACGCCGATGAACGAAAACAATGTCATGGCGGGGGGAAGGCCAATAATCTGACCTTTTATCTGCGCCCGCTGGCTTACTGCATAACGCGTAAAATCAGGAATATTTAGCGATAATGTAGCCCAGAAGCCGACCATGCCCGTTAAGGCTGGAAAGAAAAAAGCAAAAAACGCAGCCGATGTGGTGAATTTGGCTGGTTGATCCAAAATCGGTCCAAGGCCGTTTCCGGCAGAAATGGCCCAGTATAGCAAAGCCAGAGCCGCAACGGGCAGGAAAAATGCCTTGAAGACGAGCAGTTTTTTGATACTCTCGACGCCGAGGTAAACGACGTACATATTCAATAGCCAGAATAAGAAAAAGCAGATGGCCGGACCCGTTTGCAAGCCAAACGAAGCCGGAAAAACTGGCGGTAGTGTCTCCAGCGATGGAATCCATAACCGGAGCATCTGGTAGATGGAAAACCCGCCAATCCACGTTTGGATACCGAACCAGCCGCAGGCCACAATAGCCCGCAATAAAGCCGGAATATTGGCTCCTTTGGTGCCAAAACTAGACCTCACCAAAACCGGAAAGGGAATCCCGTATTTGGCCCCGGCGTGCCCATTCAATACCATTGGAACCAACACAATAGTATTGCCCAGAAAGATAGTTAAAATGGCCTGCCACCAGTTCATGCCGCCCTCAATGAGCGAACTGGCCATCATATACGTAGGAATACACAAGCTCATGCTAATCCATAAGGCCGCATAATTCCAGGTATTCCACGTTCGTTTCGACGCGGGAATGGGGGCTAAATCGTCGCTATACAGAGCGGACGATTCGTCTACGGTTGCTTCACTAAATCCCTGCTTTGCTGACACGGTTTTTGTCGTTTTTGGTTCGGGGTACTAACGTAGTCAAGTGTCCTTCATTTCCTAGCCTGTATCCCACAGATCAAGAAACACAAACCTTAATGTATAAACTAGTTAACTCATTTTCAACGTATCAAATACCATTTTCTTAAACTTTGCTTCGTCGGCTTCAACGCAGATGGTGGCGTTGGGTGGTTTGCCCCAGACGCCCAATTCATCGATTGCCAAAGCACCCAATGTTAACTCTCCGCGCGTTTCGACATCCACGAAACGCGCTACTTTCTGGGATATAAGGCTGGGGTCAATTACGGCGGCAATGGTAATGGCATCGGGGTGATTAGACCCGTTCATTTTCTGGTGTTCTTTGCAGTACTTCCGGCGGACTCGGTTAATCTTCATGAAAAAATCAGCGTATTTCGTACCCAGCTTTTCCACTTTCGCGTAATCGTCGTCGGTAAATACCGAACTCTTCACACTCACATCGAAGCCAACGGTGGTAATAGGAATTCCTGACTGAAAAACGATTCGTGCAGCTTCAGGATCGACCCAGGCATTATACGTAGCACTCGGATTGATGTTGCCATAAAACTTATAGAAACCGCCCATAAAATACAGCTCTTTGACATTTTTTGCGATGGATGGTTCACGCAGTAGGGCCAACGCAATGTTGGTGAGCGGCCCGATGGCAACAATCGTTATCTTATTCGGGTACTTCTCAACGAGACGAATAATCGCATCGACGGCATGTTCTTTTTCGGGCTTTTGTTGCGGATCAGGAAAAAACGAATCGCTCATGCCATCGCTCCCGTGAACGTATTTTGCGTTACCATGCACCTCCCGAACAATTGGACGAGCAGAGCCTTGGTAAACAGGGATTTGATCCTTCTTTCCCGCTAGTTGAAGCGTGTACAGCGCATTCTTCGTTTGCTGCTCAAACCCGACATTGCCGCACGTAATCGTGATGGCTTCAACGTTCAGTTTGGGTGACGTCACGGCCATCAGAACAGCCACCGCATCGTCGGTAGCGGTATCCGTATCCAGAATAATTCGCTTTACGGGATCGACTTTTCCCGTCGACGCAAACGTCGTGGCCGAAACGGCAGGCAGTAAAGCAGAGGCTGTACCTACCGAAATTGCCTCAATAAATCTGCGTCTTGATGTAATCATGCTGGTTGGTTTTACACGTGGAGTCGGCGGGGCCGCCCGTGCGGTTTAAGAACCCGACACAATGGCTAACACGTGGAGTCGGTTTTGAGAACCGCGCGGGCGGCCCCGCCGACTCCACGTGTAAAACCAATACCTTACTCAATCTACGTACTCATCCGCAATTTTCAGGGCCTCACTGATTATGGCAAGACCCTCGTCTATTTGTTCTTTCGTAATACACAGCGGTGGTGCAACAAAAACGTAGCTCCAGCGCACGAAGGTGTACATACCCAACTCCTTGATCTTGGCGGCTACTTTGCTCATGACGGCCATTTCTTCCGGCTTGGCGTTGAACGGAGCCATTGGCTCTTTTGTGGCCCTGTTTTTGACCAGTTCAAAACAGCCTAAAAGCCCCGTATTTCTAAAGTCACCGATGCTCGGATGTTTTTGCATCAGTATAGCCGCCTGAGCATCCATATAGTTGCCCATCTCGACGGCATTTTCAATCAAGTTTTCATCCTCATAAATTTTTATCGTTTCCAGCGCAGCCGCACAACTGACCGGGTGCGCCGAGTACGTCATGCCCGTTGCCAGCACCGTATCGTTATAGCGGGCCGCAATTTTGTCCGTAACCATCAGACAGCCAAAGGGCAAATACCCCGAGGTAATACCTTTGGCCATCGTTACCATATCCGGCACAATACCGTGGTTCTCAAAGCCAAACCATTTACCCGTTCGGCCAAAACCACTCATAACTTCATCGATGATCAGCAGAATACCGTGTTTGGTACAGATCTCCCGAACGGCAGCTAAATAGCCTACGGGATACTGTAAACAGCCCGACGTGCCCGACTCCCCTTCCAGCAGAATAGCGGCAATGTTGCCCGGACCTTCATAAGCAATGACCCGCTCCAACTGGGCTACGGAATCAGTCAGCATACTTGCTTCGTCGTGCGTCCAGCGGTAGCGATACGGAATATCAACGTGCACAAAATTGGGTGCCTGCTGCGAATCGTCGGGTTGTTTACGCGGGTCGCCACCCGCCGACAGTGACCCGTAGGTAGCGCCGTGATATGATTGATAGCGACTCAATATTTTATGCCGCCCTGTGTACAAACGAGCCAGCTTGAGCGCAGCCTCAATGGAGGTAGCGCCACATAACGTAAAGAACGCTTTGTTCAAATCGCCTGGACAGATTTCAGCTAATTTTTTACCTAACTCACCCCGAACTTTTGTCACGCAGTAGGGCGTCACATAACTCACTTCCTGCATTTGCTTGACAACAGCCTCCGTAATACGCTGATTACCATGCCCAATATTCACATTCATCAGACCCGACGAAAAATCAATATAGCGTTTATCGTCGTAATCATACATGTAAACGCCTTTGGCATATTTCACCGCAATTGGTGAAATGCCCTTCTGTTTACTCCAGGCAAACACGGTGTGATCGAAGCTATCCTGGAGCACTTCCTGCGTTTCGGTAAGCGTTGTTGTGTCAAGCATAAGGGAAGTTATTAAGTGCCGATATTGGGTTTCTTTTCGTATCAACTCATCCAGTTAATTCCGGCTTCGGGGTTCCACTTGGTCGTGCTTTTTTTGAGTTTCGTCCAGAATTCGATGGAGCTTTTCCCGGTGATGTCGCCCACCCCGAACCGGCTATCGTTCCAACCGCCAAACGAGAACGGTTCACGCGGAACGGGCACGCCCACGTTAACGCCGACCATCCCGGCGCTGGCTTTGTCGATCACGTAGCGGGCCATGCCGCCGTTTTGTGTAAAGACCGACGCGGCATTTCCGTAGGGGCTGGCGTTCTCAATGGCCAGCGCTTCATCAACGGTGTTAGTCCGCATGATGCTGATGACAGGTCCGAAAATTTCTTCCTGAGCAATGGCCATATCTGGCGTCACATAGTCAATGATCGTTGGGCCAACGTAGGTGCCCTGTTCTTTACCTTCGACCGTCGGATTGCGTCCATCCAGCAAAATTTTGGCACCCTGATTTTCAGCTTCGGTGATATAGCGTTCGATGCGTTCTTTAGATTCATGATTGATCACCGCGCCGAGGTTCTTACCGGGAACCATCTTTTGGGCTTCTTCACAAAGTTTTTCAATGATATGATCGACTGGCCCGACGGCTACCATTGCCGACGCGGCCATACACCGTTGACCCGCGCAACCCGCCATCGACGCCGTGATATTTTGGGCCGTCATACCAGGAATGGCATCGGGCAAGACAATCAGGTGATTTTTGGCCCCACCCAGTGCGAGACAGCGTTTATAATTGCCGGTTGCCCGCTTATAAACAGCTTTGGCAATTTTTGTAGACCCCACAAATGAAACAGCTTCGATGCCCGGATGGTCGCAAATAGCCTCGACAACCTCTTTGTCGCCCTGAACGATGTTGAAAACGCCCGCTGGTAAACCCGCTTCCTGCAACAATTCAGCCAAACGACCTACGCTCAGCGGCACCTTCTCCGATGGCTTGATAATCATGCAGTTTCCCAGCGCAATGGCATTCGGGATTGTCCAATTGGGCACCATACTCGGAAAATTGAACGGAACAATGCTGGCCACGACGCCCAACGGTACGTGTTCGGTCCGGCACTCGACGCCCCGACTCACTTCCAATATTTCACCAGTCACGAGTTGCGGTAATGAGCAGGCGAATTCGGCCAGTTCAGCACCTTTTTCTATTTCGGCAACAGCCTCATCGTACGTTTTACCGTTCTCTTCCTGGACCAATAAAGCCAATTGACTCATATTCTTTTCCAGCAGAGTTTTATACAGAAAAAAGACCTGTACTCTTTCTTTAATAGTCGTCCGGCTCCAGACTAAAAAGACGGCTTTAGCCGCTGTTACGGCCTTATCTAAATCAGTAGCGGTCGATAGCGGTACGGTTGATAATAAGGTGCCATCTATGGGCGAAATAACGGCCAGCGATCGGTCGGTCGATGCATCGACAAACTGCCCGTTTATATAATTCTGAATTGGGGGATACTTCATAACTTAATCTTGTTTCTGCATTTTTTACAGAAATAAGAGACGCAAACTAAAAATAATTTAGCCTAAAGTCAACTATTAACAATAATTTTACGGCTTGACACCACAACCATGGAAAAGAATCACAGTACACTAGATGAGTTGGACTTTGCTATTCTATCGTGTCTTCAGAAGGATGGACGAATGTCGTTTACCGTTATTGCCGACCAGTTGAAGGTTTCTGTTGGCACGGCCCGAACCCGGTTAAACCGGTTAATTGACGAAGGAATCATTAATATCGTCGGTCGGGTCGACCCCGATAAAGTAGGCTTTCAGGTCTATGCCCACATTGCCGTTTATGTTCGTCCAGCCACGTTGAAGGAGTCTGTAGCCCAAGAAATTGCCAAAATGCCCGAAGTAAGCTTCTTAGCGAGTACGTCGGGAGATTATGATCTGGAAGTCGATGTGATGTGTCCGACAAACAATCATTTGGTTGAGTTTGTCAATGAGATTTCGAAAATTGACGGCATCTACCAAACCAAAACGACGCTCTATTTTAAAGTGTACAAATACGCTCAACCAGATTTGAACTTATTAAAGTAGTGTACCCGAAATGGGTATAAAAGCTATCGCTTGTGGCCTATAAACGAATACCCAACTCAGCGGGATTTTTCGATTAAGACGCGTTCGGTCAACGGTCTGAACAAAAATAATCGCTCATTTTTAAGCCGCTGTAGACCAAATTCGAACTGTGAGCCAATACGTGTTGTTACCTATATGTAAGCCCGCAACACGCTACCAGAATCCTCCCTTTTGTTTCGTCATATATAACTTGTCTTGCACAAGTCAGTTCTTTTGCGTCTATATTTGGCCTGATTCGAGGAAGAAAAAGAGCGGAGATAGTATCAACCTGACCATTAATTATGTCAAAAAACTTAGTCATTGTGGAGTCGCCGGCAAAGGCGAAAACCATTGAAGGCTATCTTGGTAAAGACTTTACGGTGAAGTCCAGCTTCGGTCACGTACGCGATTTACCCAAAGATGGGTTGGCCGTAGACGTACTGAATGGCTTCAAACCATCGTACGAAGTTTCGCCCGATAAGAAGAAGTTAGTTAGTGAATTAAAATCTCTTGCTAAGGCGGCTGATGAAGTATGGCTGGCTACGGATGATGACCGAGAGGGGGAAGCTATTTCGTGGCACCTCAAAGAAGCCCTCGGTCTGCGCGACAACACTAAACGTATTGTGTTCCGCGAAATCACGAAGACGGCTATCCAAAATGCCATTAAGTCGCCCCGCACCATTGACGTAGACTTAGTAAATGCCCAACAGGCCCGGCGCGTGCTGGACCGGCTGGTGGGTTACGAACTCTCGCCGGTGCTGTGGCGTAAGATTAAGGGCGGCAGCACAGGTTTGTCGGCAGGCCGGGTACAATCGGTTGCGTTGCGGCTCGTTGTAGAACGAGAGCGCGAAGTTGACAAGCACTCGGCAAAATCGTCGTTCAAGATTACAGCGCAGTTTATCGTTGACGGTAATAAAGTGCTGAATGCTGAACTGGCAAAAAACTTTGCGACTCCGGGCGAAGCGCGTTCTTTTCTGGAAGCCTGCGTTGGGGCTACGTTTACGATTAAAAATCTAGAGACCCGCCCCGCCAAAAAATCCCCCGCTCCACCGTTTACCACGTCGACTCTGCAACAGGAATCCGCGCGCAAGCTGAGTTATTCGGTTGATCGCACCATGCGGATTGCCCAGAACTTGTACGAAGCGGGTAAAATTTCGTACATGCGAACTGATTCGACTAACCTCTCGCAGGAAGCCATCGACAAGGCTGTAGCTGAGATTGGTTCGGAGTTTGGCGAGAAATACATTCAAACACGGCAGTTTAAGACCAAGAACGAATCGGCGCAGGAAGCCCACGAAGCCATCCGGCCAACGAACTTCAATGATCGTAATGCCGGCGGTGACCGCGACCAGAAACGACTGTATGAACTGATCTGGAAACGCGCGATTGCCTCGCAGATGGCTGATGCTCAGCTCGAACGAACAACTGTAACAATTGCAATTCGATTCGCAAATGGTAAAACAGCTACCTATCAGACCAATGTAGACGACAGCCCGTTTGTCGATGCGCCCGACGAAAAGGCTAGCCACCTAACGGGATCAAAATCCTTTCCGAATGAACTTGTTGCACAGGGTGAAGTAATTAAGTTCGACGGATTTCTACGCGTTTACCTCGAATCGAAAGACGACGAAGACGACGAAGACGCTAAAGGCATGTTACCTCCATTAACCATCGGGCAAGGGTTAAACCTGGGCCAGATGAAAGCTACGGAGAAATTCACGCGTCCGCAGCCCCGTTATGCCGAAGCTTCGCTGGTAAAGAAATTAGAAGAAATGGGCATCGGTCGCCCATCGACCTACGCGCCAACTATTTCTACGATTATTAACCGGGGATACGTTACCAAGCAGGACAAGCCCGGTTTAGAACGCACCTACATTGAATATACCCTCCAACGGGATCAGATTAGCGAAACCAGTGGCAAGGAAACATTTGGCTCCGAAAAAGCCAAGCTGTTCCCAACCAACACGGGCGTTGTCGTAAGTGATTTTCTGGTCGAATACTTTCCCGACATTGTGGATTACAAGTTCACGGCGACGGTTGAAAAAGATTTTGATGAGATTGCCGATGGCCGTATGAACTGGCAGACAATGCTGGCCGGATTCTACGGCGATTTCCATAAGAACATTGAGGAGATTCAGGGTTCGTCGGTGGTGTCGTTCAAGACAGGCGCCCGTGATTTGGGCCTTGACCCACGCAGCGGCAAAAAAGTGTCGGCGCGTCTGGGCAAATACGGCGCTTATGCGCAAATCGGAGAATCGACCGACGAGGAGAAACCCCAGTATGCAAACCTGCGCGATGGTCAATTGATTGATACTATATCGTTACCGGAAGCACTGGCCCTGTTTGCTCTACCACGTGAAGTCGGTTTCTTCGAGGATAAACCCATGACCATCGGCATCGGCAAATTCGGCCCTTACGTGAAGCATGATGATAAATACGTTTCTCTGACGAAGGAAGACGATCCGTATACGATTGACGAAACCCGGACTATTCAACTCATTCAGCAAAAACGAGTCGAGTCGGTGAGCGAAGCGCTGGGCGAGTTTGAGGGTAAGCTAGTTGCAACCGGAAAAGGTCGTTTTGGTCCCTACGTTAAGTTCGAAGATAAATATGTTTCACTTCCCCGGAATGAATCATTAGCGGATCTGACGCTGGAACGGGCCATTGAACTGATTCTGGCGAAGCGGCTGGTCGAAGCCAACAAATACATTAAGGAATTTCCGGAAAACCCGGCGGTGAAACTCATTAACGGGCAGTATGGGCCGTATTTGGCCGTTGGCAAGCGCAACGTCAAGATTCCAAAAGATATTGACCCCGCCACCCTAACGCTCGAAGATTGTCTGAAACTAGCCGGTGATGACCCAACGCCAGCAAAAGGATCGGCGAAAAAAGCAGCACCCGCTAAGACAGCTAAGTCGGCGGCTACTGCCAAAGGCCCGGCAAAAGCAGTTAAGTCGGCGACGGCTGTAAAAGCTCCGGCGAAGGCCAAAGCGACAACCGTAAAGAAACCGGTAGCGGCTGCCAAGAAAGTAGTGGCGAAAAAATAAGCTAGAAAATCTCGTTACCTGAGGGTAGCGGGATTTATTGTTTATACTACGTAGTTGCGCTAAACCTTTACGTTGATGAAAACCTTCCGGTACCGGAAGGTTTTCTGATTTTGGGCACCTTTCAAAAAATCATCGTTATTTTGCCATCTGAACCATCGCATCGTTGCCTTTTTTACGCATGAGACATCTGCTTTTTTTCCTCTTTTTATCCGGTACCCTAGTTGCACAATCTGACAATCAATATAATTTAATTCCGTTTCCGGCTCGGTTTGCCGGGCAAAATGGGCAGTTTACACTCACGGCCAATACGCGCGTTGTGATAAGCCCGGCTACGGACGCCACCGTGCGAGCCGTAGCGCGAACATTTGTCAATCAGGTTAAAACGGCTAACGGTACGGCCCTTACGGTGGCACCAACTAGTCCTGCATTAGGTAAAGGCGCGCATATTTTTTTCTCTCTCAATAAAAAATTACTGCTCGGTGATGAAGGCTATAAATTGACCGTTACGCCCGGTCGGGTGTTGGCCGAAGCCGCTACGCCAAAAGGGTTGTTTTATGCCGCGCAAACCATGCGGCAACTATTGCCCGTTGGTCAGTCGGCCACCGCGACCATGCCTGCCTGCGCGATTACCGACAAACCGCGCTTCGGTTACCGCGGCCTTCATCTTGATGTGTCGCGAAATTTTATGCCTGTTTCGTTCGTCAAAAAGTACATCGATCTGATGGCGATGCACAAACAAAACACGTTTCACTGGCACCTGACCGACGATCAGGGTTGGCGAATCGAGATTAAGAAATACCCCAAACTGACGCAGATTGGCAGCAAACGGGCCGAAACGATTGTTGGGCAATATTTCCAGAACTACCCGCAACAGTTTGATAATAAACCTGTTGGCGGATTCTATACGCAGGATGAGATTCGGGACGTAGTCCGTTATGCGCAAAGCCGGTTTGTGACCATTGTTCCCGAAATCGAAATGCCCGGCCATGCCCTGGCGGCTTTGGCGGCCTATCCCGAACTTGGATGTGAGCCAACGAAAGCTTATCAGGTAGCAACTAAATGGGGCGTTTTTGATGATGTATTCTGCCCGTCAGACAAAACATTTGGCTTTTTACAGGACGTGTTGACGGAAGTAATCGCGCTCTTTCCTGGAAAATATATTCACATCGGGGGCGACGAATGTCCGAAAACGGCCTGGAAACAGAGCGCGTTTTGTCAGGATTTGATGAAGAAAAATAACCTGAAAGATGAACATGAGCTGCAAAGCTATTTTATCCGACGTATCGAGAAATTTGTAACCAGCAAGGGGCGAGCCATTATTGGCTGGGACGAGATTCTGGAAGGTGGCCTGGCTCCCAACGCTACCGTGATGAGCTGGCGTGGTACGGAGGGCGGTGTTGCGGCTGCCAAACAGAAGCATACGGTTGTGATGACGCCCACGGGTACGTGCTACATGGATTATTACCAGGGAAACCCCGCCACCGAACCGCTGGCCATTGGCGGTTATCTGCCACTCGATCGGGTGTACGCGTATGAACCGATGCCTGCCGAATTGTCGCCCGCCGAGCAAAAATATATTCTGGGTGTTCAGGGAAATATCTGGACTGAGTACACACCAACGCCCGAAGCGGTTGAATACATGGTGTTTCCCCGAGCGATTGCCATTGCCGAACTTGGCTGGATGCAAGCGGGACCGCATAACTTTGAGGACTTTGCCCAGCGGCTCAAAAATCACCTGCCCCGATTGGCTGCTGTACCAGTCAACTACGCCAAACGCCTATTCGACATAACGGCCTCTACCCAACCCAACGATCAGGGACAGATTCAGGTCGTTCTGAAAAAGCTGGACAGTGACAGCCGGATTTTCTATACGCTCAGTGGTAAAGAACCCAACGAACGCAGCACCGAATATATCGGACCGATTACGCTGACAAAAACCACTACAATTCGGGCTATAACCTCCACGGGTGGCCAGCTGACCCAAACATTTACGCTTCACAAAGGCAAAAACAAGCCCTATACATACGCCATTGCACCCGGCCAGAGCAGTAATCCAAAATCGGCAAAATTGACGGATGGCGTTCGGGGCGACAGTCCGCGTGACAGGCGGCAATGGGTGAATTTTTACGGCTCTGATATGGATATGACGCTGGATTTGGGCGATGTCACGAGCGTTACAAAAGTGTCGCTGAATTTCCTGAAAGTCATCCTGGAGAAGGGATTTCCGCCAAACTCAGTTGAAATTGCGTTATCAAAAGATGGCAGCGACTTCAAAGAAGCCATTGCACAACCCGTTAAATATGACTTAAATGGCCCCTGGGACATTTTACCCGTAGTAGCCGACTTTAAAACGGCACGGGCGCGCTACGTCCGAATCCGAGCCAAAAACGCTGGTGTCTGCCCCGTCGGTCATCCCAGCGCAGGCGAAAAAACATGGCTTGCCACCGATGAGATTGTGGTAGAATAACTTTTTGTCATGCTGACTGGTCCACCAGTCAGCATGACAAAAAGTGGCAATTATTTCGTATTTTGTATCTATGAAAACACGTCAGAAAATTGTCGTTCTCTCTGGGGCGGGTATCAGTGCTGAGAGTGGAATTCCAACGTTTCGTGCCTCGGACGGGCTTTGGGAAAACCACCGCATCGAGGACGTAGCCACACCCGAAGCCTGGGAGCGTAACCCGACTTTAGTACAGGATTTTTACAACCAGCGCCGGAAACAGGCACTCAGCGTTCAGCCCAATGCAGGTCACTTCGCGCTCGTGAAGCTGGAGGAAAAATATGATGTAACAGTCATCACGCAGAATGTCGATAATCTACACGAAAAAGCGGGTTCGTCAACCGTTATTCACCTGCATGGCGAGTTGTTTAAATCGCGCTCGACAGTTGACGAATCGCTAGTTTATGAGATTGAGGGCTGGGAAATAAAAGCGGGAGACTTCTGCCAGAAAGGGTCTCAGTTGCGGCCACACATCGTCTGGTTTGGCGAAGCGGTTCCGATGATGGATATAGCCCTGGAGGTTACGCACGAGGCCGATCTGTTAATCGTTGTCGGCACATCGTTAAATGTCTATCCGGCAGCGGGTTTGGTTTATTCCGTTCGCGACGGCGTTCCCATTTACGTTGTGGACCCAACCATTCCAGACATGCATAAACGCGCTAACGTCACCTTCATTGCCGAACCGGCCACGATTGGCCTGACACAGTTGGCCGACAAGTTATTAGCTAAGGAATAGAGAATTAATTCTACCAATTCCCAGCATCTGACTAGGCAAGTGCTTCTATTAGGCTATGACCTGTGAGTTGGCAAACGCTGCTTACAACTTCAATCGAACCCCTATCTTATTAAGCCTGCTCGTAATCCAGACACACAACAGGGCAAACAGAAATGATTTTAGTAGGCCAACGCCACCAGTCAGCAGAACGTCTGGCAAATGAAGATTTAATAATGTTGTCAACGCGTAGGCAAAATAGGGAATCAGGTAGCACAATAGCGTATCGGTGCCCGCAGGTTTAATAAAACTGAACCAATTCGCTTTGCCACCCATGTCAACCAGCCAGTAGATGCCCATGAAGACGAGAATTGTAAAGGCGCTGCATAAAAACAACCAGGCGGGTGTAGCGGCCAGTTTACTAAGTCCCCAAAAGGTACGCGTGTACACAGATAAGCCGATTAACACGAATGACGCGAGTATAAAAACGAGCGTCATTCGTCTATTCTCATCTTGCTGGCGGTACTGTTGAAAAAGAGTTGAGAGTACGACCCCACCCATTGTCAGACCCACCAACGTTCCTCCGCTGATGGCATTGGGGATAAACGAAATAACTTTTGGCAGTAGGTCAGCAGCGGATACCAGACTTAGTATGGAAAAACCAATCCAGCCAGCCAGTAAGATACCGATTCGGTTGCGGGCATAAATGGTAACCAGGGCTGCGGCCAGATACGACCAGCCTATCAAACCTAAAATACCCCACCAGTGGGTAGCAAACCGGCTCTCATGTTCACCCCGGTAGACAAAAGCCAACGTAACTAATACGCTTATGGCTAAAACTTTAACCAACGTCACAACCTTTTTATTGGCTGTTTTCGAATACACATTCCAGAGCAGAATGAACGAGGTGCAGGACAGAACATTCCATACCAGCCGTTTCATCCCCGTTGCTTCTTCGCTAATTGATTCGCCATTGACCAGGAAAATGCCCATAACCAGCAGAGCAACAGAACGCATAACAACATGACCAACCAAGGCAATATCGGTGTCGCCTTTCTGACGTCGGGCGTTGACCGCGAATGGGAGCGACATGCCCACGATGAACAGAAAAGCGGGAAAGACTACATCCGCCAAACCAATGCCATCAACGCCGTGGGGTACATGTTCCAGCCAGAGGGGAGTGTCTTTTAGCGACCACAGATCATTGACAAAAATCATCAATATCATCGTGATAGCTCGCAATATATCAATGGAGCCAACCCGCGATGGTATAGTAAGTGGCCGGGCTGATTGCGTGAAGACCGTTTCTGGCTGAAGCATGACTGGTTGCTTTTATACAACTGTAAACTACTTAAAAACGATACTGGCCCGATAATCTACCGGGCCAGTGTCGTTTTATTTAATGTACAACCATTTGGTGTATAGTGCTTTTTGCGCAGCTGTCGGATTTTCCATCGGCTCCAGACGATAGCTGACCAGCGGATTCTGGGTTAGTGTAACGGGTATCTCGCGAAGCAGACCGGACCGGTTGACAAGTACGTTTAGTTTATCGCCGACGCGACGACCGCTGACCTGCCGAAGTAAGTCGTCGCCGACGCGCACACCATCTATTGAAATAATTTCATCGCCTACATTCAGGCCATCGGTATAGGCTGCGGACCCGCGCCGAACGCCTGAAATCGTCGACTTACCATTTACCACGGTGGTAGCTGCGCCAAGAAAACCATCCTGCATTTTACTAGCTACATTAACTAATTGTACACCCACCGGCTCGAAGTAAGCAGTATAGTTTATAGGTTCGGAAGAACTGACGCCAATGGTAAAAAAATCATCAAGTTTGCGACCGGCAATTTGCTCAGCCGCCTGACGAAACTCGTCATCGGTGAACCCACGTTTTTGCTTTTTGTAATATTCAGTATACAGAAACCGCATCAAATCGTCCATGTTGCGCTCGCCGTTGCTGCCCGCCAGAATAGCCAGATTCAACAGCGTTCCGAGCACACTCCCTTTGCTGTAATACGAAATAGTCGTGTTGGCAGAGTTCTCGTTGGGGCGATACCCTTTAATCCACGCATCCCAGCTTGATTCTGCCGCTGACTGAACGCGGGTACCCGGCTGGTTTTCAATCTCCGTAATGCTGCTGGCCACCAAACTTAGGTAAGCCTCCGGCGTATGGAACCCCGCTCTGCGCAGAATATATTCCTGGTAGAACGACGTGCAACCCTCTGACAACCAGAGCATATGCGTATAATTCTCGTTCTCATAATCGAACGGTCCCAGGGCTACAGGCCGAATACGCTTTACATTCCAGAGGTGAAAGTATTCATGAGCGACCAACGACAGAAACCGCTTATAGTTGGCTTCCGTAGCGTAGGCATTGCGCGACGTTTCGAGGGTAGTCGAGTTCAGGTGTTCAAGACCTCCCCCACCCGGCGGAATATGATGAACAATGAATGTGTAATGAGTACAGGGATGTTCGCCGACAACCGTCGCGGCTGCTTCACAAACACGCTTATAGTCAGCGGTTAACCGTTGCTCGTCGTAGGCCACATCGCCAAACATAGCTACCGTGTGCGGCACATTCGAAGCCGTAAAACTGAACGTCTTATGGTTGCCAATTTCAATGGGCGAATCGACCAGCACATCAAAATTCGATGCTTCGTAGGTGTATGGAGAGCCCGCAACCGGTTCGAGTCCCGTTGCCACGTTCTTCCAGGTTTTGTAGGGCTGCACCACCACGCGCAGAGGTATATTTTTCAAGGCATCATGATACATAAACATACCCGCCGGGGTCACGTAGCCATGATCTGCATCCACAAAATTCGTCCGCACGGTTAGTTCATTGGCATATACTCGATAATGAATTGTTAAGTTGTCATCCGAGGAATGAACGCGCCAGGCATTTTTGCGGACTTTTTCGCTCGGGACCGACTTGCCGCCTACGGAAGCGGTAAAGCCTTCAACATTTTTGGCGTATTCCCGAATCAGGTAAGAACCCGGCGTCCAGACGGGCATTTTAATATCCACGTAGCCGTTTTTCTTTGCATTTGTTGGGGCAGCTACATTTTTCAATTGCATTTCTACCTCAAAGTAGTGGGTCTGCGGTTCAGGCATAGAAAGCACATACGTCACACTCGGCAATGCTGCCGGAGGATTTTCGTCATCGACTAAGGGAGCGGTAGCAGTTGAGGAAAATGGGCTAAAAAATGTCCAGACAGTAAGTAAATACAGAAGCCGGGCGTTTTTTTTCATACGGAAAGAGGAATACCTTCGTTTTTTGTCCAGAATTGACATGATATTTGTCAATTCTGTCGGCGAAATTACGACGCAAACCAAGCATTCACAACCGTTGATTTTGAATATGCCCTATTCAACCGCCCACTTGGGTCAATACCAGTCGCTCCGAATCTCAATGAATCGGTTGCTTTTTTCCTTGACCCTTGGGTTGCTTACTACCCTGTCCGCATCGGCCCAGCGAACCCAAAGTAATGCCGAACCCGATTACCATTACCGCAATGGACTGGAACTTTTCGAGAAAGCCAATTATGCGGCTGCCCGATATGAGTTCCGGCAATACCTCGAACCCCGCCGGGGCGATGGCTCCCAGACGCTGCTCAATACCGGCGATCAGAACTCGGTAGAAGCCGAGTACTATATTGCCCTCACCAGTTTGTACATCGACGAACCGGGGGCGGAATTACTGGTAGACCGCTTTGTCAAAAACCATAGCCAACACCCGAAAGCCGGACAACTGTATGGCGATTTGGGCACCTATTATTATAACCGGCAGGATTACACAAAAGCCATTGATTTTCTGGCAAAAGCGGTAGCGCAGGGTGGCAGCACGGCTCAGCAAACCGCCTATAAGTATCAGCTGGCCCTCTCCTATTACAATACGCAGAATTTGCAACAGGCGTTGCCGCTTCTGAATGAGGTTAAAATAGATCCGAGTTCGGCCGATGCGCCAGCGGCATCCTATTATGCCGGGATTATTAATTTTCGCAATCGCAATTTCAACGAAGCCGTTGCCGATTTCCGACGGGTAGAGAACAACCCACTCTATCAAAATCAGGTGCCGAACTGGATTGCCCAGGCGCTTTATCGGCAACGTCGGTTCGATGATTTACTGGCTTATACCGAGCCGTTGCTCAAACGCAACACGAGTTCAAGCATGAGTGAAGTGGCTCTGTTTACGGCTGAAGTTTTTTATCAGCAAAATCAGTTCGCGAAGGCAATTCCCTATTACAAACTGTATATCAACGCGGCTGGTGCCAAAGCACCGGGAGCTGTTAAGTTTCGATACGGGCAGTCCTTATTCCGCACAGGTGCTTACAATGATGCCATCACACAACTCAAAACATTGGCAGGCGGCAAAGATACGACGGCGCAATATGCAGCTTATACACTCGGTGTCAGCTATTTACAGACGCAGAATCCAACCTACGCGTTGAATGCATTCGATCAGGCCGGTCGGCTGTCGTACAATCGTGAAATTCAGGAAGAAGCGCGATTCAATCACGCCAAACTACAACTAGACCAGAACAATGGGGCCGATGCCGTAAAGGAGTTGACCGCCTTTTTGAAACAATATCCTACTAGTAAATTTGAGAATGAAGCGAACGAGTTGGTTGGTGAAGCTTATTTTGCTTCCAATAATTACCCGGCGGCTATTGCATACATTGAAGGACTGAAACGCCGGACGCCCAAAATCAACGCAACGTACCAACGCCTGACCTATAATCAGGGTGTCAATGATTTCAACGCCGAACGTTATCAACAAGCCGTTGCAAACCTGGATAAGTCACTGAAGTTTCCGGTCGATATGGAGATGCAACAGGCCGCTCAGTTCTGGAAAGCTGAGTCGTATTCGGCAGGTAAGCAATATGATACGGCGATTCCGCTCTACGCCAGCATCTCAAAATCAGCTTCGGGCGACTACGGAACCAGGAGCCTGTATGGTCTTGGCTATGCTTATTACAACAAAAAAGATTATACCCACGCCCTGCCTTATTTCCGCGATTTTGTCAGTCGTGGTACCGATGGTTCAGCGCAGGTACAGGATGCAACAATTAGGCTTGCCGACTCGTACTTTGCTACAAAACAGTACGAAAATGCCCTGCGCGCGTATGATCAGGCAATTGCCCAGAATGCGCCGGATAAAGATTATGCCTCGTACCAGAAAGCGGTGATTTTGAGTTACGTTGGACGTGATACCGAAGCGAAGGCCCAATTTGATCAGGTGCAACGGCAATATCCAAACTCACGCTTTGTCGATGAGTCCCTTTTCCAGAAAGCGAACGTTGATTTTGAAAAGGGATCCTATCAGGTTGCCATACAAGGGTTTACAAAGTTGATTCAGGATAAACCTAGTAGTGCACTCGTACCAGCCGCCTTGCTGAAACGGGCCATTGCCTACGGTAACCTGCAACAGTATGACCCCGCCGTAGCCGATTATAAACGCATTTTGGATAATTATGGCGATTCCGAACAGGCGCAAAGTGCCCTGCTCGGCATTCAAAATACGCTGAACGATGCCGGTCGGCCAGAAGAGTTTTCGCAGGTTCTGGGTCAGTATAAAAAAGGCAATCCGGGCAGCACGGATGTTGAGCGTGTTCAGTTTGAGAACGCCAAAAATATTTATTCCAACGGCAAATACCAACAGGCTATTCAATCGTTTCTGGCTTTCATGCAGGAGTATCCAGCCAGTCCCGGCACCAATGAAGCCCGCTATTACCTGGCCGAATCCTACCGACAAACCGACGATGCCGCGAATGCGTTGCGTTACTACAATTTAGTGATTGCCGATAACAAATCGGATTATTTGGTACGGGCAGCCACGCGGGCGGCTGAACTGGAATCTAAACAGAAAAATTACGCCCGCGCTGTACGCAACTACCAGATCATCCTGAGTAAGTCAAACAGCAAAGCGGAGCAGGTTGCCGCCCAACTGGGCCTGATGGACACCTATTTTGTCTATCCCAAACCCGACTCCGCAGCCGCTATCGCCCGCGAGGTGGTAACGGGTGGCAACGTGGTGTCGGGGGCGCAAAACCGGGCGCAGTTGATGCTCGGCAAAGTTGCGCTGGGTAAGAGTGATTATAAAACTGCCCAGACTGACTTCGAAAAAACCGTTGCGCTGGCAAAGGACATCAGTGGAGCCGAAGCGCAGTATTACCTCGGTGACATTCTCTTCCGGCAGAAAAAATACAAGGAATCCGTGGCTACGCTGCTGAAATTCAATGAGCAGTTCAGCGATTTTGACTACTGGAAAGGCAAAGCGTTTATTCTGATTTCTGATAACAACGTCGCACTGGACGAACCGGCACAGGCCAAAGCCGTTCTGAATTCAATAATTGAAAACTCATCCGACGAAACTATCGTTGCCGAAGCCAAACAGAAACTAGCCACCCTGGACTCTAAAAATTAATGATAAATGATGAATGATAAATGATAAAGTAATGTGTGAGCTGGCTCCGTTCTGTGCTCATTCATTATTCATTCTTCATCATTCATTATTTATCGTACACTCATTATGATCGTACGTCCCCTACTTACTCTGACCTTATTCTGTCTGTCGGCAACGATTTTTGCACAGCAACAGCCGAAGCGCCCCGTTAAAGAAGGCGAAGTGGATAATCAGGAAATTACCGTCGAAAAAAGTCGGAAAATTGACTTGCCGCCTGCCAATCGGATTTTCAATAAAATTCCGTCCAGTAAGCCATCGGCTGAGCAACGGAAATTAACATATGAATTTGAGGACCGGAAATTGACCGTTGGCGATCCTAAAATAACGCCCGGTGTGCTGGCTCCTGCCACAAACCAGCCCGACGAAACGCCCGCTTACAATAATTATGTAAAGCTGGGGGCGGGAAATTACAGTTCGTTTTTGGGTGAAGGCTTTTTTGGTATCAACAACTTATCTAATCTGGCGCTGGAAGGGTCAGTTCGGCATCTGTCGTCGGCCATTGGCCCAGTAGATGGAAAGAACTCGGCCCAGAGCGACACGCGGATTCGGGTCACGGGAAAATATTTAGCGGACGCGTTTAAGTTGCAGGCTGATCTTGGTTTCGACCGAAATGCGTATAATTTTTATGGGTACAGTCGGGAATTTGCCGCTCAACCTTCCTTCGACCCGGACCTGATCAAACAGCGGCTCAACACGGTAAACTTTAAGGTCGGCATTGAAAACGCCAAGTCGGAAAATGCGGTTGACTATTCGCTCCGCACAGGCATTACATCCCTGCGTGACCGCTTCAACGCTTCCGAAACAGACTGGGGTACCAATTTGACTGCTTCAATTGGCATTACCGACAACGTTTTTGCGCTCGTAGCCGCCGATGCTTATGTGACGCAACGCTCCGACGGGTCTATCGTAGATAATCGTAATCTATTCCGGGTGAAGCCAACCTTTAAGTATACATCACCGGTATTCACCATAACAGCCGGTATCAATGCCGTGAATCAAACCGACCAACGGCAGGGCATCAACGATACGAGAGCGTTCCCGGTGGTTGATATTGACGTTGTTCCTATTGGAAATATTCACGTTTTTGCGGGAGTTGATGGTGATATAAACCGAAACACACTTCGCTCATTACTGTCTGATAATAAGTGGCTTGCCCCACAAGTACTTTTAGTTAACACTGTTAAGTCGTGGGATATTTATGGTGGATCCAAGGGAAACCTCGGTGGTGGATTTTCATATGAAGGTAAAGTATCTTACGCTCGCTATCGAAACTTCTCGACGTTCAACAACACCATTCCCGACACCACCAAATTCTTTGTTCTCTATGACGGGGGCATTTCTAACGTGCTGACTATCTCGGGCCAACTGGGATATGCCCAGAAAGACAAGTTCCGCTCAACCTTGAAAGCCGACTTTTTCAACTACCAGCTCGACCGGCTCGAAGCAGCCTGGGGACGCCCAAAAGTGGCCGCCACCTGGAGCAATTCATACACCCTGAATAAAAAATTATTCGTGACCGCCGATTTGTATTTTTATCAGGGCATCAAAAACAAAAACTTTACGTCGGGAGTAACATACACCCTAAAACCCATTTACGACGCAAACGTGAAAATTGACTATTTCTTAGGTAAACAGGTTTCCGCTTTTGTCTCATTAAATAATATCTTCAGTCAGAATTACCAACGGTATTTGTATTATCAAACCCAAGGGCTTAACTTTCTCGGAGGAATCAGTTATTCGTTCTAATCACTCCACCGACCCACATTATGGCTGCCGTAAATGACTACCTTAAAAAGTTGCTGTATCAGTACGATTGTGTCGTTGTTCCCGAATTGGGCGCTTTTTTGACTCACTACCAACCAGCAGCCTTTACGGAAACCAGTGGTTTATACCTTCCTCCGCGCAAGCGCGTTGCCTTTAATGAGGCACTTCGTTTCGACGATGGAATTTTGGCTAACTACATCATGCTTCATGAGCCGGTAACCCGCGAAGGGGCGCAACGGCACATCAATCTATTCGTAACTGAGTTGCGGCAGCAAATTGAAACAGCTGGCCGGTTTGAGATTGATGGCATTGGAACATTCACGCACAACGACGAAGGCCGGTTACAGTTCGACCCCAGTCTGCGCCATAACTTCTTCGGTGAAGCTTATGGCATGAGTGCCTTATCAGCCCAATTAGTTAACCAACAGCCTAAACTTGAGCCTGCACTGGAAGCAGTACCCGTTACGGCACTCGGCCCCGTACTGGTTCAGGATGACGACACGACACTAACCCCGTATCGTCCAGCCCGCTCTTACTGGCGGGTAGCCGCTGTTTCCCTACTGGTTGGTTCGTTGGGTGTAGTTAGTTACTTCTCCGTTATTAATCCCGGACAACCTTTACAAAGTAGCCTAAACCCAGCTAACCTGTTGCGGATTCCAGCTTCGTTTTTCGAGAGTTCAACCGAGGTAAAGACAGCACCGAAACCGATTGTTGTCCATAAGAGTACGCCACCACCCGTTTCAGTAGTTGACGTCAAATCGACAGAAACACCCGTAGAGCCGGTGGTAGTGGCACCAACGACTATAACAGCGGCAAAGCTTACAGCTATGCCAGCAACTGCAAGTGAAGTAAAACTTGAAGCTGTTGTAACCAATAAGCCGGAAACAACTAAAAATGTACTTGCACCTACCGTTAAACCTGTTCGTACCGGTCCTTACTTTACGGTGATAGCTGGCGTTTTTTCGAGCAAACGAAACGCGCTTCGGCTAAAACGTCAATTGCGTAAAGCTGGATACACGGATGCATTTGTTATTATGCCCAGCCGGGGCCAGAAAGGGCAATTGTATAAAGTTGCCGCTGCGGGCTCTACTATTCGTGAAGAAGCCGTTACCAATTTAGCTTCGATAAGCGAACTGGCAGGTTCAGAAGCCTGGATTTATAAGAATTAGGCTATTAAGCAGGTCTATACAAAAAGGACCGCTCTATCGAGCGGTCCTTTTTGTTGCACGTCTACACTAGAAAAAGAGATAGCCTTGAGCAATGGACTAAGTCCAATATAATATTGGTGCCCTGGGAAATCGTTTACGCCACTCGGCATAAAAAAACGAGCGAAGCGTCTTCATTTCGTCAGGTTCATAAACGTACTTGACGCCACCAAATTTATTCCGTTTCTGACTTCGGCTAAATTCATCCAGATCTAAACTCGTATTGGGATACCAACCTAACAAGACCTCTTTGCTGCCAGCAGTAAACCGGTGCGTGATAAATTCCACGGTCAGATCACAATCAAAATCAAGCGTGTCCGCCAAACGATCAAGCAAATCAGTGTAGTGTACTCGCCAATCAATAATGGGCATGATCGGAGCCAACACCACACCGACAGGATACTCCCCTCCGCCCTGCTCACGGGATAAGGCCAGTTTTCGTAGGGCCTGTAAGCGGGCTTCGACGGATGCGGTACCGCCTTCTAGCCGCCGGGCAATGAGTTCGGCATTCAGGCTCACCCGGGCTCGGGTTCGCCCATTGTGCGGCAGTTCGAGCAGAGATTCCACCTGATCATACTTGGTCACAAACCGCAACTGAGCATCGGGACGGCTACCGAAATAACTGACACATTCAGCCAAACTGCCCGTTAGATGCTCAATACCAATCACATCCGTGTAACAACTAACCTCAAAAGTCGTCACTTTACCCACCTGTTCATAAGCCGCCGCATTAGCCAGCATTTGGGGTAGATTGGCATAAACTCTGGTAACAGGTGGCCCATGCAAGCTACCGGCTAAATAGCAATATTGGCAGTGTGCCGGGCATCCTTCGGCCAGGTTCATTTGCCAATCTGCTGATGGTGGAATGGGTTGCAGGCGAAATGCTCCCGGCGGAGCCTTGACGACCGCCAGGGTATTTTTGGCGTTGCGGTAAGTTTCACGTTCATCGGCTCCGCGAAGGCCGGTCAGCCGGTTGCTTTTAAGAATGTTAATGGGTAAGCCCAACGTACTGATACGCTCATAGATTTGCTGACCAAAAGGTTCTTCCAGCGCATCGGGCGTAAAGAGAACCTGCTTGGGAATCCATAGACGGGACGTTGTCAGGTTTGGGTGTTTTACTGATGTTGATGGAGTAAAAAGGGTTTGTTGAGTAGGCATAAACGAATAAAAAGACTTTGTAAATTTTTCCGAAACGATATAGAATCCCTCTAGTAAATAAACATAATTCTGACCCGTAAAATTCTAAAAATCAAACCAATTATAGATAATTAAGTTACTGATTTACAGTATATTATTGCTAAATTATTTATTTTTTCTCGTGTATTCTACTCCTTTCTAAAGAAGTTCCACTGGTGGGAATTCCTGTGATATCTCGTGATAAAAAATTCTGCTTACTTAACTGACAGCTTCTGGGTAGATTGGGCAGACTTTTTGATCACTTACTATTTATAGCTGAGCGGGAGAGACACCGGCATTGGTCGTTCCAACTTTATAATCTCACCTTTAGGCACCTCACCTACCCATAGAACCATCGGTGTAAAATTGATTTCCATTTATCGTACTCACGCCTATATTTCAACCACTCATTTCATTTGCTATCAGCTAGTGGTGCGGTTAATCGACAATCAATAGCAGCGCTCACCTTTTCAGGTTATAAAATTATGTTCAAAAAGAAAGTAAGGGCCGTTAACCAGCCCAGTAAACCTAAAAAATCTGCCATTCGAGAATGGTTCGATTCACTGTTATTCGCTGTAGTGGCCGCCACGCTGATTCGATTTTTGACGGTAGAAGCCTTTGCCATTCCAACCCCTTCGATGGAAAACAGCTTGATGGTGGGTGATTTTCTATTTGTCAGCAAGCTTCATTACGGAGTTCGTACACCCAAAACGCCTTTGCAAATACCCCTGACGCATCAAAAAATTTGGGGTACTGAAATTCCTTCGTATAGTACGGCTATTCAACTGCCAGTGTATCGACTACCCGGTTTTTCTCGGGTAAAAAACGGCGACGTTGTGGTTTTCAATTACCCACCGCCTAAAGCAGGAGAGCCGGAATACCCAACGGACCTGAAGACTAATTTTATTAAGCGCTGTATCGGTATTCCTGGTGATATTTTGGAAATTCGCCAGGAACAAGTTTATATAAACGGTAAAGCATTTCCCACGCCAACCCGCTCCGAAACGACATACTTCGTGAAAACCACCGAGGTGCTGGACGACCGGTTTTTCCGGAAATACGACATAGTCAATGATTTCAAATCCCCAGAAGGACCGTTTATCAACTGGCAACCGCTTGAGACGTATAACGACTCAACTAAAACGTCTGTATTAGTTGGTTATCGGGTTAATATGACTCAGGAAGTCATGCGTAAATTTAAAGAGTTCGATTGGGTAAAAGCGGTTGACCCGATGATGGAGCAAGCTAACCAGGTAGCACCAGGTATTTATGGTGGCTCTTTGTATACATGGAATCAGGATAACTTCGGGCCACTTACCGTTCCTAAAAAAGATATGGCCATACCTATAAATGAGCAAACTATTGCCTTATATGGACCAGTTATCAAGCGTTATGAAGAAAATAAACAGGTAGACGTAACGCTAACCAGCATTCGAATCGATGGTCAATTGCTGACTACTTACACATTTAAGCAAGATTATTATTTTATGATGGGCGACAACCGCCACAACTCAGAGGATTCCCGTTATTGGGGTTTCGTACCGGAAGATCATGTCGTTGGGAAAGCAGTATTTGTCTGGATGTCCATTGATCCTGTTCCGGCTGATATATGGCACAAAATCCGCTGGAATCGGCTGTTCCGCCTAATTGAATAGAAATCATTCACAGGGAACTACAATGATTTTTAAGAAGGAGATTTTGCGAGATATATTCTCGCAAAATCTCCTTCTTAAAAAATCTCAGCCGTAAATCCGCCCAAAAGATCTTACGTAAATTCATGCTGATTTTTCCGTTAGCCAACGAGGAAATATTCCCTTTACAGGAAAATTTATTTTCTTTTGTTCTTTTGAGTATGCAGTAGCGTCAACTATGGGCTGGCCAATAATAAAATTTTAGCTGTAGAGTTCGTCACCAAACCGAATTGGGTAGATAGCGGGAAAATCTGGTTTCACAAACGGTTCGCGTAGATTTCATCCAACTGAGCGAGTCTATTCAAAACTAGATTTTGCTGGTCTCTTAGTGTAGCTAAATAGTTTCGTTTTGACCTAATCATCAGTTCGTAACGGGTAATAAGTCTAACTCGTTGGAGTTCACTACAAATTAGCGCTTTCGTTCCTTGAAGCACAATCTCAAGTTGGTCAATCATTCGACAAGATTGTTCAATACCAATCTGGATGCTCCTGATTCGTTGCCTGGTTAGTTTAATTAACCACTGGTCTGCCTTTGAGACTGGTTTTATGAGTGGGGTTAAAATCTGCCGCCATTGATTTTCTAGTTGCTGAATTGACTCCGAGAAAATTTCCCCATTAAAGGCTTCGACAGGCAATACAGTATGTTGCTCATTATCAATGATTTCAGCTTTAATAAGCTGATTACCTGCCAATGAAATGGCACTCAGCGCATCGAATGCGCCCTCCAAGCTCGTCAGCCAACAAGAAAAATCCCGTAACTGAGCTTGCTTGTCTATAGCCGTGAATGTAAGGAGCATAACGTGAGTTTGATTGGTGAAGGTAAATATCTACCTACTTTTTGAGAGGTAGTGTAACGGTCTCCAGCCAATAAATACGGAGCGTTCGAAATAAGGCCAACAAATCTTCGCCCTTAATTGGTTTTATCATATAGGCATTAACGCCCAAATCGTAGCATTCTTTAATGTCATCAGGTTGGTCGGAGTAACTCAGAATAATAACAGGTGTCGCTGGTCGCTGTTTACTTAGAAAATAAGCCTTGATGTAGGCCAGGATCCGTAACCCGTTTTGTTTGAGGGGCATGTACAAATCGAGCAAGATCAATTGAGGTGCTACAGAATCCTGCTGCTCCAGGCTGGCGAAATAAGTAGCTACACCGGCCTCATCGCTCACCACGGCTACATTCACGCCAGGAATGCATTTCTCTAATCCCAATCTGATCAAGTAAACTTGGTCGGAATTGTCTTCAATGACCAGAACGTGGGACTTTCTAGACATGGTTAGTTGTGCGGCTACAAGTTGGGTAAAACTTCCATCGAACCAGTTGGCTGATTAACCAGCCTAGTTACCCTTTTTCTGACTTATAATCACGATTATTATATACTAATTAACAAATTAAATAGAACTAGCAGTGGCTTCACTGATTGACTCGAGTTATTTGTGAAGATAGCGCCAATCCCGACGTACATAAATGCGTACATCGTTATATGTTATTGTCTTAAACTCGTATCCAGGCGGGATAAACAACATACTGATTTACCTGGTATCTCCACCAAGTACGACTGTTTACATTGACAATGTATAGCTAACTGTAAATTAACTGTCTTTTATTAAGAAATTTAAATGGTGGAATTGGAAAGGTTCCACCTTATTCTTCACTTTTCCGTTGGTTATCAGGTCATATAGAGTACAACTAAATCCATTAATAGCCTTCATCCGTAACTAGATAATAGTTCTCGCTTTGCGTTGACTGGTCTTCGCTTTTAAGCGTGATAGTTAGCCACTCAACATGGGTGTACTCATTGAAGGGAGCGCTTCGGCTGTCGATGATAAGCCCATTTTGTTGTAGCACCCGTTGACCAATATACGCCATGACTTCTTCTCGGGAAGAGAAGCTACCTAACAGGTTTCCCAAATCAAGCGCAGGTTCCTGGTCTGGAAGCTCTCCGGTAGTGTTAGAGATGGGCGACTCAGGAAGCCCGGAGGTAGTGGGCGTTTGGGGACTTGCATACAATTCTATAATCATCCGGATAAGAAAGTTAAAGCTAACCCCTTCGGGGTCAACCGCTATCGAATAAGCTCGCTCACTAGCTAAGAGGTTAGCCTTATACAGGTAGTCAGCCAGCAATTGGGTGTACTTAGTATTAACTCCTTAAGGTGGATGAGTGTTGCACCGAAACCCTGGCTCTTTAGTGCATGGCGGCTATGTCGTCGAGGAGGGCCTGTTCATCCTGAAGGGTGGGCAGACCTTTTCTAAGGTAGGCATAATATGCCCGGCCCGCCAACGATGCGTGCCCTTTATTATCGCTGGCCAATGCCTTTTGATAGTCGTCGTATAGCCATTTTCCTCTAGCTTCACTTCTGCTATTAGTGGTAACTATCAAATAAATAATCCCCCCTGCGATTGCTAAGACTATAATTATTCCCATTGACTGATCTGTTGTGGATAGAATACCAGCCTTTTTCCAGCTGACTTTATTGATTGACCTTCTCCGTACCCCCAGAAACATCATATGGTACACATCCTCCAGACTTCACCCTATGAACCTGGCTTACACCCGCTTGAAACTATCGCGCACGCTGTGCCAGAGGTTGACATTCCAATTCCTGCAAAACCAATGCGTGCGCTACGTCTACAGTTCATAAGCTCACAAATGCGACTCTATTCATATGCTATTTCTCTAACCAAAGACAATACCCGTTGATAAGAGGCAGATGCAGTTACTGGCTAGCCGGAGATTACCGCTGATCGAGAGGGCAATGGTGCAAGCTACTGATTTAGCAGGACTGGAAACAAATGGATTGATTAAGTGGTAATGGAAATAATCAATACCCCCCAAATTATTGTACGCGTGAAAATAGAGAAAAGTAGAGACTGAATACTACCCGTGAAACTTTTTTTAGCAAATTGACCGCTATTTATTCTTTACCCCTAAAATAATTTATAATGCCCTCATGTTCAAGTGATAAGATGAACATGAAAGTTAATCACTTACCCTTATTTTCGAAATTCAGCCTGATTTCTGTTCAATATGCCCGTTTGACTTTCCTTTTTTAGCCATAATTAGGGCTTATTAAAAAATTACTTATTTGTTTTATTTTTAATTTTTCGATTATCTTTACAAGACAACTACTAGTTACCATATTGACATAAAATTTACATGACATTTGGAAAGCTGACTACAAACACGTTGCGCATTACGTATTTGATGGGCTGGGGAAATTATACCCGCATATTTCTAGCGGACTCTCCCCCCGAACTAAATGCTACAACACTCAAGAAATGCGTTGATACGCTTCCCGGCTTTATCCGTTTGAGTAAGAGTCTGGCTGTAAACCCGACTCACATCACGCAGGTTCGCCGGAACAATGATCGCTCCGCTGGCGTGCTCGTTGCAGGTATCTGGCTTCAGGTGAGCCGGCGACGAGTCCCTTTGGTCGTCAGGCAGCTTCGAAGTTTACCAGGAAACAGGGTTAAGGGCTTAGTTGAGTTTAGCTGGCCGATTGAGCAAGCCAGCCAGTCCCAAAGCTCAATGCAAGGGCGTACTGGCAACTATTTACGCTAACAGAATTTGGTGAGGGGTTTTTATTTTTAAAGGTTAGGTTTAACAAGGCCGGGGCAATGCGTCGGCCTTTGTTTTTGCGGCCAAGCTAAGGTGGAATAACCGGTTGGCTGTTGACTGGCAACATTCATTCGAAGGGATCGTGTCAAAACAAAAAAGACCGAGTTGATCCCGGTCTTTTTCTATACTTCACGTAGCAGTTGTTATACCCCTGTTCCGTTCGCAATAAAGAGGGCTTGCCGTATGTAATGACGGTTATCAAGCTGATTGAGCAGAAAACCCGCTAAGTCTTCTACCGTAATCTGTTGCCCTGGAAGATACGCTGACTCCACCTTAATGTTTCTGGTGGCGGGTTCCTGGACCAGGTAAGGCAACCGTACATAGGTCCAGTCCAGATCACTTTCAGTAAGTAATTGACATTCTACTTTCCGGTCGTCCATAAACAGCGGAAAGTGCTGTTGCATGAACTCTGCGGCCTGTTTAGTTTTCGCATCTTGCTGCTCCTGGCCTATTCCATAATAACTACTTACGACGACATACCGGCTAATGCCGAACTCCTGCATGGTGAGTAGAATTAACCTCGTTACAGAACTGAGCATGGCTATGCCCTCTCCTCTTGGGTTTCCGAGGGTACTAATCAGGGCCTCACAGCCTTGCAACAGCTGGCGAATAGAGGTGGGGTTTCGCGCATCACCCTGAATGATTTCCATCCGATCATCGGTGAGATCGAATTGTTCAGGGTATCGCAAAAGCAGCCGGACACGGTAACCCGCCTTTAAGGCTTGCTGAACTAAGGGACGACCTGCCTTACCGGCACCGCCTAAAATGGCTATGGTTGAATTTAGATTAATGGTCATATGGCTAACCTGATTTTGACTGTCGATTTGGGACAAAGCCCATCGTAGACAATCGAATAAAATGCTGCCAGTCAGTAGCGAAATGCATAAGCAAATGTGCTCGCTGGTTCGGAGCGGCTGACTGGTGCAATGAAATGAGAAAGGAGTATTACCTGTCCACCCGAATTGGGCAGAGCCGTTGGGCTGTTCACTTTAGACAACAGGTGTCGTCACTTCCTGGGGAAGGAAGTAGGAACAGGCGGATTTATATGTTAGCAGAGTTTAATAGGACAAAGGTAGACGCTATCTTTATATTCCCGCTACAAAAAGAGCCTGCCCAGACAATTTTGTCTGGGCAGGCTCTTTTTGTAAATCATTTAGACCCAACTCTTCCCGCTTGTGCCAGCCTTACACACCATCAAAATGTCTATTTCAATGTAAATTACCTAAATCCGATGTTTCAGCGTGGGGGGTGTGTAAGAATACCTTACTGGCTTGTTTGTAGTTGATCAGCGACCGAAACATGCCGAAGATTAACGAGGGAAGTACAAAAAAGTCACGCACGGATATTTTATGCCATAAAGACATTGGAATTGATACGATCAGGCTGCCTGCCATCAGGCCAAATATCCCACAGGAGAATACTTTAAGCTCATGACTCCCAACCAGTAGGCTGATAAGCAGCAGAAAGCCCAGAACTGTTAGTAAAATCATTCGGGGGAGCAACAAGGATCGCACCATTGTATTGAATGCCTGTCCATTGCCTTTGATCAGTTGCTGGATACCTATCTTGAAATACGCTTTGACGAAATATAATTGAGCGGCTATCCATCGGGTACGTTGTTTATTGAATACGGCAACGTTTTGAACTTTTTCGTCATATATAACAGCATCCTGCAAATACGCGACCCGAACACGCTCTATAGTCAATAACATTTCAAGCTCTTTGTCATAGCCACCTACCGTTTTGATCTGATTCAGGGCTCGCTTCATCAGCAGGGGTTCAAACGCCATGCCTGAGCCCGTACACATTGCCGAAAGACCCAGTGCCCGCTGCCCGGCCCGGAATATATTGTTGTTAACCTCTTCGTTCATAGCGTCGAAAATTGCCACGCTTTTATTGGTATTCTTAGCCATCCGATGTCCCTGAACAGCCCGCCAACCCTGCCCGAATGCCTGATTGATACGCCCTAAAAAATCGGGTGCCATGTGGTTATCAGCATCAGAAACCATAACAATATCATACTCGTTTTCCGGAAGCGAATTCAGGGCATAGGCAACAGATTTTTGAACCGTTGACTCTACGAAATCAACGCATATAACCTTGATTGGATAGACAGAAAGCTTTTCCAGTGTTTCGGGGAGAAACGAATCAGCGATGACAATCAGGTCGTACAAATCTGATGGGTAGTTCTGCTTCAAATTAGCCACCACTGACCCTATAATAACAGCGTCTTCTTTGTAGGCCGGAATTAACACCGCAATCCGCCGTAATCGATCCACTGCGTCCGAGGTAGGCACATCGTCTGCACTTCCCAAACGGCCTGCAACAGCCGATATAAATAAATAGATAACATTGAGTGTCAGGTAGCCAACGATCAATAAACAAATGAGATAGATTAGTAGAAACATTTTGTAGAAGCTGACTATGTGATAAGTAGTGTATTATACGAAACAAAATAGCGCATAAAATTAATATTTTCCAAAATAAGAAACCTTTTAGTATATTTTATTTTTAATACATAAACAAAAAATAGATTTTCGCCATATTTGATACCAAAAACCCATTTATATGAAGAAACTTATAGCATCTGTGTATATTCATGTCTGTATACTAGTCATTACAGGTGTGTTTGTGACCACAGGGAGTGCTTCGTCACCTGGTAGGCTAACCTCAATTCATGACCCGTCAGCCCATCAAAAAAATATCGCATTACCCGGCTTAATTGAAGCCGAGACTTATAACGCTATGCAGGGCGTATCGACCGAAGCAACGGCTGATCAGGGCGGAGGACAAAACGTCAATCAGATTGACACGGGCGACTGGATGGATTACACCGTTAGCGTACCGCACAATGGGGTCTATTCGTTTCAATTTCGCGTAGCCAATGGCTATGGCGACGGCTCAGGGTTTGAACTCCGGCTGGCTAACGGCACAGTGGTGAGCACAGTTAGTGTTCCCCGAACGGGTGGCACACAGAGCTGGCAAACGATTGGCGCAACGGCTCACCTGAACGCAGGTAGCCAAACGTTGCGAATTTACGTGCTGAAAGGCGACTGGAATCTGAACTGGTTCTCAGCCACCGAAGGCCATCCCCTTCCCGGTAAACTGGAAGCCGAAATCTTCGACGTAGCAACGGATGTTCGGCCTGAGCAGGCATCCGATGTCGATGGCGGAGTAGACGTGACCTACATTGACGACGGCGACTGGATGGACTATAACGTTACTGTAGCCTCGACAGCGGTTTATACGTTTCAGTTTCGGGTGGCCAACAGCTGGGGGAACGGATTGATTAATATTCAGAACGAGTCGGGGGCAGTACTGGGTAGTATTGACGTTCCCCGCACGGGCGGCTGGCAGAACTGGTCTACCATAAGCACAACTGCTACGCTCCAAGCTGGAAGTCAGGTACTACGCATCTATTCTGTTCGCGGGGCCTGGAATTTCAACTGGGTAAGTGTATCGCAGGGTGGTGTAGTACTGCCCCCGGCGGTTATTACTTTTGCCGCATTGCCCGACAAGACAACGGACGACGGCGATTTTACGCTGGTTGCAACAAGTAACAATACCCAAACACCTATCACGTTCACCTCATCCGATCCATCTGTCATTACCGTGTCCAACACTGCTGGCTCGTGGAAGGCATCCGTAATCGCTGCCGGAACAGCTATCATAACGGCCTCGCAGGCTGCTTCATCTACCTTTCTGGCGGCCCAAAACGTCACACAAAACCAGGTCGTTCGCGTGTCATCGATCATTGCCCCCAACAAAAAAATTCCAATCGATGCCAAACGATGGTATCAGCTTACGAATGTTAGTAATGGCTTACAGGGGCTCTTTGACGGTATTACTGATGCAACCGTCGAAACCGGCTGGGGCAAAATCCTACCCCAGTATGATGCGTATTATCCACTGCTGACTGGTGAGTCGATAACTCTCGAAAGTCTGCGATTTTACGACTTCGTGGGGTCGTGCCAGGATACGCCAATGACCCTGTCGATCATCACCGATCAATGGCAGCGAATTCCGATTGCCACCTTCAATGGCAGTGAATATGGCAGTTGGGTAGGACCCTACCCTACACGCTCAACCACCGGCAATGCGCGGTTCAAGCTGGATCAGACGATTAGCAACGCCCGGTATTTGGTTATCAATACCTATGGTTCTTTCCCAACCGAAATTGAACTGTATGGGTCATATACCCCGCCCAGTCAGGCGGCAACACCAGTGCCGGCAAAGTCCATCAAACTCGGCGATATGCTGGGAGTGAACGCCTACGAATGGAACTTTGAAGATGGCAACGCACCCTGGATGGTCAACGAGGCCAAAATGAACGTTGTAAAGAGTTTTTCTGGTATCCGGCACTACATGGACTGGAATAAGCTCGAATCGACCGAAGGCAGTTATTCGTACAGCCCGGTTATGAGCGGTGGATGGAATTTCGACGCTATTTACGAACGCTGCAAAGCGGATAGTATCGACGTACTGGCCTGCCTGAAAACAATTCCAGACTGGATGGTCAATACCTATCCTCAGGATCAGCGGGATGCGGAAAACACGCCTTTACGGTACGGCAGAGACTTTGCAAACCCGAACTCCTACCTGGAACAGGCAAAAATGGGGTTTCAATATATGGCCCGCTACGGATATAACCCGAATGTAAATCCGGCCTTGCTAAGCGTTAACTCGACCCCCCGCTGGACAGGCGATAACCCGAACACAATTAAAATAGGCATGGGGTTAATTAAGTACATCGAATGCGACAATGAACGCGACAAGTGGTGGAAAGGCCGAAAAGCCTATCAGACTGCCCGCGAATATGCCGCTAACCTGTCAGCTTTTTACGATGGCCACAAAAACAGCATGGGTGCTGGAGTTGGCGTTAAAAATGCGGATCCTGGGGTGAAGGTGGTTATTGGCGGACTGGCATCGGCATCGAGCGGGTCCGACTACATAAAAGGGATGATCGACTGGTGTAAACAGTACCGGGGTTACAAGCCCGATGGTACGGTCAACCTGTGCTGGGATATCATCAACTATCATATGTATTCCGACAATACATCATCGTCGCAGAGTGGTACATCCACGCGGGGAGCAGCACCTGAGGTAACGCCAATCAATCTAATTGCGGAAGATTTTCGGCAAACGGCCCACCGGCAGTCATATGATATGCCGGTCTGGATTACCGAAGCGGGCTACGACGTTAACCAGGGAAGCCCGTTGCGGGCCATTCCAATTGGCAACAAATCGGCTCTGGAAACACAGGGAGACTGGATTTTACGAACGGCTTTGTTGTACGCCCGGCAGGGTATTGAAAAGGTGTTCTTTTACCAACTCTACGACGACAATTCTACGGGAGGCATGTTCGGCACCTCGGGGCTGGCAAACGGCGATAATATAACCCGCCGACCAGCCGCTGATTATCTGTATCAGACCAAAAAACTTTTTGGCGAGTATATGTACAAGGAAACGCTTAACCGTAATCCGTTCGTGGATCGGTATGAGCGGAACGGCAATTCCGCCTATGCGCTGGTGGTTCCTGATGAAGTTGGTCGTACAGCTTCCTACTTGCTGGACCTGGGAAGTGCCACACAAGCCCGAATTTATCGACCCAAAGCCGGTAGCAATACAATGGACATGGAAGTGGTCAATACCAGTCAGGGTAAATTGCAACTCACTGTAACCGAGACGCCCTTGTTTGTAGTGCCCGGTAATGTGACACCAAACGCGCGAAAGGCTGAAATAACAACAACAGACGTAAAAAGCCTGAACGAATCACTACGGGTGTACCCTAATCCAACCACCGATTTTGTGACGATTCAGGTTGAGCGAACCTCCATCGATCCGCTTAGAGTTAATGTGTTCGACGCTAGCATGGGCCGCAGGTACCAACATGTAAAAATCCTTAATTCGGGCGACCGTTTTTCGGGGAAAATTGATTTATCTCAACTACCCTCGGGAACCTATCTTCTGGAGATAAAGCAAGGTGCAGAGCGTGTAGTACGAAAAGTTCTGAAGGTGAACTAAGTGCCCGTAAGCAAACCAGTAGATAGAACATAACACCCTGCCAGTAATTGACCAAATGGTCGCTGGCGTCAAATTAGGCTGGTAACTTCTACAAACGACGAGCACTGATTTTATGAATAGAATCAGTGCTCGTCATTTATAGAAGCCTATTAAGAAATAGTAAAAAAATATTTTATTTACTTTCTATCCATATAGTATATATTGAGTTTATATTTATTGGTATAAATACAATAGCAATCAAAAATGTTTTATAAATTTACTATTAAGTAACCTTTTCCTCGACGGATGCACTATACTATACTATGTCTTCAATGGTTTACTATCCTGTAGAGTGATAATACTGGGTTAGATAGTTTAATGCCGCTCTACAAAGCCCAAAATCATGTGACTATATATCAACTGTTAGTTATTTCTCAAAGACAGGCTTATTATTTTCAATACAGTCAAAGCAGTATGGCCGAACCGATAGACACAACACCTCTCATCTCCCTGATCACGATCAATTACAACCAGGCAGTGGTAACCTGCGATTTGCTGGAGTCAACCCGGACCCTTACTTACCCCCGCTTTGAAATTATTGTTGTCGATAATGGATCGAGGGAAGATCCAACCGAACGTATTCAGCAGGGCAACTACCCGAACGTGAAAGTGCTGGTCAGTCCTGAAAACTTAGGGTTTTCGGGCGGCAATAACCTAGGCATTCGTCAGGCAAAGGGCGACTATATTTTCCTGCTCAACAACGACACGATTGTCACCCCCGATTTGCTGGAGCAGTTGTTAAAGCCATTTTTTCAGAACCCGCTGGTTGGCGTTAGCTGTCCTAAGATTCGTTATTATGATCAGCCCACTATTATTCAATACGCTGGTTATCACCCGCTGAATGAGTATACAGGACAGACGTGGGCTGTTGGGTTAATGGAGCCTGATCTGGGGCAGTATGAGCAACCGGGACCAACCTATTTTGCACACGGTGCTGCAATGATGGTTAGCCGGGCGGTACTGGAAAAGGCTGGTAGCCTGGACGATAGCTTTTTCCTGTATTACGAAGAACTGGATTGGTCAATGCGGATACGGCGGGCGGGTTTTCAGATTTATTACCAGCCCAAAGCCCTGATTTACCATCGCGAGTCGATGAGCGTTGGCAAGGAAAACGCCATGAAGGTGTACTATCACACGCGTAACCGCCTGTGGTTCATGCGCCGAAATGTAGTGGGGTTTCCGCTGCTGATTTTCTACCTGTATTATTTTGGTATGGCCATTCCAAAGGCGCTCGGCTATTATACCCTGCGCAGGAAACCCTCCTACCTCAAAGCGGTGAAAGATGCTATTGTCTGGAATTTAAAACATTCTGTTAAGCAATCCGTGGTAACGTCTCCGCCCGTAGCAATGGTGGCTAATACAGCCCTGGAAGTATGAACGAATCGACTACTCATTACTACAAAGGGCTTTACACCTATCCCGGCTACGGTATGGTTGTGTGGGCACTGATTTATTTCGCCCATCGCCGGTCGGTGAATTGATTACACGTAGTTAACTTATTTACTGGCACAAACCAGCTATGGCTCAGCCCACTTTTTCACTGAATAGAAACCTGACGTTAAACCAGTTTTGGGTGTATACTTTCCTGGGTGCGGTATACACAATTGTTGTGGGTTACCTGGTCAGTAAAATGGGTATGGCGGGGGCCATCATGTCGGTCCTTTTGCCAATTGTATTGGTGCTGGTCATTATGATATTGCTGGAACCACGTCTTGGCTTGTTACTATATATACAGTTTAGTTTTACCGTTGGCTTTACGCGTTTTGTCCAGATCGACGTTCCGGTTGGCTTATTGATCGATGGGCTATTAGCCCTAACGTTATTCAGCTTGTTTCTCAACGGGCAACGTATGGAATGGCGTCGAATGCGCAGTCCGGCGTTTGCCCTCATCGCTATCTGGTTTCTGTACACCGTTATCGAACTGATTAATCCCGAAGCGCCTTACCGCCCAGCCTGGTTTTTCCACGTGAGGGCTTTCTCCCTGCACTGGTTTCTGGTTGCCTGCATCATAATGGTAGCCCCTATCACCCGAAAAGACATCGCCATTTTCGTCAATTCCTGGTTAATCTGGTCATTTCTGGCGGCCCTTTGGTCATTCAAGCAGCAATACATAGGGTTGTCGCCCGCCGAGGTCGTCTGGCTGAATAGTGGCTTCAATGCCCGAACGCATATGCTCTTTGGGCAACTCCGGTGTTTCTCTTTTTATTCGGATGCGGCTCAGTTCGGAGCCGAGATGGCGGGGGTTACCCTGGTGGCGCTCATCCGGGTTTTTGAGGAGAAAACGCTGCTCAAAAAAGCAGCCTATATCGTGCTGACGCTGGTTTTCTTTTGGGGATATGCTA
Organism: Spirosoma flavum; assembly: GCF_042686045.1. Classification (NCBI taxonomy): domain Bacteria; kingdom Pseudomonadati; phylum Bacteroidota; class Cytophagia; order Cytophagales; family Cytophagaceae; genus Spirosoma; species Spirosoma flavum. The sequence goes on from NZ_JBHUOM010000002.1 coordinate 1,645,507, forward strand.
TTTCCGGAACCCGTAGCGCCCTGTTTGTGTTGGTTGCGGGCTTTGCGTTTTACCTGCTGTTAAAACGCGATATTCCGAAACTCTTAATGGGCCTGGCTCTGTCTATACCGCTGTTTTTGTTGCTGATGTACACTAGCGTCGGAAGCTCCAACTACCAGGTTCAGCGAATGCGGTCGGCCCTGACGCCCATGAACGATCCGTCTTTCATGCTCCGTCTGCAAAATCAGGAAAAGCTGAAGGCATACCTACAGGACCTGCCGTTTGGGGCTGGCATTGGTACATCAACTGATATGGGCGCGCGCTTTTCACCCTGGCATTGGGCTTCTCAGATTCCGCCTGATAGCTGGTATGTAGAACTTTGGATCGAGACGGGCCGCGTTGGTGTCACACTATATATTCTTATGCTTATCGGGCTGGTCGGTATTGGTGTGTTCCGGGTCTGGCAGTTAAAAGATCCTTGGCTGGTTAAAGTCATGTACGGGTTTTTGGCTGAATTCGTCGGCATCGCCCTGATGGGCTATTCGAACCCGGTGTTGGGCCAGTTCCCCACCAGCAGCGTAATTTTTATCAGCTCAATGTTGATTGCGACCTGCAACCGGTGGGATACCGGTTCACTAACGCAAAACTCCGTAGTAGACCAACACAGTTCACCTAAACTTGAGCGCCATGAAGCAATTTGACAGCATCATCTGCATTTCACAAACCTCCTGGACGGGTGATTTTCAGAAAGCCGCCGTGCAACTTATGACGGAGTTATCAGCTCGTCACCGGGTACTGTTTGTCGATTATCTGTACACCGTCAAAGATCTGGTGACAGGGCGAAAGGATATGCCGATCCGGGAAATAATGCAACTGAGCAACCCACTGACCAAAATAGCCACTGAACATGGTGGCGAGTTGTACGTCTGGAGACCGCCCCTTATGCTGCCCATCAACTGGCTATCAGACAAATCGCACGATCAGTTGCTTCGCTGGAATACAAACCGGCTGATTAGCAGCCTACAGGGCGTTATGAAGAAGCTGGACATGCATAGACCACTGATTATTAACGCCTATAATCCGGTAATTGGTCTACCAATGCTGGGTAAGCTGAATGAGTGTGCTACGATTTATTACTGTTTCGACGAAATCACGACGGCAGGCAGTTGGATGAGTCGGCACGGGTACCGCTACGAAGAAACTTTTCTCCAGCGCGTCGATGCCGTTATCACCACCTCCGAAACCTTACGACAGGATAAGTCCGCCCAGCAGTCTCAAACGTTCTGCGTCAAGAACGGGGTCAATTTTGACTTGTTTAATCAGGCCCGACAACTGGCTCAACAACACCCCCCCGAAAAACCAGTTGTTGGGTATCTTGGCTCAGCCGATAACCGAATCGACATTGATATAATGGAATACTGTGCCCGCACGATGCCGGATGTTGACTTTCAGTTTATCGGCGAGGTTCATGAGCCCCGTTTGCTTGACCGATTGTCCGTTTTCCCGAATGTAACGTTTATTCCACCCCGCCAGCCTGCCGATTTACCCCCATTACTGGCAAAACTGAGTGTTGGCATTATTCCATTTGTGTGCAACAAGCATACCTACACGATTTACCCACTCAAAATTAACGAGTATCTGGCCGCTGGGCTGCCGGTTGTCTCCACGCCATTTTCAATCCTGGACGATTTTACCGGAATCATTGAATTGGCGGATACACCCGAACGCTTTGCCAAGGCACTTCGGCGGGCACTGGCCGACACGGATGAGCAACGCGTTCAGCAACGAGTCGATATGGCACAGGCCAACTCCTGGAAGCAGCGAGCCAATGAATTCGAATCAGTTATTCAGCGCGTACCAAAAGCCTGGCGACAGGAACAGCCAGCTTAGTTGAGAAGTAACCATTGAAGAAACGATTACAGGAATGATTTTATCCAGCAAAAAAGAACGTATGAAAGGGGACTTGAGTCGCCGACTTTTCCGACTTACCCACCAGTGGATACTGGGTCTGGTAGTATGGGGGGTGAGCAGTATTAGTTATGGGCAGGTCGTGATCCCTCCGCCAGCGGCTTCGGCAAAGCCACTCATAACTGCAGCCGACGGGTTGCCCATTGATAGTATGACGTTCGATTTTAACCGGGACATTTCCGTTCAGCTGATCCCGTTCGATGAACTTTTCAAACTAGCCCTGGCCTACTCACCAGCGGTTAAGTTTGAGAGTGCCGTAGCGAACTCGCAACTGTCAGCTTTGCAGCTTTCCAAGCTTCAGGTGTTACAGAATCTCACCGGATATGCCAACTACTCAACGGGTAATCAGGCTATACTTTCGACAGGAACGAACACTACAGATCAGTTGGGTCAAATTTCTAATGGGTATCGGGCGGGGGTAAACGTGTCCGTCAGTATCCATGATTTATTCGCTCGGCCACAACAGATTCGGTTGGCCAGATCGAACTATGAAGCGACCACGGAACGAAAGCGAATTGCGGAAATTCAGCTAAAACGAGACCTATTTAATTTATACCAGGATCTGATTTTATCGCAGCGCGTCTTGCAAATCCGCCTGCGTGACGATCAGGCATCGCTGGCGGCTTACCGGATTGCGGAGGTAGAGTTGCAAAAGGGGAAGATCGCACCCGAAACGCACGCGTTCAACAGCAACCGCTATGCCGAAACCCGATCAACGGTGGAGCAGGCCAAGACCCAGTTTATCAAAAATATTTACGCCCTCGAATTATTCGTAGGGATTCCTATTCACCAATTGAAACGCAACTAACCGTATGACAATCCAAGGACTTGGGCGGCTCCTGAAGCAGCATCTCATCTGGTTTATTCTATTTCCGTGCCTGGCCGCCGGAACAGTATATTACTTCATGCGCACTGAAACGAAGGTGTATAAAACCAAAGCGACGCTGTATACAGGCTTCACGTCTGGCTACTCGTTGCGGTCGGCGCAGGAAGGTTTTCAAACAGATTACTCGGCCGTCAGCAATGCCTTTGATAATATCCTGACAACACTCAGTTCCAACCAAACGCTCTATTACGTTGGCGTAAACCTGTTGAGCGAACACCTGCAACTCACCAAACCGACAGTGAATCAGCTCTCGGCCACCAGCCTTCAGACGTTGCAGAAAGCGATTCCAGCCAGTCTTTGGCAGTCGTTGCTTCGACCGGGCGATCCAGCATTTACCCGTATCCGGATTGACAGCCTGGCAAAGAGTCAGACCGACAACCCAATCAGAAAGTTATTGCTGGGGTCCGATTCGTATTACTCAGCCGACCATATCGGTAAAAAGCTGAAAGCCAACCGACGAAATGCCAGCGATATGCTGGACCTGGAATACGAAGCCGATGATCCGGCCATTGCTCAGCAAACGCTGAATCTGGCCATCATCGAACTCAATGAGCGGTATACATCTCTGAAGCGGGGCGAAACCAATCCGGTTGTCAAGTATTATGAGACGAAAGCAAAGGACGCGAAGCGGTTGCTGGATAATTCAGAATCGAAACTTCGGGCGTTTAACGTGCAACATAACGTACTCAATTTTGAAGATGAGCTGAAAACCCGTTCGGCTACCCGTGAAGCGCTGGTGGCTGAATATAATGAGGAGGTGATGCGAAACCAGGGCGCAAAAGCAGCCATGAATGCCCTGAATCAGCGAATGACTCAGGGAGGAAGCCTGCTCAAAATCAATACCGCCCTAACAGATAAACAGGCTGAACTAACGGCGGCTGAAGCCCAGCTGATCAATGCGCGTACCAATGCTCAGCCCCAGTCTGTTTTAGACCGGTATCAGGCGAAAATCAATCAGGCATCGGAAGAATTGAAACAGATCGCTCAGAATTATTTCGCGGCTGATAACTCGGCGGAATCCGTTCCAAAACAAAAACTGGTGAATGAATGGCTGGGTAAAGTTTTGGAGTTCGAAGAGTCTGGAGCGCGGATGGGTGTGGTAAAAAAACGACTGGACGATTATCAGGCCGAATCAACAACGTTTACCCCGCTGGAATCTGAGCAGCGCCAACTAACCCGCGATATGGGTGTTGCCGAGAAAGAATACCTTAGTCTGGTTCAATCCCTGAATCAGGCCACCACCCATCGGCAGGACATTGCTATCGACGGGTCTGTATCGGTGCTGGACCCACCGGCCTTTCCACTGTCGGCGCAAGCCCCAAAACGCTGGCTGTTTAGTGCCATTGCTGCGGGGGCGGGTCTTGTCATTGCCTTACTGTTGGCAGCCGTACGCTTCTGGACCGACAAGCGAATCAACTCGCTGGAGCAGGCCGAACAATGGATTGGCAGTCCCGTTACGGCGGTATTCCCGGTGGTCAAAAAGTTTTCGGCCAATTCGCGGGCTAGCCGGGCTGCCGTGAGCATGTTCGAACAGGTGGGGAATGCCATTAATATTGACATTGAGAACCGGCGACTTCCGGCGCATCCTCCCCTCATCACGTTGTTCAGTATGCGGTCGAAGCAGGGAAAATCCTGGTTTGCCCACGGCCTTGCCCGAATGTATGCTGAATCGGGCGAACAGGTGGCTTATTTCTATCCCCGGCTGACGGATACCGACAAGAAGTTTGAGCAGGATGGTATTGTCTTCTTCCCCTATGAACTGCACCCTACATTCATGAATGTACGGGAGCCGGACGATTTGATTCCCCGTGAGGATACGCTGCCGATGAGCACGTTCAATAAAATCATTCTTGAATTGCCCGCCCTCGTTGGTAGTCCTATTCCCCTGCATCTCATCAATCGAAGTGCCGTATCGCTTATGGTACTGACGGTACACACGATTTGGGGGCGCCGGGATAAACAATTATTTGAGCTTTACACAAAAGCTGCCAAACATCCGGTGCTGATTGCGCTGAATAAAGTGGCAGGCGAAGACAAGGATGCACCGACTTTGGGCGATATCGAACAGGGCATGGTGCGCACGAAACGGTATGCAGAACCGAACATGGTGGTGCCCAACACATCGCCAAGCGAAAAAGTCCTTGATCCACAACCTAAATGAGTCATAAACAGCAAGCGATAAGCGGTGGTAAGTGGATGAGCATGTCCACGGCGATTTCAACCCTGTTTCAGTTTGGCCAGGTCGCCGTTCTGGCCCGGTTGCTGGAGCCGTCGGTTTTTGGGATCGTCAGCGTCAGCACGCTTCTGATTGCCTTCTTCAGCATTTTTGCGAATCTGGGCTTTTCAAACTCTATTATTTACAAACAGGAAGAAGATCGACAGGTACTATCGACTATTTACCTGCTCAATATGGCGTTGGGTTTAGTCATCGGTGTCGTCGTTTTCTTCAGTTGGCCGCTGGTGGTGGGCTACTATAAAGAACCCCGGCTGGAGCAGGTCATCAAACTATCGTCCCTGTATTTTATAATCGTGTACGTCGGGCAAATTTACCTGTTTCTGCTCCAGAAAGAACTCCAGTTCAAGGCCGTTGCCAGCATCGATATCACGGGGACAATTGTTGGCAGCAGTGTAACTATTCTGCTGGCTTACAATGGCTATGCCGAATTGTCGCTGATTTACGGTCAACTGGCGCAGCAGGGTGCCAAATCAATTCTTCAGCTGGTTTACGGAGCCAAGTTGTTTTCGCCGGTGCTAAAGTTCGATCTGCATCTGATCAAAGATCACCTGCGATTTGGTCTCTACAATGTGGGCGACGGTATTGTGGGCTTTATCCAGGCCAATTCTGATAATATTCTGGTTGGCGGAATGCTGGGCGTAAAACAATTAGGCTATTACACACTGGCATCGCAGTTGGCGGTCTTTCCGATTTCAAGGCTCAGTCCAATTGTACTTCAGGTGGCATATCCTATTCTGGCGCGGTTTAAGGGCGACACCAATGAGTTAAAAAAGTCGTACCTGACCATTCTTGATCTGCTTAGCTACGTTAATCTACCGCTTCTGGCGGGCTTGTTCATTACGGCCGATAGTGTGGTTCCACTTTTCTACGGTCCGGGCTGGGAGCCGACTATTCTGCTGATCAGGATTTTCGTTTTTGTCAGTATTTTTACTTTCCTGAGCAATCCCCTTTTCACGCTGGCTTTTTCTAAAGGAAAACCGAAACTGCTATTTTTCCTGAACGTAATTACCCTGTTCATCAAGATTCCACTTGTTTACTTTTTCGCCCAACAGTGGGGAGTACTTGGCATTGCTTCGGCTTTTCTACTAGCTACAGTAGCTAATCTGCTCATTAATTTCCGAATTGTTCAGATGCTGATTGGCTCTTTTCTGAGTGAGTTTTCCCAGAGTATCATCAAGCCAATCGTGTTTTGTCTGATTATGGTCGGTGCCATTTCGCTCTATAAATCGTATGCCGATTCGATCAATGCGGTCAACACAATTGCCGAGGTAATTCTGGGTGGACTGATTTATGTCGGCCTGACATTCCGCTATAAATATTCCCTTGCCGAATTAAAAACTCTTAGTAAAGCCGCCTGACATTCCGCCTTTGTTTATGCCAACTATGCAACAGCTAATTCTAAAGTCCCTGTACGTGGTAGCCCGCCTGAAATACCCAAAACTCCGCCGGGATTTATGGTATTTTGTGCGTGACAATTACTATTGCAAGTTAGTGCAGGGACGTTATGTGATTCGCGATTACGTACTCAAGAAGAAGTATAAAGTTATTAGTTACCACGGGGAGTTTGACCAGGAATTACGGTATGTATTGCCGTTTGCGTACTGGCATCACCTGAATGGCACACTGGGCAAAACGATTGCGGCCCAGGATACGAAAGAGTTTTACTTTTTCAGTTCAAACCACGAAGAACGGTTCAAGAAGCGTGTCTGGACGGAATCGTACGCACATTACAACGTGCCAAACATGACCCACAGCAATTCCTACAGCTTCCGTAATTGGGCACCGGTACCTTACACAGAGCATTTTCGGAACGATATATTCGTCTTCGACAAGCCGCTTTTGGTCATCGCCAATAAATATAATATCGAGTGGGATCAACCCCCAATCAATTTTCTAGACATTCCAACGCTTGACCGCATTATCCGGGATTACGGCTCCACCTACCAGATCGTTTATAATCGGCCATTACCCAGTCAGATTGTTCAGGATAATAGCGAAACGATGCAGTTGAACGAACATGCCTGGCTTCGGGAAACCCATCCCAGCGTGCTCCTGATGGATGACCTGTACACCCGCTACTACCCGTCGGTAGTCAACAATTATAATCACCTGCAACTAATGGTGTATGCCAACTGTAGCCACTTCATTTCGATGCATGGTGGCACGGCGGCATTGGCAAGTTGCTTTGGTGGCAAAAATATCATTCTGTCCGACCCAAACTGGGGAATAGAACATCATTTTAACGAGTACGAAAACTTATTTCCGAACCTATCGGGGGCCACGATCCTACACGCCCGCAACCGGGCAGATGTCTTAACCCATCTGAGTATAAACTACTAATTTTCATTATTTTTTATTTACCATAGTTGACATTAGAAACATATATAGTATTTTTAAGCTTACGTATTTACAATATCATTAACTTATAATATACCTAAAACGTATTGAAGAAAAATACATTAGAGGATATCCGGAATTATTTCTCACCATTCGCTCCGGAAGTGCACCCAACCCCTGAAGGGGTCTGAATCTGCAAGTAAACAGAGTCCTTTCAGCGGGTTGGGGTATCTCTAAATAGGAAGGAACATGTATGCAAACCAGCTAAGAATTGAGTGGCAGCACAGCCAACCCCTTTACGCCTTAGGTGTAGACTGGTCAGTAAACCGGCTACACCCAATGCATTAATGCGATTCAATAGAAGCCTGCTTGACAGTGCCATTATACTATGATTATCAGCAGAATTACCAGTGGATTAGGAAATCAGCTTTTTCAGTACGCAGCTGGCCGAGACCTCGCGCTGAAAAATAAGACGTCTTTGTACCTGGACTTGAGCTATTACCTGTATGAGTACTCAACGGATACGGTGCGCCCCTTCAAATTAGACCATTTTTCGGTTCCGTACCGGGTGCTCCAAAAATCGCCCCTCGAGTACCTTTCCAAAGCAACAAAACTCCTTCCAAACCGGAGTCTGCCCCCTCTTTTGCTCTTTCTGAAAGAAAAACAGTTCCACTTCGACGATACCGTTGTCGAGGCCAGCGCCTGCTGCATTACGCTGGATGGTTTCTGGCAGTCGGAAGCGTATTTTCGGGACAATGCCGATACGATCAGGCGCGACCTCACGCTGTCCAATATACCCAGCCCCGAATTTGCGCACTACAAGCAACAGATAAATAACACACCGACACCGGTGTCTATCCATGTCCGGCGGGGCGATTACGTCAATCACCCGGAATTTAGTAAGACGTTCGGCTTCATAGGTCTCGCCTACTACGAACAAGCGCTGAGCCAGCTGAATGAGCTGCATAAGAACATCCAGCTGTACGTGTTCAGCGACGATCATGAGTGGGTTCATCAGAACCTGTCCCTACCCGACAATACTGTTTTTGTGCAAAACTCCGGCTCCAATGCCGATATCGCTGATCTGGTTCTGATGAGTCAATGTCAACACCATATCATCGCTAACAGCTCATTCAGCTGGTGGGGTGCCTGGCTCAACCCAAACCCGGATAAGCTGGTCATTACGCCCCGGCAGTGGTACAAACAACAACCAACCTGGAATACAAAAGATCTGCTACCATCGACCTGGCTGGCCCTCTAACTTATATCACAATGACCTACCTATTCGACTGTTGTGTATCATGACTAAAGTATTTATTGATCACCAAAAATTCAGCACACAGAAGTACGGGGGCATTAGCCGTTACTTTGCCAATATTATTCAGGGTATCAAGCGCACCGATAACATTACCTATCAGCTGGGCGTCTTACATGCCAAAAATCACTATATCCAGAACGAGCCACTGCTCCTTAAAGGCAATTTAAGCGACATGGTGCTGAATCGAAATGAGCGATACGACTACCGGCTGAATGAGCTTTACTGCAGACGACTGCTGGAAAAAAGTGATTTCGATGTGTTTCATCCAACTTACTACGATCCGTATTATATGCGGCAGTTGAAGAAGCCACTGGTCATTACGATTCATGATATGACCTATGAGCGCCTTCCAGAGTACTTCTGGGCACTGGACCCGCTCACCCGCCAAAAACGCGAGAACATCTTACGGGCCGATTCCATCATCACGATCTCCAAGACAACCCGAAAAGATTTACTCAGTTTTTTTGACATTGACCCGGCGAAAGTATCGATCATCTATCATGGGATTGATAGCGAAAGTCCCTTGGAAACTCAGCCAGTGACCGATCTGCCTGAGCAGTATGCCTTGTTTGTGGGTGATCGGAGCGGGTACAAAAACTTTTATCTTTTTCTGAATGCGGTTAGTAAACTTGTTTCCCGCTTTCCGGACCTGAACGTCGTACTCGCCGGTGGGGGAAAGCTGGAAGTGGCGGATCTGGAATTTATTCAGCGGTTAAAGTTAACGGACCGGGTACGGCACATTGGCGCCACAGACGGACAGCTCAATTACCTCTATCAACATGCGCAGTTATTTGTGTATCCATCTCTGTATGAGGGATTTGGATTGCCTATTCTGGAAGCCTTTAAAGCCAAATGCCCTATTCTGCTCAGCGATACAGAGTGCTTTCGCGAAGTAGGCGCTGATGCTGCGGTGTATTTCAGACCGACTAACCTCGACGATCTGGTCGATATGCTGACTGATACGCTGGAGAATACAACCCTTAAAGCCCGGTTAGTTGAGAAGGGAACGAAGCGGCTGAAGGATTTTTCCCTCCAGAAATCTATTGACGAGACGCTGAACGTGTACAAATCCCTGGCCTGATAACTGACCTTACGCAATGAGATTTAGAGCGGTTGATTCATTTCGGGGTATGGCGGCCATCATGGTAATCCTGTTTCACTTACAGCACCTCAACCTGCTGTCTGGCAGCACTTTTATTGCGAAGAGCGACATTTTTGTCGACTTCTTTTTTGTGCTGTCCGGATTTGTCATGACCCACAGCAACTACGATAGACTCACGAACCTGGTTAGCATCAAAGCGTTCATGATCAAGCGGTTCAAGCGACTGTACCCACTTCATTTGTTTACGTTACTGTTGGTCTTGCTTTTTGAACTGTTTCGATACGGTGTTAATCGGTTCGTCGTACCGTTATCCAATCCGGTGTTTGCTGAAGACAGGAGCCTGACGTCATTTATTGCCAACCTGACACTGACGCAATCGCTGAATCTGTTTAATGATGTTACGTGGAATGGACCCAGTTGGAGCATCAGCGTTGAGTTCTACACGTACCTCGCCTGGGCTTTGTGCTTAGTTGTGTTCCGCAAAAATTTACTGCTCCTGTGCAGTATCAGCTTTAGCCTGCTGGCCTGGTTTATCGTGCGTCACAACGGCAGTATTATTTACAATTACGATTATGGGTTCGTCCGTTGTGTGTACAGTTTCCTGATTGGTATGCTGACCTACCGGTTGAGCCGCCGGTTGCCGTCCGGCTTTAGTTACTGGCAGTATTCAGGGGCTGAAATAGGCCTGCTTGGCCTGACTGTCGTGGCAGTTAGCTCGTTTACACATGCCGAAAGTTGGTTAATGCCACTGCTCTTCGCCCTGGTTATCAGTGTTTTTTCCCGTGAAATGGGCGTTGTCTCTAAGCTGCTGGTAAACGATCGGTTGGCTTTTCTGGGCAAACTCTCCTACTCCTACTACCTAAATCATTTTGTCGTGCTGGCCGTAATGGACCTGCTTTTATTTAAGCTTATCAAGCTACCTCATTCAGGGGCGGGCGAGTTATTTTTCGTCTTTGCCTGCCTGGCTTGTATCCATGTATTGTCTGTCTTTACCTACCGACACGTTGAATTAATTTTCCAATCTGTTTCACCGGATCGAGCCAGCAAGACAGTTACCGAAATGGCCATTATTTAAGTTCGATCCTAACCGAATTACGCTATGAACATATTTAAAGCCCCCGACTGGATTAGCCAATTTAACTTTCCGTATACGTCGTTCGATGAGGTTCCGCAGTCAGTTTTTGACGCTATTAACCGAGATCTGGACAGTCTTCAGCATCTCGAACCACTGGCCAGCATTGTTATTCCGGCCTGGAACGAAGAAGTAAACATCCTTCGGAGTATTGCGTCGCTGGCTAAACTAAAAACAACAATTCCAGTGGAGATTTTAGTCGTCAACAACAACTCGACCGATCAGATGCAGAAAACGCTGGATCACCTTCACGTGCGCACAGCCTTTCAGCCGATTCCGGGATGGGGCCCCGCCCGGCAAACAGGGTTAGAACAGGCGCGGGGCAAGTACTTACTGACAGCCGATGCCGATGGTATTTATCCCCAGGATTGGCTCAACGAGATGATGGCCGTGTTGACTCAACCGGGTGTAATCTGCGTCTGTGGCCGCTACTCATTCATTCCCTCGCCGGGCTTTCCCCGATGGATATTAACCATACACGAAACACTGAAAGGCTATCTTGCCGATGCTCGCCACCTGAAACGCCCGCATCTGAATGCGTATGGCATAAGTCTTGGTTATGTACGGGAATACGGCCTGAAAATTGGTTATGTCATGCGCAAAGTTCGGGGCGAAGACGGGCGGATGTGTTTCGACATGATGCAGTACGGTAAGGTCAAGCAGGTAAAATCCAGGAAAGCCCGCGTCTGGACCGGTACCCGAACGCTTCGGATAGAGGGCAAGGGGAGTTATTCAAGAGCTTTGTGGCTGAAAATGGGCATCGAGCTACGGCGGATGGGTGGCCTCTTTGTGGCGCAGGCTCCCCACGACACAAAAACGTCCTTGAATGAGTAGTACTTTGGCGTTCGTTATTCTGCTATTGCTGGTAGTAAAGACAAGCGTCGTATGCCAGGCACAATGCAGTCAGGGGGCTATCATTTGCGAAACGTTCGGTAGTGGACCACGCGGCCCGCTGTCGCAAAGCCTGACCAATTTCACGTATCGGGCGGGCGGCTGCCCGGACGATGGCCAATACACGGTGATGGATACCGTATCTGGAGACTGTCATGGTCAGGCCTGGCATAGCGTTCGGCAGGATCATACCCCGAACGATGTACGGGGCAACATGTTTGTGGTTAATGCGTCGTATCAACCCAGCGAATTTTATAATCAGAAAGCAGCTGGCCTGTGTCCCGGCGTCACGTACGAATTTTCGCTGTGGGTACTTAACTTAAACAGGATTATGCAGCCCGGTGCCTGCGATGACTACAGTCTGCGCAATCCAATTATTGCCATGCGAATTGAACAGCCCGATGGTACGCTTATCAACGAAGTAGTTCAGCCTGCCGTACCCCGTACCACAACGCCTGTCTGGGTTCAACTGGTTATGCAGTTCTCGATACCGACAAGCAGCAATGACATTGTGGTTAAACTCATTAACAAAGGGCTTGGCGGTTGCGGCAATGATTTAGCGATCGACGACATCGGTTTTCGTCCTGTCCATCCGGCACTTGCCATTCAGTTTGCCAACTCCACAGGATCAGAAATGACGGCTTGCGCCGACACCCACCTGACGCTGACGGTTGGGGCGGCTGCCGGATATATTAATCCTGTTTATTTATGGCAACAAAGTCAGGATAATGTAAACTGGACACCGGCCCCTACCTCAGGACAGACAACGTATACGATTAATCCGGTTCGGGCAGGTCGCACCTATTATCGGCTTCGAAATACCCAGTCCATCAATGCGGCTGCCGTAGGGCGGGCACAATGTTCGGCAGAATCTAACGTGTTGATTGTTAACGGAAGGCCCGATAGTCCATTTACACTGGGTGATGATGTGGCTCTTTGTTTAGGAACAGCTCAGGTATTACAGGCATCAGGCTCCCTGCCAGCCGGCACTACATTTGTTTGGTCTGACCAAAGCACAAATCAACAGGTAACGGTCACGGCTCCCGGTTTATACTGGCTGGAAACCAACTTGAGCGGCTGTCTATACCGCGACTCTATTCGTGTCGAATCTCAAAATTGTCACCTGAGTGAAATCTACGTTCCCGATGCTTTTTCGCCCAACGATGACACCCGTAATGACCATTTGGTAGTGCTGCACGCGGGCGCGTTCACGACCTACTCCTTTCGGATATATGACCGGTGGGGCAGTATAATCTTTTCGAGTCGTCAGGTTGAAATAACGTGGGATGGTACCTTCCAAAACCAACCCTGCGCCGAAGGTCTTTATGCCTGGACGGCTGACTACAGCATTCTGGATCCATTGAATGAGGAGCAGCATTTTATTCGAAGTGGCCGGGTCATGCTGGTTCGTTAACGTAAACTACCTGTACTTTTCTGTCCGTTGATTAAAAAAAACCAGTATTATGATCATTCCCACATGCAGCGTGTTAGTGACGACCTACAACCGTCCAGATGCTCTGGAGCGTTGTTTGATCAGTTTGTTTCAGCAAAGCCATTTACCAACCGAAATCATTATTTGTGACGATGGGTCTGGCGCAGCAACGCAGCAACTCATCGCACGTTTTCAGGTGAGCAGTCCAGTTCCATTGAGGCACGTATGGCAGTCTGATGAAGGTTTCCGACTGGCCCGCATTCGAAATATGGGCTTGGCAACAGCGAAAGGAGAGTACATTATTCAACTTGATGGCGATGTGATTCTTCACCGGCATTACGTGGCAGACCATCTACACCACGCCAAGACAGGCTTTTTCTTTTCGGGGAATCAATACAATATACCGCCCGACAGTACGCGGCAGTTATTGAATGACTCGACCCTATCGGTTCAGGCTGTTATGCGGCAAGCCGAGTGGAGTTGGCGTCGGCTACGGAATGTACCATTACAGACACTCATGGTTCATTTTTATCACTGGGAAACGCACTATGAGTATGTGCTGGGTAGTAATATGGGGTTTTGGCGGCAGGACTTGATCCGTGTCAACGGGTATGACGAACAATTTAGCGGCTGGGGTTGGGAAGACACCGAACTGGCCCTGCGACTGATCAACTTGGGTTGCACGTTACGCTTCATTCGTTTCGGGGCCATCCAATACCACCTTAACCATCCCAAGTCGTCACGTACTCAGGAGGATGTAAATCGACAACGGGCTCTTCAAACCATCCAGCAAAAAAGAATTGTTTGTCAGCAGGGACTCGCTCAGCACTTTCAATTCATTGAAACCAAATAAGCACTAGCTCAACGAGCAGTTTCTGGAACTGGAGCCCTTGCCTGCCGGTATGAGGCAAAAAAGGCATACCGACAAAACGTGGCCTAATTGATACAGTTCTTACAAAGACAACGTTGGGTAGAATCAACCCCAGACTGTACTCGTCATACCTCATCATGGTACGGTGCGTGCGGAGGCTTCAATCACTTGCACATATCCAGTTTCAGTTTGTCATTCAAACACACCAGTTCAATACCATTCTGCCTTTCGGTCTGTACAGAAATCATCTCTACATCATCCAGCAGAAGATTAATAAAATCAACTTTAGGATGCTTTCCGGCTTCAGTCGGCAGAAGCATAAGCAAGTTGGCCCATACAATCCAATGAATAAAATAATCGTTGAGGGGCAGAATTATCGGCTCCACGTACTCATCAACGTATTGTTCTTGATAAGCAATAGCTAATTTTTTGGCTACGTAAGCCCGGCATCGAAAATTGAAAGAAGAACTTTGGTCTTTAGTCAGAACACCTTCATGAAGTAACCAATTGGTAACATCATTCAGCGAATAGTAAACAGCGTCTGGAATTAAATAACGAATCATAACATAGTTGTGAACTATAGTAAATATCAGGAAACAATACGTTGATAGTCAACTAGTTAAATAATAGCAATATCTGTGCCTGTTTTTATAATAGGGCGTAACTTTACGATAATTTGAGCGAAGTAAGCGACGATCTTCGTCCTCTTCTGTTGCTCATTGATCAGGCGAAAGTGAGTTGCCTTGTACCGTTTACCCGCTTAAGTCACTAATGAGAATCAGCTTTTAGCGTGACCAACGTCATGTATCTGCCTGACCGAAGGCCGTTATTTTGTTGTGTACTTCAGACGCACAAAATCATGACAACGCTCATCCATTCAACTCCCGCGTACACCAGCTCTGTTCTAGACAACTGGCTGTTTCTGTATAAAAACTATGTTGCCAACGCGGAGTTCAACCGCATTGGCTGGGCAGCTACGGCGATAGCTATTCAAGGCTGTATTCTCTCGCCGGTACTATTGCTGACGATGGCTTTTTTTGGCGGAGGAGACTGGCAATTTATGGCCAGCATGATTTGTTTTTTGTCAGTGCTGATACCCATACTGTCGGCCCTGCCGGTAAAGTACATCTTCTCGTCGTTCGCGATTAGTGTCCTTGTTCATGTCGCTATTATTTTGATAAACGTGCTATAGGCCATCATCAGGGCTTGAACAGTATGTCGCCAATGGCAGATGCTGTTCAAGCCTCGATTCCTTTTATTGATCTTACCTTTTCTCATCCGAGAAACCACTTAACTAACCTGACGATGATCTCTTTAGGCGGCAGTTTAACCTAGAGGTATCGATTCAAACTAGTTGACCGGATTCGTTTTAAGTCCGGGCAACTATCTATTTATCAGCCTCGTAATCAGGAATCTACAGCGCCAGTACAACTTTCCTGAAGTATAGGGTCATTCCCCTATCCGAGCTGTTTAAATCTCCCTAGTGATCATTCATTATATAATTCGATTTCCATAACTTTCGTTTATCGTCCATAACCAGAAGTTGGGCAATGAACGAACTAAATCAGCCGTAAAATCACTTATACTTGCATACGAAATAGAGCGTCGGTAACTCCCGGCGTTTCGTTTTAATAGATTAGTTGATTAAATCTATAGACAATATACCATACTTATGTCTATCCAAGTGACCGACAACGTTAGCCAAGCTGCCCGGCGCGATATACTGGACCTCGAACAGAAAATCAGTTCCTTTCGCTCGGGCGATATTGCCGACGAGGCATTCCGTAAATTTCGGCTTACGCGGGGCGTGTATGGCCAGCGGCAACCCGGCGTACAGATGATTCGTATTAAGTTGCCACATGGTCGCATTACGGCTGATCAACTTGTGCGAATTGCCGACCTATCGGACAAATATGCAACGGGTAACCTCCACGCCACTACCCGGCAGGATATTCAATTGCACTTTGTAAAACTGGGCGATTCGCCCCAACTCTGGGCTGAACTCGAAGACGCGGGTATCACTCTCAAGGAAGCCTGCGGCAATACCGTCCGAAACGTGACGGGGTCTGCCCGGGCGGGCGTCGATCCTGAGGAACCATTCGATATTACTTCCCACGCCTACCATATTTTCGATTACTTTCTGCGTAACCCAATTTGCCAGGATATGGGCCGAAAATTCAAGATTTCGCTTTCATCCAGCGAGAAGGATTCGGCGTATGGATACATGCATGACGTAGGTTTAGTGGCTCGTTTGCAAGATGGTAAGCGGGGCTTTAAGGTAATGCTGGGTGGGGGTTTGGGTGCGCAACCATTCTCGGCGCAAACAGCTTTTGAGTTTCTGGAAGAAGATCGGGTAATTCCCTTCATTGAAGGAGTTATTCGCGTGTTTGACCGCTATGGCGAACGCCAGAAACGCCACAAAGCCCGCATGAAATACCTACTCAATGACATTGGGCTAGCCGAATTACTTCGCCGGGTGGAAGAAGAAACGCTGGCGTTAAAAAATAAGTCTTTCTCCGTGCCTGATTTAGGGATTAGTATTCCTGAAAATCGTCCAGAAACCAGCAACTATAAACTGGAGACAACAAACACGAAATTACAAACCTGGTTTAAAACCAACGTTTTCGAGCAGAAGCAAACGGGTTGGTATGCCGTACAATTGCGTGTGTTGCTCGGCGATATGAATGCCGACACAGCACGAGCACTAGCGCAACTTGTGAAGCAATACGCAGCCGACGATATTCGGGTAACGGTCAATCAGGGGTATCTGATACGATTTATCCAGCCGGAAAACCTGCCTGCCGTATTCGAAGCACTTGATGCATTGGGCCTGGCTGAACCTGGTTTCGATACCACCGCCGACATCACTACCTGCCCCGGTACGGATACCTGTAACCTCGCTATTTCGAGCAGTTACGGAATTACCCGGGCACTTGAGAGTATGATGCACGACGAGTTTCCTGAGCTGGTTTTCAACGACGACATCAAAATTAAAATTTCAGGCTGCATGAATGGTTGCGGCCAGCACTCTGTCGCGAACATTGGCTATCATGGCTCCTCGCTCAAGAATGGGGCGTATGTGTTACCGGCTTTGCAAGTGTTACTGGGTGGCGGTTTTAACGGAAAAGGCGAAGGACTAATTGCCGATAAAGTCATTAAGCTTCCGGCGAAACGCGGCCCGGATTCGTTGCGGTTTTTACTGCGCGATGTTGAAGCCAATGCGTTTGACGGAGAATATTTCAGTGATTACTACGCCCGGCAGGGAAAGAATTATTTTTATCAGTTATTGAAACCCCTCGCCGACCTGAAAACGCTGGTGGATTCTGATTATATCGACTGGGACCATACCGACCAGTATGTGACTGAAGTTGGTATAGGTGAGTGCGCCAGTGTGCTGATTGACCTTGTGGCGACAACCTTGGCCGAAGCGAGTGAAAAACTCGGTTGGGCACGGGAAGCGTATGCAGAAAGTCGATGGGCCGATGCGCTCTATCATGCTTACAACGTATTCATTACCGGCGCACGAGCTGCTTTGATGAGCCGCGACATACCTACGAATACGCAGCACGGCATCGTCAATGATTTCGACAAAACGTTTGCCGGAGAACTTGATTTCCACGAGTCAGAGGGCGACTTCAAAACGCTGGTATTCAGCATTAATAAGCAGGAGCCGTCAGAAGGTTTTGCCCGTCAGTTTCTCGCACGGGCTGAAGCCTTTATGCAGGCGGTTCAAACCTATCGCGAAGCGCAAATTGAACGGGAAGGCGCACCAGAATTGCAGGAACTGAATCAGGCGCAGGATAGCTGATCGTTAATTTGAAGTATACAGGATGAATTAAGATTAGCCGTACCGCCCGCCAGTCAATTCATCATGTATACTTTATCATCGCACCGGCGACCCGGTTATACCTCAACATGAAACTCACTCTCGTAGGTGCCGGGCCGGGCGATCCGGACTTAATAACGGTAAAGGGAATTAAGGCGTTGCAACAGGCCGATGTGGTCATGTACGACGCACTCGTTCATCCTGCTTTACTCGACTATTGCCGCCCCGATGCTCTCAAGGTGTATGTGGGTAAACGGCGGGGGGCTTATTCGTGTATGCAGGAGGACATTAACCCGCTCATCGTGCATTATGCTCAACAATATGGTCACGTTGTGCGACTCAAGGGCGGAGATTCATTTGTGTTTGGTCGGGGCTTTGAAGAGATTGAGTTTGCCCGTCAGCACGGAATTGAAACCCAGGTAGTACCGGGTCTGTCAAGTAGTTATGCCGTACCGGCTGCGGCTGGCATTCCGCTTACCACGCGGGGCATTTCAGAAAGTTTCTGGGTCGTGACGGGCACAACTAAATCCGGTCAACTCTCAAATGACCTGCATCTGGCGGCCCAATCGACAGCAACCGTTGTAGTGTTGATGGGTATGCACAAACTAGCTGATATCATGGCTATTTTCGCGGATTGCGGTAAGGCTGAGACACCCGTAGCCATTATCCAGAACGGCACCTTAGCCGACCAACAGATTGTTGTTGGGCGTGTACAGGACATTGTTGAGAAAGTCAACGAGTCTGGTATTGACAATCCAGCTATCATTGTCATTGGCGAAGTTGCTGGTTTATCAACTAACCCAACAATAGCGGTTACAGAAGCTATTAGTCAGCACTTGACAACAAATAATGTACTATAAGAACAACTCATTTATACATAAAACCTGCTGAATGCTTCCATAAATTGGTGGCCTCAGCAGGTTTTTCGTTTATTGACTCGCCTACATGTTTATTTTTTGGTAAGTGGTCTTACCGAAACTTCCTTAAAGTAAACAACATCGTTGTCGCCATGATTCTGTAAGCCAACATAACCGGATGTAGGTCTCAGACCATGGTAGGGTTCGTAATAGAATTTACGCGCAGGTACCGGGTCGCCTTCCTTATAATCGGTCACTTTTACGCCATTCACATAAACGATGGTCCGTAATCCGTCCAGGGTTATGTCTATAGTATTCCATTGAGGACCGGGTTTCCCGGGCTTGGCCATCGGTTTGGTCAATGAATACAACGTTCCTGTAACATGGTAGTCATCCTCTTTAGAGGTTTCGGGGTGATTATCAATTTGCACTTCATAGCCATAATAAACCGGCATCCATTCTTCGCGCGGCTCAATGGGTACTCGAATAAATACACCCGAATTACTATTTTCTTTTTGCATCCGGTAAACCACACGGAGAGTACAATTGCTGAATTTCTCTTTTGTCCAATATAAGAGGCCCAGTCCGCCGTGGCCTCGAATCATACCCTTTTCAATTGACATGCTGCCCTTGCCTACGTGCTTCCAGCCGGTAAGGTCCCTGCCATTAAACAGTTTCCTCCAGCCATCGACCGTATTATGAATAATTCTTTGAGCAGCTGATGGCGATTCGCCCAACGTGAATGCGATTGATGCCTTACTGTGGCCAACGAAAAAGAGAAGTATACTACCAGCCAGCCAAATTCGGAAAATTACCTTTTTCATGTTCACAAATAGAGAAGACTACAATAACTTCAATTACAGATTTACCTCTAAAAAGCAAAAAAAGCCCCGCTAAGTTTCCTCAGCGGGGCTATCTATTTTCACTAAAAACTATTTCACTTCTTCGTAGGGCACATCCGAAACGTTGTCGCCTGCGGGCTGGCCCTGGCCGTTACCGTTGGCCGAACCATCACCGTTTCCGGCGAAACCGGCACCTTCGGTTGGGTTAGCTCCATCCGTGTTTGTAGCGTTGTACATTTCGGTCGAAGCTGTGGCCCAGGCTGCGTTCAGCCCTTCTAACGCCGTGTCGATTGAGGCCAAGTCGCGTGAACCGTGCGCCGTGCGGAGGGTAGCAAGAGCTGTTTCAATAGCCGACTTGTTGACTTCCGATAGTTTATCGCCGTATTCTTTGAGTTGTTTCTCGGTCTGGAAAATCATCGAGTCAGCCGCGTTGACTTTCTCAATGGTTTCGCGCTCGGTTTTATCAGCGGCTTCGTTGGCTTTGGCTTCTTCGCGCATCCGGGTAATTTCAGCCTCGGTCAAACCGCTCGATGCTTCAATCCGGATTTTTTGCTCTTTACCAGTGCCTTTGTCCTTGGCCGTTACGTGCAGAATACCGTTGGCATCCACATCGAAGGTTACTTCAATCTGTGGTACACCGCGTGGTGCTGGTGGAATGTCTGACAGGATAAACCGGCCTAACTGACGGTTCTGAGTCGCCATTGGCCGCTCACCCTGTAAGATGTTGATTTCTACACTCGGCTGGTTGTCCGATGCCGTCGAATAGGTTTCAACTTTCTTGCTTGGAATCGTCGTATTGGCATCCACCATTTTGGTAAATACGCCACCCATTGTTTCGATACCCAGCGAAAGCGGGATAACGTCGAGCAACAGAACGTCTTTCACTTCACCCGTTAGTACACCACCTTGAATAGCAGCACCAATGGCTACAGCTTCATCGGGGTTAACGGCTTTTGAAGGCTTACGGCCAAACAATTTTTCAACTTCATCCTGCACTTTTGGAATCCGGGTTGAACCACCGACCAGAATGACTTCGTCAATCTGGCTAGCCGACAAACCTGAATTTTTCAAGGCACGGCGGCAAGGTTCCATACTCCGCTGAATCAGCGAATCGGCTAATTGCTCGAATTTCGCCCGGCTTAACGTCCGCACTAAGTGCTTTGGAATGCCATTTACCGGCATGATATACGGCAGGTTGATTTCTGTCGAGTTCGAACTAGACAGTTCAACTTTTGCTTTTTCAGCCGCTTCTTTCAGGCGTTGCAGGGCCATAGGGTCCAGACGCAAGTC
Organism: Spirosoma flavum; assembly: GCF_042686045.1. Lineage (NCBI taxonomy): Bacteria > Pseudomonadati > Bacteroidota > Cytophagia > Cytophagales > Cytophagaceae > Spirosoma > Spirosoma flavum. The sequence continues at coordinate 1,666,474 of NZ_JBHUOM010000002.1, forward strand.
AATAGCTTCATCTTTCTTGAACTCGTCGGCGAGCCAGTCGATAATCACCTGGTCGAAGTCATCACCACCGAGGTGCGTATCACCATCGGTCGATTTCACTTCGAACACGCCATCGCCGAGTTCCAAGATCGAAATATCGAATGTACCGCCACCAAGGTCGAATACAGCGATTTTCTGGTCTTTATTAGTCTTGTCCAAACCGTAGGCCAGGGCGGCTGCGGTTGGCTCGTTGATAATACGTTTTACGTCCAGACCGGCAATAGCACCCGCTTCTTTGGTTGCCTGACGCTCGGCGTCGTTAAAGTAAGCAGGCACCGTAATAACGGCTTCCGTTACTGTCTGACCAAGGTAATCTTCAGCGGTCTGCTTCATCTTTTGAAGAATCAGAGCTGAAAGTTCCTGGGGCGTATATTGACGGTCACCGATACGAACGCGGGGCGTACTGTTCGGGCCGTTTTCTACGTCATAAGCAACATTCTTAATTTCATTCGTTACCTCGCTATAGCGTTTCCCCATGAAGCGCTTAATCGAGGAGATCGTATTTGTTGGGTTGGTGATGGCCTGACGTTTGGCAGGAGCACCGACTTTACGTTCGCCGTTGCCGTTGTCCATAAACGCGACTACCGAGGGGGTTGTCCGTGCTCCTTCGGAGTTGGGGATTACGACCGGCTCGTTGCCTTCCATCACGGCCACGCACGAGTTCGTGGTGCCTAAGTCAATACCAATAATTTTTCCCATAACTGGATTTAGTTTCTTTAGATGCTGTGGTTGTAAATTGACAGACATAACCTATCTATCAATACAGATGCCAGCCCGTTCAACTTGCTTGATTTGCTGTCAGATTGGCAGAAAATGTACACAAATGGGTCAGGATGTCGCATTTAGATCAGCCATAATTCTCAGACATGGCAGAATCGTACCTGATAATCTCCATAAAAAGTCCCCGAGTGACAACCCCATCAGGCGGGCTATCACTCGGGGATTTTATAGGTTGTTTTAATTAGCCATGACTAAGACCAATCACGCTATACATTACGTTCCTGAAACTTATCGTTATCGGGGGTTATTTACCACCGAATAAGCCACCCAGCATACCGCCTAAGCCGCCACCACTGCCACCGCCCAACATACTCATCAGGCTGCCAGCGTTAATGCTTGAATCATTTGGATCGTTGGTTTTATGCATCAGTTTATTTAATACAATCGGCACTAAAACCCCGGCAACTGACATGGCAACTTGTGGTGAAATACCTAGTTTGCTCATAAGATCCTGCTGAACATTCTGCTGAACATTCTGCGTTACAGGGTGATCGGCTACACTGCCCCCCCCCTGTCCAGTTACCATACCCAACAAACTACCCAGGCCACCGCCCTGTGCCTGCTGGCCCAGACTGTTCATAATACTACCGGTTACCGTCTGCATGACGTTGTCATTCTGGCTGTTTGGAATAGCCGGGTTGTTGATAACAGCCTGACCAGCATTTTGCTGAACTAGATTCATTAAGGTTTCAAACATGATTTCTTTTGTTTAAACTATGTATCGGGAATAGGCTCGTTGGTTACCTGTCCTTAAAATTAGATAGATTCAACTACATACTTCAACCTGAATCGGTTAATTTAGCGTGAATCTATGCTTCCCCTATGACGAACGAAAACTCAAAAAGTAGCGATGAGGTTTTAAAAAATATTTCCTTTAGCGAACAAGTAACCCCATTGCTTACGGATTTACTCTACCCAAGCGAATCTGATGAGCCAGTAGAAACGGTAACCTGCTATTTCAAACAGGCTGAACCGCTAACTGTTAGTCAACTTAAAGATTGGCTACTGTTGCCCCCGTCAACTTACGTAGAGGAAATACCGGAGGCCGACTTCTGGGAACCAGTCACTACCGAGCAGGATTGGTATAGCGACGACGAAAAAGCGCGTACTGCCCAATTTAAGCACCTCAAACAAGCTCTGGAAAACGACCTGGCAGTTCGGCAGGTATTCCAGGTAGGCGAGTCAGAAATAGAGGTATATTTACTAGGTCGTCAGGTAGATGGCGAACGGGTGGGGATTAAAACGAAAATTATACAGACGTAATAAAAAAGGAGCGAGTGGTAGAGAGTAGACAAATTCATTTTTGTCTACTCTCTACCACTCGCTCCTAAAAAGGTCTGTTTACTTCACTTGTGCCACAACAGCGGCAAAGGCTTCCGGATGGTTCATGGCCAGATCAGCCAGAACTTTACGGTTTAGTTCAATGCCCGATTTGTTAAGGGCACCCATAAAGACCGAGTACGACATACCATGTATGCGTGCACCAGCATTGATACGCTGAATCCAGAGACCCCGGAAATCGCGCTTCTTGGCCCGGCGATCGCGGTACGAGTACCCTAAGCCTTTTTCAACGGCGTTTTTGGCAACCGTCCAAACATTTTTACGCCGACCAAAATACCCTTTGGCCAGCTTCATTACTTTTTTTCTACGCGCCCGTGAGGCAACGTGATTGACGGAACGTGGCATTGTATAATAATTGTTTTTTGACGACCGGCGGAAGAAACCTGTAGAGTGACTGGTGTAGAGTGAAGACGACTAAATAGATACTATTCATTCTTCATCGCTCTGGTAACCCAGTTCTCCTTCTTCATTCACTTTTTTGGCCGGGCATCGGGTGAAACGTGAAACCAGACGCAACTGCGTCTTTTTCAGTCTTAAACGTTTAGCAGCATTTTGATGCGACGAACGTCTGGACCATCAACCAACGTAGCATGTACTAGATTACGCTTCTGCTTGGTTGATTTTTTAGTCAGGATATGACTGTGGAAGGCGTGCTTCCGCTTGATTTTTCCAGTGCCGGTCAGCTTGAAACGCTTCTTGGCAGCTGAATTGGTTTTTACTTTTGGCATTATAGTAAACCGCTTTGTATGGAAAATTAAGTAAACAGGCCGCAAAGATACGAAAAAAAGCGATAGTGGCTAGTCATACAGCCTAACTATCAGTGAGTTTTGGCTAGCTAGTAGCAACCCCTTCGGTAGTCCGCTACTGACGAGCTACTTAGTTTCTGCTGTATTGCCTAAATCCCCCACAAATCGCCATTGCCTGCCCGGTCAGACCCTGAACAGAAGACAGACGCTTGTAAACGTGTCGGTTTTACCCACAGACGTACTTGAACAGGATTAACATATAGCCGGGTAAATATGCATAAATCTATCACTGTTTTGGCTTACTCAACGACTAAAGCCCTGATTGGCCAATCCTTCCGGACTGGCCAATCAGGGCTTTAGTCGTTAAATTACTTGGCAAACGGTCAACCTGCCATCCAGCGTAGAGATATACACTCTACCCAACCACGTTATTTTTTAGGAACGACCACTTTAGGCGACAGAAACATACTCATCCGTTTACCTTCCAGTTTGGGTTCTGACTCAATCTTACCAAATTCTTCCAGTCCTTTGGAAAAACGCTCCAGCAATTGAAATCCCCGGTCTTTAAAAACAATAGCCCGGCCCACAAACTGCACGTAGGCTTTCACCTTCGCCCCTTCTTTCAGGAAGTTTACAGCGTGTTTAAGTTTAAACTCAAAGTCGTGATCATCGGTATTAGGGCCGAAACGTATTTCTTTAATAACGACTTTCGTAGCGTTAGCCTTGATTTCTTTTTGCTTTTTCTTCTGCTCGTATTTGAACTTGGAATAATCCACAATACGGCAGACGGGCGGCACGGCGTTGGGCGACACCTCAACCAGGTCGAGGTTCTGTGCTTTGGCCATTGCCTGAGCCTTATTGGTTTCGTAGATTCCCTGCTCTACATTTTCGCCGACCACCCGCACTTCGCGAGCCAGGATGCGCTCATTAACTTTGTAGGGTTCTTCAACCACACGACGAGGTGGTCTCCGCTGGGGTAATGCCATAAATTGTGTTTAGTGTGCTATTTTAATTCGTTTTGAAAACGTACTGTGTCCCAAAAAGTTCGGGAATCTATTGAAAATACTCATTCTGTGCAAGTTTACTGTCGTAGTTTATATTTTGTCGTTGGCTGATGCGTTCATTATATCGCATCAACCAACGACAAACCACAACGGCAAACTTACATTTTCACCTCTGCCTGGAATGTCTTTACAAACTCCTCTACGCTTATAGTGCCAAGATCGCCCTGGCCTTTCCGCCGGACAGATACAGTACCATCGGCAGCTTCTTTTTCGCCGACAATGAGCATATAAGGCACTTTATTTACTTCAGCATCCCGGATTTTACGCCCGATTTTCTCGTCTCGCAAGTCTACAAAGCCGCGAATATCGTGCTCCTGCAAATTAAAAAACAAGTCGTTAGCATAGTCTTCATACTTTTCTGAAATCGGTAGAATGGCAATCTGGTCGGGTGAAAGCCAGAGCGGAAAATTACCGCCTGAATTTTCAATCAGAATAGCAATAAAACGCTCCATCGACCCAAATGGTGCCCGGTGAATCATAACGGGCCGGTGCTTTTGGTTGTCGGCACCGATATATTCTAGTTCAAAGCGATTTGGCAGGTTGTAATCTACCTGAATCGTTCCCAACTGCCACTTCCGACCGAGGGCATCACGCACCATAAAATCAAGCTTTGGGCCATAAAAAGCCGCTTCGCCCAACTCTGTTACGGTTGGCAATCCTTTTTCGGCGGCCGCTTCGATAATAGCCGACTCTGCCTTTTCCCACAAGTCGTCAGACCCGATATACTTAGTTTTATTTTCAGGATCACGGAGGGAAATCTGGGCACTATAATCCGAGAAACCGAGTGATCTAAAGACGTATAGCACTAAGTCGATCACCTTCATGAACTCATCTTTCACTTGGTCGGGGCGACAGAAAATGTGAGCATCATCCTGCGTAAAGCCACGCACCCGTGTTAACCCGTGCAACTCGCCCGACTGCTCGTAGCGGTATACGGTCCCAAATTCGGCTAGCCGCAGCGGTAAATCGCGATACGAGCGCGGTTTTGTTTTGTAAATCTCGCAGTGATGCGGGCAGTTCATGGGTTTGAGCAAAAACTCCTCATTCGGGTCGGGCGTTTTGATGGGTTGGAACGAATCTTCACCATATTTATCCCAGTGGCCCGAGGTCACGTAGAGTTGCTTGCTACCAATATGGGGCGTTATAACGGGCAAATAGCCCGCCCGCGCCTGTGCTTTTCGCAAGAAATTCTCCAGGCGTTCGCGCAACACCGTGCCTTTGGGAAGCCACAATGGCAACCCAGCACCCACTTTCTCCGAAAACGCGAACAACTCTAACTCCTTGCCTAATTTGCGGTGATCGCGCTTTTTGGCTTCTTCGAGCAGATAGAGATATTCGTCGAGTTCCTTTTGCTTGGGATAGGTAACCGCGTAAATGCGCGTTAGCTGCTTATTTTTTTCGTTGCCACGCCAATAGGCTCCGGCTACATTCATGAGTTTTGCGGCTTTGATAAACCCAGTGTTCGGAATGTGTGGCCCCCGGCAGAGATCGGTAAAATCACCCTGCGTATAGAACGTAATGGTTCCGTCGGCCAGTCCTTCGAGCAGGTCGAGTTTATAGGGATCACCTTTTTCCTCAAAATAGGCAATGGCATCAGCCTTGCTCATAGGTTTGCGGATATAAGGCTGTTTCTGGCGGGCCAGTTCGAGCATTTTAGCCTCTACCTTCTTGAAGTCTTCCTGCGAAAAAGGCTGTCCGCCCAAGTCAACGTCGTAGTAAAAACCCGTTTCAATGGCTGGTCCGATACCGAACTTCGTGCCCGGATACAACGCTTCGAGGGCCTCGGCCAGTAAGTGAGCCGATGAGTGCCAGAACGTGGCTTTTCCTTCGGCGTCGTTCCACGTCAGAAGTTGGACGTTGGCATCCTCCTCAATGGGTCGCGTGGCGTCTTGCACCACACCATTTACTTTGGCGGCCAGCACGTTACGAGCTAACCCTTCACTAATTTGGGTGGCAACATCCAGCCCGGTACTTCCTTTGGGATACTGCCGAACGCTCCCGTCGGGCAGCGTCACGCGGATTTGTTCGTCCTGCGCAATCATACGTTTACACTCATTTATTTGTGGGCACCCGCAGCTTACCTACAACTGTAAGCCACTTATTTTTTAGGCAAGATGCAACGCTTTCCAGCGAAAACCAGACATCCTGTTTTTTACCTTATATAGTAATATACATCAATTTTGGCCAATCGGTTTCACCGTTCGTTGCAACGAATCACCGGAGTGGGTCGTTACGCGGGCTTTTGGCTGAATGGTCGAGATGCGAACTCGGGTTGTGTCAATCACAGTCCGGTTTCGCGTCTGCGGTTTAGCCACCGTATCCGGCAAAAATAAGGAGTTATACGAGCTTTGCGCGTATTGTCTTCTTTCCGAACGCCATAAACCGGCAGCCGCCTGCTGGTCAGCCGCATTTTGCCGGGTCGCTTTGGTATAGGCCGCAATCGCCAGTTCATACTGACCCATTTGTTCGTGGCAGTAGCCAATATACGTATCGATGCGTGGAAATTGCGCTCGAAGCTGCTGTACACGCTGGTAATTGGCTAAAGCAGCGTAATAATTACGGTATTTCTGATTAATCAGTCCCATCTGAAAATACGCCTGATAGTAGCCCGACTGTACATTAATTGTTTGCCGGTAATACGTCATGGCACTATCGAGTTGGCCTTCTGTATGATAAATCAGACCTCGCCCGTAGTAAAGCCGGGCATTATTAGGAAAATAGCGCAACGCCTGCTGATTATAGGCCAGCGCGGAGGTCAAATCGCCAAGTGTTCTATAGACGGAGGCTAACTGATTATACGTCTCCAGATAACGGGGCTTTAGTCGCAGGGACTGCTGATAAAGGGTTAATGCCTGGGTAGTATCTCCCTGCCGAGCCGCCATCAGACCACTAAAAAAATAAGCCTCACCATCGTAGGGAGCCATTTGCAGAGCTTTGGCAACGTAAAGTTTAGCTTTATCGAATTGATTTTGCTGTTGCAATAAATCGCCCTGCAACGTATACAGTTCCGGCGTATCGATGCCTAAGATTTCAGCACGCTGAGCGTTCTGAAGGGCTTTGGCAGGTTGTTGCAAGGCCCGCAAAATTTGGGCGCGGGTTAAATAATACGATCCGGCATCGTCATTCCGGCTTATAGCCTCGTCAATATCAGTCAGCGCATCATTCATGCGTCCCATTGCCAATAAAATAACCGCTCGCTTGGCATAAGCCGACGCGGGCGACGACTGGTTAATAGCCAGCGTCAATGCACGTAGGGCACCCTCTACCCGGCTACTATCGCCCGGCTTGGGAAAGTCTGGAATGTGAGCTGTCTGCTGATTGTTGCTGCCGCAGGAGAACAAAAAGAGCGAAAGGGCGAATTGACAAACGAGTGAACCGAACTTACGCCAGCTTTTCACCCGTTTTTCCACTCCTCCAGCCCCGTTTCGCTCATTCATACGCTTGATGCGAATCGATAAAATACGCCCAAAGGTAGCCGTTTTTGATAGCTATCTTTCATAAACAACTCGCCCCATTCCGGGTTTGGTACATTGCCGAAAACCTGCCCCATCAGATTATCCAGAATGAGCGACGAAAACCCGAGTGAGTACAGATTAATGATAAAGAAGAAATGGGTTTGGTCGAGCAAATCAGCACAGGATTTGAGCAGGTCGTTGAGGTCTTCTTCAAGCACCCACTTTTCACCATCCGGTCCTCGCCCGTAAGCGGGCGGGTCCAGAATGATACCATTATAACGATTACCCCGACGAACCTCGCGCCGAACAAATTTTACGGCATCGTCAACGACCCAACGAATGTTATCTAACTCGCTGTGGTCCATGTTTTCACGCGCCCAGCTAATAACGGGTTTCACGGCATCGACGTGTGTCACATCGGCCCCGGCCTGGCGAGCCGCCAGCGAAGCTCCGCCCGTATAAGCAAATAGGTTCAGCACTTTAGGGCGGGGCACATCAGCAGAAATAGCGTTTATTTTATCGTAAATAAATGTCCAGTTATCGGCCTGCTCGGGAAATATTCCCACGTGTTTGAAGGTCGTCAGAGCAAGTTTAAATTTCAGACTTAAGCCTCCCTGCTGGAATGAAACGTACCAGGGGTCGCGCATATCGGGCGAGGTTTGCCAGTCACCCCGTTCAGGCGATTGGCGGTCGCGCCGGAACGTAGCATGAGCCTGACGTTCCCACTCCGCATCTGACAGCGATTTATCCCAAATAGCCTGCGGTTCGGGGCGGGCCAGTATAAAATCACCAAAGCGTTCGAGTTTCTGGAAATTACCCGAGTCAATTAATTCGTATTGCGCCCAAGTTTCGGGCGTAATCAGTTGAATGTCAGCCATAATATTTATAATTATGCATGATCAAGGATGAATTATTACGCTTAGAGAAAATTCATCGTTAATCATGCATAATTCTTCATTCATTTTCTGCCCATCGCCAAAATCAGTTCAAATTCGTCGGCCCGGATAGGCATAACCGACAAACGGGATTGTTTGATGAGACTAATACTTGCCAGCAGGGGTTCGGCCTTAATATGAGCCAGGGTAACAGGCTTCTCTAACGCCATCATCGGCTCCAGTTCAACAGCCACCCAGCGTACATCTTCGGGGGCTGTTGGATCCTGATAGAACTCTCGTACTATAGTTGCCAACCCCACAACACCGGGATTCGTGATGCTGTGATAAAACAAAACCTGATCGCCCACTTGCATGACTTTCAGGTTGTTACGCGCCTGATAATTGCGAACCCCGTCCCACACGGCACGGCCCTGTTCAATAAAATGATGCCACCCGTATTTATCAGGTTCAGATTTGACGAGCCAGTAGTTCAAAAGAATGAATAAGCAAATGGGTGAACGATGGAGCTACCGACCGTCTGTAGTTGCGCCGGGCCAGTGAATAAGCACTTAAGCAGTTTCTGCACCACAACCGGTTGGTAGCCGATCTTTATCAATAATAATCGTCGTGTTCGCTGCTCGTGCCAAAAGGCGAACCAAACTCGTCCGCATCATCATCGAAGCGGGAGCTCGTCTTTTGCAACCCCATTGCTTTCTGAATAATCATTATCTGCCCCGTGTGGTACATATCATGATTAATAATCCCGTGTAACATATCGTAATAGGTATAGGTACGGCCGGGCACGATATCTTCCAGAAACTCGTCGTCGTCGCGTTTGTCGAGTTCGTTAATGAGTTCTTCCTGGCTCAGGCTCAGTTCCATTTCGAGGGCTTCCCACTCGAAATTGTCTATTTTATCGGGTAATGCGCCAAAGTCTTTATTAGGCGTTGTAATGTCAAATGTTTCATCGCCCTGCATTTTTTTGACGCAGAAGATTCGCCAGCTGGTCATGTGAAAAACCAGTTCAGCAATGCTGTGTGTGTTGGGAGCAATTCGACGCCCAGCCATATCGGGCGTTACATTTCTCAACACATCGACCACTGATGGACCATGCCAGGCTTCCTCGCCTTCATAAGTCGTATTCAATAAGTCGATGATGCGGATGAGTTCATCGTTAGGGACCATAATCAATGCGTAGTAGAGTTGTCTAATCCTCGGGGACGTATCTTATTACCACCCGTACAAGTCAGCAACGTATGTCTTATTAGTTAAAAATCAGCTTAAAATTTCTAAGGGGTTCAGCCCGGCCAGACGCAGATTGATTTTACACAATTGCTGTGTATAACACAGTTTAGGGGTATAAGGTCTGAAATTAACGGCAAAGGTAAGGTAATATCAATGGGCTTCCGAAAAAACCCGGAAACACTTTTCGTATGACGGTTTCTGTCAAACAACCACTGTTCCTCATTTAAAAACGAAAAATAGAGTGGCATGTTTTATGTAATAAACTAGTCTGTGTTCTTTTGACTACTAAATAGTAACTAAAAATCAATTACGGTAGCACATGAGCCAGACATACGTATATGATTAGATCTAAATTCCCACCTCTACTGCTCATTTGCCTGGCTTTATTCTCCGATTGCTTCGGACAGACGACTAAACCGCTGCGTTACCGCACTGAAGTTGGCAGTTATTTTTCTACATCCGGCGAAACACCTTTCTGGTTACGAGCAAATCAGTATGGCATTGTGCCACGCGAAACCGCACTTATGACCCTCCGCCATGCCATGCGGGTAGACTACCACGATACGCCAAAAAATAAACTCGATAGTCTACGGGCTACCAATCGGCGAATTGACTGGGGTTGGGGTGTCGAAGCTGTACTGAATGCAGGATACGCCTTTAAACTTCTCATTCCGGAAGCTTACGTAAAAGTGAAATTTGGGGAAGGGCTGGAAGTTTGGGCGGGCCGAAGACGGGAAATTATCGGCCTGGTCGATTCAACACTCACGTCGGGTTCTTACGCCTGGTCGGGCAATACATTACCGATGTTAAAAATCCAACTAGCCATTCCTGATTATATGCCAAAGAATGGGCTGTTTGGGGTCAAAGGTTTTTATGCACACGGTTGGTTTGAAGAAGAGCGATTTATCAACAATATAATGCTTCACCAGAAAGCCCTCTATGGCCGCTTTGGTAAGCCCCACTGGCGACTCAAACTGTACGGTGGCATTAATCATCAGGTTATGTGGGGCGGAAACACGGAACGGCTCCCCGGCTCGGTTATTAAAAACAATCAGTTACCCAACCGATTTAGCGACTACATTGATGTTGTTACGGCCAGTTCGCTGGGCAATCGTACCAACGTAGATACCAACCGAATTAGCTCGTTCGACCGTGAAAACCGCATCGGCAATCACCTTGGCACTGTCGATATGGGATTTGAGTATATAGGTCGTAATTTTTCTATTTTTGCGTACCGCCAAAACATTTATGAAACCGGCTCTCTATTTCACCTGGACAATATCCGCGATGGGTTGAATGGACTGCGAATTCGCAACCTGCAACCGCTTAATCCAGATAGGTTGCAGATCCAGTCTATTTTATTCGAATATCTCTACACCGAAAATCAGGGAGGAGCCATTTTCTCTGATGAACTTCATCTGCATGGCCGAAACAATTATTTTAATCATTCGCAGTATCAGGACGGCTGGTCGCGTTTGGGCCAAACGATGGGAACGCCCTTCATTACCCCAACTAGCGATAGTCGAAGTGATTTGCCCCGCTACGCTTTCACGAATAATAACCGGGTAGCTGTCATGCACGTGGGTCTGTCGGGACAGGCTTATGATTTTTTGCGTTTTCAGATCAAGGCATCGTATAGCGAAAACCTCGGCACTTACGAAAAACCGTTTGCGCAACCTGTGCATCAATTCTCTTCGGTTGTGAGCTTATTAGCGCCACTGCCAATTCTGGGTGGTATAACGGCCAACGCATCGGTTGCTACTGATATTGGCGATCTCTATACCAATAGCGTTGGTTTTTATGTTGGCATTCGTAAGGAAGGCCAAAGCCGAAAACGAGAGTAGATCGAAGTAATTATCAGACAGTGCCTTAGCCATTCGTGCCAAAATTAGTTTCCAGTACTTGTATGTGCTGCTGGCGCCATATGCATAGCCAACGCTCAGGCAAACCCGTTGACTACGGAAAAAATAAGTTAGATTACTAATTACGCTTCCGTTCCAGATTGCCTTTTTCGGGCTGCGGGCGCAACACATACACGTCAAGCAGCGCGTAAGGACGGGCGAGATACTCACGGACTAATGTGCGCAAAGAATACCCATCGGGCACATCCTGAGCAGCAAACGCGATAGCCTCCATACCCTCGTGGTTGCCAATGTAGAGGGCGCGGGCATTGTGGAAATTTTGAGAAATAATCGTGATTTTTTCCTGGTTGAACACGTCTTTACAACGCACAACCGAATCGAATGTCCGGTAACCCGAATAGTCAAGTGTCATGACCGAGGCCGGAATGCCAAGTTTTACCAGTGCCCGCTGCATATCTACCGGCTCATTGTAGTATTCTGAATCGTTATTACCACTCAGAATCAAATACTTCACTTTCCCCTCTTTCCAAAGTCGGGCGGTGGCTTCCATCCGATAGCGGAAAAACAGGTTCTCTTTACCTGTTCGGACAAACTTACTGGTGCCGAGCACTAGTCCAATATCATTGGTGGGGAGTTCGTGTATGTTAAAATAAATCTGATTTCGTGTGTTATACACCACCCACCAGTTACTAACCAGCACGACCGTTGCACCAAAAAACACCAAAACAATAGTTAGTTTGATCACACGCTTGACCACACGGACTCCAACCGCTTCGCGGGGCGTATCGTTGCTGTAGTCCGTAGCCAAGGTTGTGTTCATTTAATCAAAGGCTAAAATGCGGATTTTCAATTAACCCGACCACATTACCAAAAGGGTCTTTGACAGCGGCAACGCTGATGCCATCACCTACATTCTGGATTTGGGTATGCAGACTAGCGCCCAGATCCAGAAAATGCTGCAAAGTCGCATCAATGTCGGCAACGCCCCAATACATTAGTGTGCTGCCATCCGCTACCTGCACGTTGGGGTCCAGTCCCAATTCGTAGCCGCCAACGTTAAAACCTACATAAAATGGCTGGTCAAAATACGGCTCTATGCCTAACGCTTTCGCATACCATTCTTTCGTCCGGATAAGGTCGGGAGCCGCATAGATTACCGTCCGCAAGCCTAGTAGTTTCGTTTCTGCCATAGTCTGTTGTTGGAAAACCAGCGCAATAAATCAACTATGTTGCACCTTCACCCGGTGTACTCATACAGCATTGAATGAATCAGGAAAACAAGCCTAGTTGTACAGACTCCTTTTCCTCTAGTTCAGTTGTAACAAGGGCAACTGGTTCAACCACCGATGGCGTTTTTACGGTCTCCGTGACAATTTTTGGTGGCAACAGCTTAACCTCTTTTATTTTGGCAAACGGCAATTTATTCCCTAATGCTTTCCAACCGCGCACGTCAATAAATCCTTCCGGTTCCAGAATCATCTTCTCAAGAGGACCCCGGTCTTTCACCTGGTGAAGAATCTCAATCCGTGGGTAGCGATCGGTCGTGATAGCCAGACTTTTCGAGCCTTTGACATCACCAATATAGCTAAATTTCTTGTCTAACGATGTCGTTTCAACCTTAAACCGCTTCACGTACCAGGCTTTCTGATTGGCTTCGTAATACACTGCCGACAGCACCGTTTCGGGGTCAAACTTCAGCAACACGGCCACATCGTTTGGCTCGTACCGGTTCGTCAGGTCAAAACTTGTCAATTCATACAGTCCATCTTTGTACACGACCAGAATGCAGTCTTTAGCATCGAAATTACCCAACAAACGACCTCGTTCGTCTCGACTGAGCCGCCCAAGATGATCATCATACCAGATATCAACGCCACCAAGGGTCGAAACGCCACCCGTTTTCTGGGTAATTTTCCGCACACCGTACTTGGTCAGAATGTTGCCCTGCGCTGACCGATTTTTTATTCCAACGGACGCAAAATCAAAGTCAAACTGCTTAATCTTAGCCGAACTCTGTGCCGTCAGATTTATTGTAATCACCTCAGCCTCACCATTATCGTTGGCGCTAAAATAGGTCATCTTGGATTTCGGGTTACCCATCGTCAGATCATATTCCTTATCGCGGGTAACGCCCGTAACCGGAAACCGCTTGGCCATCGAGATGCCCGATTTTGCATCCAGATAAACCAGGTTATAAATCTTGCGCTCGTCATTTTTCTTGAATACCGAAACGTGTACAATATCCTTACCGACAAACACTTTTTCCGTAACTTTCACGATCATGCACTTAGCATCTCGCCGGAATATTATGACGTCGTCGATGTCGGAACAGTCACTTACGTACTCATCCTTCTTCAACCCGTAACCAATGAACCCGCCTTCCCGATCGACGTACAGTTTCTGGTTGGCAGCGGCCACCACACTTGCGGCAATGGTATTGAACGCCCGAATTTCGGTTTTACGCTCGCGGCCTTTGCCGTACTTTTTTTGCAGGTCTTTGTAATAGGCAATGGCAAAACGTGTGATGTTGGCTAAGTTCTCCTCTGTTTCGGCCAGTTCCTGCTCTAACCGACGCATCAGTTCCTCGGCCTTAAATCCATCGTACTTGGAGATACGCTTGATTTTAATTTCAGTTAACCGAATGAGGTCGTCCTGGGTAATAGCCCGATAAAACAGCTTTTTGAACGATTTAAGGGCTTTATCAATCGCTTCCAGAACAGCTTCAAATGTTTCGCACTCTTCAATTTTCCGGTAAATCCGGTTCTCAATGAAAATCTTTTCGAGCGAACTATACAGCAACCGCTCCATTAACTCACTACGCCGGATTTCCAGCTCGCGTTGCAACAACTGAACAGTTTGGTGCGTGTTAACGCGCAGAATATCCGTTACGCTGACGAAATGAGGCTTGTCGCCGATGATGACGCAGGCATTGGGCGATATTGACACCTCACAGTCGGTGAAAGCATAGAGTGCATCAATGGACACATCGGGCGAAACGCCGGGCTGCAAATGCACCAGAATCTCGACATCTCTGGCCGTATTGTCCACCACAGCCGCCACATTCCGACTAGGGGCTTTTATGCGTATTTTGCCCAGTTCAGCCGCCTTCACAATCGACTCGATCAATTGCGGAGTTGTTATGCCATAGGGCACATCGCGAATGGCAAGTGTTTTCTTATCGACTTCTTCAATTTTGGCCCTCACCCGAACCTTGCCGCCCCGGTGACCGTCATTGTAATTACTAACATCAATATGGCCGCCCGTCTGAAAATCGGGAAAGAGCGACACGGGTTTGTCTTTGAGGATATTAATCGAAGCCTCAATAAGTTCGTTAAAATTGTGCGGCAGAATTTTGGTCGAAAGCCCAACGGCAATCCCCTCAACCCCCTGTGCCAGCAAGAGCGGAAACTTTACGGGTAGTGTAATGGGTTCCCGTTTGCGCCCATCGTACGACAGTTGCCACTCGGTGGTTTTGTCGTTGTAAATGGCATCCTGCGCAAACTTCGAAAGCCGCACTTCAATATAGCGCGGAGCAGCGGCTCCATCGCCCGTACGAACGTCTCCCCAACTACCCTGCGTATCGAACAGGAGTTCTTTCTGACCAATATTGACTAAAGCCTCACCAATGGATGCATCGCCATGCGGGTGAAACTGCATTGTTTGCCCGATGACATTAGCCACTTTATTAAAGCGGCCATCATCCATTTCCTTCAAGGCATGCAGAATACGACGTTGAACAGGTTTCAAGCCATCTTCCACAGCAGGAACGGCCCGTTCGAGAATAACGTAGGATGCGTAATCGAGAAAGTAATTTTCGTATAAGCCCGACACAACAGTCTGTTGATGCAAGACTTCTTTAATGGTATCTATTGGTTGTTCGTCCGGTCCGGGGGCATCGGTCAGCTCGTCTCCATCGGTAGTTGGATCTACTTCAGGCTGCTGGTTGTCGTCCTCTATCGGCTGTTCATTTTCTTCGTTTATCATTGACTTGCTTCAGGAACTATTCCACTGGATAAGTACGCGGATTTAATGAACGATTATCGTCTCGTTTAACTCCTTAAATATACAAAGAAAAGTTGAAAAAAGGGCATAGTGAAGGCTAAAAGGGCAATTTGAGAAAGCAAGTTTTTTTGTGCAGCTTAATAGCCGCGCCCCAATTCAACGGCATTTTCTAGCGGTTGGCCAGCCCGAAACCGCGCCAGATTTTTCAGAAACTGATCCACCTTCCCGGCATCTTCATCGGGCTGACCACCGCCCGTATGCTGAGTCAGCAACACATTCGGTAAGGTCCACAGTGGACTGTCAATCGGCAAGGGTTCTTTGGCTGTCACATCTAATACGGCACCACCCAGTTGGCCGGATTGCAAGGCATTGATCAAGGCTGGTTCATCGGTTGTCGTGCCTCGTCCTACGTTGGCGTACAAACTACCCGGCTTCATAGCCGCAATCAGGTCGGCCGAGACGAATCCCGTAGCTGTACCGGGCAGGCAATTAACGACAATATCGGTTTGGGGTAATATCGCTTTGAGTTCGTCTACCGAATGTAAATCGGCCTGCGGGTCGGTACGGGCCAGCATTTTCGTATCACAGGAAAATCCAGTCAGCATTTGCCGAACCGCCTGCCCGATGGTACCCGTACCCAGAATGACCACTCGTTTTTGCCAAAGTGAATCCATCCGGGCGCGAATGGGTGCCCCAACCCACTCAGACCGACTTTGCAATAAAGCCAGTTCGGGAATACACCGATACAGAGCTAAAATACCGGCCACCATTGTTTCGGCACAGGGACGGGCAAAATAATCGCCCATGTTGGCAATGGACGCCTGCAATCGAACAGTTTTGTAGCCGTCGAACCCAGCCGAGTCCAACTGCCAGAATTTCAGGTTCGGTAATGAATCGACAAACCAGGCTATGGGTGGATTGCCAAGTACTAAATCTGCCGACTGAAATGCGGCTTGTTGATCGTCGGTATCAGACCGAAAAACAGAAGTAATATCGGATGGAAGTTTCTGCCGAAGTTCGGCTTTAAGCGTATCGTTGAGCGCGGAATTGACGAAGAGTTGCATGCTATGTTTACGAAAATCTGAACAGTTTGGTTGCGTTGAACTAGTTAACAAATTCTTTCTGAAGGGATACAGGATTGGCAGGATTTTTTTTTGATCAAACCCTATCAATCCTGTACTTACCTATCATTCACTTATGTGGGGTTAGACCTCAGTAATTTCAGCATGTTTGTTAGCCATTAGCGTCTTTATTTCCCTCCTTTCAACTGGCCCAATAGCCAAGTGGTCATTTTCTCGGTTTGTTCGGGATAGGTCCAGTGGCCCGTATCGAGGTAGGTGATGTCCAGTGATTTAGTTCCGGGAATGACGTTATAAGCCGCATACATTGAGGTGGGCGGGCAAGTTTCGTCGTTGAATCCCCATGAATAATAGCCCGGCACATTTACTATTCGGGCAAAGTTGACAACGTCGTAATAGCCCGTCGTTTTGATGCGGTCGGGTTTGTTATTATACGCCAGATCATTACCTACGAACAGGTGCGGCCAGCCACCGGCGCGACCGTTGAGGTAGCCCGTTACGTCGCACAAGGCCGGATAATAGGCCCCCAGCCATTTGATACGCGAATCCAGTCCGGCGGTAACGATACTTAGCGCACCACCCTGACTCCCGCCCGTAACGGCCAGATTTTGTCCATCATATTGCGGCATATTCGCCAGAAAATCCACGGCCCGAACGCAGCCCAGATAAACCCGTTTGTAATAATATCGATCCCGGTCGTCTAAATTAGCGGCCTGATAGCCATTAAGTGGTCCCCGGCTAAGGTTATCATACACAGCGGGGTCCATCGTAACCGGAACGCCATGAATACCCACTTCAAGCGTGATGAAGCCCTTTTCGGCTTCGGCAATCATGCCGTTATACGGTCGGACACCCGCGCCGGGCACCCGCAAAATGGCCGGATATTTACCTTCTTTTTTCGGCACGCACAAAATACCGTAGAACCGTGAGTTGTTAACGTTTTGCAGATTGAGGTGATACACGTTGGTTAACTCGGTGCAACGATCCGGCAATAATGTCATTCGGGCATCAATAGGAACCTTCGCCAGGTCAGCTTTCGCGTTATCCCAAAACGCTTTAAAATCGGTAGGGTTGGCAACTGTCGGTTTAATAGTTTGCGGCTCAAAACCCGCCGTTGTCAGGCCCCGGTATTCTTTACCATCTACTTCAGCGGTAGCAATGCAACGAAGAAAGCCCGCTATGCGCATCGTACCGGCATCCAGCGCCAGTGTACCATCTTTTAGCGTGACAGTCTCCTTTTTAGTGGGTTCCATCTTCTCTGGGCCAATTTCATAGCGGAGTTTAACCCCTTTCAACAACACGTTACTCCGGTAAACCGAGACGTTCAGTTTAACCGGCTCTCCGATTTTATACAGCCAGTTGGCATGGTCGGGTGTAACAATAACTTTAACGAGCCGCTCAACGGGTTGAGCCAGCGCGTTAGTAACCCAAATCAGCAGCAGGCCGGGAATCAGCAGTTTTTTCATGGACTTTAGAGCGAAGGTTTGTTCTATCATCCACACAAAGCACTTTAAACCGGAATTATAACCAGACGAAATTTAGTCGATCAGCATTGGCGTTTGCCGACCCTTACGAGCAGGCTGCATATTTACAATACAGCGGATGAGCAGCGTAAGCGGGAACACCACATCGAAACCGCCTGGTATCTTCGATAAAAGTATACCGGCCAGAATCAGGACCGATGTACTTCCAAAATACAGAGTCCGACGTCGGGCCGTGGAACGAGCACTGGTAGCCCAGAAAATGAGGGGCAAATGCAACGGCATCATATACAACAACGTTGGATTCCAGCCCGTAACGCCGTCGTCCCTAATCATCCACATGATTAGCAAAAACCAGCCGAAAAAGCCTACAATGCCGAACAATAACCGATCGAACCGGCGATCAACTTTCCCGGCCACCATATACCGTCGGATCGTAAACAGGGCCACAATAATACCCAAGATTGTAAATACGACATCGGGATCGAAAAAGAAGGGAACCTGTTGACGAAATAGTTTCTGAGCCGCAAAAATTGTTTGCTCTCCCTCAACCAACGGCACCAACTGTCCATTAGCTTTCCGTACCGTAGCGTGGGCGAACTGATCATACACTTGATTGGGCAGATACATGGCACGCCAGCCATCCGTCTGTTCGTCAGCGGGCCATCCAATAGCGAGGTTCATCCCTAATTGATACCAGGGACGTTCGTTCAGATAATCATTCATCAGATCGCGATACGATTTGCCAGTCATGCGTGACCGTGATGGAATCGTTAGGCTGTCACCACAGACGTCGACAATCATATCGCGGGGGCGAGTCGAACAGTTATCGTAGTAAAATTCGTATCGATATAGGCGATTCTCAGGCAAATAGTTCTTCTCCAAAGCCGAAAACAACTGCTGGCGTTGCGTGGGCGAGAGTTCCAGTCGCTGTTCCCGGATGCTCCGGTTGTTCTGCTGGTAATAATAAATAACCTGGTATAAATTATGAGCCGTTAAAAAATAAGGAAGCGTACCACGCAAAAACTTAATAATAAAATAATCGGCGCTATAGTCGAAACCACCGTAGCTATAATCCCGGTCAATACCGAGTACTGGATCAATAATCCGTATCTCGGTATGCCCAAATACTGATGAAATATCGTCATCACCCGGCCCATACGTAATCAAGCTAATCCGCGCCGACGGCGAGAGTTTTTGGGCGACGGATACAGTATGACAGATGAAGGACAAATGACAGATGAGCAGGAGACTCAGAAATCGGTTTGCGATTGGTTTTCTATTCATCTTCGCCATCAGTTTCATCCTGTTCATCGTCTTCATTTTCAGTATCATCACGATCATTGTCATACACTCGTTTAGCCTTTCCCTTACTCGGCTCTTTGCCCTGTACACAAACGACCAGTTCACCTTTTATCGTTTTTTGAGAAAAATAAGCAATTAATTCGGACAACGGCCCACGCTGATTTTCCTCAAATAGTTTGGTCAACTCGCGCGACACGCTGGCCGGTCGGTCGGGGCCAAATACGTCGATAAATTGCTGAAGGGTTTTAAGCAGGCGGTGGGGTGATTCATAAAAAACCATCGTCCGCTCCTCTCCTGCCAGTTCGGCCAGCCGGGTCTGACGCCCTTTTTTGTGGGGCAGAAACCCCTCGAACGTAAAGCGATCATTGGGCAGTCCCGAATTAACCAAAGCGGGTACAAAGGCGGTGGGGCCGGGCAGACACTCGACCGGAATATCATTTTTGATGCACTCGCGGACCAGCAGAAAGCCAGGGTCTGAAATGCCCGGTGTGCCCGCATCAGACACCAGCGCCAGCGTTTTCCCTTCTTTCATTATGTTCACCAGCCGCTGGACGGTTTGATGTTCATTGAAAATATGGTAGCTATACAGCGGTTTGCTGATGTTCAGGTGGCGCAATAAAACACCCGAGGTACGGGTATCTTCGGCCAGAATTGTGTCAACACTTTGCAGGATTTTAATAGCCCGAAGTGTTATATCATCAAGATTACCGATGGGCGTCGGCACGAGGTACAATTTCATGCCGCAAGGTAGTCAATAGTGATTAGTTGACTAGTATGTTGTACCAGACCGCATCCTACTGACTGGGTTAAACGTTAGAAATCATCTAATTTCCAGATAGCTTCTTAATGTTTATGGGTAGGCTTTTTGATCATGAACTCACGTCAGCCTATCAATAGCCGCGGCTAATTTGTGGTCTTTTTCAGTCACGATATTGCCCGCATCGTGGGTAGAAAGTTTAATCGTCACCTGATTATAGACGTTCGACCACCACGGGTGATGATTCATCTTCTCGGCGATGAGGGCTACGCGGGTCATGAAGGCAAAAGCCTCACTGAAATTGGCGAATTGAAACTCGCGGGTGAGTTGGTTATCCTGTTCTTGCCACATAAGCGCGTATGATTGGTGGTTTGTATGCACTTAGAACAGACGCGCTGAAGGAAGTGTTTCCGCGAATGGGAGAAGTTAGCTTTGCAGACATTAAGTTAGATCGCCATCGTATGCATCGTATGACCCCTTCAGGGGTCATACGATAGACCATAAATGATCCAAGCTAATTTGCGTGAGCACTTAAGTGGTGAGCCCTGAAGAAGCAAGTAAGTAGAATCCAGCAAAAAGAGGAGACAAATGCCTCCTCTCTTTAATAAAACAATCCTCATAGAGACTTGACTCTCAGGAATAAATCTTAGACCAATACGCTTACACTAATATGGACAAGGCTTCTTTACTAAATCCTTTTAACTCACCGGTACGATTCTCCCGAATCTTTTCTGCCCAATGCGGATCGGCCAATAAAGGTCTTCCTACAGCGGCCAAATCAAAATCACCCCGATCCATTAGGCGAAGCAATTCATCCAGCGAACTGGGTTGCGAACTTTCACCCCGGAAAGCGGCCATAAATTCGCCACTCAAACCAATAGAACCGACACTGATCGACGCTTTTCCGGTGACCTTTTTAGCCCAGCCAGCAAAGTTCAAATCGGAACCGTCGAATTCAGCCTCCCAGAAACGACGCTGCGAGCAGTGAAAAATATCTACGCCAGCATCCGCCAGCGGCTGAAGCCAGGCTTCCATCTCCTGGGGGTTCTTGGCTAGTTTAGCGGTATAATCCTGTGGTTTGAATTGCGACAATCGAAGTATAACGGCAAAATCGTCGCCCACTTGTCGTCTCACTTCCTCTATAACTTCGATGGCATATCGATTACGCTCAGCCACCGTTTTTCCTCCGTATTGATCCGTCCGCTGATTGGTTCCTTCCCAAAAGAACTGATCAATCAAATAGCCATGAGCCCCGTGAATTTCTACACAATCGAACCCAAGGCGTTTGGCATCGGCAGCCGCCCGACCATAGGCTGCAATGGAGTCGGCAATGTCCGATTCCGTCATCGTTCGTCCGTTGGTGGTATCGGGATTAAGCAAGCCAGAAGGTCCTTCAAAAGGAGTTGGTGGCAGCCAGCCCGACTGGTGATTGCCCATCACACCCATATGCCAGATCTGCGGTCCCATTTGACCACCTGCCTGATGAACATCATTAATTACAGTTTGCCAGCCAGCCAGAGCCGTTTGGCCATAAAAATGGGGAATATTAGGGTCGTTGGACGACGATGGGCGGTCGATAACCGTGCCCTCCGAAAGAATTAATCCTACTTCGGCAGCGGCTCTTTTACTGTAGTATTCCGCTACGTTAGTACCGGGCACACCATCGGGTGAAAAGGAACGGGTCATAGGAGCCATCACAATTCGGTTTTTTAACTTCAGAGATTTCAGCTCAAAGGGCCGAAATAAAGGATTTTCTTCCATGATAAATGATACGCTGTTTTGCTGCTTTTTTCTTAACTAAACTAATATTGAAAAATCGGGAAATTCCGATATATTTAAAGAGATAAAAAAAGGGATTTGTTTCCGGTCAACTTATATTTCATGTTGGATAATTTGTGTCAAGGTGGTAAAGCCGTCTTCGTTACGTTTATAAAACGTCCATTGACCAACGCGGGTAGCCGTGACTAAGCCCGCCCGCTGTAGGAGCGATAAATACTCTGATACAGTCGATTGATTGAGACCACATTTAGCCTGAATATGGCCTACACACACCCCTACTCCCTTTGCTTCGCAAAAATCCTGCAACGGAAAATGGATTTCTGGTTCTTTGAGCCAGCTCAGAATTTGTAGTCTGGTCTTATTCGATAAAGCTTTGAAGACGTCTACCTGGTTCATGCCACAAAGATATCGACTATTTCCGATATGTCAAACTATCTGCAAAATGTATTGTTTATTGCTAGTCGGTTGAGGTGTGTTCCTTCAACCACTCGGACACCCCTAAAAAAAAACGTCAGCAAATTAATTTGCTGACGTCAAATGCAGAGAGCGAGGGTTTGAAACCACACTCTCAAAGTCTTCGATTATTACCGGACTACCCCACAAAGGTAGCAGCCTGCTATCAATACGTATGAAATATTTTCTATAAATGGCGAATTTAAAATTGATAAAAATCCAACCAATAAAGAGGAGTAATTTAAATTCATAATATCTCTTATAGAAGTTATTAACGAATCGTTAGACTATTTTGAAAAATGGGATAGTATAACAGTTGGGCAATGGCCAGTTAATGACTTTATTGAGATATAATAATATTTCAAATGGTAATGGATTCTTCCTTTTATCGTATAAATTGGAAAACTTCTAAACTTGTTCTATTACTGGAAAATGCGGATCATTGCCAAGAGTATCTACCCAATAACTTATTGCTTCTAGAAAACAAATTTTCGTAAAAATTTAGTTTTCGTCCAAAATCACTCATGCCCTTTTGGAAACCTGTTTCGGGGCTCATTTTTGAGACATGAAACAGGTTTTTAGTACCATTTGGGAATTTATAAAGGGTAATTCCAGCCGCTTCATTTGGGAGCTGGTGGCCGTGGCCATCGGTATATCAGTAACTTGGCTCATTAGCACTTTAACCGGCCAGGGAGATCTTAAGGCCTGCCAGGATGAACGGGCCACGCTGCTCCAGGAAAAGGCCAGCGCTCAATCATTTGCCGACTCAGTAAAGTGGAGCGCCGTACAGGTACTAGATTTATCGACCTGTGGAAGAAATAAAACTAGTCATACCCAGCCATAAGCGGTGGACCAGCATCCGCACCACGTCGGTAGTCAATAATGCGATCATCTGTGTACCCGACAGCCAGGGCGATATTTACCGCAAATGCAACCCGGCTGACGAAGTGGTTACCCATCCTGATAGCGTTGTCAGGCTCCAGGCCAAACGCAACTGGATATATAAGCACTTTGGTAGCGTGTTTATGATCGACGATGATATAAGCGCTGTAAGGCGTACCTACACCGCTCCGGGCGAGCCGATCATGATGAACCCCAAAGAGGTGTATGAGTTGATTCAGCATACCGCAGACATGGCCCGGCAGATGGGTGTTTACTTATTTGGTTTTGCAGACACACCGAACCCGGTGGCGTACAACCCCATGAAGCCGGTGCAGCTGAGTGGCTTGGTCAATGGCTGTGCATTCGGGCTACTCGCTGGCTCTGGCCTGTGGTGGGACACGGCCATAAAATGTAACTGCCATTACTGGATATCAGCCCTAAATGCCTACAAGCACCGGATGGCGTATTTAGATATGCGGCTTTACTTTAACCAGGTCGATACGTTTGTGGCCAGAGGTGGTCAGGCTGAGCATCGCAGCATTGATGCGGAAGAAAAGGATTTTGCCTATCTTCAAGGCGTATTCGGGTCGGATGTGATTACGGGCAAGAAAAGCAAGAACCCACGCCACCCGTTTCAGAAAACGCTTAAACTGCCGTTTTAAACCAGAATATGAAAGCAATTGATGTAAATTCAGAAAGGTGCATCTGTATTGATGAAAATAATCTAGAGTACTTGATTTCAATTGAGAAAGGCCATAGTTATAACGGGGAGCCCTTTGACGTACTATTTATTAATGATAGAGTGAAATTAACCTATTCAGGAGAGGATTTCGAAAGTTCAATTGAGCATATGGTTAGTACATTATCAATAAAACATTGCGATCTGGAAAACGAATCAGGTTTCGAAGAGATAGGATTTACGATAAAAGTGCCAAATACTTCTGAGGAACTAATCTATTATTGGTCTAACGGATCAGTAGTGATTTGGGGGCAAAAATCCACACTATTTATTTAAAAAAAACCCTTAAACTGCCGTTTTGATTATGGACACTAACGAGGTAGAATTAATACTGAAGTTTACTATTGAAGTCGATCAGACGATGCTGGATAAATTAACTCAAGGTTTAGCTGAGCAATATGCTCGGATGATAGTCGCAGAGTTGAATAAAGACGGTTCGGATGTTGAGCGAACTTCGTATGGAATCAGTTTTGTAAAAAATATAGTATAGACTATTTCGCCTTACGCGGCCACCTTGGGCAAGTGGAAAAGCATTATATATCAAAACGGCTGACAATGTGGGATAGAGACAGCCCCACCGCTGATCATCGTAGCCCCCGAACAATCCGGTTCGGGGGCTTTTTGTTGTAATAACTATTTGTGTAATTACTTCACAAATAGTTATATTTACCTCATCACACAAGACCATATGGATGAGAAGACAATGCTACTTGACCTCAAGCAAAACATGGAAAGTCAGCTTGAGCAACTAGGCGATTTAATCATTTTGAGCGACCCCCGCGATGACGAGTATAAGTTCTTACTAATAAAGGCGGCCAACTACCGGGATACGCTTAAAAAGATTGACCAACGACTAAAAGAACTTTAAACCGGAGGTGAGCAAACCACCCCCGAAATAATTATATGGAACAGGCAAAACACTTTCTGAAGCAATACCAGGGTGCGACCTCACGAGAGGAGCGTTCAGCTATATTGGCGGAATACCAGACATTACTAGAAACATTATCGACCCATGAACGGGACGAAGTACGCCAGTTTATGAAAAGCCATTTACAGCCCCAAATCAAAGAGACACTGCAGACACTTGATGCGTTGGTTGAAAAGGCAGACTTGCTCCTTAGCCAGAAAGGTATGGTCACGTACGAAGGCAAAGAATATGTTTTTGGTGATTGGGTAACGATCGCGGACTATTGCCGCCTGTATGATTTCAAGCCAGCGCGGGTACAAAACTGGATTGATCGGGAGATTGTGCCTCGTCAGAATGTAGTGATCATTCACGAACTGAATAACCTGAAATTGCTCAAGAATGAGTTATATCGACCTTAATTGAGGATTCGCCCTGTCGAATAAAAAACGCTCTTGCTGCCTAGTGAGAGCGTTTTTTATTTCCGTCGTATGAACAAAATATATACCGTTTGACGCGTTGTCTATCCGTCTTGCCGGGAGAAGTTTACAGAGTTCAACACTTAATCACTCTGTTAACCAATGTCTAGTAAAACCTCTTATTTCGTTCGCAATGCTGATGCTACTGAAGATGAGTACTCTCGCTTCTCAACCAGCGTAGGCCACAAGATTGACACCAGCCACAAACATCAGCAAATGCTGCGGTTTGCGATGCAGTTTATTCCCCCCACCGTCATTCCCGAATTCTTCGAAAGTCATGAGGTGAATGACCTCCTGCGCTCCACCAATGTACACCCGCTCGAACTGGCCACGATTTACTTAGCTCTACTGGGCGAAGATCGCAACGACTACAGCAAGATGGCGCGACCAATGATTGGCTGCGTCCATTCCCAAAAGCTGATTTTGAACGTTGGGGCGATGTCAACTGGTTGGGCGACGTGGCCAACAGTTGGTTTCATAAGGAAGGCACCAACTTGGATGTTCAGGCAATGGAGATCAGCGAGCAGTACAATGGTGAAGTTACCGTCAATGATCTGGTTAACTATGTACGCACCTGGAAGCCCGGCAAATACCGCACAGTTTACAGAAGACAACTGGATGAAATAGAAGGTCGCGGGTTCGACCTGTTCGGTTTTAAGCTTAACAAACGATACGCCGAGAGTTTGACCGCCTTAATCGAAGAAACGGAAACCGAACAGATTGCTGTCCCTTTTTAATCACCTGACCCCGCCGATCGGCGGGGTTTTTCTTTTTAAATGCCATGCCGAAATCAACCGACGTGCCGCACGAGCTGCGCCCACTCAACAAGCTATTTTCCGAAAAAGACTACAACCGTACGACGGGCCGATGGGATTACGCGGACTCACTCCGCGATTGGGTAGACTTTCTGGTCGAATCGTTCATGCCGGTGCGCCAGGGCATCTATGAAGAACTCAAAAAGAAACATGGCGATCTGGATTGGTTCATGCGCATGACCCACGAACTGATTAGGCTCCAGAGCCAAATGATTGTTGGCGACTCCGACCATGCGATGGGCCGCTGGTATGACGCCTTAGGCACATTTTATGAAGTGCTGGCCGGCCAGGGCAAACGCCAGATATTGGGCCAGTATTTTACCCCTGCCTGCGTGGTCGATTTCATGAGTGCGATACAGGGAGCCGATGATCATCTGATCGGTAAAGGGCAGCTGGTGAATGACCCATGCAGTGGCTCTGGTTAGATGCTGATATCCTTTCACGCTCACGCTCCGGGCAACTATCAATTTGGGGCCGATCTGGATGCTATCTGCGCCAAAATGACCGCCGTCAATATGTGTCTTCACGGATCCGTTGGCCAGGCTGTTTGTATGAACTCCCTGCTACCTGATGACTGGCGTTTTGGCTATCACATCAATCGCCGATTGAATAAAACTGGAATGCCGACGATTGAGCCAATGACTGGAAAAGAGGAATGTCACAGCTGGCAACTATGGCAGACCCAAAAGGCTGAATGGGTGGAGAAAAAGAAGACAGAGCCGGATTTGCCACCTCCTACACCCCGCATGGCAAAAGCGGCTCAGGTGGGCCAAATGAGCCTATTTTAAGCCTCGATGTATGATCAAAATTTATAAAGACCGTCGCATTGTCTATCCGTTCTGCCGGGAGAATATTACAGAGTAGTCAGCAGAATAACCCCTGATTTCAAGCAAGATGTTCATTTACAAATTATTTTTTGACGAGCCCAAAGCAGTCTGGGGAATAGGCTGCGTACTCATCCAGGAAGTGAGCGAAGAAGCCGCCCGTTTATTCTTCGCTATTGAGTACCCTGGCTACCAGGTAACCCGTGTTTCTCTAACCCTTCAACTACCCCTGTAATGTACATTCGCAAGCGCCAAAAGTTCGAGAATCCGAGAATGACTAAGAAGAAAAATCTATTAAAAATGGTGATAAAGTAAGCGCACCGACTCTGGAAAAAGGGGCTTTGGATATTCTTTGGCGAATGCGTGCGCGATGCCTGGATGACAATTAGAACCGGCCTGCGCAGGAAACAAATCAATGTGGCTCAGGTGAGCCTCTTTTAGCCGGGACGCCGGACCGAAGGATGAAGCCGGTAGTTGTAGCTACCGGCTTCTGTCTTAAGCAAGGATGTTCAACTCTTAATCAGACAGTACAAATGTACGTGAAAAGTAGAAAGCTGGGCTACATGGCCCGCAAGAATGTAATGCGCCAATTGATCTTTACCCCATCCCTCAATTTAGCCGGCCAGTGGATGAGCCAGGCCGGGTTTGAAATCGGGCAGACCGTACGGGTAACCATTGAGAACAATAAAATTATCATCGAGGCATGAGCAAATACGATTTACGGACCAAGAAGGGATATGATTTTTTTGAGTGTAGTAGTGCGTTTCAGAAGTGCATCAGGCGGGGTCTGGAAGATCAGGCCATGTTTTGGGTCGTGGAGTTGTATGACAGCAATTATGGCGAATACGTCTGGAAGCGATTGCGTATCATGAGTTCTGAAGATGTCGGATTGGCTGAGCCGAATATGCCTACCAACATTTGGGCGCTCTACCGCTCCTATCAGGAACAGGCCAAAAAGAAAGAGGATAAAAACGAACCCCAGCGGTTATTTCTAACGCATGCGGTCTTGCTATTGTGCCGAGCCAAGAAATCGCGCATGGTTGACTGGACATTGATCTGGCACTGGTTTCGCCACCCATTCCAAAAGTTGGCTATACCCGACTTCGCGTTGGATAAGCACAATGAGCATGGCCGACAGCTAAAACGAGGGTGGGCGCATTTCTTCGACGAAGGCACTTTACTCAATAACCCCGGCTATGTAGAAGGGGAAACGGATATGCGCATGAATGCCATGAAAGCCATTAGCGACCCGAGTGAAATGAGTCTGTTCGAATAAATTTCAATTCAGGTTGTATTGAAAACATAAATAGCCCGATTGAAATATTGGGCTATTTATTGATGCAAGCCTGCATCAATAAATAGCCGCCGTTTGTTGAAATTAATTTTGTTTTCAATGCAATATTCTACAAATCACATAATAAAATGCTCTAATTGTTAACTATAATCTACTTAATGTTAACTACCAAATACAAGAAATTTGATTTCAACCTTAGACTATACAGAGATGCAAGCCCCGAGGAAAACAGTAACCCCTAGGAAAACAGGTAATAATTTTTCTGGCAAACAAACAGGAGAAAAGAAAGAGCCAAGAAAATCTCATCCTAGTGTATCTAGCGTAACGAAAAACAGAGAAAAAGAAAAAGAGACTGAATTTGCTTTAGCTAAACCAGATGATATCGTAAGGGATATTATTGAGAAGTTCTTAAAAGCGCGCTACGAAAAATATCCTTTAGAGGAAAAAAATGCGTTAATGGAATTCATTATTCTCAATGAAATAATGAATTATGACCATTTAACGTCATTATTTGAAAGTCCAGTAGAGCTAAATCAAGCACTCACGCTCGAGC
This sequence comes from Spirosoma flavum, assembly GCF_042686045.1. Classification (NCBI taxonomy): domain Bacteria; kingdom Pseudomonadati; phylum Bacteroidota; class Cytophagia; order Cytophagales; family Cytophagaceae; genus Spirosoma; species Spirosoma flavum. The sequence continues at coordinate 1,695,227 of NZ_JBHUOM010000002.1, forward strand.
CAGCTCGTGGCTATACAAAAACTGGTTCTTCATCAGAAAATAAGCCATACACGGGTAAATTAGATTCAAAAGGGTTTATAGAGAGATGGAAATTGGGTAATGAATCAGAATTTTCCGAGCCTGATGAAAAGTACATACAGCTTGCACACATGGCATTCAAAAAAGAGTATTTTGACGGTGGTAGAGCAGACCTAAGTAAAGGTACGAATGGAGAATTTGGAGGGGGATTCTATGTTGTCACTGGTCACCAACCACCTATTGGAGCAACGTCACCTCAAGGTATGATTCGTACCGAATGGAGAAATAAAGAAACTGGGAAGGCACCTGATGACTTGATGTATTTCAAGATAGACAAGAAATTAATAAGAGAGCTTGTCGACGATGATGAAACGTGTAATTTCGTTTTATACATGCTAAAAAATCCTTCAGGATATCCAAAAGGAATGAGTGATAAGGAGGTGATAGATATGATCGAAAAAATAAATAAGCAGGGTAAAATATTATTATTCCCGGATGACAAAGAAAGGGCAGTTATCATAGATGGAGACGAATCTATGTCCGTTGAGGGTTTTGAAGAGAATAAGCCCCAAACTAATCATATTTTAGTTGTTGGACCTCAAAAACCACCCTCTTTAAAAGGGCTTCGTCAAGTTGCATTTCGACACGTAGATGGTGACCTATTGATAAATAAGGCAGAAAGATCTTGGGGAAAATTTAGAGAAGGTCAGCCAGCGAATAACCCATCAAGCAAAGAAAGACAACAAGATAAAAAGAAACCGAGTCAGGGGTGGAATATTGATAAAACGAACAAAACAAAAAAATAATATCATCCACCTGTCTGGTCAAGAATCTATGTTAAAGTGTTAGGTGTTATGCAACTTATCGGCTCTAGATTATGGCATTTACTTGAATCTACTGTTTTATAAAGTTTACTATATATCCATTTGTACTAAACTATTGGTGAGTAAAAAGGTGCATAGTATTTGCGTCCTACCGTGCAAAAAAGACTACGCCTAAACTTGGTTCGGACCGATTTCTATGATTCAAGCAACAACGGGGGAATAAAATCTTTATATTTTTCCCTCCGCTGTACACAGGCATAGACGCGATGAATCAGCTTATTACAAACGTTGTTAATTACTAACATTTCGTTCTTCCCCTCGGCCGTTTTGCGCATATAATATGCTTTAAGTTCCTGAGAATGCTGGATGGCCGACATGGCCCCGTTGTGTAGCAGAGCCTTCAGAGGTTTATTGGCTTTGTTACTGGTTTTAGCTTTGCCTCTATATTGGCCTGATGCGTATATAAAAGGCACCACCCCAGCGTGGCAGGCTAATTTTTTCGGGTCCGTGATAGCTTTAAACTCATTGCGGGGCCGCCCGTGCGGTGATGATCAATAGTTCTGTAGCGATGGCTGGGCCAATACCCTTAACCGATTGCACATAGCTATACAGCTCTTTTAAATAAGGGTCATTAGCAATGACCGCAGCAATATCTGCCTGAATTTGTTTAATGTCTTTAGTTAGGGCATCCAGCGTCTTTTGACACGATTTTTTAGCCTCGTTATGCTCTTTCTTAGAAATGAACCCGTCCGAATCGGTCAAAGGGGATTGAAGCATTTTACGCACTTTGACCAGCCGACTGCGGGTAGCCGTTAACCGATGGCAGCGGCCAACCGTCCAGTTTTTGGATGACCTCTCGTTTGGGCGTCCACAGATGGACTTCTTCCCGATTTTTGTAAGCATAGAAGGCGATTCGTTGGGCATCGACTTTGTCGTTTTTACCCCGAATCATTCCCAGGCTTTCTTTAATATGAATAGGATGCTCTACCGCACGGGCGGCCCCGCCAGATACTCGCTTTACTTGCTTGTAGAAAGCTAATAATATGGTTGTTATATATTCCAGTATGCTCCATGCAATACAAGCTATTGACAAAGCTAACCTCTGGGTATTGTTGCTTTAAGTGTTTAACAAAGCTTTCAATGCCTTTCTTATCGTTCGACGATTGGTAGTGAAATAACAACTTATTGGCGACGACAAGGGCCCAGTCCAAAGTGGCTTTGGAGATATCAATGCCGATAAAAAACGTAAAAGTTTCCATACTTTTGATTCAGTTTACGTAAATACTCAAGCCAGTTATCTGTTACACACTCAATACCTTGCTCATGGCGGGGCCGCCCTTTAGGTTTGTCTTGTGGTAAGATTCCAAGATTTGGTAGCTTGCCAGCTA
>NZ_JBHUOM010000003.1:0-53848 GCF_042686045.1 Spirosoma flavum
GAGTCCAGGGGTGGGTTGAGCATGACGGGGGTGGAGTTGGTCAGCAGGGCCGCGTTGATCAGAATCGTCGTCGAAACAAAGAACGGAAGATTGTCGGATGTAGCAGCTGGTGGGAGGTTAATCGTGTTTTTATTGCGATTTACTACCGTGATACCGATGGTATAGGACCCTGGGCCGGGATAGGTATGAACAGTTTTGTAAATATCTATGGAGGATGTGTTGCTGTTAATATAAGATCGCTTACTCCGCCTGACAACTTCCGTCGTCCCATCGCCAAAACATATGGTGTATTCATTGGCTTCGTTAGCCGCATTTTTGCCACCTCCGGGCGTTTCGTCAAAGTAAGCGGTAAAGGTAATTTCGTAAGTCAGGGAAGTTTGGGAGATTCGTTTAGTCGTAATTTCTCCCGCCCGTACATGGGAGGCCCGACTAACGGTGGGCCATAAAAGAGCACTTAAAAAAAGACTTATCAGCCCAATTATGTAAACGAATCGCATAGAATTTCCCTTTCAGCTACAACGCTTTCAACGAGGAAACCTATATAGACTAAGTCAGCGGTTAATAGTGGTCAAGACAAGCGTATTGCTTTTCCATAGTCACTATTAACCGCTGACTTAGTGTTTTGCTGCCTTAATACAAAACCCAGGTATCTTTACCACCCCCTCCCTGCGAGGAATTAACTACGAGAGAACCTTTGCGTAAGGCTACGCGTGTGAGACCACCGGGAATAACGTTCACACCATCACCGTAGAGAATATACGGACGTAAGTCTACATGGCGACCTTCGGCGTGGTCGCCCACGATGCAGGGTACTCGTGAAAGCGAAATAGTTGGCTGGGCGATGTAATTGCGAGGATTTGCCTTGATTTTCTGACGAAATTCTTCATGCTCTTCAGGCGTAGCTTTCGGCCCAATAAGCATACCGTATCCACCGGCTTCGTTGGCTTCCTTAACAACCAACTTCTCAATGTTCTCCATCACATATTGGCAGTCATCCTCTTCACGACAGATATACGTTTTGACGTTTGGAATAATGGCCTCTTCGCCCAGATAGTATTCAATAATGCGGGGCACGTAGGCATAAATTACCTTGTCGTCAGCTACCCCTGTGCCGGGAGCATTGGCCAGGGCCACACGGCCTTTTTTGTAGACTTCAAATATGCCCGGTACGCCAATCATGGAATCAGGATTGAATGCTTTAGGGTCTAAGAATGTGTCGTCGATACGTCGGTAGATGACATCCACAATCTGAAATCCTTTTGTAGTACGCATCTTAACATAACCACCTGACACAACCAAGTCGCGGGCTTCAACCAACTCGACACCCATCTGTTGAGCCAGATAAGAATGCTCAAAATAAGCTGAGTTGTAAATGCCCGGCGTCAAGACGACCACCGTTGGGTTAGGTCGGTCGGCAATGAACTGGAGCATTTGAAGCAACCGGGTCGGATAATCCGATACGGGTCGAACACCCGTTTGAGCCAGTACCTCAGGGAAAGTCTGCTTGTTAAGCTCACGATTTTCGAGCATGTAAGATACCCCCGATGGACAGCGAAGGTTATCTTCAAGGACCATCATCGTCCCGTCTTCACCCCGGATAAGATCGGTACCGGTAATGTGGCACCAAATTCCTTTTGGGGGTTTAACGCCCAGGCAGGCTGGCAAAAACGATTTACTGGACTCAATGAGGTCGCGCGGTACAACCCCGTCGTTTAGAATGCGTTGCTCGTTATAAACATCGTCGAGGAACATGTTAATGGCTTTTATCCGCTGGATAAGGCCCGCTTCGAGCCGGTCCCATTCTGCCGACTCGATTATGCGCGGAATAATATCAATCGGCATAATGCGTTCGGTGCCTTCGCCTTCTGAGTAGACATTAAATGTAATGCCCATGCTCATCAAAGCACGTTCGGCTGCATGTTGTCGCCCAATAAGATCCTCTCGGGTAAGTTGCTCAACGCGATGCTGGAAAGGAATATACCCCGCCCTTACCTGCATCTCACTGGCAAACATCTCATCAAAAAAGTTTTCAGTCTGATAATCGCTGAACGAAAAATTGGCGCTGGCCTGACCTTGTGACTGAGTCATTCCCTTGAGTGTCTGCGATTGGCGGGCGTTTTGTTTTTTCATGGAACAATATATTGTAACGTAGCTGAATTGCCAAACAGAATCGGGTTGGCTCGTAGAATATACAAAGAAAGCACTGTAAAAGTAAAAAATCGTACGGTCTTGTTAGGTAGGCTTTATGACTTCGTAGCTCTTTTCTACCGGAGACTACCCATAAACGGTTTACCTTATTTTAATATAGAGGGGCCTTGTTGAGTCAGTGTGCCCGATTTTACTTATTTTCTTTTGCCACTGCAACAGTATTTATACTTAGCACGTACAGACATCAGTGCCCGAAAACGAGCCTGATTACACTTTATGTTGCCCTTTTATTTTTTCAACAAAACCACTTATACTCTTATGAAAACACTGCTTGTGCTTAGTTGCCTGGCTGCCTTGGTGGTGAGCCTGAATGCGTGTAACAATAACTCAGTTGACCCTACCACTGCGGATGCCGCAGCACGATCGGGTGGGGTAGTGAGCACATCGCTTACCGGCCCGCATAGCCTGACAGCGGTGAATGTGACGAGTCTGCCAGCCGCCATTACTACTTATATCAGTACCAACTATGCTGGTGCAACTGTTAAGGAAGCGCTGAAAGATGCTAAAGGTGATTATGTAGTGGCTATTACGGTAAATAGCGTGGTTAAACTGCTGCTGTTTAAAGCCGATGGTACATTTGTGAAAGAAGCTGATATCAAAGCTGGACATGCTCCCGGCGACTCGGCCAAACATCACATGCCCGGCGATTCAGCTAAACACCATATGCCTGGTGACTCGGCCAATCATCCTAAACCATCTGTTGGTGATTCTGCCCATCATCCTCGTCCAGGACAAGGTCCTGACCTGACAACAGTGGCCGTATCGAGCCTGCCAGCCGCTATCACATCTTACATCAGTACCAACTATGCAGGAGCTACGATAGACAAAGCATCGCAGGAGAAAAAATCCACTGATTATGTGGTCGTTATCACAACGTCGGATAAGAAACATGTGTTGCTACTGTTCGGCTCCGATGGCACGTTTAAGAAGGCTTTCGCAGGTAAGTAATTTGCTTTTCTGTATTGGAGTTTACTGCAAAAGACCCGGCCTACTAGCTGGGTCTTTTGCAGTAATAATGATTACCACAGATAATGTACTGGGTTTTTGATACGTTCGTCATATATCGTCTTTACCGCAGCCATTTGTTCCGGCGAAGGAGCCGGTCGGTCGATAGCTTGCAGATTTGACGTCAGATGGCTTGTTTTTGATGCACCGGGAATGATGCAACTCACAGCATCGAATGTTAGAATCCAGCGAAGCGCATCGGGTGCTAAGTTTGTATCCTCCGGAAAGACGGTTCGTAACTCATCGACAGCCGACAGCCCTGTTTCATAATCCACGCCAGAAAACGTTTCGCCTTTATCAAAACCTGCGCCCTGTCGGTTGAAATTCCGGTGGTCGTCAGCTGAGAACGTCGTATCTGTACTAAATTTGCCCGTCAGTAAACCACTTGCCAGGGGTACTCGAACAATAATGCCCACATTGCGCCGATGAGCTTCGGTAAAGAATAATTCTGCGGGCCGTTGCCGAAACATATTGAAAATGATCTGCACCGTCGTCACGTTCGGAAATTCAATTGCTTTTAATCCTTCTTCTACTTTTTCAACGCTAACCCCAAGATTCTGAATTTTTCCTTCGTCTTTCAAGCGGTCAAATAGCTCGAAAATTTCTGGTCGGTAATATACTTCGGTAGGCGGACAGTGAAGTTGAATCAGATCGAGGGTTTCCAGCCCCATATTCCGTAGGCTATCGTCAACAAACTTGCGGAGCGTATCCGGCTTGTATAGTTCATTCGTGTGCGGTTGCAGGCGACGGCCACACTTGGTTGCCACGTAAATCTGTTCGGATCGCGAGCGCACAAGTCGCCCGACGGCTTTCTCGCTTTCACCATCACCATATACATCCGCCGTATCGATAAAGTTAATGCCAGCGTCAACGGCTGCGTTAAGAATATGGTCGGCATTCTTGTGGCTAAAGGGGTCGCCCCACTTGCCGCCTACCTGCCAGGTGCCTAAGCTAATTTCGGAAATGTTAAAGTTGGTTTTACCAAGTTTTCGGTACTGCATATAGATTTGATTAGTGTAGCGTGGATAGGAATCCACGCTACATAGGTTTTCACAATTTTATCCCAAACCGTTCGCCAAGCTCTTCCAGGCTTTTTACGACTGGTTCGACTACAGGAATGCCGTTGATGAGTCGTTCCGCTTCCATTTCTCGTTCGGGATCACCAGGAATCAAGACCCGCTTGCCCTCAATCGCTTTTGCCTGTCGAAACCGCTGAATCCATGTATCCATGTGCGCTTTAAACTCGTCGGCGGGGCGGAAAGCGTCAATACGCATCGCCCCGAAAAAATGCCCTGTGCCCATACCGACGCCTTCGTCAACCTGCATGAATCCCGCCGTGGCGAAGGGCGGTACCCAGGGGCCATAATTTGCGCCGGACAGTACACCCGAAAAAATATCGACAATAGCCCCCAGCCCGTAGCCTTTATGGGAACCGTGTTCGCGGTCGGTGCCGAGAGGAAGCAGTGCACCGCCATTTCGGATAGCATTGGCGTCGGTTGTCGGCTGACCCTCAGCATCCTGCGCCCAGCCAAGCGGTACATCCTGCCCTTTGCGTTGCAGAATTTCGAGTTTACCGTAAGCCACAGCCGTTGAGGCAAAATCGGCCAAAAATGTCGGTTCGGTAGCCGCCGGAATCGCTACGGCAATGGGGTTGGTTCCTAAGAGTTTATCCAGCGAAAACGTGGGTGCCACGAGCGGAGCCGCGTGGGTCATGGCTTGGCCAATCATGTCGTGCTCCGCAGCTAATAAGGCGTGATACCCTGCAATGCCGAAGTGGTTGGAATTGCGCACGGCTACCCAGCCGGTTCCGGCAATGCGGGCTTTTTCAATAGCCACCTGCATGGCCCAGGGACCAACAACCAGACCCAGACCCCGGTCGCCATCAACCACCGCCGTGGATGGCGTTTCGTGAACAACGCGAATGTGTGGTTTCGGGTTAATGCGCCCATTGTCGTAAAGTCGGACATAGCCCGGTAAACGCGCTACTCCGTGCGAATCGACTCCCCGAAGGTCGGCGCTGACGAGGACATCGGCGGCTAAACGAGCATCGGTTTCAGAGCAGCCGATGGCTATAAAAATTTGTTTGGTAAACGTTCGGAGTTGGCTAGCGGTAATCATGGCCGCAAATTAGCCAACACTTAGCGAATGGGTTAAATTTTTCTAAAAAATGGACCAGCTACCTAATTTTTCATGTTAATTAGACGCAAGTTCAACTATTCGCTCTATGAAGTCTTTATTCCAATCGTTGTTTATTCTGGTTTTTGTATTCATTGGACAGTATGCCATTGCCCAACCACAGGATACGCTCACCACCGAACAACTCCTGCAACGCAAAGGCCCGGCTTACTCGGCTTTAATACGCCCCTCCCGCTACCTCGCTTTCGACGTTAACCATCTTTTGGGGGGCTTTCAGCGATATCGTTTTTTTATCGGCGATGAGATACATTTCAAAGCCCGGGACGAGAAATACCGTGAAGAAGTTTATGATGTAACCGATAGTACGTTTAGTGTGTTAATGGCTAACCAGGTGATGAACCGTGATGAACCTGTAACGTTCCGTGTTGACGAAGTACAAAAGATTTACTTACACCGCCGAATCCCGTTCATTACGGCGGCAGGCACACTTTTCCCCATTGCCGGGGGCGTTTATTTATTAGCCGATGTAATAAATAACCGAGGTTTCTACACCAATACGTTACCCGTCGTAGGTACCTTGGTCCTGAGTGGATTATTATTCCACGTTATTAGTAACCCCCATATTCGCATCAATAAAAATCACCGCCTGAAAGTATTGCGAACGTATTGATACGCTAAACAGTAGTATGAAGCTAGTCTGGTTCTGGACCGTACAATCGTCGATTGGGAAGAGTTGTTATCAGGGAGAAAATCTCGTCTAAAACCAGACACTCCGTGTCAAAATGACACAAAAGGAAGGGTAGTTGGTTTTATGAAAACCGTTTTACATTTGTCCTATGCCAACCTCCATCGACAATCTGCAAGCTGACTGGTATCAGAATTATGCTACCTACACGGAGGACTATCAATCGGGTCGTTCGTCGTTTATACCGAACTTACTGCCTCAGACCGCCGTGCAGTTTTCAGTTTATCAGACGCTGGAAATCCTGTATAAACGACTCGGTAACGAAACGTTGCGTCGGGCCTTGGACCCTGCCGAAACCATTGAAAGTCCGGCCAGAATTTACCCAGATGGTTCGTGGTTGAAGCGTAGTAATATGGTTGGAGTCAATGTTCGAACCATTGGCTCATTCTGGAAGATTATCAGTTATACCCTGACTTTACCGGCCAGTCACGATAGTATTCACTTTTTACCTATCTGGGAGCCGGGTGTGGTTGGAAGCTTGTATGGCATGGTGAGCTGGCAGATTAATCCGGAGTTTTTCGATGTCGAACTGGCCCGCTTCGTCCCTGCTCTCGACTCGGTCGAAAAACAACTTAAAGTGGTTACGAATTTGCTCCATGCTACGGGCCGAACGGTTGGCATGGATGTTATTCCGCACACAGACCGTTTTTCAGAGATGGTACTAACCTGTCCTTCGTTGTTTGAGTGGGTCCAGCGCGACGAGAAAGGAGGTAATCCGGCTACTTTAATCGACCATTCTAACCTGGTGTATCGCTACGCTGAGGAAGCTATCTGGCAATTTCTTAAGTTTTCCGGGGCTGCCGACGGGACACCGTTAACCTTCACAAAAGACGCTTTTTTTGCAGCCGATCCAACAATGGCCGGAGGCACCAGCCTGACCGACGAGCAACGTCAGCGTATATTATTCGGCTATCCACATGATTATGGCGGACGCCTAATACGTCGGTTGGCCCTTATTCGGCACCTCACGGCGCAGGGCCTGGAGACATTGCCCATGACAATGGCACCGCCTTATCGTGGTCTACATATCGATCCCAATGATTTTGTTCTGGACGATTTCGGGCAGGTTTGGTATCAATATGCTTTCGATAAGCCACAAGCTATGTCGCGGGTGTTTGGCCCATTGGCGCGGTATCGGTTCTATGACTCGAAAGACAGTAACCAAAATTGGGAACTTGATTTTGACCGGCCAAACGTTCCGGCCTGGAATTATATATGTCGTAACGTTAGGGATTGCCAGCAAAAATATAGCTTCGATTTCATGCGGGGCGATATGGCGCATGTGCAGTTACGACCCGAGGGCGTTCCGGCTATACGAGATGAATTTTATGACCCGTTGCTGGCCATAAAAAAATACGTACAAGCCAGCGGTGTGCCTCATTATGCGTTTTTCGCCGAAACGTTCTTGGCTCCGCCTGATACAATGGGGTACGGCAACGAGCTCGATCATCTGGAAGCCATCGAAGCCGATTCTACCCTCGGCGATTTACAGTCGATGGTTGTTGGGTCGGCAACATTCAAGCGTCAATTTTCGGCTTATATTGATTACCTGAAAACCTGCCGATTTGCGCCGAACTTTACGGTAATGAGTGCCGATAAAGATGACCCACGTTTCGATGAGTTTTACCGTATGGGCAATTTGTTCCGTTATTTTACCGCCCTATTTCTAACCGACATGCCCAGCTATGTGGGACTTGGTTTCGAGGTGCGAAATCTGCACGAACAGCGCGGTCTTAACGAAGAATATACGAAACTGTACGTTTTTCAGATTGAAGACGACCGCCAGCCTGATAAGGTGACACACGGTCCATTTATCTGGGGTCAAAACGCTGACCAATTTGCTGCCATTGGTCGGATGCGCGTGTTTGCCGAAAGTATTTGGCTGGACATCGTCGGAAAAGAAACCCGCTGGCTGGTGGCCCCCCGCGCAGATTCGATGGGCAAAGCGGATTATCTTGTCTGGACGCATACTGAGCCAACCGGCTACGTTTTTGCGGTTAGTATGACGGGGAAACTGCCTAAAAAAGTTGTGGGTATCATGGATGGAGAGGTCGTTTTTGAGGAAGAAGGCTGCCGGGTTTACAGGCTGTCATAGATTCTCAACACACATGCTTTTTAGTATATTTCAGGAAATTGAGTCAGTCAACGCAATGGAAGCAGTGCTCCTAACTAAGCCAGGTCTGAGTCTATTTCCTGAAATAAAATGGATGCCGGATTAGTTTTTTTACACTAGCATCCTCACCGATCCAACCAATGATATTTCGATTGAGTTGAAAAAGATATTTCGGTAGAAGTTTCGGCTTTACCTTTGCTCGTATGAATCGCAATCTGCTCGACGGCCTTAATTTTGCCTCTAAACTGACACCCAAGCGGGTAGCCAATGCGCTAAAGGTATTGTCGAGTTATTACATCTCGAAACAAACTGGCCGCCCGGCACAGCGGGGATTGCCCATGTCGGTGTCGTTTGAGCCGACGACTTCATGTAATCTGCGCTGCCCCGAATGTCCAAGCGGTCTGCGGTCATTTACACGCCCAACCGGGATGCTTGGCGAAGATCTTTACAAACGCACCATCGACGAACTGCACGAGACACTGCTTTATCTGATTTTTTACTTCCAGGGCGAGCCCTATCTGCATCCGCAGTTTCTGGATTTAGTACGCTACGCTACGGACCGAAACATCTATACCGCCACGAGCACCAATGCCCATTACCTCACGGATGCCAACGCTCGAAAGACGGTTGAGTCGGGCCTTGACCGATTAATTATTTCGATTGATGGTACCACGCAGGAAGTATATGAGCAGTATCGGGTAGGAGGGAAGCTGGAAAAAGTGCTCGAGGGAACGAAGAATATCCTTCGCTGGAAAAAAGAATTGAAATCCCGGACACCCCACGTTGTCTTTCAATTTCTGGTTGTAAAACCCAATGAACACCAGATTGCCGAAGTTGAAAAATTGGCCCGAGAATTAGGCGTCGATGAGGTGGGCCTGAAAACCGCCCAAATTTATGACTACGAACACGGCTCCGATCTGATTCCGACGCTGGACCAATACAGCCGTTATGCCCCCCAGACTGATGGTACGTATCGTATAAAAAACGGTTTCGGTGACCATTGCTGGAAAATGTGGCACTCCTGCGTGATTACCTGGGATGGCCTTGTGGTTCCTTGTTGCTTCGACAAAGATGCGCATCATCGACTTGGCGACCTTCAGACCCAATCGTTTACCGAACTATGGCATGGTCCGGCTTATACCAATTTTCGAAAAACACTGCTCCGGTCGCGCTCTGAGATTGAGATGTGCCGCAACTGCACCGAAGGAACTAAAGTATGGGCCTAAATATATAGAGCTTAACGAGCTAATACGTATTGTAATCGAATTCTCTCTTTCAGCGCACTAAGGCTTCTTTCTGCTTTTGTGGAACATTCCGTGAAACAGTTCTTGCATTCATGGAAACTAACCAGCATCTTTGGGTCTGCAACGCACAGACCCATGGGTAAAGTCATTGCTATCGCCAACCAAAAGGGGGGCGTAGGTAAAACTACAACGACAATCAACTTAGCCGCCAGTTTGGCCGCCCTCGAATTTCAGACGCTCATTGTTGATGCTGACCCACAGGCGAATTCTACGTCGGGGCTGGGTTACAATCCGAAAGAAATAGAGAATAGCATTTACGAATGTATGGTTGAGGGCGTTCGCCCTCAGGACGCTATTATCCAAACGGATTTTCCGAATCTGGATTTGCTGCCGTCGCATATCGATCTTGTTGGTGCTGAAATTGAGATGATTAACCTCCAGAACCGGGAGGATAAGATGAAAACCACACTCGATAGCATTCGCGATCAGTATGACTTCATTATCATTGACTGCTCACCGTCTCTTGGTTTGATTACGATTAACAGCCTGACAGCCGCTGATTCGGTTATTATTCCGGTCCAGTGCGAATATTTTGCGCTCGAAGGTTTGGGTAAATTGCTCAATACGATCAAAATTATTCAGTCGCGGCTCAACACAAATCTAGCCATCGAAGGTATTTTGCTAACGATGTATGATCTGCGTGTCCGGTTGTCGAATCAGGTAGTTGGTGAAGTAACGAGCCATTTCCAGCAGATGGTTTTCAGTACGATCATTCCGCGTAATATTCGGTTGAGTGAATCGCCCAGCTTTGGCGTACCCGCTCTGGCACAGGATGCCGATAGTAAAGGGGCTGTCAGTTACCTAAATCTAGCCCGAGAAATTCTAATTAAGAATGGCATGATGCCGCAGGAAGTGTAATACGGGTGGCAAACTCGTAATATCTACCAACAAAGCGGGTTCTCGCCCGCATTACAGGTATGGACAACGCAAACACCAAAGCACCAAATAAGAAGATGATAGGACTGGGCCGCGGCTTGGGTGCATTGCTGCAAGATAGCGAATCGGTTAATCGGCAGTCGAAACCGTCGCCATTTGAGTCCATCAGCACGATGACTGAAATCAGCTTAACGCTGATTGAAACAAACCCCTTTCAGCCTCGAACACGTTTCGACGAAGAAGCGCTTCAGGATCTGGCCGACTCGATTCGGACACAGGGAATTATTCAGCCAATTACGGTTCGGCAGTTGGGCAAAGAGCGGTATCAGCTTATTGCGGGCGAACGGCGTTTGCAAGCGTCTAAAATCGTCGGACTAACCCATATTCCTGCTTATGTTCGGACGGCTAATGACCAGCAAATGCTGGAAATGGCCCTGATTGAGAACATTCAGCGTGAAAACCTTAACGCCATAGAAATTGCGCTCAGCTACCAACGACTTATTACCGAATGTAGTCTGAAACAGGAAGAACTGGGCGAACGTGTTGGTAAGAACCGCACGACCGTTAACAACTACATCCGGCTGCTGAAACTGCCGCCTGTTATTCAGGCTTCGCTGCGCGATAATAAAATTTCGATGGGCCACGCCCGTGCTATTATCAACATCGAAAATCCGGATACGCAAATCCGGCTTTTTGCAAAGGCTGTTGACGAAGAATGGTCGGTGCGGAAGGTAGAAGAAGCGGTTCGGAATTTATCGGATGATGCCCACGAACTCGTGTCTACCCGGCGTATTACACTGCCTAAGCAGGAACTGCGTAGCCTTCAGTTCAAACTATCGTCTTTGTTTGGCACCCGCGTATCCATAAAAGCTGACGAAAAACACAAGGGTGAAATCAAGATTCCATTTACCTCTCAGGAAGAGTTAACCAAAATCCTGGAAGTGCTGAACTCGCAAGCATAACCGTGTTAAATTACCTTAAAAGGGTGAATAAGCGGACTGAAAGAAGGGCTTCGAGCCGTTGTGTAGGCATGAAACCGTCTTTCATCTTACTTAGTATAGCGCTGTTGTTCATCGCATTCTTTCCTACTGCGTTTGCACAGCGTCCGGCTATTAATCCCGCTCCAACACCTGCTGCCATCGATTCGACCCGACAATCGCTTTCCGCAATGGACACAATTCCAGCGTCGGTACAACGAAACGGGATTCGGGTTGGGCGATCGGTACTAACCGATGATGATTCAACTTCGCTGGATAAACCGGATACTATCCGCGTAACGGCCAGGCAAGAAGCCGCAATTCATAAAATCATTCCTAGAGAGGCCACAATGCGGTCGTTGATGTTACCCGGATTGGGACAGGCCTACAATCGACAATATTATAAAATGCCCTTTATCTACATTGGTTTTGGCGTAATGGGCTATTTGTTTGTGAAATATCGCGGTTTGGCTAAAGAAGCTGAAGTTGGTTACAGACGCTTACTTTACGGCGATAGAGCAACTGATGGCCTTTTTACTATAGGCCAGACATTTGAAGCTAAGCTCAACACCGATTTGTTTCCCTCTTATATTTTAGGCGGATTTATCACAACTCCAGCTCAATATATACCCGTAACGGAGGTGTTGATTGGCGTAAGCCCTTTTTCCGATAACAAAGTCGTTTTTCGTACCTCTGCAAACGCAAAAAATGCCTACGATACATTTCGTCGCTATCGGGATCTGAATCTCCTCTTATCTGGTGTTTTGTGGGCAATCAATATTGTTGAAGCCAATGTGGCAGCCCATTTAAAAACATTTGATTTAACCGACGATATTTCGATGCAGGTCGAACCCAATGTATTACCCGTGGTCGGTGTGGGTTTTGTTCCAGCCGTTCGGGTAGCGTTCACATTTAAATAAAGTATACAATATACATTGAGTAATACGATCTAGAGTAGAATCACTTAGTCGCCGTGCTTAATTTATAGCGTCAACTTCTGACTATGAATATTCTTCTTCTTGGCTATGGCAAAATGGGAAAGGCTATCGAGCAGATTGCACTCGATCGGGGTCACCAGATTGCAGGCCGCATTGATGCCGACAACTACACTGATTTAACAAATCTCGAACCCGACGATGTAGATGTTGTCATTGAATTCAGTTCACCTGAATCGGCAGCTGAAAATATCACTTATTCTCTGGGGCGCGGTTGGCCAGTGGTCAGCGGCACAACGGGTTGGCTCAGCCGTCGGGCTGATATTGAGGCTATATGCCAAAACAAAAAAGGTGCGTTTTTCTATGCGTCTAACTACAGTATCGGCGTTAACCTGTTCTTCCGGCTGAATAAAACGTTGGCGCAATTCATGCGAAACTATCCATCATACCATGTTTCGATGACTGAAATTCATCATACCGAAAAGAAAGATGCCCCTAGTGGCACCGCCATTACGTTGGCCGAAGGGGTAATGGAACACTTGCCGACCAAACACCGTTGGATAAGCAACGAAGCCGGTAATGATGCATCGCCCGTGGGTGAGGATGCAATCGAAATTGAGTCGTTACGGGAAGGAACCGTACCTGGTACGCATACTGTTCGGTATGATTCTGACGTTGACCAAATTGAGATTACACATACCGCGCACAGCCGTCAGGGTTTTGCCGTTGGTGCCGTTGTAGCCGCCGAATGGATCGTTGGTCGTGAGGGTATATTTGGGATGGATGATCTCCTGGGCAATTAAAACCGGACTGTCCAGTTGAGTCAACGGCATGACCGAAGTAATTATGAATGACAAGCGGTTAAGCTAAAACGAATCCATATTTGTAATTTCGCAACGAAAAGTAGTATAATACGTCATATTAGTAATAGAATTAACGTGTCAATAACTCAAACGAAGGTCGAAACGAGACCAGTCAACGCTAAGAAATCGCCCATTCGTGAGTGGTTCGATTCCGTTTTGTTCGCCGTTGTGGCGGCTACGCTCATTCGCTGGTTGTTCATGGAAGCGTTTACCATCCCAACACCTTCGATGGAAAACAGCCTGATGGTGGGTGATTTTCTATTCGTGAGTAAGCTGCATTATGGCACCCGGACACCCCGGACACCACTGCAAGTGCCGCTGACGCACCAGAAAATTTGGGGAACTGATATTCCTTCATACAGCACGGCCATTCAATTGCCTTCATACCGGTTGCCAGGCTTTACACACGTTAAAAATGGCGATGTAGTCGTCTTTAATGTGCCGCCTAAATACCTTAACGATAATATTGATTATCCTGTCGATCTGAAAACCAATTATATCAAACGGTGTATCGGTATTCCGGGCGACGTTCTGGAAGTTCGGCAACGCCAGGTATTTGTGAACGGGAAACCATTTCCGACCCCCCCCCGCTCGGAGCAGAAATATTTTATAAAAACGACAGAAGTACTTGACGCGAATTTTTTCCGTAAGTATGGTATAGTCAATGATTACCGCGATCCAAGCCAGCCGACTGAAAACTGGAAACCACTGGAGCAGTATAACGATTCGACGAAAACCTCGGCGATGGTTGGGTACAGCCTTAACACAACGGAGGATGTAATTGCCAAATTTAAAGGCTTTGATTTCGTAAAAGGCATTGAACCGATGTCTGATAAGCCGGGCGAGATGTCTCCTATGATCTATGGTGCGCCGACATTCAAATGGAACCACGATAACTTCGGTCCTATAACACTCCCAAAGAAAGGCGCGACGATTCAGATAAATCCCCAAACGATTGCTCTCTATAGTCCGGTAATTGAATTGTATGAGGGGAATGAAAAGGTAGAAGTAACCCCTACGGCTATTAAAGTTGGTGGTCAGCCCATTACCTCATATACATTCAAACAGGATTATTATTTCATGATGGGTGACAACCGGGACAACTCGCTCGATTCGCGGTTTTGGGGCTTTGTTCCCGAAGATCATATCGTGGGTAAAGCCGTGTTTGTCTGGATGTCGTTAGATCCTAACCCGGCCAATATCTGGAACAAAATTCGCTGGAACCGATTATTTAGAACGATTGACTAAAGAAAAAAAGGGGAAGGGTGAAAAGAGAACTACAAGTTGGTTCTCTTTTCACCCTTCCCTTTTTTGAAGATTACCATTCTATCGGTGCCAGCCCTTTGCTTTCCAAATAGGTATTTGCCTGACTGAAATGCTTGTTGCCAAACCAACCCCCATAATTGGCCGCCATTGGCGAAGGGTGTTTTGCTTTCAGAACCAAGTGCTTTTTGCCGTCAATTACCGCTCCTTTCTTCTGCGCGTAGGCACCCCAAAGCATAAAAACAATGTTCTGTTTCTCCGCCGAAATCAATTTGATAACGGCATCCGTAAATTCCTCCCAGCCTTTGCCCTGATGAGAACCGGCCTGTCCGGCACGAACGGTAAGTGTGGAGTTGAGGAGCATAACACCCTGACTGGCCCAACGTTCCAAGTTTCCTGATTTTGGAACGGGCTTGCCTAAGTCGTCCTGAATTTCCTTGAAAATATTGACTAACGAAGGTGGTTTGGTGATGCCGTCCGCGACGGAAAAGGCCAAACCATTCGCCTGCCCTTCGCCATGATAAGGGTCTTGTCCGAGAATGACAACGCGGGTATCCTCAAAAGTGCATGTGTTGAACGCATTGAACATTAAACGGCCAGGTGGATACACCCGCTGTGTACTATACTCCTGTCGTAGAAACTGGGCTAGTTCGCCAAAATAGGGTTTATTAAATTCGGATTGCAGCGGATTTTGCCAAGATTCGGCAATGGATACATTCATGAAGGGAACTGATAAGAGTGATTCGGCATTATACGCCTACAAACGCCAGAAACCGCCCTCAGAAAATTTTTTAAGGGTGGTACTTGCGTAACAAAACTAATCAACTTATTTTTCGTTCTAAGGTTGCAAAACGACACTAAATTTATGGTTTCGTCAGTCACAGAAGGCGTGAAAGTTAGCGTGAAGACCGAGTATCAGTCTGATTACTCTAGTCCGCTCCAGGCCCATTACGTGTTTACGTACCGGATTACGATCGAAAATGCCAGCGATTATACCATCCAATTGCTTCGACGCCATTGGTTGATTTTTGATTCGAATGGTACCGTTCGAGAAGTTGAAGGTGAGGGCGTCGTTGGTTTACAACCCGTGCTTGAGCCGGGCGAAGTGCACGAATACGTGTCAGGTTGTAACCTGCGATCGAGCATTGGAAAAATGGCGGGTACATACCTTGTCGAACGCATTATTGACGGGAAACAACTTCGTATTAGTATTCCGGAATTCACAATGGTAGTTCCATATAAACTGAACTGATAGACGATTGTTCAAGAGAACTGGTACGGTAAATTGTATTGGTAAATCCGGACATTACACATCATAAACTGTAACTCTTTTTGTTGCTTGCCTATCTTCGTTATTTGAGTCGCGCCCGCGACGAACATTCGCTACATTCTCCGTTTCTTTTTTCGTTATATACTCAGGTTATTCGGGCAAAAAATAGCTCGAAAGCGCTGTTTACGCCTATACGGACACTGAGAAAAGAACTTCGTAAAAGTCGCCAGTTAATTACAATTGCCGATTATGGGGCCGGGTCACGAAAGGCCGGGTCACGAGGGGCTGCGCCACAAATAGCCGGTTCTAAAGTGAACACATCCCGGCAACGAACTATTGGTGATATTGCCCGCAACTCGCAAAAGCCGGCTCGCTTCGGACGATTATTGTTCCGTCTGATTCAGAAGTTTGAGGCAAAAACCATTGTTGATTTAGGCACCTCGCTGGGCATGACAACGGCTTATCTGGCCGAAGCCACTAAGCCTTATGGTGGTCATGTGCTTACTTTTGAGGGCTGCCCTGAAACGTCTACTGTAGCCTGTCAGAATTTCGAGCGATTAAGTATTCGGAATATAGATATCGTTGTTGGCAATTTAGACGAAACATTAGCGTCAAAAATTGCGGCTCTTGACCCAGTCGATTTCGTTTTTTTTGATGCCAATCACCGATACGAACCAACTGTTCGGTATTTCGAGACCTGTTTAACCAATATTCACAATGATACGGTCTTTGTCTTTGACGATATTCATTGGTCGGATGAGATGGAGCAGGCGTGGGCGTATATTAAAAACCATCCGAGTGTTACTCTAACCATTGATTTGTTCTGGGTAGGGTTGGTATTCTTTCGCCAGGAGCAACCGAAGCAGGATTTTATCTTACGTTTTTGATGAAAATAAAGGTAAATTATAGTACCTTTCCAAGGGCTTTTCTGCCCATAAACTACGTATGAACGTCCTGAATTATAGCCGCTTAAGCCTGACTGTTGGCCTGGCGGCTTTATCGCTGAATGTGGTATCCTGTACAAAGACCAATACCGATTCGCCTGCACCAACAGAACTAGCTTCTTTCGACTTAATTCAGCAAAAAATTCTGACACCTTCCTGTGCCACGTCGGGTTGTCATTTATCGGAAAAGGACGCTACATTTTTCCAGCATGGGCTAGTGCTGGCCGAGGGTGTAGCGTATCAAAATTTGGTGGGAGTTGATCCGAAAAATAGCGATGCCAAAACCGACGGTCTTAAGCGGGTGAAAGCCTTTGCGTCGCTGGAAAGTTTACTCTACCACAAACTTAATATTTCTGCCAGTCATCACACCGGGAAGCAGTATGGGAATCCAATGCCGCTGGGCGGGACACTATTACCTGATGGGCAAATTGAGTTTGTCCGGCGATGGATTGAGGCTGGTGCTCCCAAGACGGGTAGTGTCGTTACTGAAACGACATTATTAGATAACAAAACAGTTACAAATTCTACTTTTGAGTCGTTGCCTGTACCAGCAGCCGGAACGGGTTTTCAGATGGCAATTCCGTCGTTTGATATACAGCCAAGCTTTGAGCGTGAGTTATTCACGCGTCGAATGGTTGGTAATACGCAAGATGTTTACGTGAATCGCTATGAAACCAAGATGCGGAGTGGCAGCCACCATTTTGTAGCCTATGATTTTCGTAACAAAAGCTCGTTACCAAATCTGAATGACATTCGGGACCTTCGTAATGCGGACAATTCTTTGAACATAACGACTGCCCTTACTATGTCGAATCATGTTTATCTGGCTGGTTCGCAGGCGCAATATCAGGATTATGTTTTTCCCGAAGGTGCCGCATTGCTTATTCCGGCGGGGGCTTCCTTTGATCTAAACTCACATTTTGTCAACAAAACAAGTACAGTGATGAAAGGCGAAGCGCAGATTAATCTCTATACGGTCGATAAATCGACGGTGCAGCACGTGGTTCAAACGCTGGATTTAAGCAACACGAACCTCACTATTCCGGCCAATGGGCGTGTAACGCTAACGAAGTCATTCGCCTTTAATAAGGCTCGTAAGGTATTAACCTTAACGTCTCACATGCACAAGTCGGGGGAGAAGTTCGTTATTAAAATTATGGGTGGCAGCCGTAATGGTGAAGTTGTCTACACCTCTACAGATTGGGAGCACCCTGATATTATTACCTTCAAAACGCCCATTGACCTACAAAAAGGAGAGGGTCTGATATCTGAAATTACGTACAATAATACTACTGGTAAAGCAATTAGTTTCGGCTTGACAAGCGAGGACGAAATGGGGATTATCTTTGGTTATTATTACGAGGAATAATAATTTCTTTTGCTCTATCTCAATAAAAAAGGCCGGTAAGTCAAACTTACTGGCCTTTTTTATAATTCAAAATAACGATTATCGGGCTACTTCAATATTCACCCGGCGACCTTTTATTGTATTACCTTCCATAGCGTCAACAACAAGTTTGGCTACATCTTTCGGCACGTCAACATACGTGAACTTGTCGAAGATATCGATGCTACCAATGCTGTTGCCCGGAATGTTAGCTTCACCTGCAATGGCGCCTACAATGTCGCCTGGTCGTACAAAGTCCTGTCGGCCGATGCTTACCATTAGGCGGGTCATGTTGGCCTCACGCTCACGAGGAGCCCGTTGATCATCACGCTCAAAAGCTGGCTTACGATCACCTCGTTCCGGTCCTTCAGACCGGCTACGGTCGCTGAATCGTGGACGCTCCGGTCCGTCGTTACGGCGGTCACCAAATCGTGAACCACCCCGGCTTGGTGCGTCATTACGACTACCCCGGCCATCGCGGTCTTCAAATCGTGAACTCGAACCACCCCGACGATCCTCAAAACGTCCGGCTCCTTCACCCCGTCCTCGTTCCGCAAACTTGTCGCGGCCACTCCGACGGTCGTCTTCCAGATTAAGGTTCTGGTCGGCAAATTCGTTCTTTTCCAGACCCATGCTGCGTTTCACTAAGGCGGCTACAATCTGCTCGGTCGAGAAACCTGCGTGTTGTAGTTGCGTCAATAAATCACCATATAGGTTCAGGTCTTTGCTTTCCTGAATTGTTAACTGCAATTGTTCGATGAAACGAGCCTTGCGAACACCAACGATATCTTCAAAGGATGGAATCACCCCTTTATCAACCTTAACTTTCGTATAAGTCTGAATTTCGCGGAAACGGTATTTCTCATCCCGACCGACAAACGAGAACGCCCGGCCCGATTTGCCAGCGCGGCCCGTCCGGCCAATACGGTGTACGTAATATTCTTCGTCAAGAGGGATATCGAAGTTAATAACAGCATCTACGTCATCAACATCAATACCACGAGCAGCTACGTCGGTAGCTACCAGGATGCTGGTTGTGCCCGCGCGGAATTTGCTCATCACATTATTACGTTGCGCCTGGCGTAGATCACCGTGTAACCCTTCGGCCTGATAGCCCCGGATTTGCAGATCTTCGACGATTTCGTCCACCTTGCGTTTCGTATTACAGAAAACCAGCAGTAGTTTAAGGTCATACATGTCGATCAAACGGCACATTACCTCAACTTTAGCCTTCGGTTTTACTTCGAAATAGACCTGCTCAATGTTCGTGTTTGTCAATTCTTTCTTGACAACTTTCACCAACACTGGATCTTTTTGGAATTTTTGGGTGATCTGTAGAATCGGCTTCGACATAGTAGCCGAGAACAGGATTGTCTGCCGTTCTTCGGGCATCTCTTCCAAAATGCTCTCAATGTCTTCGCGGAAACCCATGTCCAACATTTCGTCGGCTTCGTCAAGAATCATCATCTTAACGTTGCCAAGTTTGAGCGTATTCCGCTCCATGTGGTCCATAACGCGGCCAGGTGTACCAATTACAATATGCACACCGCTTTTGAGCGAGCGAATTTGCCGCTCGATAGAGTCACCACCGTAAATGGCTTCAATCCGTATTCCACGCTTATGTTTGGCGAGTTTACGGATCTCTTCAGATACCTGCACAGCCAGTTCACGGGTTGGGCAAAGGACAAGCGCTTGTACCGAACGATCTTGAACATCAATCAATTCCAGTGCTGGAATACCGAACGCGGCTGTTTTTCCGGTACCGGTTTGTGCTTGTCCAATTACGTCGCGACCTGCCAGGATTGGCGGAATAGCTTCAGCCTGAATTGGCGATGCGCTAACGAAGCCCATATCCGTAACAGCCTGTAGTATTTCGGCAGAAATATTTAAACTGGAAAATAATACCTGATTTGGATCGACCTTAGGGTGGTCTAACACGGTAGCTACGGGTTGTTCAGCAGCGGGGGTGTTTGTGGCAGTAGTTGTCGTTTCTTCAGCCGTTACAAGTGGTTCATCAGCAACGATGACAACTTTGTCGGCAAAACCTTCAGCAATAATTTCAGCTGATGAATCATCGAACGATGTTTCGGTAGCTGATTCAACTGCATCTTTCGCAACTTTCTTCTTAGGAACTTTCGCCGTTTTAGGTTCAGTAACTATAGCGTCGGCTGGAGCACCCGCACTAGCGGCCATTTCCATGGCTATTTTTTCAATGTCCAGAAGATCATCCTGATCAACTGATTTGGTTGTTTTCGTTTTCATTAACTTGGAAATGATTAAATAAATGAATCATCCAAGCGAAGACGAGTGTGTGCCGGTGAACGGCGCGATATATGTGAAAATTGCCCAACGAACGAAGCTGCCCCAACGACCCAACCAGGACCACCAACCCCCAAACCTTTTCAAGGGGGATAAAGACAACGAACCGGATCGACCGATTGACTATTAGCCCACGCGCAAGTGTCCCGCTCACGGCGGGACGTCCACACAGAAAACCCATCTTGTACATCCGTACATAAGCTCTGTCAGACCTAACTCAACGCGTAAAAAAGGAGAGAAACAGAGACGCGACGGATGTCGCTTGTAAAATCTGGTGCAAAAGTAAGGATAAACTAATCAGAAAGCAAGTGTATGCTTATATATATTGTATTTATCTGAGAAATAGACTGTCTAGGATATTCGTTACATTATTGTACGGGCCTCGTGCATATTTCACCTTATGACACCTACATTCGGAAAGTCTATCATTCTTATTGGCGCGATGATCGTGCTTGTTGGTATTGTTATTTACTTCTTTGGTGATAAGTTTAGTTGGTTGGGTCGTTTACCCGGTGATGTTCGGATTGACGGTAAAAACGGTGGAGGATTCTATTTTCCAATTGTGACCTGTATTGTGGTAAGTATACTACTAAACCTGCTTATCGCTCTGATCCGTCGTTTTTTCGGATAGTAGCCTGGCTAGATTTAGCTCCCTGATTTTCTTCGCTATAGGTTAGTTTGTTCAGGTAAAACACTTCGCGCTGAACTGCGTCGCGCTGCACGGTCGCCTTCGTTGACGCAGCTATTTTTTGAAAGCCACAAGCCAGAAAGTGACGACCATACCAGGCCATCAAATTATCTTGTGTTGAGAATGTTACTTTTTCATTCTCGGCATTCGTTCGCAGTTTAAATTTTTCGCTTTCTTTTAAAATTTTGCTACCCTGAATTACTTCTGTCGTGATTTCGCCATCATTTGGGTAAGCGAGTATTATCCGATCACTTTGCTGCGAGACCTGTACCATCTCCGTTAGATCGGTGCTGAGAAGTTCTTTGATAGGGAAACAGTTGTCCCACAGGAGTTTACCTTGCTTGTCGAAACCACAAATGAACGCATGTGTGTAACGGAAACCCTCGTAACGGTCGGTTCCACGCAGATAGCCGCCATAGGCAAGTGTATTGCCCCGGTATTGTGGGTAATATACTTCGGCTACAAGGGTGAGGCCGTCGGGTGTAACTTTCAGGTCATGTACCAGCAATTTGTAGCGAAATTTGTAATCTTTGCCTTCGTCTTTTTTCTTCTGCGCCCGTGCAAGCAGTTTTTGTTGACGCTGTGGTTTTAAGTAATTAAAGAAATTCTGAAGTTGCGAGAACTCAATATATTGGATCGTATTGATTGGTTCATTGGCGAGGGTATTTACCGAGTCCCCGTGATGGATGCGCGTCACGTAAATACCCTGCGAGTAAGGCGTACAATCGGTGGAGTAGTTTCCGACTAACAACGATTCATGTTGATTGACAGGTAACAGCTTCCCTGAAATCAGGCTGTTTTTAGCACCATCGAAATCTACTGTTCGCAGGAGTTTACTATCATAATTATAAGTTCGTATCGAAAACTTGCAACGACGTCTGATCGAATGCACTAGTACATTCACTTCCTGTCGGGCTTCGTCGAGTTCTAGGCTGCTGATCTCCATATGATTGACGTACATACCGGGAAGCACTTTCATTGTACGGTCGAAGAAAGAAAAGGCTACTACAACCGGGCGACCGTGGTGATAACCACCTATGTAAGCCTGACTACCCATGACCTTAAACTGGCGCACATCAAACTGGTCGAGTAGGTTACCGTCAAAGGTATCAATCACGCCATCGTCGAGGTGTAGCCGCAAAAACTGGAATTGCCCCGTGTCGTATTCACGAAAGAGATGATATACATACTGGTCAGTATCGTAAGTTGATACTGGCTTAAATTTAATATCCTGCTTAAATTCTGTCTGCCAAAGTCGTTTCAGATTGACGTCGTACTTCTGAAAACTGAGTTTGATAGGGGTGTTGTCAAGAAAACTGCCGGTCCTGATTGTCATCAATAAACCCCGTTCAGCCAGGGGTGTTACGTCAAATGCTTCGGCCTTATCCGGATCAGATGGAATTTCAATACGCAATGACTGCGCCAATTGCGCCCGCACTGGTAGAAGCCCAATATCCAAAAACAGCAGGCAAAATAGGTATAGGATACGAAGCATATAGTTGGGTTTGCCAGCAGATGGCCCGTTACAAAGTACGCTTTACGAAGTTAATGAGAATAGCTAACAAAAATCATACCTCGTGACGGAGACTCTTGCTTGGGGGTATACCGTTATGCTTGCCAGCGTTTTTTAAGAAAATCTTTCATAAATACATTCACATCCCACTGGCTGGTTACGGGTTGCTGTGTGTAAGGCAATGTGGGCAGATAACCCGCCGGACCAAATTCGCAGGTAACCGTCAGAATGGGGGCGTTCGCTTTTTGTAGCCGGTTGCGGATAGCATCCCACCATTTGGCGTGAGTTTCGAGAGCATTTTTCCATTCTGGCGCCCGTGGGTCATTCACTTGTGGTCCTTGGGGGTGACCCACCCGACAATGAATATGATCACTAACGGCAATCGCGCGATTTACGTTTTCAGCCTGATCGGTCAGGTATGACTCGGCTACGTTGACCCAGTGCGAATAATCGGCTGTCAGGCGCAATTCAGGAAGTTTAAGCAGGTAATATTGAATGGCAGGTGCACTATAGGAAAAACGGCCCCGGTGCGTTTCGTGCAGAATACGGACACCTGTTTGTTTTTGCACATCCATTGCCAGTTGAATTAACTCGGCATTTTGCTCGAATGTAAAATAGTCATGACCCGTATGAGCATTAATAAACAGCGGTTTGTAGGAGGCAATGTTAAGCAAATCATCGTGGTACTTTTTCTTGTGTTCCGAAAAATTACTTCCCTCCCCAAAAGCCATTAGAATTAATTCGAGACCATTATCGTGGGTAACCTGTACGGCCTCGTTGCGTTTGTCAGGTCCGGCAGAAATCTCCATACCGTCGTACCCGGCACTTTTTACACGTTTGGCGGCTTCCGTGTAAGAAAGGTTTTCCATGCCCCAGAACGGGCAAAAGAAGATAGTTTTCACGTTTTTTAGGGCTTAGTTTATTTGATAAAAGATGGTAGAAAAATGGCTGGAAAATTGCGTTCAGTGGCTTCTCATGACATCCATAACGTGGCAGCTCCTACTACTGTCCAGGTATCTTCTTTTTTTTCTAAGAAAACCAAGTAACCCGCTCCTGCTTTACCATCGCTTCTTTCAGAATAATAACACAAGGCTTTTTGCCTGTCTGTGGAATAAGCAACTTTGGAAAAGCTAATAATATCTCCAAAATTCTTGTAGTCATTTCTTAGCGTATAGAAGCCTCGATTCAGATGGTTCTCCTTACTAAAATAATAATCCTGCATTTTGGGCGACCACATTTCATTCTTACGGCATCTTAATTCGAGAGGATGACTGATCTCGTATTTGATAAACTGATTGGTGTCAACAGAAGCGATGAATGTTTTCCAACTCGGCTCTTTGTAAAACGTTGCTTGGGGCCGTGTCAAAAAGGATAACTGCTCTTCTGCCTTTACAAAGTTGAATTGAAACCCATATTTGCTTTTCTCCTCGGTAGTAGACTTGACAAATAGTAGATTGCCCTGGCGATAAGCATATTGAATGTCGCTGCATTTCGAGAAATCATTAGCTACCGCGGTATAGACCGAGTAGTCTGCTTCAGGTAAGACCGGATAATTGGTCTGCCCAAAAGTACTCTTCCAAAGAAATCCGAAAAAACTGGTCAGTATAAGAACCGTGTGCATCGGTTAACTTGCTTTCTAACTAGGTGAGATTGGAGCAATAGTAGCAATATTCCCCTAATATCCCCAACTTTACCCTTTGAAATCAGATAGGTTAGCCGGTCGCATTTTCGGTAAACTATTTCTTGAACGAATCCAAAAAACCATCCCTAATCATGAGCGAAGTAGCCACCCGTTTTGCCCCCGGCGTTGTGACCGGCGAAGGCGTCACCGAACTTTTCCGTCACGCCAACGAAAATGATTACGCCCTGCCCGCCGTCAATGTTGTTGGAACGGACTCCGTCAATGCGGTATTAGAAACGGCTAAAGTCGTTAACTCACCGGTAATCATTCAGTTCTCCAACGGTGGAGGTATTTTTTATGCTGGCAAGGCATTACCGAATGATAAACAGCAGGCAGCCATTGCGGGGTCTGTTTCGGGCGCTTTGCACGTTCATCATGTCGCTGAACTCTACGGCGTGCCGGTGATTCTGCATACCGACCATTGCGCCAAGAAACTCCTGCCCTGGATTGATGGCTTGCTCACAGCTGGTGAAAAGCACTTCGACCAAACGGGTAAGCCGCTATACTCGTCGCACATGCTCGACTTGTCGGAAGAGCCAATTGAGGAGAATATTGAAATCTGCTCGAAATATTTTGAGCGGATGGCCAAAATCGGCATGACACTTGAAATCGAACTTGGTGTAACGGGTGGCGAAGAAGATGGTGTTGACAATTCTGACGTTGACGACTCTAAACTCTATACACAGCCTTCCGAAGTGGCTTATGCCTATGAAGAACTGAGCAAAATTTCGCCAAACTTCACCATCGCGGCTGCCTTCGGAAATGTACATGGCGTTTACAAGCCGGGTAATGTGAAATTGTCGCCGGTTATTTTGGACAACTCGCAGAAATATATTCAGGAGAAATACGCTACAGGACCATTGCCAGTGAACTTCGTGTTTCACGGTGGGTCAGGCTCAAGCCGCGAAGAAATTCGGGAAGCTATCCGGTACGGTGCCGTGAAAATGAACCTCGATACCGATATGCAGTGGGCTATGTGGGAAGGTATTTTGAAATACTACAAAGCGAAAGAAGGGTATCTGCAATCGCAATTAGGCAGTCCTGAAGGTGCGGATTCGCCGAACAAAAAATACTATGATCCACGTGTGTGGCTTCGCAAAGGTGAAGAAAGCATGGTGCAACGGTTGAAAATTGCATTCGAAGATTTGAATTGCATCAATCGGCTGGCATAAACCAGTGTTCGATAGGTAAAATAGTCGGGGTAATTGATTGGCTAAATAGCCAATCAATTACCCTTTTTTATGAAAACTGCCTTTGTGAGATAATACACATAGTTGGCTTGTTTAATCTGGGTAGTTACCGTATAAATTAGTAGATAAAATAAGCTTATATATAATAAGTATTGAAAGGATGAATATCTCTGATAAACAGCCAATTATGGGTGAAAAAATAAAAAAATAAATGGTAAGTGTTTATACTTAAATACTGTTTTGTGAGCCCATTGGATATACCATTTATTGAAAAATAGCTGGTCAGAAAAGCCTCATCAAGAGTACCAGAAGATCACTAAAATTACCAGACAAATTTGTTAACTTTCAGAAAGATATAGTGCACTATATGATGTATTGTGGAAAAAATTGGGTTTTACTCGATTACTCTTTAATGTAGGTAGACAACTAAGGAGATTATCCATTTATTACATGATTGCGTTGTAAATTTAAGATAATTTTAATTTAGTATGGATTTAATCCGTTCCGCGTTACGTAAGCCTATTACGATCTTAGTGGTCGTGGCCAGCTTATTCTTCTTCGGTATTAACGCCGTTCGAACTATTAAGATTGACATATTCCCCAACCTGAATCTGCCGGTTATTTATATTTCTCAACCATTTGGTGGGTATACACCCAACCAGATGGAGGCATTTTTTGGTAAGCAGTATGTAAACTTACTGCTCTATGTAGCAGGAGTAAAAAGCATCGAAACCAAAAATATTCAGGGAATAACGCTGCTGAAGCTGTCCTTCTATGAAGGAACCAATATGGCCCAGGCGGCTGCCGAGGTGTCGGCCTATTCGAACCGGGCACAGGCGCAATTTCCGCCAGGTTCACAGCCGCCGTTTATTCTGCGTTTCGATGCATCGACCTTACCGGTTGGGCAATTGGTATTGAGTAGCCCCATTCGCAGTAACAATGAATTGCAGGATTTGGCCAACGTCTATATCCGTTCGGGTTTTACATCTATTCCGGGGTTGGTTTCCCCGGCTCCGTTTGGGGGCAACTCGCGTTCCATCGTTATTCGGGCTGATCCCGATTTGATGCGCTCGCACAACCTCACGCCCGATCAGGTGGTGGCCGCGCTACGGATCAATAACCAGGCAACACCCGCCGGAAACGTGCGCATTGGCGACTTGAATTATTTTACCCCGGCCAATACAACTATTCTAAATATAAAGGATTTCGGTAATATTCCGCTCTTTACCGGCACCGTTCAAAACCTGACGTTGAAGGATGTCGCGACCATTGAAGATGGGGCTGATATTACGCAGGGATATGTGTTGGTGAACGGAAAACGTTCGGTTTATCTGCCCATTACCAAGTCGTCGGATGCGTCGACCTGGGAAGTAGTTCAAAACTTGAAAGCGGCCTTGCCACGCTTTCAGGCCCTGTTGCCGGAAGATGTAAAGCTGACCTATACCTTCGATCAATCGGTTTATGTGATCAACGCCGTAGAAAGTCTGATGACGGAGGGCGGCATTGGAGCCATTCTGACGGGGCTTATGGTGCTGCTATTTTTAGGCGATGCGCGTGGGGCGTTGATCGTTATTATCACCATCCCGACCTGTATCATTTCGGGGGTGTTATTCCTGTCGTTATTCGGGCAGACCATCAATATCATGACGTTGAGCGGGCTGTCGCTGGCTATCGGGATTCTGGTCGATGAGAGCACGGTAACGATTGAAAACATTCACCAGCATATGGACATGGGCAAGCCAAAAGCACTGGCCATTTGGGATGCCTGTAAGGAAATCGCCTTCTCCAAACTCCTGATTCTGTTTTGTATTCTGGCCGTATTTGCGCCCGCTCTTACCATGACGGGTATACCGGGCGCGCTGTTTCTACCGCTTGCGCTTGCTATTGGCTTTTCCATGATCACGTCCTACCTAATGGCGCAGACGCTCGTTCCGGTGCTGGCCAACTGGATGATGAAAGACCATCCCCATGTTAGCAATGGTAAAGCGACCATTCACGAAGCCGTAAATGGGCATTTAATTAAGCCTAATGGAAAATTAAACGGCAATGGCAAAAGCGATCACGAGGACACACTTCAGGAAAAGCAGCAATTGGCCCATCGTATGGATCTCGATGGTGATGGAAAGATTAGTTTTTTCGAGCGTATCCGGGCGCGCTTTGTCCGATTTATCGGTCGAATGTTGCCTTTCCGTCAGCCTATTGTATTGGTTTATATAATCGGGTCACTGGGGTTAGCTGCCATACTTATAACGATAATTGGCCGGGATGTTTTGCCCCGAGGTAACGCCGGTCAGTTTCAGGTTCGTTTGCGGAATCCCGATGGTACCCGGCTCGAAAAGACCGAAGCTACCATGCTCAAAACCATTGATGTACTGAACGGGTTGGTGGGCAAAGAAAACGTCGAGATTACGTCGGCGATGGTGGGAATGCACGGTTCGCAGTTTTCAACGAGTCCGATTTACCTGTTTATGGCCGGGCCACAGGAGGGAGTTTTGCAGGTGAGTCTGAAAGAAGACTACGACGTTGATCTGGATAAGCTGAAAGACGATTTCAGAGCCAGCATGAAAAAGGCGTTGCCCGTTGTGAAGCTCTCCTTTGAACCCATCGAATTAACGGATAAGATCTTGAGTCAGGGGTCGCCAACGCCGATTGAGGTGAGGCTTATTGGCAAGAACAAAAAGCAGAATGAAGAGTACGCTAATAAAGTCATCGAAAAGCTGAACCATATTTCGTATCTGCGCGATGTGCAGATTGGGCAGGCCACGAAATACCCATCCATTAATGTGACAATCGATCGGGCGCGGGCCGCACAGTTAGGCACGGATATATCGGCCATTTCACGCTCGCTGGTTGCCGCTACATCATCGTCGCGCTATACCGAGAAAAGCGTTTGGATTGATCCTAAGTCGAGCCAGAGTTATAGCGTGCAGGTGCAGATTCCTGAAAACAGCATGAGGAGCGTGAACGATTTGGGCGAAATACCAATTTCACCGAATGCAAACCGGCCGGTTCTGAGCGATGTGGCTACGTTGCAAAAGGGAACGACCTATGGCGAAAACGACAACGTCGGCGCTATCCCGGTGCTGTCGGTAACGGCTAACATGAACGACATGGACTTAGGCACTGCCGCCACCGATGTTCAGAAGGCAATCAACTCAATTGGTGAACTTCCTCGCGGATTAACTATAAAAATGCAGGGTTTAACTGAGGTGTTAATTGATACACTCGACAGCCTGCAA
Source organism: Spirosoma flavum (assembly GCF_042686045.1). NCBI lineage: Bacteria > Pseudomonadati > Bacteroidota > Cytophagia > Cytophagales > Cytophagaceae > Spirosoma > Spirosoma flavum. The sequence continues at coordinate 28,657 of NZ_JBHUOM010000003.1, forward strand.
ACGGGTTTGTTAACCGCCATTGTCGTTATTTTTCTGATGCTGGCGGCCAATTTCCAGTCGTTTAAGGTTTCGCTAGTGGTTTTATGTACAGTGCCTGCGGTATTGGTTGGTTCGCTGGCATTGCTGATGCTGACCGGCTCTACGCTTAACCTGCAATCGTACATGGGCATGATTATGTCGGTGGGGGTATCCATTTCCAACGCGGTGCTGATGGTGACGAATGCCGAAGATCTGCGCATGCGCAACGGCGGTAATGCACTACTGGCGGCACGAGAAGCTGCGTCGGTGCGGATGCGCCCTATCCTGATGACCAGCGTAGCGATGGTCGTGGGGATGATTCCGATGGCGTCTGGCTTGGGTGAAGGCGGCTCACAGGCGGCTCCACTGGGACGTGCCGTTATTGGCGGTCTGATTGCTTCGACCTTTGCCGCCCTATTTATTCTGCCCCTAGTGTTTGCCTGGGTACAGGGTAAAACATCGACTGAATCCGTATCGCTTGATCCTGAAGATAAAGACAGTAAATTCTATATTCCAACCCCGTATGAAACGGCCAATTAATAAGTCATTCCCTGCTGTAGTAACTGTATTCGGAAGCCTGCTTCTGCTCGGTTCGTTGAGCGGTTGTCATTCGTCCGAAGGTAAAGAGGGGAAAAAAAAGGAAGAAGCGAAGACCGTTGAGGCACCGGCCACCGTCGAGGTGTTTTCGTTACAACGCGGCAAGTTATCATCGTCGTTGCAAGTGCCGGGCGAACTGGTTGCGTTTCGAGATGTCGATATCTATGCGAAAGTAAGTGGCTATATCAAATCATTGAATGTCGATGTGGGTTCTGAAGTGAAGCAAGGGCAATTGCTGGCGTTGGCTGAAGCCCCTGAATTAAGTGCTCAATTATCTTCGGCTGACTCAAAACTTAAAGCGCAGGAAGCACTTTCTATTGCTACTAAAGCCAACTACGAGCGGATTCTGGAAGCTAGTAAATTCTCCGGAGCCGTCTCGAAAAACGATGTCGACCAGGCGCTGGCCAAGCGAAATGCCGATCTTGCTCAACTGGAAGCCGCAAAATCAGCCTATCGCGAGGTGGCCGATCTGAAAAAATACCTGGAAATTCGTGCCCCTTTCAATGGAATTATCAGCGCGCGGAACGCCAGCACTGGCGCTTATATCGGACCCTCAGGCAAGGGCTCGGAATTTCCATTATTTGTATTGACGGAGCAAAAGAAACTGCGTTTAGTTATTTCGGTTCCTGAAGCCTATACGGGCTATGTCAATCTGAACGATCAGGTTACCTTTAACGTCAAAGCGTTTCCTGATCAAAAATTTACCGGGCAAGTAAAACGGCAGGCGGGGGCTTTAGATAAACGGCTTCGGTCGGAGCGGGTAGAAGTCGATGTAATTAACAACGATAAAAAGCTACTACCTGGAATGATTGCCGAAGTTAACGTGCCATTGCCAACGAAAAACAACACCTTCATTGTCCCAAAATCGGCCATTGTCAATGGAACAACCGGCGTTTTTGTGATTAAGGTTATCAATCGTAAAGCTGAATGGGTTCCGGTGAAAAGAGGCCTTGAGGCCGATGAGAAAGTGGAACTATTTGGTCCCCTTCAGGAAGGGGATCAACTAATTATGTCGGCTAACGAAGAGATTCGGGACGGGTCATCAGTTAATGTGAAGTAATGCCGCGTTTTAAATAGTCAAAATAATAGGTTACCAAAGTAAACTATGGGAGCTTTTTTGTTCCTCCGACGCAGGTGGAATCCTACGAATTAGGTAAGATTCCGCCTGCGTCGGAAGGACAAAATTCATTTCACATACCCCAATTTGCGGGGAATGGTATAGATCTCCGTTTGCCGTCCGTCGATGTAGCGGAATGTTTTACCATCAAAAAAGCCATCTTCTTCGAGCATAATACGCACTACTTTTTTCCATTCAGGAATCTCTACGGCTGCGTTGAGTTCAATAGAGTAGGCTGTATTTGCCAACAACGGGTAATCGCCGGGACCGGGAACGCCCTTCTGCTGATCCCAGAGGCCAATCGTTGGCCCGGCTGCGTGGCCGTGAACGCCAATCGGGTGCGAGTAAATTGTGCCGTTAATGCCTTCCTTTTTTGACTGTTCCAAGGCTGCCAGAAGCATCTGATTCCCCGTTTTACCGGCGCTAAACTGCTCAGTAAGAATTTCCTGTAACCGATTCCCTTGTTTGAAGGCGGCTTTAATTACATCAGGAACGTCGGTTTCGCCGGGACGCAAAACATAGGCATGTTGTTGCTGATCCGTGTTTAGGCGCAGATAAGTTATCCCGAAATCAACGTGGAGTAAATCACCGGGCAAAATAACTTGCTTGTCAGGTCGCTTTGAGAACGTACGCAAGTGGTTAAAGTCTTCCTTGTCAGCGCGTTGCACGTCAACTGTCGGATGGAACCATGTACTTAAACCCAAATCTGTGATGCGCTGACGGAACCACCAAACCACATCATCAGTGGTTGTAACGCCCGGTTGGATAACCTGTTCCGAGAAGCCCTCCTGAATAATCTGGTGCGATAACCGGCAGATGAGCGGATAAAGTGCCATCTCTTTTTCGGTGCGGGTTTCGAGCCAGCCAACGGCTACTTTCTCCGCCGAAACAATACGCTTTTGATAGTCTTCGGGTAGTTTTTTGAGAAATTGTTCATGTTCAGAAAAGGAAAGCCCATCAGCATGGCCGTAATTAGTGGACATATTCAGGCCAATTTTCTTCGGTTTTCTGTCCTCAATAATCTTCGCCAGTGCTTCCCATTGGTTAGGCCGAACATCGATATCCCAGGCACCTTTGAGCAGGTTGCCTACATCGTAACGGGCAATAGCCAGTTTTTCAACGCCTTTATCACCACCCTGATCGAAGAACACGATAATTGTTCGTCGGCGGGCCGAGAGCCACGTACTCGGCAGCATTGTCCGTAAAACGGGATCTTCGTTATATTCACGGGAGATGATAATCCACATATCCAGTCCCTCGCGACGCATAAGTTGTGGCAGGAAGTTAGTAAAACGATCGTCCAGAATTTCGTCGACAACCCGTGACCGGTCTCGTTCAGACAAAATAGTAGACGGGGAGGCAACCTGGGCGTTGGCGGTTGATAAGAATAATAAAAATGTGAATAATTTAATGAGGAAGTGTACTGGTTTGTGCATATAATTCAGGTTGTGAGCAGTTTGAAGCAAGATACGCAAAGACATTATAGTTTTTTAACAATAAGCTCAGACAACGTTTTTATTCCTGTGTGCATCTTGCCTTTACTGAAGAACGCTTTTTTCTTCCTGATGAAAATGGTTACACATTGAAAAAATAAAGGCTATAGTTCGTTTAACAAGTAGATTCGCACGATTGCCAAGACCATCATTGCATGAAATACTCAGTACTACTTTTAATTGCTTTCTTTTTTTCAACATTTGCTAGCGCACAAACCGGCCTGCGCGGCACGGTCAAAAACGGGCAGGGCGAAGCGTTACCCTTCGCGGGTGTACTTGTAAAAGGCTCTTCTAAAGGCACAATTACGAATGCCGAAGGAAAGTATGAAATCGTACTTGCGCCAGGAAAATATGATATTGGTTTTCAATATCTGGGATTTCAGACGATTCAGAAATCCGTTGAGATAGGTACGGGTTTTACCACCTTAGATGCCACGCTGGAAGAACAAGCTCTCCGGCTGGCCGAAGTGCAAACTAAAGCGGGTAATGAAGACCCCGCTTACACGATCATGCGACGGGCCATCGCCAAAAGCCGGTTTCATCAGTTGCAGGTACAGCGGTTCAACGCGCGGGTTTATACCAAGTCATCATTTACGGTAGTTGACTTGCCCAATCTGGCCGAAATGGCGTTTCGGAAGCAATTGAAAGAAGCCGAACGGGAAGCCAACTTTAAAGTGGGCGTACCAATGCTGAACGAAACCGTAGCCGAAGTGTCGTTCAGTCAGCCGAATACGTTTCGACAACGAATCATTGCAAACCGCAACTCGCAGGGCGATTTCCTGAGTCCGAACCAATTTTATAACGCCAGTTTCTATAATCCAACTATCGCCGGTACTGTTTCACCCTTATCGCCGAAAGCTTTTGCCTACTACAAATTTGAGTATAAAGGCACGTTTCGGGAGCCGGGTCCGGATGGGAAAGTAGTGGAGGTTAGTAAAATTCAGGTCATTCCCCGCCAATATGGCGAGGGCGTTTTTCGGGGAACAATTTATATTCTTGAGAACACCTGGGCTATTCATAGTTTGCAGTTGGAGACTGTCAATAACATTGGTATTTCAATTACGATCCGGCACATGTGCAGCCCCATACAAGGCGTCTGGATGCCAACGAATCAGCGTTATGAAGGGAGCGGAACATACCTTGGCGTAAAAGCAAAGGGCTATTATATCCGTAACCTGACATTTAGTGAATTTGTCGTGAATCCTGCGTTTGTTGAAGATATTGAAGTTACTGACGAAAAGAAGGCCCCGCCCGCTCAAACACTCTCGAAGAGTGACATTAAGGGCAAGCAATTCGACGATTTAGTGAAGAAACAAAAGGAGTTCTCAACGAAAAATCTACGTCAGCTTGTCAAAGAATATGAAAAGCAGGAGAAACAAGCTCGTAAGAATCGCAAGGAAGATGTAACTGTCGTGCGCGATGATTCGCTCGTGGTCGACACGCTGGCTCGTAAACGTTCGAACGTTTTCTGGGATTCACTCAGGTCGGTGCCGCTTACCACCGCTGAGATCAAAAGTTACCATAAAGCGGATAGTCTTGGGCTAATACACGAAATAAAGACACCTAGCCAGATTGCTAGTGGAGACACGGCTCGGCGCGACAGTACGAAAAAGAAATCGACCAACAAGTTTTCGCCAGGCCAACTATTGAGCGGTCATACATGGCGACTGACTAAACAGAGTTCCTTGATCTACACCAGTCCACTAGCACGAATCGAGTATAATACCGTTGAAGGGTATACGCTTGAGGGAGCGTTGAATTTACGTTACCGCGCGAAAGTAGATTCCATCAGTCGGTTTAGACAAATTCCGCTCGGCGAGTGGAACATTGGTGGTACCGGGCGGTATCAGTTTGGGCGTAAGCAGTTTGTCGGCTATGGGCGAGCCAGTTACCAGTATAAAACAACGCTGCTTAGCGTGACAGGCGGGCGGTATTTGTATCAATTTAATCCTGATAATCCCATAAGCCCATTTCTGAACTCTATAACGACACTGTTTTTTGAGCAGAATTTTGCGAAACTTTATCAAAAAGATTTTCTGAATTTAACCGTTAATGCGTCGCCGTTTGATAACCGCATCGTGCTGACAGGTAGTTTGGAATATGCTCAGCGTAGCGAATTGACCAATTATAGAGAAGACATCAAACCCTGGATTAACTGGAGTAACCGGACGTTTACACCCAATCGTCCGGAAAACGATGAAGTGGCTAGTACAGCTTTTCCAACTCATAATGCCTTGCTTCTTAACCTGACGGCTTCGGCGCGGCTAGGGGCCATGCAATATACTATTCGCAACGGTCGGCGAATTACCCGACGTGATAACGAAAGCCCGCTGCTAACCGTAAATTATCGCAAAGGCATGGCCGATGTCAACTATGATTTTTTGCAAGCGACTATTAATCATTCATTTGAGACAGGCATTCGAAGCCGGTTAAATTATCAACTCAGTGCCGGGGCATTTCTAAATGACCGCCAAGTATACTTCCCTGACTTTAAGCACTTCGCGGGGAATCAGTTTTTCTTCCAGCAGGGCGATGCTGTGTCGAGTTTTAGATTGTTACCATATTACCAGAATAGTACAGCAAAACGCTTTGCCGAAGCCCACGTTTTGGCTGAGTTTCGTAAGTTTCTGGTTACGCAGTTAACGGTGGTTCGGTTACTTGGCTTAAAAGAAAATCTGTTCGTTCACTATCTCTATACCCCAGCCTCAAAGCATTATACCGAAGTTGGATATGGGTTAGATGGCTTGATTCCACAGGTGCTGCCCTTTTTTCGGGTAGAAGTCATTTCGCAATGGCAGGACGCTACCTATCGGGGCTTAGGCTTTAGAATTGGTACAACGCTAAAATTTGGCCGGTGATATCGTCTTGTTTTAATGGGCTGGCGAACTTGATACGTTGACCCTTTGTGAACAAATACGTGTAAATAGTTCAATTAACTAACAGACTAGTAAAACGGAGGTAACACTCACGTCATTGGCGACGCCGTACTTTGCGGAAACCAATGTAGGCATGAATCGTCGGGACGTAGTTAGACGAGTGGGGGCGGGCCTTGCGGCTCTTTCAGTAAACAAATTGGCATCTGCCCATGCCGTAACAGCGCCTAAACAACGGGTATTGCGAATTGCGCATCTCACCGATATTCATATGCAGCCGCTAATTGGCGCGGCTAAGGGTTTCGAAAAATGCCTTCACCACGCACAAAGTCTAGCCGATAAACCTGACCTGATTATCAATGGTGGTGATGCCATTATGGAAGCTCACGGTCGGGGGAAAGATAGCGTTAGTCGGCAATGGCGGCTCTATCAGGATATTCTTCGCAGTGAAAATAACTTGCCATTACTAAGTTGTGTCGGTAATCATGACATCTGGTGTCGTCAGGAAACGAAGGTTTGCTTTGAAGCAGGACGACAGTGGGCAATGGATGAGTTTCAGATGGCGAAACGTTATTACAGCATCGATCGCAACGGCTGGCACATTATAGTCTTGGATAGTGTACAACCAAAAGCTGATGGAAGTTGGTATACGGCTCATTTAGATGATGAACAAGTCCACTGGCTTGAAGCCGATTTACAAGCTACGCCCACAGAAACACCAATTCTGGTTGTTTCGCACATACCGATTCTAGCGGCTTGCGTGTTTTTTGATGGTCAGCGCTTCACGGACGAAAACTGGTCTATACCCGCTCGTTGGATGCATAGTGATACGGTTCGCCTTACAAACCTGTTTCATCGTCACCCGAATGTAAAGGCTGCCTTAAGCGGGCATATTCACTTAGTGGACCGGGTTGATTACAATGGCGTTTCCTATTTCTGCAATGGAGCCGTTAGCGGAGCCTGGTGGTTTGGTAAATACCAACACACAGCAGCGGGTTATGCCGTTGTCGATTTGTTTGATGATGGGTCTGTTACAAACACGTATGTGACTTATTAGGTTATAGTGGCATAGACGTTCCGTACGTGTGCTGCAGGCTAGTTTACGAGGCCACACAGTTAGCCCGAGGCTGCACAGACAGGATGTTCGTGCTACATTATGCAAAATATCAAAGACTTATTTGATGTATTTCCACGCCCCGGCCGGGTGGAGTGGATTGGTATTCGACCTGAACGGCGCAGTCCGGTGGAGGTTGTTGATTCTATAGATATATCAGAAAAAAAAGGAATTACCGGCGATCATTATAGCGGGCAAAGTGGCAACCGCCACATAACGATCATTCAGGCTGAGCACCTGCCCGTTGTAGCCGCTTTAACGGGTCGTGAAATTCTTGATCCGGCTCTCCTTCGTCGCAATATTGTGGTATCGGGTCTCAACTTGTTGGCGCTTAAAGACCATCAAATTCAGATCGGCGATACTATTCTTCAAATTACCGGCCAATGCCATCCCTGCTCCAAAATGGAAACCGCTCTTGGGCCGGGTGGTTACAACGCCATGCGCGGCCACGGTGGACTAACGGCCAAAGTGATAAAAGGTGGTGTGATAAAGGTAAGAGATGAGGTTTTTGTACGTATGGAATTACAAGTTTAATTTACTGGCTACCAGACATATAACTAATATATAGATTTTACAGGTGCCATATCCTTCCTTGAACTACAGTCAGTCGTCTAACCAAACTTGGTAACACTAGCAAACGGAAGGTAGTGAGTAGCCGCTGAAACATTAGATAAATTGATTGATAGGGTGTGAATATAAGCGGAAAGCACCACGCTAAGTTCTAGCATATATAGCTAAGCTCATATTTACAAATAAGCCTATTATTGCGATTACTGACAATAATGGTTGTATCAGGTTGGTCTTTTTTCTTCCCAAATGCATCTTTTTTCTTGCGAGCAACTAGTTGCAACAAACCGCTCGCATTTTAGTAGATTTGGTGCGGTACGTATTGCTCAGAAAAACCTTTCGTACGCCAGTCACAATGCCTCGTTTATATTTGTACGTCAATCACTTAGTGGTGCTTTTGGTATTGACTTTAGGCGTAAGTATGGCGCAAAAAACTACCTATCTAGACATTCAACCCGACAGGCTACGGCATGCCCGAGAAGCGGAAAAAGAGGCCAAGGCTAAGAACGATCCGTTGCTACTGGCCGAAGCTTGGTATCTCTACGGTAAAACGTATGTTTTTTCAGGTGACTACCGAACGGCTCAGTCTTACTTCCTGAAATCGTTACGCATACACGAACCTCTAGGTGACTCCTTTGAATTAAGTCGGCTATATGTTCGACTCAGTGAAAACGAAGATAGGCTGGGGCGCTCAAAACAAGCTTTACACTACGCCAATCTTTCGTTAGCAGTTGCACAGCGTATTCAGTCGGACAAGGCGTTGCTACGCGCTTACGGCGCTTTAGCCCAAATATACCAAGCGATGTGGGAAGCACACTTGCCGCGTAAACAGTTGGACTATAACAGGGTGTTTTTTTATTACAAGAAAAGGGAAAGCTTATGCTATAAATTAAGTGACACGCTGGGTATAGGCGAAGTAAGTATTGAATTGGGAACGCTGTTTACTAAAGTTAAAGACCCACGGGCAATCCCTTATCTAGAGAAAGCACTATATTTATTTACCCTCAAAAATAAAGATGGTATTCGAGTGAATACCATGATGCATCTGGCTGAGGCTTATTTAACGTTTAACAAACTCGAGAGAGCTTTTCAAATACTAAATAAAGCCGAAAAGATTTACACTACTAAGAAACTGAATGAATACGAGTTGCGTCTGAGTCTGAACACTCAATTTGTTAATTATTTTGAGGCTCTAGGTCAGTGGAAAAAGGCGTATGAGCATTTACGGAAATTAAATGAATCAGAAAAGATCAAACTTTTGGCAGACCGCAATGGTGCAATTACCCGCCTGAATGTAGAATACGAAACAGAAAAGAAAGAAGCCCTTTTAAACGCACAGAAAAAGGAAATTAGCCTGAATACGCAAAACCTGCGCTTGCAACAACGCTTTATCGTCGTCACATTCGCCTTACTCATGATAGCAGCCGGGATGAGTATTGTGTTTTTTCGACTGTATCGCAAAAATAAACGCACTAGCCGCCGAAACGAGGAGTTGGTGAAGGAGCAGAATCACCGGGTCAAAAATAACTTACAGGTGGTTTCAAGCCTGTTGAGCTTGCAATCTAAACGACTAACGGATGAATCGGCGAAAAAGGCGGTTGAGGAAAGTCGACTACGGGTACAGTCGATGGCTATCCTTCACCAACGGTTATATGATGGCGATAAATTGGCCGAAGCTAACCTTGATGAGTTTATTCGGGAGTTAGTAGGAGGAGTGCTAAGAGCATATGGATACCCTTCTGTTCAAACCCAGTTTTCTATTGACGAGAGCAGTCTTTCTGCCGATAAGGCCGTCCCTTTGGGATTAATACTGAATGAACTGACAACTAATGCCTGTAAATATGCTTTTCCTAACAATGAAAACCCAAAATTCAGCATTAGTTGTTACCGCAAGAATAACAAAATACATGTCACGGTAGCCGACAACGGACCCGGTTGGCCCGGCACTGGGTCAGATCGGTCTGACGGTTTGAGTGTCAGTTGGAGCGACACTCAGTTAGACTGGGTTGAATCAGGCGCTGTACCTGCCACACTGCACGTGTCATTTGGAATGCAGTTGATTCAGGCACAGGTAGAGCAACTATCCGGAACGTATCAAGTTAGGTCTGGGTTGGAAAATGAGTCTGTAGGGGTTGTATTTACGTTAGAATTTAAAGGTTAACTCAGCGGATGGACTCATTAAAGATTCTGATTGTAGAAGACGAAACTATTACGGCAATGGACCTTCGTGAAACGCTGCAAGAAGCTGGGCACCAAGTCACGGCCATTGCCCGTACGTTTGAGCAAGCCTTAAAGTCCGTTAAAAGTCAGCCGCCCGATCTAGCACTAATCGACATTTATCTGGGAGAAGAGTCCACTGCGGATGGCATTGCTACGGCTAGAGAACTGCTGGCTCATAATCGAATGCCGATTATTTACCTGACGGCAAATTCAGACGTTCAAACATTTCAATCGGCTAAAGAAACTTTGCCTGCTGCCTATTTACTCAAACCTTTTCGACACGACGAATTAAAACTACAGATAGAATTAGCTTATTATTATTTTCAGTCAAACCTGAAAAGTGCTGTTGGTTCGTACGTATCCGGCCCCCTGTATTTGCCTATCGATAAAGGCCACGAAAAAATTGATTTGAAGGATGTACTGTATCTACAGGCTGATGGTTCGTATGTGAAGATTTTCATGGTTAAAAAAGACTTGCCGCACCATATCAGCACAAACCTGAGCCATCTAGCTCAATACTTCTCTGCACCTAACTTCTACCGTCTGTCTCGATCGTTGCTTATTAATCTAGACCATCTGGAACGGGTGGAGCGTAATTACTTATTTTTAATTAATCACAAGACGGCTATTCAAATTCCTTCTGTTAGCCGGAAGGAATTGATGAAGAAACTCACTGTTGTGCGGACGAAATAGTAGAGGGGTAGTATACCCGTAAAAAGCCACAAGTTCAAACAAATACACCTGTTACCGTTGTTTCGGAATCGGCTCCGGGTCGGGCGAAATCCGGCTGGGTCGGTTGAAACCATTTCGATAACGACTGCGCAATTGCTGAATAGTATTAATGAGATCGTAGTCCTCGGCTTTAAGCAGGTAATCGTCCTCCAAATCACAGAAATCAAAGAAGCGATCTAATTCATCTGCTTTAAGCGTGGTCGATTGCTCCACCAAAAGTCGGAATCGCTCCAGCGCCAGCGCATGCCGTCGGTCCTGTTGCATAATGTAATACGCTTTTCTGTCCGATTTAGGCCGTTTGCCAAACATTTCGTACAGTAATGTTATGCCTGCGCCATCGGCCACCCGGTCAAAAGCCTGCTCTCCTGTTACTTTCTTAGAGGCTACTGGCTCATCTAGTATTTGCTGAATTTCACGTTTTACTTCTTCATAGCGTTTACCCGTTACAGTTACTTCGGCAAGGTCAACCACGCGGTAAGGCATAGGGGGAAGAGCGCGGGCAATAATCGTTGGATTATCTGAACCGTCGTAACGTATACCTGTACGGTTATAAACCTGGCTAGTCAGAATTAGCGAATCACCCGGCTGAATAGTTAGGAAAAAACGTCCTGTTGCATTGGTGCGAGCCCGTTGTCGAGTGCGCTGATTCACGACCGTAGCGCGATCAACGCCCTGTTTTGTGCTCTGGTCAATAACGGTTCCAATAATGTATTTACCTTGTGCCCACGCACTCCCCGACCAACTTAGAAGGCTGGCAAGGCAAAGAAGAAAAATGCGTTTATTCGGCATAATAAGACAAATGTTTGTACAAAAATATGGGTTGAAATCGTTTAATCCTGTTAAAAAACCTTAATCAACCGCTATACTCTGTCGAGAGTTCCTTCTGTAAAATTAGTCAAGAGCAACGTCATCCGCAAAAGGACATAATTCATCAGCCTGGAAAGCAATATAAGGATAGTGTGGGGCTTCTACTTCCTTTACCTCGTTCGCTTTTCCCGTCTGTTACCTGACCGTTAATTTTCGTCTAAGAGAGTAAAATAACTATCAAGTTTTTCACCAATTTCTTCATACTAAATCTATTCCTACTTATGAAAAAGAACTTAGCTGAACTATTCGGCACCTTCTGCTTAGTGCTCTTTGGCTGTGGAGCCGCTGGTATATCCGGTATTACGTCAACTGGCCCGGCTGGTATCGGATTGCTGGGTATTTCGTTTGCTTTCGGTCTGGCCGTCGTCGTTATGGCCTACGCTATCGGGCCTGTTTCGGGTTGCCACATCAATCCTGCTATTACCATTGCGATGCTGGTAGCGGGTAAAATTAAAACGGGCGAAGCCGTCGGATATATTGTCGCGCAGTTCGTCGGTGCTACACTGGCCGCCGGGGTTTTATATGTCATCCAGAGTGGCGCTCCCGGGTTTATGATGGCAGAATGGGCACTGGGTTCCAACGGCTGGGGACCAGGTTACTTAGGCGCGTATAGCACAACATCAGCTTTCATCACAGAAACCATCTTGACATTTGTGTTTGTCCTGATCATTTTTAAAACGACTGCCAAGTGGAGTAACAGCGGAATGTCAGGTTTGGCTATTGGTTTGACGCTGGTTCTCATTCACCTAGTTGCCATTCCAATCACTGGTACGTCTGTCAATCCGGCCCGTAGTTTTGGCCCGGCCATTTTTGCGGGGGGCAAAGCATTTCAGCAATTATGGTTATTTATGATTGCGCCGGTTATTGGCGGTATCCTGGCTGCGGTAGTCTGGAAGAACGTTTTTGATGATACCACAGAAGCCAGCATTAAGGCGTTGAAAGCAGAGATTGGCATCAAGTAAACGTCTTTTTCGTGTCGGAAAGAGAGCAATTATGAATTTTGTTTAGCCAACAGACACCCTAACACCAGACTATATAAGAACACAGAGGTTCATCATTTGAGCCTCTGTGTTCTTGATTTATTTCATTTTTACAATCGTTACGCCCGCACCACCCCGGTCGGCGTGTTCGTCTTCCATCTTACCCACTTGCTTGTAACCACGCAGATGATTGCGCACTAGTGTTCGCAGAATGCCGTCGCCTTTGCCATGAACAATGCGTAGTTCAGGGTAGCCAAGCATTAATGCATCATCGAAAAATCGGTCAACTTCGCCAATCGCTTCTTCGCCCCGCTTACCCCGAATGTCGAGATTAAAACTGAAGTTTTGCATCTTCTCGTTTATATCTATGCCCTGGCTTCGTGGCCGGTCGTCTCTTACTTCGGTTGCGGCTGTAAACGTCTTCTTACTAACTTTTTCGAGCCGGTTTAACTTGACATTCGATTTCAGATCGCCAATACGTATTTCGGCATCTTTACCGCGAAGGGCCAATACTTCACCAATTGCCGTCGTGGATTCGATGGTCTGACCCATTATCCGAACATAACTGCCGATCGAGATTGCACCACTGTCTTTCTCAAATACCTCTTCCGACTTTCTAGGCGTTTCGATGGTTAGTACTTCAGGCTTCAGTTCTTTTTGCTCAAACCGTTCTAATTCCTGCCGCACCTGTTTGGTTGGCTCACGTTCAGCCTTATTTTCCTTTATCTCCCGAATCGTGGTTTCAATGCGCTGATTAGCTTCCTGCACTAGTGCTTTAGCTTTCTGTTTCGCGTCATTAATGATTTTCTTCTGCTCGTTATCCAAGCGGGTTTTCAGTGCAGTGTATTCTGCGAGTTGCTGGGCGAGTTTACGCTGGTTGATGCCTATTTCTACGTTTTTGTCCGAAAAAACACGCTTCTCAATATCTAGCTCTTTTAATAGCTTCTCGAAGTTTACCTGCTGATTGCCAAGTTTTTCTTTCGCCCGGTCAATTACGTCTTTGGGTAAGCCAATTTTCTGGGCAATCTCAAAGGCAAATGAAGAACCCGGTCGACCAATTTCCAATTGATAGAGCGGTTCCAGATGTTCACCGTCGAAGCGCATAGCCCCGTTAATTAGACCCGCTGTCTTGTCGGCAACTACTTTCAGATTGGTGTAGTGTGTATTGACTACGCCGTAAGCCCCCGATTTGTTGAGGTCTTCCAGAATCGATTCGGCAATAGCACCACCCAAACCTGGCTCCGTTCCTGTTCCAAACTCATCGATCAAAAAGAGAGACCGTTTGTTTGCTCCAATCAGAAACTGCTTCATTGCGGTCAGGTGCGATGAGTAGGTACTAAGGTCATTTTCCAACGATTGTTCATCACCAATATCGATAAACAGATTCTGAAAAACGCCCATCTCCGCGAAGTCTGCCATGGGCACAAGCAGGCCGCATTGCAGCATGTATTGGATAAGGCCGATGGTTTTTAGGGCAACGGATTTACCCCCCGCATTCGGCCCGGAGATAATCAGGATTCGGGCTTTCTCGTCTAGCCGGACATTTAACGGCACTACGGTCTTACCCTGTTTCGAAAACGATAGGTAGAGTAATGGGTGGCGGGCGTTGGTCCAGTTTATGAAGGGCCGTTCATGCAATTTAGGCATGATAGCGTCCAACTGAATCGCCAATTTAGCTTTGGCCCGAATGAAATCAATCTGAGCCAGAAAATTAACCGCTTTTTTTAAATCCTCTAAATGCGGTCGAATCTGGTCGGTGAGGGTAAGTAGAATTCGGTAAATTTCGCGTCGTTCTGCATATTCTAACTCGCGGATTTCGTTGTTAGCATCAAATACTTCAGCCGGTTCCATAAATACCGTCTGGCCCGTCTGTGACTCATCATGCACAAAACCTTTGATCTTCCGTTTGTGTTCGGCGGCAATTGGAATGACAAGCCGCCCACCACGCACTGTCAGCGAAAGATCATCCGGAATCCAGCCATTTTGCCGGGCATTTCGCAGAATACTGTCAAGGCGTTTGCGGAGGTTGGCCTGTTCGCCAATAATGCGCCGACGGATATTGGCTAACTCAGGCGAGGCCGAATCGCGAATATTACCCCGGTCGTCAATAACACGCTCAAGGGTATCAGTTAGCTTTTTATCAATACCTACCGGACCAGCCAGTTCGCGCAGAAAGGGGAAATTGTTCTCTTCCTCGCGCTTAGATAGGAAGCGAAGGCAGTCCTGAATGGTCCGTAGAGCTAACTTTAAATCAAAAAATTCAGCTTCGGTCAACGCAAGTCCTTCAACTCTAGCGCGGCTCAACTGGGGCCGAACATCAATGTAGTTACTATTGGGGAAATCGGGTTCATATTGAACAATCTGCTTAAATTCCGTCGTCTGGCGAAGCAATTTGTCAATCAGTTGAACATTATCGGTAAAGCGAATCTTCTCGACATAATCCTGCCCCAGTGGACTGACGCAGGCTTCTTTCAGCCGTTCGCGGATTGTATCGAAGCCTAATTTATTTTCTAAGGTATTGGGATAAAGCATTTAATCAGTAAGCGCCGGAATGCCGGAGCAGAAAAAAGTTATCAGTGAGCGGGGTTCACCTAGTGTATGTAGATAACAGTAGGAGAGGGCCGTGGGTTCGTTAAGTGTCAGCGCAGATGATCTAACCGTTCCAGCATTTCAAGACAGGACCGGCTGTTATGGTAAGGGCATTTCCACATACTGATTTTCTCGTTGCCGAGTACTTTGTGATCACCCGTAACGCCGAGGAACCACTCGCCATTTTTGAGGTCTAGTAAGTACTTTTTGATAAACTCCCAGCTTTTGACAGACTTATCTAAAAATGGTTTTTCGTGCGTGATCTGGTAAGCGTTCATAAACCCAACCATTGCTTCGGCCAGCACCCACCACGAACGCTCCCGGTTGAGGTGGCCATCGGGGTCAAGTTCGTAGTTCATGCCACCATCATTGGGGTCGAATCCGGTAGCGGCAGCCCGCGCCATTTTCAGGCCAACATCACGGATCGTCTTTTGCAATGGTTTATCCGATGGGTTCCTTGCCGCCAGCACATCAGCAGCTTCTGGTAGCAACCAGGATGCTTCGATGTCGTGGCCGTAGGAGATAGCTGTCCGGCGAATTTTCCAGTCGTTATCCATAAACAAATTCATGCGGTAGGTTTTCGGATCAATAATGTACTCCTGAAACATACGTAGCATCCCGCGCATCTGATCGCTAACGGACTTATCCGGCCATACGCGATACAGACAGGTAAAAGCCTCCAAAATGTGGAGGTGCGTATTCATCGTCTTTATTTCCTTATTATCGTACTTGCTGATGATATAATCCTTAGCGGGTGACCAGTCGCGGGCAAGAGCTTCCACGAAACCACCTTTTTTGCTATCGTAAGCGTGTTTCACCATGTTCTGAAACACCTCCTTTGCTAATGTTAGAGCCGGTGCAGAGTGGGTTGCATGAACATACTCACTTAGCCCGTAGAGCGCAAACGCTTGTCCGTATAAATGCTTGAGGGTGTTTTTCGGCTGGCCACTGGCATCAACAGACCAATAAACTCCTCCGTATTGTGGGTCAATAAAATGCTTCTGGATGTACTGAAAGGCCTGGTCCGCGGTGGCGCGGTAATCTTCATGCTGTGTATGTCGGAGGGCCGCAGAGAATGTCCATAAAATACGAGCATTCAAAACGATACCTTTCTCAGCGGTAGGGTCAGGCTGGTTCTGGTAATTGACGCGGCCATAAAAACCACCATGCTCAGGATCGGGGGCGTAGCGTTGCCAATAAGCCAGAATATCCTTGTGTTCTTGCCGGAGTTCGACGCGGAGTTGAGCGAGGTCCATGAAATAGATGATGAATAATGCCCTATCCGGGCAGCCCCGGACTATGATAAGTACTGAAGAAGGGTATAAGCGTTAAATACTCATTAACCGTCCAGAGCTGCGCGGATGGGACATTATTCATTAGACGTACGGCTGTTTTGTGGCCGCTTAGTCTTTCTTTTCACTGTTTGATTCGCTGCCGCTCCGGCTACTACTGTGACCGGAATGCCCATGTCCACCTTTGTCGGTGTTCTCAACAGAGCCGGTAGCATCGTGCTCATCTTCTGTACTCTGTTTGCTCTTATGCTTACCACGCGACGTTTTACCCTGGGCTTCATCAGGTAGGTTATCGTTCAGCTCATATTTTTTTGTTTCATCAGCTGTGTCGCGGACGGTTGGTTGAGTGGCTCCTTTGCTCATAACGTTTATCTAGTTATTATTTAGGCTCCTAACTATATGAAAAGCATATTGTTTACATAGCCAAAAAGCCCACCCTGCCATGCAGGGTGGGCTTTTTGGCTATGTAAACAAATTTTAATATCCAGGATTCTGAACTAGAACGCTCTTGCCACTAACCTGTTGCAGGTCAATTTGAGATTGCGGAATAGGCATATATTCATCTTTGCCAGCCGTGAATTTAGCTCCTCCATAACCTACAGATAATTTTGGGCTTTCGTAGGCTAGAAATGCGTTTAACACAGGAGCTGCAACACCCCATCGAACAAGGTCGTAGAAACGATGTCCTTCACCTGACAGTTCTAATTTGCGCTCAAACTGAACCGCTGTCCGGGCCGCAGCCTTATCAGCGAATGGCGTTGTATAGTTGCTAATGATGTATTGAGCAGCATTTGTGCCATCGGCATTTTTAACAAACCCCGCCTTGTTAGAGGCCCGCGTCCGAATCATATTGATGTATGTACGAGCTGTTTCAAGACTACCTACTTCAATTTCAGCTTCAGCAGCCATTAGTAATACATCAGCAAAGCGAATGATATCGTAGTTGATAGCCGAATATCCATCCGTCCATGAACTACCGTCAGTCAGAGTTTTGTCCTGCGACTTATAGAAGATGAATTTCTTAGGCGAATATGGACCAGCAAAACCTTGGTCACGAATCCAGGATAGTCCAGGATGCACGGCCCAATCCAGATAAGGAATTCCCCGGCGGCCTAATGACCAGTCCAGACGTGGATCAACAGGACCAGCATCTGGGGTAAAGGTAGCGTCAGAGTTGATCCCCTGATCAGTTTTTAATTGGTTAGCACTTGAATTATATGATCCATCCAACAGGGGTAAACCTGTCGCAGTAACGCGGAATGAGTTCGCTAATTCAAAACTAGGTGCAAAGAAGCCGCAGCAACCAGCTGGGCCGTTCGATCCTGTGTTGTACGGAAAGTTCAGTACCAAATCAGGGTTAGCATTATCTGAACTACCTGTATTGGCAGCAGCCTGCGTAGCAAAAATAGACTCTTCGCTGTTATCGTTAGCTGCATTGAAAACTTGAGCGTAACTAGATACTAGAGCATACTTTTTACCGTTGGTTGTCTGGCCATTGGCAATGATTAGATCAAACAACGTTTTGGCCGCTGCATAGTTCTTTTCATACATATATACTTTAGCTAGGTAAGAAGCCGCTGCCCACTTGTTGGCACGTCCGGCAGCATCTTGCGTTACGGGCAGATTGTCGTAAGCGAACTTGAAGTCAGCTTCGATTTTAGACCAGATATCTACTGTATTTGGTATAGATTCCACTGTGCCATAATCCACTGTTTCATCGGCATATGGAACCATGTTGAAGGCTCTCTTCAATTCGAAATAATAGTGGCCACGCAGAAAACGAGCTTCAGCTGAGATCCGCGTTTTGTCAGCAGCTAATACATCAGTTCCTGCTGTGGGCATTGCTCGAAGTACTATATTGGCCCGGCTTACGCCTTCATACATAGCATTCCACTTCGCGGTTACTTCACCACTACTAGGTAGTATTCCATAAGTCTGGTAAGGGGTAAGGGCATTAAAGTCACCTGAGTTTGACCCCTTGTTAGCATCGCCCCCCGAAATACTACCCCGTACCCAGTTATATGAGCTCGCCGATTGACTAAAACCTCTGGCGTTCAATTGAGCGTAAGTTCCGAGAAGTAACCCATCAAAGCCGGCCTTCGACGTGAGCAGATTAGCGGCCAACTGACCAGTTGCTGGTATTTCCAGAAATTTTTCTTTGCAGGCGAATGTAGCTAGCATGAGCATCGCAGTAGCTACAGTTCCCTTTGTTATATATTTTTTCATGTTACAGTTTACCTGAAAATTTAGATTGATTGGCAGAATGTTCAATTTGTTTAACCAAACACCCTGCCGTTTTCTCAAATATGTTTAGAAGCCAAAGCTTAAACCAACGTTGTAACTCCGGGTAATCGGATAGTTGCCAATGTCAATCCCAAAGTTAGAGTCAGCTGATCCACCAACCGCAGGGTCTAAGCCAACGTATTTGGTGATAGTAAACAAATTGTTTGCCGAAGCCGAGATTCTCAACCGGCTTAAGTTAATTCGGTTCAGCATAACCGATGGAAACGTGTAGCCCAGGTTCAGATACTGCATCCGGCCATACGAGCCATTTTCTACGTAGTAGGAGTTGGCTTGTGTGTTTGTACTGAAATTAGACGCACTTTCGAAAATTGGAATGCTCGTATTGGTGTGCGTTGGTAACCAGGAATCTTTCACTCTGGCACTGACAGCTGCTCCCGTAAAGGACGGATAGAAGTCCGTAAACCACTTAGAGTTATTAAAGATTTTACCTCCTAACGAAACGTACAATTGCGTATTGAGGTCGAAGCCTTTATACTTCAATCCTAACGTCACGCTACCCGTAAATTTAGGAATTGGGCTACCAAGGTACTGACGGTCGGCATCAGTAATTTTGCCGTCGCCATCTGTATCCTGATAGCGGAAACGGCCAGGGGCGGCTCCATCCTGTGTTGGTGCAGCAGATACTTCTTCTTTACTGTTAAACAGGCCAATAACTTTGTAACCATAGAAAGAAGACAGCGATTGGCCCGGTGCATTACGCACAACGCTGGTGCTCAAACGTGTTCCACCAGCCTGCACATATGGTACACCCGGTGCAAGAGCTGTAATGGTGTTTTGCAGAAAACTACCAATGGCGGTAACTTCATAACTCAAGCCACTAGCAATATTGCCATGGGTGATTAAGGTAATGTCGATCCCCTGGTTACGCATACTGGCAACGTTGGTGAAAGGCGCGCTGGCACGCGTTCCAACTACACCTGCAAGGGGGAGTTGGAACAGCAAGTCCTTGGTATCTTTCCGCCAGAAATCAAGACTAACTTCCAACTTGTTATTGAAGAAGGTCCCATCTACACCAATGTTGGATGTATAACTACTTTCCCACTTGGCACTGGAGTTGCCGATCTGACCGCGGAAGAAGCCCGGAGAAATAGACGTGTTCGCTCCATTGATATCATAGCCGTTACCTGCATTGGAGGCAAATAGCGAGAATTGGTTTGTAGCGTTCAGGTAATTGGAGTTACCCATTACACCGTAGCCGCCCCGAACTTTTAAGTCCGACACCCATGGAATATTCTTCATGAATTCTTCCGATGAAAGACGCCAAGCAGCCGAGACAGCTGGGAAAACGCCATAACGCTGACTAGCCGCAAATTGTGAGGAGCCATCACGACGAACAACGCCCGTTAGAATATACTTATCGTTGTATATGTATTTAGCCTGCGCAAACAACGAGTAGAAGTTATTGCCTTTGCCATAATAGCTACCTGTCTGGCGCGTCGCTCCAGGTGTAGTTGTACTGATTGTTACATAGTTAGGATCCGTTGTGAACGGATTGATCCCGGAACCGCTAACACCCCGGCCACTACCTGTATTTAGCGCTTCAATACCACCTAAGACATTAATATCATGAAGACCAAATTTGTGCTTATACGTTGCCGTGTTTGTGAACGTCCACGCTAAACCTGTATTGGCGCCTTCACTATATGTGTAAGTTGTGTTATTTTCGGAGTTTTCGTACTGTACCCGACCGTAGCTATTGTTGTAATTAAGAAAATAATTACCACCAATGCTGCTTCTTAGGGTCAGGTCAGGGATGACGTCATACTCTAAGTAAGCATTACCAAAACCATAGATGCTGTAGTTAACATTATTGG
The DNA here is from genome assembly GCF_042686045.1 of Spirosoma flavum. Classification (NCBI taxonomy): domain Bacteria; kingdom Pseudomonadati; phylum Bacteroidota; class Cytophagia; order Cytophagales; family Cytophagaceae; genus Spirosoma; species Spirosoma flavum. The sequence continues at coordinate 49,234 of NZ_JBHUOM010000003.1, forward strand.
CCACTGACTGCCGGTTAGCCACTGGATTGCTGGGATTGTTAAAACCCGCTGCCGATGTACCCGCATATCCACCAAATACATTGTATACCGGAATGATTGGCGACTGACGAAAGGCCACTAACACGTCGTTTTCATCTGACGACGAGCTTGAGTTGTTATTCGTGCTGTTTCCTAAGGCGCTACCGATGCTTCCTAATACACCTGGTTGATTTATGTAAGCAACCTGGAAGTTTTCGCCAAATCGTAGTTTCTTCGAAATATCAAACTCGGTGTTAGACCGGAGTGTATAGCGCGAATATTTGTTGTTAAGCACAACACCCGGCTGGTTTTGATAACTCAAACTAACATAGTAACGGCTGGACTCTGTACCACCTGAAAAGCCTATTGTATGACGCATCATTGGGGCTACCCGAGTAAGCTCTTTATACCAGTTAGTGCCTTCCTTATTTGCTGCAATAACATTGTATACGGCTCCATTGGCGGAGTTAGTATTGTACTTGAGCTTTTCAGCCGCCAGATCTATGGAACCGATAACACCAGTCCGGGTACCAACAAGTAGATAATCTGGCAAAACAGGTGTCTGTCCCGAACCATATTGACCACTGGCAATTCCTGTGAAACTGTCTGGACCAACAGGAGTGCCCGCCTGATAAAGATCATTCTTACGGGCCTGCCACGTCCAGTCGGCTTGTTCCTGTGGATTCAGGATTTTTTGCCCGTTGCCTGGATCTGTAGCGCCAAATAAACCGTCGTAACTAATGCTTAATTTCTGTGCCCGGCGCTGTCCTTTTTTGGTAGTCAACACAATTACGCCAGCCGCAGCCCGCGCACCATAAATAGAGGCAGACGCTGCATCTTTAAGTACGGTCGTGCTTTCAATATCATCTGGTGCCAAAAACGCAATCGATTGCGTTGGCACGCCATCCACAACGTAAAGTGGCTGATTACCCCCAAAAGACCCAAAGCCGCGAACCCGAACCTGGCTACTGGTACCAGGTTGTCCATTCGTGATAACCGTTACCCCGGCTACGCGACCCTGCAACTGTTGCTCAACGTTAGCTGATGGAACCACTTTTAATTGCTGGGGTTTTACCGTCGAAACGGCTCCGGTTACATCCCGGCGATTTTCAGTAGAATACCCTGTTACGACTACCTCGCTTAGGGCGGTGGCGTCGTCTTCGAGTGTCAAGTTAACAGCAGTGCGGTTGCCCACTGTCACTTCTTGGTTTTTGAAACCAATGGCCGAGATAATTAATACTGGATTCGCACCTCGGATATTAAGGCTATAGTCCCCGTTTGCATCGGTAGAGGTTCCCGTTTGGGTACCTTTTAGTACAACGTTAGCGCCAGGAATAGGGCCGTCAGCGCCAGTAACTTTACCCGTCAAACGACGGTCCTGAGCAGAAGCACTTATGCTCCACAGTAGTAGTACTGTACCCAGAAAAGCGGTCTGCAGAAATCTGTAGAACGATGCTCTCATGAAGATTAGGTTGGTTAAAAATTGTTAAAAACGAATCAATATTAGCTGGTTAACTTCATTTTTCAAAGTTTATATTGTTGTTTTTCAACTCAAAGATGACCTTATAATGTAAAGAAATCTATAAATATTGAAATGTATCATTTCAATATGCTTATTATCAGCAGTTTATTTCAGTTTGCCTTTAAGTAAATATACTTTAAAGCGGCATTAAATTTTTCATTGCTCTATTATGATTCCTATGTGATTCCATAATAAATGGTCTAGTGGCCACTCCTTACGTTAAATCGATTAACATCTATGAATAATATAAAACAGGAAATTGAATAATAGTAGCTATTTTGTGTATTTTCGCCATTTATTTACAAGCGTTGTCCATGATTCACCGGTGTTTATCTTTTGCTTTATTTGTTTTGCTTGGCTGGGTTACAATGGCCTGCGAGTCTACTTCGAACCAACTCTTTACCCTGTTACCAGCCGAAAAAACCGGGATTACATTTGCGAACCGGATCACCAATAATGATTCGATGAGTATTCTGGATGTTGAGTATTTTTACAACGGTGGCGGAGTGGCCCTGGGTGATTTCAATAAAGATGGTTTACCTGATGTCTTCTTTACGGGAAATCAAGTCGCGAATCGGCTTTACTTAAACAAAGGAAATTTTACATTTATTGATGTTAGTAAACCTGCAGGTGTTGATGGGGGAGGCAAATGGTGTTCAGGAGCTACCGTGGTTGACATCAACAATGACGGCTGGCTGGATATTTACGTAAGTGTCACACTGACTAAATCCGATAAACGACGCGAGAACCTGCTTTATGTAAACCAAGGTCTGCGCAATGGGACGCCAATTTTCCGGGAAATGGCCCACGAATATGGTATTGCGGATGACAGTTACACGACTACGGCAGCTTTCTTTGACTACGATAATGACGGTGATCTGGACCTCTATTTACTTACTGACCGCATTGACGAATCCCCTAATGTATATCATACTAAAGTGAATGATGGTTCTTCCCTGAATACTGACTTGTTATTTCGCAATGACTTTAACAAGGAAGTGGGACATCCTTTTTTTACAAATGTTTCTAAACAGGCGGGTATTGTGCATGAGGGTTATGGACTTGGCATGAATATAACAGATATAAACCGGGATGGCTGGAAGGATATATATGTGACCAATGATTATCTCTCCGACGATCTGCTATATATCAACAATCACGATGGCACCTTTACGGATCGGGCTGCTGAGTACTTCAAACACACAAGTAGTGCAGCAATGGGCAATGATGTGACCGACATTAACAATGATGGTTTAGTCGATATTGTAGCGATGGATATGATGCCTCGCGATAATTACCGCAAAAAGACGATGCTGGGCGCTAACAATTACCAGACGTATCTTTACAACGACGAGTATAAATATAACTACCAGGTCACTCGGAATACCCTGCAACTGAACCAGGGACTACGGCCTAACTCAACCATACCTGCTTTTAGCGAAATCAGCTTATTGGCTGATGTCGCTGAAACCGACTGGAGTTGGGCACCAATGGCCGCCGATTTTGACAATGACAGCTATCGCGATCTACTCATCACCAATGGCTTTCCAAAGGACGTTACTGATCGCGACTTTATGACGTTTCTAACCGAGAACTCTCAAATCGCTACTAAAGAACATAAACTGGCTCAAATTCCGGTTGTCAAGATTAACAACTACGCGTTCCATAATAATGGTGATCTGACGTTTTCAGACGTGAGCAGCAAATGGGGTATCAACACCCCCTCTTTCTCAAATGGTGCGGCCTACGGTGACCTCGACAACGATGGTGACCTCGATTATGTGGTTAACAACATCAATGATTCCGCTTTTGTCTACCGCAACAACCTCATCGAGCGTAAACCGGAGAAGGCTAATTACCTGCGGGTGAAGTTCGCCGGTCCAGCGCTGAATCGAATGGGGCTCGGGACCATTGTCGAATTACACTACGGGAAACTCAATGACCAGCAGCAGGTGTATGAACACAGTCCATATCGGGGTTATCTCTCGACGGTTGAACCGGTAGCCCATTTTGGGTTGGGTGCCGTTACTACAATCAGCGAAGTTCGTATCATCTGGCCCGCCAACGGCACCCAAGCCGCCCGGCAGCAGACGTTGCGTAATGTGAAACCCAATCAGGTATTAGTGGCGGATATTCGCAACGCCCATGACCCCCTCGCCCTCCCGGCTAAACAACCCGCCAGCCTTTTTACCGAAGTAACCGATTCACTGAAGGTGGTATACCAGCATCAGGAACCGGAATATATCGATTTCAACACCCAGAAGTTATTGCCGCATAAGTTTTCGCAGTACGGACCCAGCCTATCCGTTGGAGATGTAAACGGTGATGGCTTAGATGACTTGTTTATTGGTGGCTCAAGGGCTAACAAAGGACACTTTCTCATTCAAACAGTCACTGGCTCATTTGTCGATAAAGACTGGCTGCCTACCGAAACAGGGCCTGGCCGTAAGATTGAGGAAGATATGGGCACACTCCTGTTCGATGCCGACGGCGATGGCGATCTGGACTTGTACGTTGCCAGCGGAGGTACCGAGGGACAGGCAAACACCCCCGCCTTTCAGGACCGGCTTTATTTGAACGACGGGCCGAATGGAAAAGGGACATTCATCTTAAGTCTCCAGGCGCTTCCCCAAAATAGGGTGAGTAAATCATGCGTGAAAGCGGCCGATTTCGACCGGGATGGCGATCTGGATCTGTTTATCGGTGGCCGTGTTGAACCCGATCATTACCCAAAACCCGTATCGAGTTTTATATTACGCAATGAGGGCTCGTCCAAAGCCGGTCCGCTTCGATTTACTGACGTCACGAAGGCCGTGGCGCCAGCTCTGCAAAATATCGGGTTGGTGTGTGATGCCCTGTGGACAGACCCCGACAACGATGGTTGGCCTGATCTGATGCTGGCAGGCGAATTCATGCCCCTAACACTGCTGAAAAACCAACGGGGCAAGCTAAGCAAAACCACCACCGGGCTGGAAGCACAAAAAGGCTGGTGGAACTCGCTGGTCGCCGGTGATTTCGACCGCGACGGCGATATCGATTACCTAGCCGGTAACCTGGGCCGCAATGCCCGCATGC
>NZ_JBHUOM010000004.1:0-85531 GCF_042686045.1 Spirosoma flavum
TGGCGGCCCAGCCCACGCCCAGGGCGAAGGCGTCGGGTCCGGGGGGCAGGGCCGTCAGGGTGGGTGACATGAGGGACCGGCCGGCGGGCCCTCCACGTCCATTGGCCAGCCACAGGGAGTAGGTGGTGCCGGGCTGCAGGGTGGGGGGCAGGGTGAGGCTGAGCTGGTAGGCATCGCTGGCGGGCAGGTTGATAGTGGCCTGCAGGGTGGGCCCGCCCCCCTGGGGCACGAGTTGGACCATAGGAGTGGCCCCGCTCAGGAGCAGGTTGCGGCCGAAGACGCGCAGGGTGCCGCCGGGGGGTGCCTGGGGGGAGTCCAGGTGGAAGCCGGTGGCCTGGTTGATCAGGATGGGGGGGCTGCGTTGGCCGGCATCCTCGATCCAGACCTGGAAGAGGTCCTGGCTGAGGGTGGTGGGGATGCGGGCGGTGAGGTGGTTGAGGGTCTGGGTGAGGATGGGCAGGGGGACGGGGGTGGTGCTGGCACCGGCCAGCAGGAAGGCTTTAGCTTTGATCGAGAAGTTGCCCTGCAGGCTGATGGCCTGTCCGGGCAGGGTGGCGGGGGGGGCGTTGAAGATGCGGGGTTGGGCCAGGGCGGTGGGCCGGCCGGCGCCAGCTAAAAGCAGGCTAAACAGTAAGAGAAGAGTACGGTAGGTCATGAGTATTTGTGTTAACTACTACATTTATAGTTATGTAATATTGTTTACTAATTGTTATCAAATATAAATAAATACAAACAAAATAATGGATTAAGTTAACAAATATTATTTATAGTAAACAATAAGTTTAATATTATCTGTTTGTTTGTGGAATAATTAACTAAGTATTTTGTACCCCCCAACTGCCAGTTTCTTCTTGAGGGCGACCTTGAAGAAACTGGCAGTTGGGGTACTTTTTTCACTCAAAAAGTGCGCTTGGGAACAAACTGACAGAGGTTGAGTCGAGAACTTATATTCTATTGCTTATATCGACGTTTGAATCACCGTACAGGCTTAACAGTATGAATCATGCTGCTGAAACTCAATATTTGGGTATAAATCAGTGTGGTATTTATTTTGAGCAATTCTGCTATTTCGAACGAATAGCTATAAACGCACTAGCTCGCAAGTAGTCTTGCAGCCTCTACTTGTGGGAGCAATAGTATGTGTGGTTTTTGTAATGGCTTTGACGCGTGAACTCAGGTTGCCTACTTAATGAGTCGTTTTGTTCCGGGTCACTTACTGGCCCAAGAATACCTGCTCTCAATCCGGCTAGTGCGGCTTTTCCTATCTGATTGGCCTGCTTAAACGACGATTTAATAGACTGATAGGGTGGGCCTGCATGGCCGGATACATTACTTATAAGGGTTTGACCGAAACAGTTTGGTAGAATTGATTTTAAAAATCAATCGAGAAAATATAAATCCTTTAGAAGAGGGCGGCTTTCTGATTTCAGTACAAGCCTCCATTACACAATATAGTTGTTTTGATTTTTGTACTTTTACGCTTTCATGAAAGCACCTGTTGAATTTCCCGGACTGGCGTTAAACGCGGTGTTAAAACTTAGAGGTTTTAAAGTGAACCGGAGTAAAGTTCCTAACAGTGGACCATCAACGTTCGGTCGTCGGCATTTCTACAAGATCGTGTTCAGCGTAGGTAATGTGACCGTACACTATGGCGACCGCATTATCCAGATGGATGGTGTATACCTGTTCTTTGCTAATCCCCACGTTCCCTACGCGGCTGAAATTCTGTCTGAAAGGCAAACCGGCTATTCCTGCGTTTTTACTGAAAACTTTATCAAGTCCCTTGAGCGTTCGGATAGCTTACAAAATTCTCCGTTGTTTAACGTAAGCAGTACATCGGCCTTCAAACTTGACGAGCAACAGCAGGCCAGGCTTGCCGGGATTTTCGAAAACATGATTGCAGACGAGGCAACAAACTATTTGTATAAGGATGATCTCATGCGTACTTATATCCAACTGATTATTCACGAAGCGCTGCGCATGCGGCCAGCCGATCATTTTATTCAGTTCAATAGTGCCTCCTTACGTGTAACCACCCAGTTTCTGGAGCTGCTTGAGCGACAATTCCCGGTAGAAAACTTGAATGCTCCTCTAAAACTTAAAGCCGCACAGGATTATGCAAGCCGCCTTTTTATTCACGTCAACTACCTCAACCGTGCGGTTAAGGAAATGACCGGGAAATCGACAACCACCTTGATTGCTGAACGCATTACGGCCGAAGCAACCGCTTTACTGCAACATACCGATTGGAGCGTAGCCGATATTGCTTACGCGCTGGGATTTGAATACCCCAACTATTTCAGCAATTTCATTAAAAAAACAACGGGGAACACACCCACCTTCTACCGCGCTCATTAGGTTTGAAATTTATACTTTTTGGTTTGAATAATCTATCGTTTCAGGTGAACCCGTATCTACTTTTGTTTCGCTGAGTGATGAGTTGATCACCTACTTTATCAACAGCTATCTAAAACAAAACAGAGGAAATTTACCAATCAGTAAAACTGTGGAGAAACGTAGATTAGGGACTAGCGGACTCAAAGTATCCGCCATCGGACTGGGTTGCATGAATATGAGTCATGGGTATGGAAACGTAGTCGACCGGCAGGACATGATCAGGCTGATTCATCAGGCTGTGGAAAGAGGGATAGATTTTTTTGACACTGCAGAAATGTATGGCCCCTTTGCCAATGAAGAATTGGTTGGCGATGCTTTAGCCCCCATGCGCGACAAAGTAATCATCGCTACTAAGTTTGGATTTGGATTTGATCCGCAGACCCGTGAAAATAAGGGTTTTAACAGTCAGCCCAACCACATCCGCGAAGTATGCGAAGCCATGTTGAAACGACTGAAAACCGATTATATCGATCTGCTTTACCAGCACCGTGTCGACCCGGCTGTGCCTATTGAAGATGTTGCCGGAACGGTGAAGGAGCTGATTCAGGAGGGTAAGGTGAAATACTTTGGTCTGTCGCAGGCAGATACAGCGAACATCCGTAAAGCACACGCTGTGCAGCCTGTTGCGGCTTTACAAAGTCAATATTCCCTCTGGAACCGTGAGGTTGAAGAATCGATTTTACCAACTTTGAAAGAATTGGGCATCGGCTTCGTGGCTTACGGGCCATTGGGTCACGGCTATCTGACAGGCAACATTGACGCCAATACGAAGTTTAATCCTGACGATATCAGAAATGTATTTCCGGAGTTTTCCAAAGAAAGCAGGGAGGCTAATCAGCCTATGATTAGTTCGTTCAACGCATTTGCGCAAAAGAAGGAAATTTCACCTGCTCAACTGGCTTTGGCCTGGGTGTTGCACCAAAATCCTGGTTTTGTACCTATCCCCGGAACTACCAAATTGCACCGTTTGGAGGAAAACATTGCCGCTACAGCGATCAAGCTTTCGGCAGAAGATCTTGCCGAATTGAAAACCATCCGAGCGTAGTGAAAAATTTGAATGGATAAGAAGCTTTCAAGATCAAAAAAGCTGGGGGTCTACTCTCACAACTTCACTTGAATCAATATAACACTGTTTTCGTAACGAACGCGTATGCCTTCAGGTTTGTGCCATACTATCATTTCAAGGTTGGCTTTCCTGTTTTAGCTACCTTCGAGGACTCACAAGTGTGAGCGTTTCGACGGTCTGCTGTGGCGGCAGGCCCTGCAGAGTTGCCTGCCTTAACGCGTATGCTAGGGGAGACCGTTCGTGGTCTGTCTGGTAAGCTACCACACGGGCGGCCCCGCCAAATTTTGGTTGCTTACCAGCCCTCAAATCTAAGGGTCGGAGCGGTGATTTTACTATCTGTCCAGTGGTCCCGCACCGTTAAGCGCGGTTCCCCGCAACGGCAGGTACGCCGGAGCGGGACCGTGCCGGGGCCAGCCACCGCGGCTCAATCAGTAGCATACAGTGCATTACAAACGAATTAAAAGTCCTTATCTAACCCAGTTTCCAGAGCTTTAAAGTAAGCTTCCTTGTTGAACGAATACAGAAACGGGGCTTTATGAGCACTACCACTGTAGTGCTTTTCCTTCTTTTGTAAGATACCATACCCCAGAATTTTTCGACTGAAGTTACTTCGATCCAGCTTTCTGCCTAAAATGGTTTCGTAGATCGTTTGCAAGCTCTTCAGGGTGAACTCCTCCGGCAGTAAATTGTAGCCAATGGGCAAATGATTTAATTGCAAACGCATGGTTTGTAAGGCCTTTTCAATGATTTGGCGGTGATCAAAAAAGAGTTCAGGAATCTTGTTTAAATCATGCCAGGCATAGACATTGGCCGTTTCAGTCGGTTGAAGGTTTACTTTTTCGTAATCAACCAGGGCATAATAGCCGATGGAGACAAACCGATTCATGAGCCAGCTTTGATCCGTAATTTGGTTCATGGCCTCTACAAGAAGCTCTTTACGGGTTCGCTGGGTGCTGCCGAATACATAAAACTGCTGAAGAAATAGATCAGCTAAGCCCGTGCGAGCGGTCAAAATTCGGGCTGCCGCATCTTCTATTTCTTCATCTTTATAGATAAATCCACCCGGAAGTTCCCATTTAGGATTGTTTTGCAACTGAAGCAAAAGCACTTTTAGCTCATTTTTATGAAAGCCAAAAATGACATTATCGATCGAAAGAGAAGGTAGAAAATAGGCTTGACCATTGAATAAAAACTCTTCAGTGGATATGTCAATATGCATACGTTAAAAACAACTAAAGTACTATCGATGGTAACTGGATTCAAAAAAGATCGAGCAGCTAAGGTAATACCTTCGGTTTTAAGCACTCCATCATTATTTTTCTCTCCGGGCAAGGTAGGCATTAACACGAATTTACACAATGAAACCACAGGTTTAGACTAGCCTGCTCCATACGCTACTGCTTCGTTTGGTGGTGCTGGCAGGATTACCTTTTTAGGGTGCTAAGAAGGTACCAACCCATTCCTATTAAAAACAAAAAATAATTTTGGTTTCTCCTATAATCATACTATCATTGTGTCATAATGACATAATGATTGATCAAGTCAGCTGTAGCTCAATTATTCCGAGGGCGCCTATTCTCACAATCTGGTCAATGAGAAGAAATTCGCTTATCAAATCCGGAATTAGGATGGTTATACTAAGGTCTTTAAAGCGCCCGACTACTACTTTCCCATTAATCAGATCCGGATCAGCAACAACCCCAAACTTATTGAAAATCCCGGCTAGTACGTTTATTCTATGAAGCCGCATAAAGTATCAGCTATGAAAAAGTTCATAAACCGTTTTCCGCGTCTGCTACCTGTTTATTTGTCTTTGTTCCTGATGGTTTTATATTCAGGATACCGAATTATGCCCCAAAACACAGACGAAGGACCGGTCAGTCCGAAAGATGCCCTGGCTACCTTTGAATTGGAACCCGGTTTCAAGATCGAATTGCTGGTGAGTGAACCCTTGGTGGCCAGTCCGGTAGATATGGAAATTGATGAATTCGGGCGATTGTATGTCGTGGAAATGCCGGGCTATCCGCTGGATAAAAGTGGTACAGGCCGGATCAAGCTGGTTTCTGATTCGGACGGGGATGGAAAAATGGATAAAAGTACCGTCTTCGCAGAGGGATTGGTACTGCCTAATGGAATCTTGCGCTGGAAGAAAGGGGTTTTAATTACGGACGCGCCCAATGTGCTCTATCTGGAAGATACCGACGGAGACGGCAAAGCCGACGTGCGGGATACGCTAATGACCGGATTTTCATTATCAAACCCGCACGTGAATGTCAATAACCCGATTTATGGGCTTGATAACTGGATCCATCTAGCGCACGTGGGCGCGATCGGGACCAGAAAATATGGAACGGAGTTTGGTGATGAGGGCACCGAGATTCGTTTTACCGGCCAGCAGGACTCGCCACGTCTGCCCAAAAATGCGGACGGGCATAACGTCCGCTTTCGTCCCGAAAGCAATCAGTTGGAAATGGAATCCGGCCGGTCGCAGTTCGGACATACATTCGACCGATGGGGGCATCATTTTTTGACCTTTAATTCAAATCACATTTACGAAGAAGCAATAGCGGCCCAATACCTGAAACGCAATCCGGACATGCTGATTTCAGATGCTACCCAGATGATTTCGGATCACGGAAGAGCCGCTGAGGTCTTTCAGATCACCAAAAATCCGGATCGTCAGCTCTTTACACCCGTCGGCCTGACCACCTCGTCTAGCGGCATGACTGCCTATCTGGGTGGCGCTTTTCCTGCACCTTTTGACGGGAATGTAACGTTTGTGGCCGAATCTGTGAGTAATCTGGTGCATGCGGATGTGATCAAAGACAAAGGCGCCAGCTTCGTGGCAAGCCGCCTGCGTGCCAATAGGGAGTTTCTTGCTTCCACTGATTCCTGGTCCAGGCCGGTCAATATGTACGTTGGACCCGATGGTGCCTTGTATGTGCTGGATTATTATCGCCAAATTATCGAACACCCGGAATGGATGTCTGACGAAGCGCTACAAGGAGTGAATTTATACAATGGATACGATATGGGACGTATCTATCGGGTCACGCCAACCAATGCAAAATCGGCCGAGTGGACAAAGGGCCTCAAGCTGGGCAATGCAACGGATGAGGAACTGGTGGCCTACCTGGCTAACCCGAATCTTTGGTGGCGAATCAATGCCCAGCGCCTGCTGGTAGACCATGACAATAAGGCGGTTATTCCTTCGCTCGTCAAGATGTGTGGCAACCAGGCACCGCTGGGACGGCTGCACGCGCTTTGGACGTTGCAGGGTATGAAAGCTTTATCGCCGGAGCTGATCAGAAAGGCGTTGAAGGACCCCGAGGCCGGAATTCGCGAGAATGGCATTAAGCTGGCAGAGATGCAACTTGACCAGCTTGCCAACGATTTGCCATCCCTACAGAACGACCCCGATCCGAAGGTCAGGTACCAGTTACTTTGTACGTTGGGATTTGTGAATACTCCCCAGGCCGGTACCACCAGACAAAAAATCCTGTTCGGAGACCTGGGCGACGATTGGGTGCAAATTGCGGCCTTGTCGGCCAATGCCTCTCAAACCGCTCCGCTGTTAAAAACCTTTATCAATTCGTACAAGGCCGACAACCCCGCTTATGCTACCATGTTACAGAGGCTGGCGGGGATCGTTGGAGCGGGCACCGACATTGACCTGATCCGCGGGCTGATCGGGAAGGCCGTTGCGATGGAACCCGGCAAGCGGTTTACTGGTGCAACGCCATTATTGACGGGTCTGACGAATGGATTAAAACGCAAAAAGATTGACTTTACTCAGCTTGGCACCGAGCAAAAACAATTGATAACCAGTGTTTTCAGCTACCCTTCGACAGACGTGCGAAACGCTTCACTTCAACTGTTAAAGGTTATCGGGGTAAACGATCCTGCCAGCTTGAAAGCGGGTATGCAGAAAGCCGCGGACATTGCAACAAACCGAAAATTGTCGGACGAAAAACGATCCGAAGCGATCAATTTTATGACACTTGGCGACCCGGCTCCGTATGCCCAACTGCTGGAAAAGTCGATTGTGCCACAGGAACAGCCCGCCGTGCAGCTTGCCGCCTTGAAGGTTTTGAGTCAGATCCCAGACATGACGGTGGCCAACTATGTGTTAAAACAGTGGGATGCCCTGACGCCGGAAATCCGGGATGCCGCCTTAAATACTTTTTTGGCCAACCCAGAACGAGTTACCTTATTACTGAATGCGGTAGAAGCTAAACAAGTGAAACCCGAACAGGTAGGCTGGAGTCGAAGTGTCCAATTGATGAGCCTATCAGACGCAACACTACGGGATAAAGCCAGGGCCTTGCTGAACATGAAGGAACGGCAGAAAGTAAATAAGGATTATCAGGAAGCGTTGTCGATGACCGGCGATGTCGGCAAGGGTAAGCTGGTCTATATAGAGAATTGTTCGCTTTGTCACCAGGTTCGTGGTAAGATCGGGGTTTCATACGGGCCAGATTTGGGAACCGTGCATAACTGGGTTTCCCGGGATTTGGTGGCCAACATTCTGGATCCGAGCCTGTCGATCGCCCCTGGATTTGATCTTTGGGAAGTGTTGCTAAACGATGGCGACCCGTTGCAGGGCATGATCGTGAGCGAAACCTCAGCGGCTATCAAGTTGAGGGTGTCGCCCGGCGTGGAAAAAACGATCAACCGGCAAGATATCAAGTCGCTGAAAGTCCTGAACATGTCGGTAATGCCGGTGCTGTCGAGCCAGCTTGACCAGCAAAAAATGGCTGACCTGATTGCCTTTTTGAAAAACAGTAAAAGTGAATAATCGCCTGATGAACAGACAATCTTTCATTCGGAATAGCATGCTGGCCAGCGCTGCGCTGATGGTGGGCACGGAACGATCAGCTTCCGCTTTATCTTCGGGCAAAACGAATGGACCTCCCTTTCGTATGAAGTTTTCGCCAGAATTTGACATCTTCAAGGAACTGGGTGGTAAGGATGTTGTTGACCAGATCAAGTGGGGACACGATAATGGATTTCGGGCCTGGGAAAATACATTCCTGGCCCGAAGACCGGTTGTCGAGCAGGAGCGCATCAGCAAAACAATTCAGCAACTGGGTATGGAGTTTGGCCAGTTTGTGGGTACGCTGACCTTCAAAGATGCCACCTTCGCAAGCCGTAACAAAGCAATTCGCGACAACGTACTCCAGGACGTGAAAGCATCCATTGAGATCGCCAAGCGAATGAATACCAAATACATACATAATGTACTTGGCATGTCGGACCCAAAATTACCCTGGGATTTTCAGATGGCCAATGCGATTGAACTGCTCAAACAGATCGCTGACCTGTACGAACCCCACGGCCTTATTATGGTTATGGAAACCATGAACCACCGGGTTAACCACCCTGGCATGTTCCTGCATACAATCCCTCAAGCTTATGCCATGGCCAAAGCCGTGGGAAGCCCGAGCCTTAAACTGCTTTTTGATGTTTATCACGTCCAGATCCAGGAAGGAAACTTAATGGATACCCTGGATTACGCCTGGGACGAAATCGCTTACCTACAGGTTGGCGATGCTCCGGGCCGCAATGAGCCAACTACGGGAGAAATCAATTTCGTGAATGTGCTGCAGCATGTTTATGATAAAGGTTACCGAGGTTTTGTAGGTCTGGAACACGGTATCAAAAATCCCGGAAAGGAAGGAGAGCAAAAAGCGCTGGTAGCCTACCGATCCATCGACCCACATTGAAAGTTGGCAATCTTAAGAATTAAACAATGAAGTTGTTTATGGTTTCTTTTTCGATTGACTCTCCTCAAAAATAACCCTACAAAGTCCACTCACTGGCAGAGCGCTAATCTCAACATTCGTCCGCTACGGCGGCCCGGTCATGGCGGACCAGCAGGGTATTGAAACTGTCAAGCCAAGTATTGGCATGTTCAGTCACCGAGCGCCGTTTATCGAGTTCTTCACGATCTGCCGTTGCAGTCAAAATAGCCCCATTCTATCGGTTGCTCATTGGCTGAATAGGGGTTCACGACAATAACGGCCTCGTATGCTTTAGATTTGCTCAGTGATATTTTATGGCAGCCAAAGCGCACTGTGATTGGTCGTTGCTTACCCCTTATGGGTGTTCGATAAGTTGATTGGTTCACGGGCTGAGGGGATGATAACTGTATTTTTACCCCTTTTGCTACCTATTCTGTTAGTGCCCTGGAAATATGTGATTAAAACCTATTTTTACAAGCAAAAAGTGATCGATAAGTAGTTCCTCTTAGCTTAGGGATATAACTACAGACTTCCCTTCTTTTAGAGGTGTATGCGATGAGCATATTTGACAGGTTTTACTACATGTTTCAGCCGTAATCGGATGTTAACAAGACGTTTTGGAGTAGGAGAGGGGTATTTAATGATGGATGAGTTGTACCAACTATCCTATATGAGTCAGTTTTACTAACAAATGATTGTGAAATGATGCTCTTCGTAGTGGGTAATTGGAGGGCATAGGAGGGCAAAAGAGAGGTGGTGACATACGATGTCACCACCTCTCTTTTGCCCTCTTATAAGTTGTACTTTTGGAGATTTATTGTTTAATAAACGCTGTATTAGGAGAATATTACAATATTTAGACCCTAATCACGGATCCTTTAACTAATCCCAGAATAGAAACCGAAATCAGTATTTAGAGTAATGGTCAATATAAAGTTTACTGACCTTACCCCCTCGAAAATGGACCTGTATCTGATCCATCTGATTCGGGCCGGTCGAGAAGCCGAAATACCACTGCGGAGATTGACTCATTCCCCCGTCGTAGTCAGCTGACAGGTTTTTGGTCATTAATGAAATATACTCAAACTTGTTAGTGTAGCGGTCTATATTTCTAATGGCGACTAGTTTGTCATACAAGGTCGAGATGGCGTCACCCACGCGTACCGAAGAGTCGACGGCCTGCTTTTCGGGCCACTGAGTAAGTTGCTGACCACTATTGAGATAAATGCTCTTGACCGTTTTGCCTTCGACGGTAATCTGTACGCCGGAGTCGGTGCCTGACTTCTGATCCAGGAGAATGTATTGATACAGCGGCAGGCGCTCTTTGAGTGCAATGAGGTCTGCGAAAACGTTACTGACTACATTGAGTGCCGAAACCCCCTTGGTTGCCTGAAGAGCTTGAATCTTTGGATACACGCTAGCGGCTTGCTCGTCAATAGCGATGCCTAAATACGTCCCGGTTTTGATACTATCCCGGACGATCCTATAAGGTTCGGGTTCGGGTCCTGTAGTAATTGGGTCGACGGAGGAACTTGGTTGACATCTCAAAAGGAGGGTGGCTGCCAGCAAAAGGCCAATAAATTTCATATGCATACGAGTGTATTTTATTAGAACGGACCCCGTCTCTGCTCTAACGGTTGCAACACTCTTGTATACAATACAGTCTTAGGGGAAGATATAGCAGTAAACAAATCCGAATCATACACTTACTTGTCAATGATGGATAGTCAAAAAAAGCCTAGCCCGTAACTGGCGTGAGCGACTCTTGAGTACCTATAATTTCTTTTCGGTGAGTCAGGCCCCAATCCCGTAGAGCCGTAGTCACTTTTTCTAAGGTTTGACCATGCTCGGTGATGGAATATTCTACCGTGATAGGGCGGGTATCGCAGACGGTGCGTGTCACTAGTTTATTGATTTCCAAGTCCTGGAGCTCTTTCGACAAGATTCGAGGAGAAATCCCAATCTCGCGAGCCAACTCTTTGAACCGTCTTTCCTTATCGATTAACGTAGTCAAAATCACCAGTTTCCATTTGCCGCCCACAATGTCCAATGTATCCCGTACGGCCCGATGAGCCCCTGTGCACTCAGAAGAAGTGAGATTTTTCATGTCGGTATCCTTTTTGTAACTGGTATTAAATAGATAATCAGTTACAAAGATGATAAAATCTAGTGACATTTGTGCAACGCGACAGGGCAACTTAGTCCCCGTTCACGTTTCAACGCCTGCTCTAAAGCTGGCTTTCGTTAACGCCTTATGAATATTTTGCATCTTATTTCTAGCCCTCGCAAAGGGGCTTCCTACAGCATTCAATTAGGAAACGCGCTGGTTCAAAAACTGGTAGCGGCCCATCCTGATAGTACGGTGCGGATTCATGATCTAACCGAAACCCCTTTTCCTCACTTGGAAGAAGTTCATTTGCAATCGTTCTTCACACCCGCAGAAAATCGAACGCCAGCTCAGCAGACTGCCGTTCGCCATTCCGAAGAGGCAATTGCTGAACTGATGGCCGCCGATGTGATAGTTATTGGTGCCCCGCTTTATAATTTTGGCATTCCATCGACGCTAAAAACCTGGATCGATCACATTGCCCGGGTGGGTATTACGTTCAGTTACTCGGCCAATGGCCCTGAAGGATTAATACGAGGTAAGAAGGTCTATCTGGCTATGTCAAGTGGAGGCATTTATTCTGAGGGTCCTATGAGCTCCTATGATTTCGTGGTGCCTTATCTGAAAACGGTACTGGGTTTTCTAGGGATGACTGATATAACGGTCGTGCGCGCGGAAGGTACGTCCATTCCCGACTTGCAGGTTTCCACCGTTGAGAAGGGACTGGCTAGCGTTGCCGTTTAGGTTACTCTAGTCCTTAGTTTATGGTTGGGAATGAGAAGTATTAGGTACGCCTATCACTTTGCGCGTAACCCTCGCCGGTGAATGAACCTATCCTTAAACGAGGCCGGGATTCTGGGAGCATAGCAGGTTTGCTAGCTCTTTGTTCTACCATTGCTGCGACGTAGATTTCAGTCAACATATGAGCTTGGAAAAGTAGCTTTTGATTGGTTCGCACCTCAAAACTACCTATTTTCGGCTCATATACCCGTTAAATTGCTGGTTATCAGAGTGTAAATATCATATCTTAACCAAGTTGTATAAGCAACGTTATGTGGAGAAACTAGTCCGATAGTGGACGTCCAACAACTGATTAGTTGCTGAATCCAGGTTCATCTGTTATCCTATACCTTGTTTATTTACTCCCTAACTCTGGCTAAACCACCGGTGGCTGAAAGCGTTCAAGGTCAAATGACTCATTAGGCGACTCGTCAATTCTCTTCCATAGCGACCTTTATGGGATGGCAGGTCAAGCCTGGATGTATTAGGGGTGCCAGTGAATTGGTAGGCGAATCCGAAACAAGGTGCCCATCCCTGGCCGACTTTCAATCTCTAAACTGGCACGCAGCAGTTCACACAATCCTTTCACAATCGATAAGCCGATCCCTTCCCCTTTGTTAGCAAAGGTCGAGCCAGTCGCTTGGATAATAATGGCCTCCCGGGCATCGGGATTGGGCAGGCCGAAGGCCGCTGTTGATTCGGGGCTGGGGCTTAACACTTGAGGTAATGAACCGGTCGTAGTCGCCGTAGGCAGGCCCGGTCCCGAATCCTGAACACTAAGGGTCCAGCGGTAGTCGTTCTCCCGGCTCCAGGAAACCGAAACGAACCCGTTGGCCGTATGCTTGAGGGCGTTGAGGACCAGGTTCTGGATAATACGCTGAAGTTGAAGCGGATCACCCTCCACACTTAATGGGTCCGGACCATCGGCTTTTAGCACGAGTCCCTGTTCTTGGGCCAGTGGTTGGTAATCGGCCACCAGGCTGGCTACTAATTGACCGGCATTAAAGGTCTGGATGTGCAGTGGTTCCTGGCCCGCATCAAGGCGAGCCAGATCAATGAGTTGGGCCACTAAGTGGCGACTATTAGCCAGGTTGCGTTGCAACATTTCCAGAAAGCGTTTCCGGTCTTCTTCGGAGTCGCTCGTTAGCTCTAACAGGGAGGCCGCCCCCTGAATGATGCCGAAGCTGCCCCGCAGATCGTGAGACGATTGATGTAATAAATTACTGCGTTGCTGACTCACCTGATTCAAGTGAGCCAGTGTTTGCTCCAGCACGTCTACCCGACTTGATGCGACAGTCCGTTGGAGGATGGCGTACTGCTCAACGCTTCCAACACTAATCTGATTACTAAAAGTGGCGATGTACTCATAAGCCGTTGTCATGACCTCCCTACCAATGGACGAGTAGACCTCCCAATATAGCCGTAACTCTGCGAGCAGGCTGTTATTGAGATGTTGCATTTCGGCGGACAGTTCATGCAGGGTATAGCCTTTCTGCCAGCGGTGAAGCCCATGTTCGGCGGCTAACAGGCTTACCTTGGCCTCTTCAGGTCGTCCCGCCCGTCCCCCCAAACGGTGTTCAAGTTCATTGAGCATGAAGGGGACTCTGTTGTTGAACTCTTCGCGGGTTAAGCCAGCGGCACTATTTAGATTGGGATCGCTTTCACAGGTGGTACGCCAAATGGCCAGCATCGCTTCGCGTCGACTGGACAGGTAAGCCGCCAACGGAGCCATTGGCCCGGCGGCATCAAGCGTGGGGATTGTCAAGGCATTACAGTAGAACGAACAAGATCCGGTCCATACGGAATCGACCGGAGAGGTTAAGCCCTACTGGGTAACCAGGCGAGATCAAAGCTAACCAATCGAGATTGGGTAACCTATTTATAGCCTTGTCCTATTGCGTAAAAGGGCCACCTTCATTTGCTATTTGGGCAACAAGGCTACAAAAAAATGCCCAGTTTTACCAATGTCAATAAGCCAGTTACGTCGTATTTTTTAGACCCTACCTGGATTAAAGGCTATACTGTTGAGATGGTAAGGTGACCGTTTCCCACCTGTACTGACGGAGCTTCCGGAAATAGGTCAGCCATTGGTCGAAATCCAGTGGCTTCACCAGGTAGGAGGATATGCCGATTTCGTAGGCTTTGCAAATAGCTAGCTGGATGAGTGACCGTTGATCCGGATTATCTTCAATGATGAATACTTGACCACTCGGTGGGAGCCTTGCCGAATTTCTGCTTAAACGAATGCGAGAAATGAGAGAGGCTTTCAAAACCCAGGTCGAGGTAGATGGCAGATGGTTTCTTTTGCTTGGTTTCGATCAGATGCCGGGCCTCCGTAAGCCTCCGTTCTTGCAGCCAATGCCGGGGCGCCATGCCGAATATCTTTTGGAAATCACGCTTGAAACCCGCCAGGCTTCTCCCGGTGAGCAGTGCAAATTTTTCCACGGGAACATTGTAATGAAAATTGGAGAGCATAAATTTTTCCAGATCCATCTTATAAGGTTCCGAAAAGTCGAATAAGAGCTCCTCCAGTTCAGGCATGGTGTAAAGGAGGAGATGTACTGCCTCCTTTACTTTTAACATGCCCAGTGCATTGGTTATGCGTTCGTCCGGATGACGAACGTAGGGAATTACAGACTGAAAAAAAGCACTTAAAAACTCGTTTTCTGGAATAAGAATGTTGGGAGGGCCAGTATATTTTTGACCTATCTCTATTTGCTCCTCCAGGACAATCTTCCTGAGCAGGTCTTCTTTCAGGCTTATAACAATGGTTTGATAATCCTCACCTTCCAGGGGCGTCTTGGTAAGTTCTGCCAGTTGATTTTTCTGGATCAGCAGCATCTGGCCGCGACCCATGGATATCTTTTCGTTGGCAGTTTCAATTGAGAAACGGCCTGAAACCTGCAATACCAGCGTATTATGTTCCAGGAAGGCTACTTTCTCCTTACTTATGACCGAGCGGTAAGAGAAAAAAATGACCCCTGGGATTATTACAGTTGGATTTGTCACTGGGTGAAGATAGTAAAAAGTAGGGCTTTACGGGCCGCCCTACTACCGCTGTAAGTATGTACCACCAAGGATCGCACCGACAGAAAATTGCGTATCAAGCGTAGTCATTTCGTCGGCAGTGAACTGGATATCCATCGCCTGCATGTTTTCCGGTAACCGCGACCTGCGGCTCATGCTTACCAATGGCATAATATGATCGCCCTGCGCATTTACCCAGGCGATCGCCAGTTGTGTCGGCGTGTATCCTTTCTCTTTTGCCATTTGTGTTAACACTTCGACTTTCTCCAGATTCTTGATCAGATTCTCTCCTTGAAAACGCGGAAAATGATTTTGGTAGCTATCGGCTGGAAGAGGTGATTTCATTTCACCGGTAAGTAGCCCCTCGGCCGTGTTGGCAAATGCCACAACCCCTATGCCCAGTTCGTTGGCCGCAGGAAGCAGGTCGCTTTCTATCTGGCGATCGGCCAATGAATAACCTATTTCCAGTGCCGTTACCGGGTGAACGCTATGCGCCTTGCGCAGTTGATCCGCCGTTATTTCAGAAACGCCTAGATAACGAACCTTTCCTTCTTTGATCATGTCAGCAACAGTTCCGATCACATCTTCTATGGGAACACTGTTATCGAGTCTGCTGGGTTGATAAAGATCAATGGTATCAATTCCCAGGCGTACCAAAGAATAGTTGATGAAGTTCTTGATGGCTATTGGCCGGAGATCCATTCCAATCGGTTGACCGTTGTAAAAAATCGCTCCGAATTTGACACTGATAAAAGCGTCGTCCCGCCGTCCTTTGATGGCTTTGCCTATCAACAGCTCGTTGTGGCCGCTACCGTAAAAATCTCCGGTATTCAAAAAATTGATGCCGCTGTCCAACGCCAATTGAACGGTCGCAATGCTTTCACTTTCATCATTCGTCAGGCGGCCTCCCCAAATGGGCGACATGCGCATACACCCTAACCCGAGTTTAGAGACGAGTGGGCCATTTTTGCCTAGACTTATTTTAGTTATCGTTGTCATCGCTGTTGTGTTATGAAATGATGACACAAAGATGAGGGTTGTTGTTCATCGCCGATTTCGTCTACGGCTCAAATAAGTTGCCTGTATGGCTCAACACTATTGAGCCTGATTGGTTTGGTTGGCACAATCACAAGGGCTTTTTCGCGAGCTGTACCCAAAGTGACTGGCTAATTGACCTTTCCTTTCAAGCCATAACTCAGCGCGACCAGCAACAACAGTAAGACTAAGAAACCAAAAGCGACGCTCAAGGAAAAATGTTGGGCGATAAAACCCAGTAAAGCCGGGCCAGTCAAAAGACCTGTATACCCGATGGCCGTAATGGCGGGAATACTCACTGTTGGTGAGATACCGGGAAGCCTGCCCGCTTCACTGAAAAACACCGGGACAATATTGGCGGCACCGACACCCAGTAAAACAAAGCCAGCTATGGCTCCCGATACCCATGGACTCAGGATGGCGATGCTCAAGCCGGCTGCACCGATCAAACTTCCACCTATTACGACCGTTTTACTAGTCAACCGCGCCACTATCTTATCACCAGTTAACCGCATCGTCGCCATAGCAATGGAAAAGGCGGCATAGCCCACTCCCACAAACTCCGGTGTAATCCCTTTGATGTCCCGCAGGTAAATAGCGCTCCAGTCAAGAATGGCGCCTTCGGCCAGAAAAATGGCAAAGCACATCATGCCCAGAAATAAGACACTGCCGCGCAACCACATGAGCCGCTGATGGCCCTGTGATGGCTTCTCATCTATAGCCGAGAATCTGGCAATCGTCTGTTGTTCAATCGCTAAAGGGAACAAGTTCTTGTACTGGGTTAGGGTGATCACGATCATCAGGGCGGCAATACTGACAATGGCATAAACAGGATTAAGCCCAAGCCTCATCAAAAGACCTAAGCCCAAAGAACCAAATAGGCCACCCACACTAAATAGGCCGTGTAACGATGACATAATGGGTCTGCCGTAGAGGTTCTGCACCTGTACACCATGCGCATTCATAGCCACGTCAATGGTACTAATGCTTGACCCGAATATAAACAGCGTAACGGCCAGGGCAGTGGTGGTAGAAAAAACGAGCAGCAGCGGCAGGATAAAGGCCATTACCAGAGCCGCACAAGCCATGACGATGCGGCTGCCAAAGCGGCCTACCAGCCAACCCGACGTTGGCATCATCAGCATGGACCCACCACCAAGCAGCAGTAGTAATAAGCCCAGATTAGCGTCATTGAGGTCTAAACGGTCTTTTGCGAGGGGAATCATCGGTGCCCAGCTCGACATACCTAAACCACAAACCAGAAAAATCAATCGGGTAGCCATGCGAGCGCTTGACACATGCGCTGCTGATATTGCCAATTCCATACGAAAATAGGTGAGGGATATAAAAGCGGCTATTCAATTCCGGCAACCAGTGCAGAAACGGGTGGGCTTTCTGGTAAACATACCTGATTTTCGGCGTAATCACCAAACTATAAAAGGCTCTGTATGCTGGTGATTACTCGGGGGGGTGTTATCGGTACGTCAGGACTTGCTTACCAGACTCCGGCGTCAACTCCCGAAATGTACCTATCTGCACCGCAATCCCTACTTATTTTCGTTACTTTTATCTTATGCAAAACAGTGAATCTCTGCTTACTCTCAACGGACAAAATAACAAACTCGCCATCCGTATTATTTCGCCTACGTTCGGTCATCTCCCGCCTGAAATTGCCCGGAAATATGGTCTTACGCATCGCAAACCATACTACTTTTTTCTCTTTATGCTGGAAGGCCACACCCGGCACGGCGTTGATCTCCAGCAATTCGATATACAGGCCAACGAACTCCTTTTTATTTTACCTCACCAAATTCACCGGCTGCCTGATACCAAAGAAGGTACCAACTATGTCAAGCTTGGTTTTGATGAAACCTGTCTTTCCCTTTTGCCCAAACAGTATTCTTTTCTCATCAACCCATTCAACAACCAAAAAATACAGTTTACGGCATCGGCGGCTGTTCGATTAAAATCCATCTTCGATATACTGCTCAACGTATTAAGTGCAGTAGACACGGAACCTGAGCTCATCCTGGCCCACCTCAATAGCCTGTTAACCGAAATCAATATGGCTTATTTTGCCACCGACAAAAGTCCCGCCGACCACAAACTTTCGTCATACATCCGTTTTAAACTTTTTGTCGAAGATAACCTCACCGATCATATAACCATCCAGGAAATTGCCCAAAAGCTGGCCCTCAACACCAATAGTTTATATGCTATCGTTAAGCACTACTCCGGGCTTTCCCCCAAAGAGTTCATCACCAACCGGCTCATTCTGGAAGCTAAACGTCGTCTTTACTATGCGGAAAGTTCTATCAAGGAGCTAGCCTACGACCTGGGTTTCAATGATCCTGACTACTTCTCCCGGTTGTTTAAAAAAGTAACGGGCCAAACCATAGCCACTTTCGTTCAGGATTTGTCCGGCAACTAATACGTTTTGTCCAGCTCATTCCCTGATGTTTAGTAGACCTTTGTTCTCATACTAAAAATCAAGATGATGAACAGAAAGCTAGGAACAAACGGCCCGCTAGTATCAGCAATAGGGTTAGGCTGTATGGGCATGTCGGGTGCTTACGGGCAATCCGACGAAAAAGAAGCCATCGCCACCATCGAAAGAGCCCTCGAACTGGGGCACAACTTTTTAGACACGGCTGATTACTATGCTGTTGGCCAAAACGAGGAGCTTATTTCCCATGCCATCAACAATAAACGTGACAAAGCTTTTCTTTCGGTAAAAACGGGTCAGTTATATACGGCTGGACCTAACGGGGCTATGGGACCTGGTCCGGTCAGCGGCCATCCCGATTACCTTCACAACGCAGTTTTTTACAGTCTCCGCCGTCTCAAAACGGATTATATAGATCTCTATACCCAAGCCCGGGTTGATCCCAAAGTGCCAATCGAAGAGACGATGGGAGCCCTTTCCGACTTAGTCCAAAAAGGGGTCATTCGGTACATCGGCCTCTCGGAAGCATCGGCCGAGTCGATTCGTAAGGCGGCTACCGTACATCCCATCACCGCTTTACAGATCGAGTACTCGCTCTGGAGCCGCGACATTGAAGCCGAAGTGCTTCCGACTATCCGGGAATTGGGTATCGGATTGGTTGCCTATGCCCCGTTAAGTCGAGGCTTTTTAAGCGGTGAATTTAAGAAGCCGGAAGATATAAAGGACAGTCGTGTCAACATGCCCCGTTATCAGGGTGAGAATTTTTACAAAAATCTGTCGCTAGTCGAAAAGATTAAGACGCTGGCCACTGAAAAAGGCTGTACTCCGGCTCAGTTAGCGATTGCCTGGGTACTGGCCCAAGGAGACGATATTATTACCATTCCAGGCTCCAAACGCATCAAACATGTTGAGGAAAACATAGCTTCTGAACAGGTAAAACTCACTGGTGAAGACCTGCAAAGCATTGAAGCCATTATGCCCGCGGGAATTGTTTCCGGCACCCGCTACCCAGAACGATTTATGAACGCCCTAAATGGGTAAACGATTCTTTCTTGGTGCAGGATGCGCCCCTAATCAAAATCAATAGTAGTAGCTGACCTCAACGCTCTTTTGCCTTATGGTCGGCTACTACTAGTATTGATCGCTGGTAATGATCTTGTCTCGTAAAATCCTCGTGGCTGCAGCACAACCCGAATTGACTTTTTTAAGATAGGAAAACCTAAAAGTCGGAGATATGCTGATCATTTTAGTCGAACAGCAGATCACCCTCAAAGGTGAAATAGTCAGCTAAATGACTATCCGGGAGTGCCGGGCATTATTTTTTATCGATTCGGTACAACCTGCCCTGGTCTGTAATGGCATATAAGGCTCCGTCATTGCCTTGTGTGATATCCCGGAAGCGCTGAAACTGATCCGCTAACAACCGTTCTTCTCCCACTACTTTATCATTCTTGATAATCAGCCTCAAAACGTGCATCCCACTTAGCGAGCCAATAAAGAGATTGTTGGTCCATTCCGGGATATGATCACCCGTGTAGAATGTCATGCCACTGGGCGAAACGACCGGGTCCCAATAATACACCGGTTGTTCAAGTCCTTCTTTTTGCTGAATGCCATCGCCCACTTTTTCACCACTGTATTCGATGCCATAGGTAATGGTCGGCCAGCCGTAATTCTTGCCCGGCTTAATGTGGTTGAGTTCGTCACCCCCTCTTGGACCGAATTCACCTTCCCACAGGTCGCCTGTTACCGGATCAAAAGCAAGGCTCTGTACATTACGGTGCCCATAGGAATACAGTTCAGGTCTGGCGCCCGCCTGGCCTTCAAACGGATTGCCGGGAGCGGGTTTGCCTTCTTTAGTAATGCGAATAACTTTTCCTAGACCTGAACTGATTGACTGAGCCTGTGGCCGGGTTACTTTATCCGAACGCTCCCCCGTGCTAATGATCAGATTCCCGTCTTTATCGATTAGAATCCGTCCGCCATAATGCAGATTCCCTTTATAGGCCGGGGTAGCGCGGTAAATGACCGTTGCTCCTTCGATCTTTTTTTCATCGGCGGATAATTTTCCCTTGGCAACCGCCGTCACATTCCCCTCGGCACTGGGTTCTGAAAATACCCAGTATACCATTCGGTTAGTTGCAAAAGCGGGATCAACCCGAATACCTAAAAGTCCTCCCTGGCCCGACGGATTAACCTTTGGAAGGCCCGTGATTGATTCCCCTACCTTACCGACAGACGTGACGATGCGCATCGTTCCTTCTCTCTCCGTAACGAGCATTCGTCCGTCAGGCAAGCTCGTAATACCCCATGGAAATTTAAGCGCTTCGGTCAATACCTTGCCTTCGTAGTTGGTGGCTGATTTTACGCCATCAATTCGCGTTTGGCCAGCGAAAGCCGGTTTATAGGCTGAGTTCGGTTCTTTGGTTTCAACGGCAGCCAGGGCATTTGTGTTACTAGACGTAGTTTGGCCAAAGGATGATAGCGTTAGGGAGGTGCCGGCCAAGGCTAATAAAATTCTGTTCCTCATTTTAATTGATTGGTAAACGTGAATACGGGTTTAATGATAAACGTGTTTGACAAACAAACAGCGCCTGGGGGTATAAAAAATCCAATTTGGCTCAATTTCGTTGGAGGACTTCCTCCAGTTTCTCTTTATAAATAAATCAAAAACCCAATTGACTAATCCTGTTTGAGAAATTTCAGACTTGATTAAATCTTGTTAATAGACTACCATGGCTCTTGCAAGTACGTGATAGTCAGTATAAATTATGCTGAATTTCTAAACTCTTTTAGCCAATGTTATTTACTGAAAAATTTGCCGCTGATCTTGACGAGCGGCAACAAAAACTTACGCTTGCGCAGCCTCAGAGCGGAATGCTGGATTCCGCTATCTGGGTACACTTAACAGACAGCGAGAACCTGTTTATTCAGTTGATGAGTGGTACACCACCACCGCCGGACGCCCTTGGGAATCTTGAACAAGGTTGGTGCCTTTTCTTCCTAAATGGAAAAATGCCCAATGTGCCATTAGCGATCCAGTTAATTCTGGTTAGGTTACATCCCATTTTACATCTACTGGGTATGCCCCCCACTAAGATTACGACGACTCAATGGAACTCGTGGTTGGCCCAATTAAATGGGGTAGGTGTGCTGACTGGAGATGGCACATTAGTATCAACCGCGCTTTATGCACAGGTGGACCCTGGTTGGGCTCTATCGCTGCTGGATTATTTTTTAGTCCAGCTGAACTGGATAAATAAGGTAGCCTTTAATCCGAACGGCCAGCAAATTCAGGTCTCTAATAAAAGCACGTTACAAGTGGCTCTGTTTAGCGATTGGGGCACTGGCGCTTATCAGGATGGTCATTTGTCCGGTAGTCCCGCTCAGCTCGTTATGCAGCAGATAAAAAGCCAGGCACCCGATATGGTAATTCACTTGGGCGATGTTTACTATTCGGGCACTTATGGTCTTTTCGGGGCCAAAACGGGGGAGGAATATACTAAGCTGGTAACCCAGTGGACTTACCAGGCACCATTAGGCAATTTTACGCTCAACTCCAATCATGAAATGTATGACGGAGGGAATGGTCTGTTCAATGTTGCCCTTAATTCGTCGATTACGTCTTTGTTCCAAGCGCAGGGTAACGCGAGTTTCTTTAGTATTAGCTTTGGTAATTGGTTGATCCTTGGGCTTGACTCAGCTTATTATGCCGATGCGAAAACTATGTATATGACTGGTGCAATACTTGATCCGGCGCAACAACAACTATTGCAACAAGCTGGAACAAGTGGGAAAAAGATCATGATTCTTACCCATCATAATCCGATCAACGAAATCGGTACGATTCAAAATGAGTTGTGGACCGACGTGGTATCTCACTTGGGGAAGAACCCGGATTACTGGTATTGGGGACATGTTCATAATGGTATTGTGTATTCTGAAACCTCTGTAGCCGGGCGCGTGTGCTGCCGATGCGTGGGCAACGGAGCTATTCCAATTGGCCAGGCCAGTTGGTTTGCAAACAATTCAGCCATAAGCTTTTATACTAATTCACCCCTTGGAGATACGGCTCCTCGTAATGCCTTGAGAATTAAAAACGGGTTTGCGCATCTAACGTTCGCAATGGATACTGTTCAGGAGCAGTGGTTCTACCAGGATGGCTCTCTAGCCTGGTCATCTTCAGGCGCTTAATTAGTTTGTTAGCTGGTAAGCCTAACTGTTTGCTAGGCTTACCAACTGACAAACTAGAACTTAGGCTCCCAGACCAAATTTGTGTAATATAGCCCCCCGACCGCCGGGCCACCGATGAAGGTATAATAATACTTGTTGGCTAGGTTCGTGCCGCCCACTTTTACCAAAAGATTCAACGGTTGGAGACGGTAACTCACCTGAGCATCCAGCGTGTTAATGGCCGATACATTGCCCGTAGCCAGTTCCGATTGCCACAAAAACGCATCCTGATGCTTGTAGTTCACCGAGAAGCCAAGGCCGCGCCATAGATTGCCATTCGAGATATTTAGGTTTGTAATCCAGCGCGGGGTATTAAACGAGCTCTCTAAACCATCTCCATTATCGGCGCGGTCGAGTTTGGCAAAAGAGGCATTGCCGCCCACCGACCAGTTTTGGGTCAGGCTATACCGAAGGCCCAAGCTGGCCCCGTAATTATAAACCTTTGTTTGTGAATTGGTCCACAGCCGGTAGCGATCCTGTGTGGTCGATGACGAAAAGTAATACGCCAGCGAATCGGAATTTGTGCCTTTCGCTATATTGGCATTCACTTGCGCGATGAAATTTTTATAAGCTGTGTAGTAAACATCGGCGTCTACATAAAGCCGGTTTCTGAAAAACAACCCTTTATACCCTAGTTCAAAACTATTGACCTGTTCAGGTTGCAGATAGGTGTAGGGGCTCTTTTTTAAAAGCCCTTTATTTTTTTGTATGGCCTGATTCGTAGTGAGTTTGTTCGTGTTAACATCAGTGGTAATGGCCGCCTGAAAGGCATTGATCGAGGTGACCAGGTACGCGTTTTCGTAGATCCCCTTCGACATGATCGGTAAACCACCAACTCGTTTTACCCCACCCGAGTTGATATTCGTAAAGCCCTCGAACAGGGAGGGAAACCGGTAGCCATTCTGGAACGAGAGTCGAAAGTTGTGCGCGTCCGTAGGCGAATAGACCATCGACAGCCGGGGGTTCAGGCGGGCGTCGAAATAGGTGTTTTTGTCAAGTCGCAACGATCCGGCCACTTTGAGCCGATTATCCAGAAAGGTGCGACTTAACTGGACAAACCCGCCCATTTTGCCATAAACCAGATTTTTGCCCGGCTCCGTAGGGTTGATAAAATAATTTCCATCGGGGAAAACGACGTACCGTCGAAAATCAAACCCAGCCTGAATAGTAATGCCAGTCTGCTGACGGAACTGCTTCCAAAGTACCTGCGTCGGTTCGACTTGACCCTCTACGTGATACATCCAGGATTGCACCCGAAGAGCTGCGCCAATGTCCCAGTTGTTGATGTCGCGAAGTTTAGCGATCAAGTCGTTAAATGCAGGCGTACCCGGAACAGGACGACCCTGATCAGCGATAGAACGGGCATCGCGTAAGGCATCCGGCACCGCCAAACCGGTCTGTGTATCAGCGTTAAACCGGTTAGTGAAATCGGAAAACCACTGGTTATCGCTTTTAAACGACTTGTCGATGTTCTCGGCCATAGATCGGATGTTATAGGAGTCACCCGTGTTTTCATGGCTTCGATAGGCCCGGATCTGTATGGAAGGTGTGGTTAAGGTCAGACTGTGCTGGTCGAGCCGGTAGTTGTCGAGCCGAAAGCGGTTGGTGCGCTGATACACATTATCTAACGTGGCTCCCTGGTAGGTGTAAGCCAATTCGACTGTTGGCGAGAACCGATAATGCAGTGAGATGTCACCCCGCAGGTTTTTCAATCGGTAGTCTGTGGCCTGAGCTTCATAGTATCCCGTTCGACCAATGCTGTAGCGTTTGCCGCCCAGTGTAATGGTTCGGCGGTTGGCCGCTTCATTACCGTAGCCGTTTACCGGGTCATACGCCGGATTATCAGCTCCGAACAAACTCAGGGACGCATTGCCGTTGGGGTTCAGGTCATCGCGGTTGCCAGCCACCCAGTCGTAACCTCGCTGATAAACCAGATTCACTTTGACCGCAAAGCGATCGCCAATTCGGTGGGCATAGCGGATACTGGTTTCAGAGTAGACCTTGGCCGGTACAGACGCGTCCCCAACGTGGTTGAGACCTGTTTTTTGCGCGACGCTCAGCCCTTGCGAATCGAACGGATTTCGTGTTAAAATGTTGACCAATCCGTTCAGGGCGTTCATACCGTAAAGTGCCGAAGCGACACCCGGCACCAACTCGACCTGTTGAATATCTAAGTCGGAAGGGGCCAGCGCGTTGGCAATAGGTGCACCAATATGAGGGGCCTGATTATCGCGGCCATCAACGAGTTGGACAAAACGAACGTTGGTCGTGGCGGCAAAGCCGCGCGTGTTATAAACTTTGAAGCCAAGACTAGACGTAAGAAGCTGCACCCCTTTTATATTTTCGATCGCATCAAAATACGAGGGTTGGGCGGATAGCCGGATGCGCCGGGCATCCAGCACTTCAATACTAACGGGGGATTTTAAGATGCTTTCCGCTACTCGGGAAGCGGATATGACCACTTCATTTAGTTGAACTTTGCGTAGCGAATCTCTTGGGGTAACGATGGTGTCAGGTTGAATAGCTGCTTGCAAAGGTGTACTGAACAGAATCAACAATAGAGAGATGTATTTCATAAAGAAGCGTTATTTCATCGTAAATATAACGAACCGTTATATTTACGATGAAATAACGCTTGGATAGGTGGGTGATAGCCGCGTAAAATCTATTTAATGAACTAGGTAGGCCAGCCAACAGACGTTCGAGATGAGTCAGAAGGGTTTGATGCCCTATTACTCCCGAAATACATTTCGCCCAAATAGATCGAATAAAATATGTTTCTCAAACACATCATTGGACTCTCCGGGTAAATTGTTATTTATAGTGAATGGCAAGCAATACAGCCTGGATACCACCGGAAGTGTTAGGCAGTTGCACTTCGTTTTGGCCGATCAGACCAACAAGCACGAAACCTATGGCGGTGGCCGGTTCCTAGATGCGTCGGGCCCTGATTCCGATGGCTATACGTATCTGGATTTCAATAAAGCTACAAATCCACCCTGTGCTTTCACGCCTTACGCGACCTGCTGAGTGAGGGAGCCTCTTTGCCCTTTATATCATTTAGATTTAATTCGGCAATAAGTGTCAGGTCATAGCCCAGTTCTTCAGACCGTTGGGCCAGCTTTTTGACGTACGACCAGTCGGCCGTTATCTGTTCGTCCTCGACGTTACGATGCCACTCGCCAAAGACGGGCATCCAATAACCAAATTTCATACGGCTTGAGTACGTTGAGTTTTCTGAAGTTGTTGTTCCAAATAGTCCACAAAACGCGCGTAGGGATCAAACCCAATTCTATTGACCGCATCCGCTACAAAATTGAATAACGCATTGATATCGTAGAAAAGAACGTCACCTGTGCGGTTATCAAGTAGATATTCAACGCCACCCACGTCGATCCGGGCAGTTTTAGCAATGCGTTCCTCGGCAACCATGCTTTTATGGAATTGCGGAGGAAATACAGACAAGGAAGACCAAAAACATATTAAAGTAGGCGTATCATCTGGTCTGGAATATTCTGTAGCGCAGGTTGCCCAACAGGTAGCCAAAGCGAAATATGGTCTGGAGGTCGAACTGGTGCCGTTCAATGATTATGTCGTGCCCAACGAAGCTCTGAACCAGGGTGATCTCGATGTTAATGCCTTCCAGTCCAAGCAGCGGGGTTACAAACTGGCCATAGTTGGCAAAACGTTTATTTATCCGATCGCGGCCTATTCCCGGAAAATCAAGAACTTAACCGAGTTACAACCCGGCAGCACCATTGTTATTCCGAATGATCCAACGAATGGAGGGCGTTTCCTGCTATTATTGCAAAAAAATGGTCTGTTAACACTCAGGGATAATGTCGGATTACTGCCTAAAGTCACTGATATTACGGCCAATCCGAAAAATCTTAAAATTCTGGAGTTAGAGGCTCCCCAGCTAACTAGGGTACTGGATGATAAGGAAGTGACCATTGCCATCATAAACAATACATTCGCTTCTCAGGTCGATTTAATTCCCAGTCGTGACGGTTTATTCGTTGAAGATCGAAAGTCGCTGTATGTGAATTTAATCGGGGCTAGGGAAGACAATAAAAATGAACGAAAAGTTAAGGAGTTCGTGCAGGCTTACAAATCGGCTGAAGTAGAACAGGCCGCCAAAAAAGACTTTAAAGGAGCTGCCATTAAAGGCTGGTAGATGCGCCAATCACTTTGGAATATGAAGACATTAAGCTTAAGCTATACTAAATCGTTGAACAAGTTCGTCCAGATTCCATTGAAAATTAAGTTGTTGACGCTGCTGCTCTCGCTGGCGGGCTCAATAGGTGTAGCACAGCCCAATCTTATCCCTGCCGATGCTCAGAAAGCGGCTCGGAGTGTTCGGCCAGAAGCCATTGAAGCACACATGCGTTACCTGGCTGATGACAAACTGGCCGGTCGGAAACCCGGTTCGCAGGGCTACGAACTAGCGGCTCAATACGTTGAGAAACAGTTTAAAACCCTCGGATTTAAACCGCATGGGCAGAACGGTACGTTTCGGCAGGCTGTGCCCTTGCGAAAGGCGCAGGTCCGCGAAGAAGCCAGTTCGCTTGCTCTGATTCAAGATGGAAAAGAGCAGTCACTTATCTACGGCAAAAACTTTATTCTGAGTCCAAACTTTGGTCAGACCAGTAGCGACGTCTCAGCTCCAATTGTCTTCGTTGGGTTTGGCGTGTCGGCACCTGAACTGGGGTACGACGATTATTCGGGTGTTGACGTGCGGGGTAAAATTGTGGCTTGTTTTAATGGGGCTCCATCTACTTTTCCATCGAATCAACGCGCTTATTCGAGTTCGGCAAAGCAGGAGGTCGCGGCTGCACACGGGGCGATTGGCCTGATTACCTTCAGCTTACCCACCGACGTTAGTGCTCGTGTGGAAGCTAATGCACCGCGAAATCGCCAGGCTATTTACCGCTGGACCGATTTACAAGGCCGGGCACAACGCACCTTCCCGCAGCTACGGGTTATAGCCTCGATGGGTGATTCAACCACCCGGATATTATTCACAAAAGCGCCCAAGACCTTTGAACAAGCCCGTTTAAATGCGAATCAGAACAAGCCGCAGGCATTTCCGATGAACGTATCTCTTCGTGCCCATACGCAAACTGAGTTGAGTGATGGGCTGGTAGGTGAAAACATTGTAAGCCTATTGCCGGGCTCCGACCCCAAATTAAAGGATGAGTACGTTGTGTATGTGTCGCACCTGGACCACCTCGGCATCGGACGACCGATAAAGGGCGCATCAACGCCGGGAGATTCGATTTATAACGGAGCCCATGACAACGCGTCGGGTGTTGCCATCAACCTCGAAGCGGCCCGGCTTTTTGCCTCATTGCCCAAAAGTCCCCGCCGGTCCATTTTGTTTGTGGCCGTAACGGGTGAAGAAATGGGCCTGCTCGGCTCCGATTATTTCGCCAGTAATCCGACTGTCCCCAAAAATAAAATTGTGGCAAACCTGTGTCTTGACATGCCGTTTTTCTTTCATCCGCTTTTAGATATCGTGCCGTATGGCTCCGAGCATTCATCGATGAAAATGGCCGTTGAATCAGCCGCGAAGTTCGTTGGCGTGCAGATTGCCAAAGACCCGATTCCGGAACAGGCCGTGTTCATGCGTTCCGACCATTTTAGTTTCGTGCGACAGGGAATTCCGGCTATCTACATTAAAAGTGGCAGTACAACTGGCGACGACCGCAATGGCACAAAACTTAACCTCGATTGGCGGGCAACTATCTACCACACCCCACAGGACGACATGAATCAGCCATTCGATTGGAATGCCGCGGCCCGACATGTGCAGTTGCAGTTCCTGATCGGTTACCTCACCGCCGAATCCGATACGCGGCCTGTATGGAATGCCGGTGATTTTTTCGGAACCAAGTTTGGCTCGCCTACGGCCAATAAACCGAAATAAAGGGTGAAACAGACACCTGATTCATTGACTCCATTACTCCGGGGTATTGGCCGGTTCGATTTTATCGCGCTCAGTATCAACATCACGATTGGTGCAGGTATCTTGGGGTTACACGCGAAACTGTATGCGCTGATTGGCGTCTGGAGTTTACTCGCCTACGTTGTTAGTGCGACGGTCGTCACGCTGATCATTCTGTGTTTTGCCGAAGTGAGCAGCCGATTTAGTGCCACGGGCGGCCCGTATCTGTATGCTCGGGTGGCCTTCGGGCCGTTGATTGGTTTTGAAGTCGGCTGGTTGTTCTGGCTATCACGCATGGCTGCGTTTGCTTCCATTTGCAACCTGTTCGTTAGTTATGCGGCCCTGTTCAGACCCCAGTTGGCGACAGGCTGGGAGCGGGCCAGCTTAATGACGGGGTTGGTTGTTGGTGTAGCCGCTATAAACTACATGGGTGTGCAGCGGTCGGCGCGGGTGAATACTGTGTTTACTATTAGCAAATTATTGGTGATTGGCCTATTCGCCCTAGTGGGCTTATTTTTCGTCGATACTGTTGCCTTTACGTTCCCCAAATTTCCGGACTACACTTCCTTTTCGCAGGCTGTATTGCTTATTATTTTTACGTTTTCGGGCTTCGACGTAGCGGCCATACCGGCGGGGGAGGTGCAACAACCCCAGCGAACGGTACCGTTGTCGTTGCTGGTATCCATCGGAACGGTAGCGGTGCTGTTCATTTCTGTACAGTTTGTCTGCATCGGTACACTACCCGATTTATGAACTTACAACGATATTATGAACAAAAGTTTATGCGACATTTTGAAGATGCACCGTGCCTGTTGAAGCTTTCCTGTGCTCTTCTAAAAGGTAGGATTTGTACTAGTTAGCTTAATCTTTTCTGCTCTATGACGATCACGCACGAGTTGCCGCTTTACTTCATTAAATTCGACAAACTTATCGCGTTCCTGACTCTGTTGTTTCATTAAGTCTGTCCATTCAATATTGACAGGCTGCAATAAGTCTAGCTTAGTGAACTGTATAATTTTTTGTCGCTGCTGACCCTTTAAAAAAAACCGCATTTCTGCTTCTACAGTTAAAATCTCATTCCATTCCCGATAATGAGATTCCAGAAGATTAACACGCTGTTGCACCTGTTTTTCTAAATTATTCATTGTAGTGAGCGAGGATAAGGTTCGACAAGAAACTTACTCCTACAAGGTAAATAAAGAGCAGACGAGTTAACCTGATAAAAATCAGCTATTGAAATGATTGAGACTCTGCGACCGCAACGGTGGACCGGCGTTTAAGTGATTGGAGTGAAAGCCGATCCCCAGGATTTTCTTAGACTCGGAGTGTCTTTATTTCGTTTGGTGAGCCAGTTTATTGGGGGGAGGTCAAATAAAGGGGTAAGTCGAATTATTAAAAGAAGCTGATCAAATCTGCATCAACTTCAGATTTGCTTCAAAATTGGTTATCACTTTTGCGTTAATTATGAATCCAACTTTCCGCCTTCTATTCCAGCCGCAGCTCAACACTACTTATTGAGCTGCGGTAATTTTCCGGAAGTACGGTTCTATAAATTATCCGTGCAGTTGCCATTTGGCAGCGATAAAGCTAAACGCAATCAACGTAAAATGGAACGTCTGCATATGGACTTCAACGATTAACCAATTCCACCATATCATAGCTATAACCAATAGACCTGCCTTTAAACGCAGTCGAATGGTTATGGCCTTTTTATATAAATATTCAATGTTATTAAATTATAAACAGCTTATTATCAAATAGTTAATTTTCTTTCATTGGGTGAAGTATTTTGGGAATAGTCTATAAGTTTGCTGGCGAAAAGGATCGAAACAGTTTCCTCTTCATACTATCGACTATGCTCTCTTTAATCAGAAAAATTGCTATTGCTTCCTTCCTGCTGGGAACCAGCCAAGTACAAGTTATAGCGCAAACTACGCCGACGTATTCCTTTATTGAGAAAATTGGCCTGCCTACTGGTGATGGCAAATGGGATTACCTGAAAATGGATGGCGAACGAGAACGGCTCTTTGTATCCCACTTCGACCGGGTACACGTTATTGATCTGAACACAAACAAAGCCATCGGTGAAATCACAGGCCTGAAAGGAGTTCATGGCATCGGTCTGGCGAAAGATCTGAATAAAGGCTATATCACGAACGGGACAGATAACACCATTACTGTTTTCGATTACAACACCTTCAAGGTGTTGCAAACGATACCCATTACGGGCAAGAAGCCGGACGCGATCATGTATGATAAGAGCACGAAGCAGATTTTTGTGTTCAACAACGGTAGTGGCAATGCTGTTGTGATCGATGCGACAACAGACAAAGTCGTTGGAACGGTAGAAATGGGGGGCGCGCCGGAGTTTGCAGTATCGA
Organism: Spirosoma flavum; assembly: GCF_042686045.1. Taxonomy (NCBI): domain Bacteria; kingdom Pseudomonadati; phylum Bacteroidota; class Cytophagia; order Cytophagales; family Cytophagaceae; genus Spirosoma; species Spirosoma flavum. Next base: position 31,164 of record NZ_JBHUOM010000004.1, read on the forward strand.
ACGAAAAAGGGAGCATCTTCAACAACAATGAAGATACCAATGAAATTTTCGAACTCGACGCGAAGACGTTCAAAGTAAAAAACAAGTACCCTGTAGCACCCGGTGGCGTGCCGACTGGACTGGCTTTCGATGCGAGCACGAACCGCTTATTTTCGGTCTGTCGTAAACCTCAAACGCTGGTGGTGATGGACGCTTCGACCGGAAAAATCGTCCAGACGCTGCCGATTGGGGGTGGAGTAGATGCGGTCGTTTATGAGAAAGAGTTGAAACTAATCATGACCTCCAACGGCGAAGGTAATGTCACAATTATCCATCAGGATTCGCCCGATACCTATTCTGTTGTTCAGACGCTGACAACGAAACCCGGCCAGAAAACAATGGTTCATCGGGGCACAACGCACCGTATTTACCTAAGCGGTGCTGATTATCAGGCCGATGGGAAAACACCAGTGCCCGGTACATTCGGCGTATACGTTTACGGTCCAAGTCAAAAGCAGTAACTGGGAAAAGCCTTAAAACCAATTTTTATTTAGCCTTAAAACAGGTCGTCAGTTTGTCGACGTCCTCCCAACTACGTTACTCATGTTGTCTTTCTTCTACAAAGCCTTACAAACGGCTTGCCTGGCCGCGCTATGCCCATTACTTACGCTGGCGCAATCGGTCTCGCAGCCAATTATTCCCCGTGTTTTATCTGGCCTCACCTACAGTGAAACGGGGCAGCTTGTGCTGACCCGAAACGGGCAGAAACTAGTCGATTTGGATAAAAAAGATGCCTATTCGCTTGCTCAGATGCTGGGCCGCCCGGTCGGTAATGAAACGGGAATTCTTCTTGACTTCAGTAAACCCGGTTTTATTGGAACAGTGGCTTACGGTCCTTATAATGAAAAAGCCGAATTTCCAGCCGTTGCGTTTCTGCCCCGTACGGTTTCGATTCAGGACGGGAAAGTCCTGTTAGATATAAAAAGCGCAATTAAAGGACCAAACGATTTCTTTAATCTAAGCGAGAAAGGTCAGGGCATTATCGGCTATCGGGTCCTTGACAGCGCCGGACGAATCATCTATGAAGGGCGGGTTGCATTCAGTGGTAAGGGGCCTTACTCCGTATTGCCTACGGTTACTGAAGGGCCATTTATCAATACATTAAGCTCTACTGGTTGTGTCATTTCGTATGAAACGCAGGTGCCGGTAAAAACGACGATTTCGGTCGGCAACCAGACGTTCAGTGATCAGCAGGCAACTACCCACCATGAACTTACACTAACTGGTTTACAGCCCGAAATCGATTACGTATATGCTATTACGTATGCTACCCGAACTGACCAACATCGGTTTCGGACGGCACCGACTTCGGGTAGTCGCAAGCCGTTTACGTTCGCGTTTGCCTGCTCGAATCGAGGAACGACGGGTGGCGGAGAGCGTGATTTCGGAGGGACGAATTACCAATCGTCGCGTGCGATCATGGCTGCTGCGTTGCTAAATGGAGCCGTTTTTATGCAGGCCACGGGCGATCTGACAACTGGTGGTAATCCGAGTGAAGATGGACACTTGATGGAGTATGCCAATTGGAAACGGGCTCTGGAACCGTTCTGGCACAAGATTCCCGTATATACCGGTATGGGCGATCATGAAGTCAATTACCTAACGTTCGCGCCAGACCCAGAGACCAAGAAAAATCCGAAGATTGACCGGTTTCCATATCAAACCGAATCGGGGGAAGCCACGTTTGCCCGGGCCTTTGTTCACCCAACCAATGGTCCAGACAGCGAAGATGGAACGGCTTACGACCCTGATCCTAAGCAGGTTGATTTCCCCTCGTATCAGGAAAACGTGTATTACTACACCTACGACAATGTCGGGATGATCGTGCTGAATACCGAATATTGGAAATCGCACCATCCGGGCGTTGACGGATCGCCGGAAGGCTACATCATGGATGCGCAGGTCAAATGGCTGACAGAAACCATGCAGAAACTGGAGAAGGACCCGGCCATCGACCACATTTTCGTCAATGTGCACAGTGCTGTATTTCCCAATGGTGATCACGTGAACGGCGCTATGTGGTACGAAGGCACTAACGCCGAACGACCCAAGGTGGCAGGAACACTGGTAAAAACGGGCATTCTTGAGCGTCGTGATCAACTACTGGATTTGTGTGTTAACAGGAGCAAAAAGTTTCTGGCCTTCATATCTGGTGATGAACACAACTTCGCTTTCCTGCACGTAACGCCCGATACGCCGATGTATCCGGAAAACTATACGTTGCCGAAGCTGAAGTTGAGTCGTCCATTCTATCACCTCAACAATGGGGGAGGGGGTTCTGCTCCCTACGCGATGCTGGCAACGCCCTGGATGCACCAGTTTCAATACTTCACCGAGCCGCCCGTACTGGCCCTGATCTCCGTGAACGGACCAACGGTCAGTTTAAAAGCATTCAATGCCGAAACGTTTGGAACGATTTGTCGCGACGTAAAACTGCGCTAAACCAAATCCATTGACCATCGATGAGACCGAATTTGTCTATGAAATCTACGCTTTACACATTATTAACGCTGTTCGTGTTTGGATCGCTCACGGTCCAGGCGGCTACACTGAAAGGCTCCGTTATGGACGCCCGCACCGGTGAGCCATTGGTCGGCGCTACGGTAAGTCTGGCCAATACCAAATTTGGTGGTACGGTCGGATTGGATGGCAACTACCTCATTAAAGGGGTTCCCGCCGGAACATACACGTGCCTGGTGCAATACATTACGTACCAGAAAGCCCAGAAAACGATCACGGTTACCAGTGAACCGATGGTCGTCCACAATTTTACGCTTGCGGAAAGCAGCCACGATTTAGCTGAGGTAGTCGTGATGGCATCCGGCGACCGGGAAAACGAAAATAATACCCGGAGAACGGAGCAGAAAGCCGATAATGTCCTGAATATCATTGGAGCTAAGGCCATCTCTCTGTTGCCCGATATTACGGTGGCCAACGTATTGCAGCGCGTATCTGGCGTATCGGTGGTGAGAAACGGCACCGGCGACGGGCAATTTGCCATCATCCGGGGCATGGATCGGCGGTACAACTATACACTGGTCAACGGGATCAAAATCCCCAGTCCGGACAACAAAAATCGCTATGTGCCGATGGATATTTTTCCGGCTGATCTACTCGAACGCCTGGAAGTCGTTAAGGCGCTCACCCCCAACATGGAAGGTGATGCGATTGGTGGCTCGATGAACATGATTATGAAGTCGGCTCCCGATTATCTGGTTCTAACGGCCACCGCGTCGGGTGGGTACAGTCAGATTTTCAGCAATCAGCCGTTTCAGGGATTCAGCACAAAAGACATCAATTTCCGTTCTCCTTCGGAAATAATGGGCAGTAACACGGCCTACGCGCAACCAGCACAGTTTTCGCGCATCTCGCTCAATTACAACAAGGTGTCGTTACCGGTAAACGGGTTGTTCAGTCTGTCTATTGGTAACCGGATTTTCAACCGTCGGTTAGGCTTTCTGCTGGGTGGCAGCTACCAACACACCTACCGGGGCGGTACCACGACGTTTTTTACTATTAATGGTCAGCCAAGCCCTGATCCCCAACCCAATACACCCATTTTTACATCGGTCGATAACCGGGTAAATTCCAACGAACAGGCCCGGACGGGGTTGAATGCCAAGTTCGATTACGCGTTTTCGAGTCGCCACAGACTGAGCCTCTATGGGTTATACATGCAACTTGACGACAAGCAGCACCGGACCATTCTGGGTGATCAACTGACTACATTCGGCGATATCAGCACCAGCGAGCGGTCGGTATTTCGGCGGCAGAACATCTATAACGCCACCTTGCAGGGAGACCATGTGCTGCTGGGGAAGTCAACCAATCCAAGACTCAAATTGAACTGGTCGGCTGTTTATTCACAAGCGAAGAGCCAAACACCAAGCTGGGCTAATTTCGGCGTTACCTACCGGGTAGAGCCGGATGTGGATGGTAAGCCTGTTCGGGGAGCCCAGTTTATCAACCCGGTGAGCTACATCTGGACCCGTAACAGTGATCGCGATCTGACGGGTTACGTCAACCTTACGTATAACCCGCTCCCGAACGCTGAACTATCGGTGGGTGGCATGTACCGCGACAAAGCCCGGAATAACTATTACAATGATTACAGCTTATCGACGGTATTGCCCGGTGGCGACCGACAGGTATATACCACCATTAACCAGGCGACCTTATCGTTCTTTCCCATTGCGACGGCCTTGTCGGACAGTGCGAATGGGAACAACTATACCGCCAAAGAACAAATTGCGGCTGGTTATGTGCAGGGTAAAGTTACGCTGGCCGAACGCTGGCAGTTAGTTGGGGGTGTGCGGTTCGAAAACACGAACCAGTCTTACATATCGCAACTACCGGTCACATCGACGGGAAAGACCGGAAAGATCAGCTACCTAGACGTATTGCCGAGTCTACACCTCAAATACCAGTTGTCGAATCAGGAAAATATCCGGGTTTCGTACTTTCGGGGTATCAGCCGACCGGGCTATTTTGATCTTGTACCGGCCAACTTTCCCGGCGACTACTACACCGAATCGGGTAACCCCTACCTTAAGCACACTGTAGCTGATAACATCGATCTGCGCTATGAATTCTTTCCGGGCGGTAGCCAGCAATTGCTGATCGGGGGCTTTTACAAGAACATCAAAGACCCCATTGAATACGGGTTTAATGTCGTCAGTAATGTCAACACAGTTTACCAGCCGCTCAATTTCGGAACAGCTACCAACTTTGGGGCTGAACTGGTGTTTGCCAAATTCTGGCGCGACTGGGGCGTAACGGGTAACTACACCTTCACCAAGTCAAGCATCACAACCAGCAAGCGAATTTATGGCCGAGACGCACAAGGGTCGACCGTTGTAACCGATGGGATGCAAACCCGTCCGTTGCAGGGCCAGTCGGATCATATCGCAAACTTATCGTTGGTCTATAAGAACCAACGGGTCAACGTCGATGCGCAACTGGCTTGGGTTTATACGGGCAAACGGATCAATGTCGTTTCGCCCTATCTGGGTCTGGATTATTGGCAACGCGGCACATCGCAAGTGGATTTCTCGGCGGAAAAACGATTTGGGATCAAGCGGGGCTCGGCCTCCCGCTTCTCGGTTTTTGCCAAGCTGACTAACCTGCTTAACAACCCGATCATCTCCGAGATTCTGAAGCCCAACTCATTAACTAATCTACCCGATCAACTTCGTACCGACCGGATTCTGGTGCAGAAAGACCTGTTTGGTCAGTCTTACCTGATCGGGTTCCGCTATAAACACTAACGTTTTCAGTACTTAATACTTCTTTATTTTTTTCAACTATGAACTATCAGAATCGTTTAGGTTTGGCAGCTGTTGCTGTTGGACTGATTGCCGGACTTACCGGTTGCAGCAAATCAGAAGATGTGCAGGTGTCGGCTCCATTTTTTAAAGCCGGGGTTGCCATTAGCACGAAAACGCCGTTGTCTGGCGTGGTGAAGGGGACACTCCTGGCCGACTCAACCTACCGGGTTACCGGCGATGTATTTATCAATGAAGGCGATACGCTGGTCGTTCAGCCAGGTGCTAAAGTACATTTCGATGGCAAGGGCGTGTGGAGTTTTATCGTGAAAGGCTCCCTGCTGTCTCTGGGAACGCAGGAAAAACCAATCTATTTTACGGTTCCTACGGCTACTAAAACCGACGTTCTTGGCGCTGACGTAACCAAAGATCCGGCTTATGCGGGTTTGTGGGGTGGTATTTTGGGCGAAACGATGTTCAAAAATATCATCATCAAATGGACGCACCTGGAGTTTGGTGGAGGTACGGTGGTAACCTCACCCGTATCGTTTATTGCTAATGGCGGTAAAGCCTATGTGGTCTCGTCGGCTAACTCGGACGGAATCGTAGTCGTAGAGGATTCATGGATTTATGGCTCGGTCGATGACCCGATGCGCCCCTTTGGTGGCCGCTACAACGTGATGCGGAATACCTTTGAAAAATGTGGATTCACGGGCGGAGAAGCCTGGAACGTTAAGGGCGGTACGGTAGGTAATTTTGCTTACAATGTGGTGATTGGCGCGGCTACTAACGGACCAAAGGCATCTAATAATGGTCAGAAACCCGGGCAGCCACAAACCAATGTTCTTTTCTATAACAACACACTAGTGGCAAATGGCTACCGCCGGTCTGCCGATGGTCGGGGCGGCTCGATTAACTTTGAAGAAGGTTCAAAGGGTGGGTATTACAACAACCTGATGGTTGATAGCAAATATGGTCCGCGCATCGTAGGAGCGACGCAGTCCTATAGCGGCAACGCGCTGGTGGTGGCCGATACAGCTAACATCAAATATGGCTATAATTACAACTACGTCGATTCGCTAAAGATGGCGAACCAGATTTATCCGGTTCTATTCACGACCAAGCCGCAGACCACCGATATTCCGGCTCCGTCGTCCTTCCTGCCCGCTGGCTACAAGCCCGGTCAGGCTTACGACGGTTCGGCGGTAGTTCAGAAAAACAACCCACAGTTCGTTAATTTCCCCCTGCCTTATGTGGCGACCAAGAAAATTGCCGATGCTAGCTTTGTTGGAACATGGAACTTCCGGCTACAGTCAACATCACCCGCAATTGGCAAGGGAACGACCAGCTTCAGTCCGCTGACTGTGGTGCCCGTGAGCCCTAACTTCGGTTCAACGGAAATTACACCACCCAGCACTGACATGGGTGCATACCCAAGCAACGGTAAAGGCAATCTTCACTAAGAATAGAGCCAACGCCTATTGCGCTAAAAGATCGCTTACCCGAAGCTTTTAGCGCAATAGGCGTTACTGTTTTCTAAATCAATATCGATCCATTTCGATGAAAAATAAACTTATACTCCTGTTACTGTTAGGGCAGTTTGCGCTGGCACAGGCCTGTTCAGCACAGGATAAAAAAACGGTTGAGCCGTTCATTGCCCGACCTTATCTCCAGATCGGGCGTACACCCTCCCCCGAAACCCTTCAACTGCTCTGGCATTCGCCAGACGGCAGCACCGATTGGACGGTTGACTATCAAACCAAATCCAGTAATCTCTGGAAGAAAACCGACGCGCCTACATCCGTTCGGGTGGCAGTTGCTGGTATTGAGCCGCATCTGGTCTACAAGGCTACCTTTACGGGTCTGACGCCGGGCCGCAAGTTCAACTACCGGGTATCGAAAGCGGGAAAGGTCGTATTTGCTGCCGAGGCGCAGGCATCGAAACGGGCTGACCAGCCATACCGATTTGTGGCTTTCGCCGATATTGGGGCAGAGACCCCAGCTCAGAAAAAACTGGCTTCCCGCGCTTATTTGGCTAAACCCGATTTCGTGGTCGTGCCCGGTGATATTGTTTATGAACGTGGCTTGATTTCCGAGTATCGTTCTCGCTTCTGGCCGATTTATAACGCCAACCAAGTCGATACGGCAGGGGCACCTTTGCTGCGGTCGGTGCCGATGATCGTAGCGCCCGGCAACCACGATACCGATACGCGTGACTTGGACAAATACCCCGATGCACTGGCTTATTATTACTACTGGAATCAACCATTAAACGGACTAACTGGTACAGAGGGCGGTCCACTTGTGCCAACGCTGACGGCATCAGCCGACAACCGCAAAGCGTTTACTGACGCGGCTGGCGAGGCCTATTTGAAAATGTCGAATTACTCGTTCGATTATGGGAACGCTCATTGGACGGTGATTGATTCGAACCCCTACGTCGACTTTACGGACAAAGCGTTGCAAGACTGGATAGCCGCCGATTTAGCCAGCGCCAAAGATGCTACGTGGCGGTTTGTGATGTTCCACCATCCAGGTTTCAACTCGGCGCGGGAGCATTATGAGCAGCAGCACACCCGGCTTTTATCCCCTTTATTTGAAAAAGGTAAGGTCGATGTGGTCTTTACAGGCCACGTGCATAACTACCAACGTTCGTTCCCGTTGACGTTTGTTCCCGACAAAAAGGGCGTTCTGCTGGTAGCCAGCATGGGGGCTAAAACGGCCCGTGGTCGGGTTGTAAACGGCCAATGGACGCTCGACAAATCATTTAACGGCAAGACCGACACTACACCAAAGGGAATCATTTATCTGGTGACGGGTGCGGGTGGTCAAACACTTTATAACCCGGAGCAGAACAATGATCCAGACTCTTGGCAGAAGTTTACGAATAAGTTTTATTCTAACGTCCATTCCCTGACAGTAGCCGATGTGGATGGCAAGACACTGACTATCCGCCAGATTGATGTGAACGGCAAAGAACTCGATTCCTTTAGAGTAACCAAGTAGTGGGAACCTTCAGATACTGTGTCGGCTGGGTAAAGGAAGAGTCTATTAGCTGACAGCGTCGCTCTTGTGATTATCCAGAATGTAGTCGTAAGAACTGAGTCCAACGAACGATTAGTCGCAAATGCGTGTTATGTTACAATCAAATGATCCTTTCGATTATGGCAACGCAAGCATTCATTTCAGGACAAGGAACGTATTCGTATGCTTCTCTCACGGCACTTCAACTTATTGACCGCTCGCGGCAGGGTTTGGCGGGTGCTGAAACTGGGCATGTAGCAGGTCTGCTTGGCGTTACCGATAAGGAAATGGCCCGGTTGCTGAACCAATCGGTGGCGACATTTCACCGGCAAGCCAACGTTCAGCAACTCGACGCGGCAACCTCTGAGCGATTGCTGTTACTGACTCGGCTGGCTACGTATGGGGCAACCGTTTTCCAGGATAAGGGCAAATTTACACGCTGGCTCCGCCGACCGCTCCGACTTTTGAATGACCGTTCACCGTTAGACCTGCTGGACAGTTCGACAGGTGTTCAGCTGGTTGAAGACATTGTAGGACGAATTGAATATGGTGTCTTTAGCTGATGTTGAGGACATTATACCGAATTCAAACAGACAGTCATCGTGACACTATCTTGGACGGCATTGGTGCGCAATTGCGTGGTGGCCGCTGGAACCTTCGCGGGCGACCAATGGTATACATGGCCACGACGCCTGAACTGTGTTTTCTGGAATATATGGTTCACTTGGAGGGAACACCCCTGGCCGATTTGCCTCCCCTGATTCTATGCGAAATCGAAATACCTGATGAGGCCATTACGTGGCTGGAAGCTCAGGAATTACCCGTTGGCTGGAATAATCCATATGTGACGCCAATGGGTTTACCCCAATTTGCCGACGCGCAGTTTCGGCAGCACCGTACGTTGTGTCTTGCTTTGCTGTCGGCAGTGGTTCCTCTATCGCCATCGCGCAATGTGCTACTGGACCCACTGCATCCGTTACGGGCGGAGTGTCGCGTTATTCAGATTGAACCGTATCCAGTTGATCCGAGGTTGCCAACGGCTACGCTGTGATTTTAGAAAAGAAATAGGAGTTTTGCAAAAAGCTGTGCCACGTTTTTACAAAACTCCTACAAGGTCGATAGCTGGTTATGTTACTTGGCTGCGTATTCCAGCACCATGAACGTTCCTGGTTTTACCGCAGGACGCGGCTTTGGGTTTTCAGTCGTGGCAGCTGGCGCAGGACCAAATTCAGCCGTTGTTACAAAAATGTGGTGGCTTTTAGGGTCAATGGTGATGGTGCGGGCACCGCGCTGGGTCGTTACCGTTTGAACCGCTTCAAATTGTCCCGGTTTTACTTCCTTCACGACCGTTAACGTACCTTCGCCGTTGGAGCTGATGGCCGAACCGGTCGAGGTGTCGAACACCGCTCCATCGGTTCCGCTCCCTGTCGGTACTTCCGCCAGCACCTTGCCCGTTTGCGAATCCAGTACAACCATGACCTTGTTGCAGGTGCTGAACAGCCGGTGACGCGGTTTGTCAAAAGCCAGTCCTGTAGGTTCTTCGCCCTTGCCTAACTTCCAGTGATGCTTGACAGACAGTGACTTGGCGTCAAAAACGGCTAACTCATTGGTGTCCTCCAGATTGACAAAAATCAGGCCGTGGTCATCGCTGACGGCCGCTTCGGGCGCACCACCCAATTCAACCGTACCGGCTACGTTGCCAGTGGTTGCGTCTAGTACCGTTGCACTATTACCTTCATTGTTGAAGATGAAGACGCGTTTGGAGAAGGCGTCATACATAATAGCATCGGGTTTTTTCCCCGTCGGGATTTCTTTGGTGGCTTTGAAGGTCTTCGTGTCAAACATCGTGGCTGTGTTGGGTCGTCCGTTGGTGGTGTAGCCAACAGATGTACCTGGAACAACGGCGATGCCGTGAATACCTGGTGTAGGGGTGATAACCCCAAGTTTTTCGTGGCTTTTCAGGTCGAGTACGTCCACCTGTGTACCGTGCGAGATGTATAGCCGGCCACCATCCGCATCGGCCATCAGGTAATCCCAGCCACCTTCGCCCCCGATGATGGTTTTCTTGACGAGGTGATAATTCGCCGATTGGGCGAAGAGAGAGCCCGTTAAACACAGACATGCAACAGAGATTAAAAACGCTTTCATAGGAATTTGATTTAGTTTATTGGGTTTACAATCAGTTGATTAACTGGTTTGTCTTTGTACGCTAATCGTAATAGGCCGGGAAAAATCAAGAGTAATAAAGGCAGGGCGGCACAGAATCCGCCAATCACGGCAATGGCCAATGGTTGATGGAGTTGCGCCCCCGTGCCAATGCCTAAGGCCAGCGGCATCAGCGCGATTATGGCACTGGTGGCGGTCATGAGTTTAGGTCGAATCCGGGCCGAAATGGCAAACTCGATGGATTCAGCGACTGGGGCCGTCTGGTGGTAAATGGCAAATTGCTGAAACGTAAAAATGGCGTTCTCGGCAATGATGCCCACAATCATAATTATGCCTGTATAGCTACCCACGTTCAGTGGGGTTTTGGTAATAAACAAGGCAATAAATGATCCTGATACACCCAAAACCGAAATGAATAGAATCAGCCCGGCGGCTTTCAAATCCCGAAATAAGAACAGCAACACAATGAATACCAGCAGTGAAGCTGATACGAGAATGAGCAGCAACTCCCGGAAGGATTGCTGTTGCTGGGCGTAGGCTCCACCATACTCGATGTGCTGCCCGGATGCCAAGGTTACGCCAGTGCCAACTTTCTGCTGAATTTCGCCCATCACACTGCCCAGATCGCGATTAGCCAGACTAGCTGTAATGGCGACCATCGGTTGCAGGTTTTCCCGTTGAATTTCGGCACTCCCCGAATCGACCCGAACGTTGGCAAAGTCGGATAGCAGACGGCTGCGGCCATCGGCAGTAAAAACAGGGCTTTGCTTGAGAAGCTGTAAATCACTGCTCGTGCCGGGGTACTTTAACCGCATTTTGATGAATTGGTTGCCTTCCAGAATATTGCCAACCTCGTTGCCCATCAACCGGGTCGTCAACTGGTTTTGCAGGTCAAGGGGTGTCAGCCCATATTGCAACAAGGCGCTTGATTTTGGGGTGAATACGACCGACGGTCCGGCGATGGTAATGCCGTTAAAAACATCGGCTGTGCCGGAAACCCGGGTTACGATGCCGCTGACCTGATCGGCCAATGGACGAAGCTCGGCGGGCTGATTGCCAAACACTTTCACTTCCACAGGATTGGGTTCACTCATTAAATCGCCGAGCATATCACCGATGACCTGCCCAAAATCAACGGTGAGGCCCGGTTGGGTGGCTTCTATTTTACCCCGCAATTCATCGATAACTTCGTTGGTGGAGCGGGTTCGGTCTTTTTTGAGCGAAATCAGGTAATCACCTCCATTGGGTTCGGTAATAAAAAAGCCCATCTGCGCACCTGTCCGTCGTGAATACGCGGCTACTTCCGGAACGGTTTTTAGCTGCTGATCGACCCCCGTGAGCATGACGTTGGTTGCTGCGAGCGAGGTTCCTGGCTCGGAGTGGTAATCAAGCACGATGGACCCTTCGTCCATGTCAGGTAGAAAACCTGTTTCCAACTGGTTATAAATCAGACCGACAGCGAGCGCCATCGCCCCGGCCAGTCCAAGTGCGATCCAGGGTCGGTGAATGAAAACGGATAGTATTTTGCCAATAGCGGGGTGCGTCGCGGTATCTTTCTGTTTTTTCTTACCCGAACCAAACAACCCGTAAATCACGGGCAAACCCAGCCACGTAATAAGGAATGAGCAGGTGAGCGTAACGACCATCGTCATGGCTAACACCTTGAAGAACGCTCCCGCGACTCCGCTCATCAGCGAGAATGGAATGAAAATGACAATGGTGCTGAGCGACGAACCAACCATGGCCGGAAAGAGGTAGCTAATGGCTTGCTGAATCATCTGGGCGTCCGACTTGCCTTCGTGCGAATCCACCGCACCGGCGGGCCGGCCGGGCTCTTCCTCTACCCGGTGAATCTGTTCCACAATCACGACGGCATCATCGATAATCAGTCCGATAGCGGCTGCAATACCGCCCAGCGTCATGATGTCGAGCGTGTAGCCCATCACGAACAAGACTAGAATTGAAGACGCCAGAATAATGGGAATCGTGAGAAGAATGACGAAACTGGCTTTCAGCGACCGCAGGAATAAGCTGGTAACAATGATGGCCAGCACCAGCCCAATAAAAATACTATCGGTCACGCTTTTTACGGCGTCGCTCACAAAGTCGGCCTGTACATAGGTGGGTGTCAGCGTTACGTCGGCGGGGAGCAAGTTCTTCAACTCCTTCACTTTCTGGGTAATGCCGTTGCTCAGGCTAATCAAATTGGCCGACGGTTGCTTGACGACGTTGACCAGTACCGTTTCTTTGCCATTCGCTTCAATCTTGGTGTACTCCTGTTGCTCGTGAAGTTCTATGGTTGCTACATCAGCTAAACGAAGCACTCTTTGCCCATCACTGCGAATGATGATGTTTTCAACATCCTGGCGGGAATGAACCGTCGCATCGGTGAGTGTCAGGTAAAGGCGGTTGTAATCCGAAACCAGCCCGTCGGCCTGGATGAAGTTCGTGGCCGCCAGAGCGGTTGTGATGGCCGCCGGTGTTACGTTCAGGCTGGCTAGTTTATCGGGTTGGAGTATGATCCAATATTCTTTGGTGCGGCCACCCATCACCTGCACATTCGATACGCCCGTTACCCGGCTCAGATACGGGCGTATCGTATAAATCGCCAGCTTCCGCAGTTCGATCAAATCGCGGCTCTTCGAACTCAGCGCGAAATCCATCACCGGCAGAATCGATGGCGACATTTTCTCCACCGATAGAACGGTATTGGGCAGTAAGGTATTCTGAATCTGGTTGATCCGGGCATTGACACGTTGCAACGATACGTCCATATCCACTGACCAGTTCAGGTAAATCGACAGTTCAGAACTGCCCCGGCTGGTGGTACTGCGCACCATTTCGACGCCTTCCACCTGATTGACAGCATTTTCCAGCGGTTGCGTAATGGCCACCATCATCAGCTCTACGGGCTGTTCGCCCGCGTCGGCAATGACTTTAATTTTGGGAAACGTTCGGTCAGGAAATAAGGATACCTGAATACTTCGATACGCGAAAATACCGCCCACCAATAGCAGGAGAAGCAGACCTAGAATCGGCTTGCGAAAGCGGAAAAAACCGGGTCGCGCGGCAGATTGCTCAGTGGGCATTGGCGGGTCGGTTTATGGTGATCGATGAGGTATCGGCCAATCCGTAGCCGCCCTTACTGACGAAGCGGTCTTTAGGTGCAAACCGAGGGCTGAGAATCTCGATACGGGTCTCGCGCTGAAGGCCAATTTTGACCGGCACTTTTATCGCCGTGGTATCATTGACGAGCTTCATGACCCAGAAATCGGTCTGGAGTTCATTGGCTAGAACGGCCTCCTTAGGCAACGACTGGGCGTTGTTATGTTGCTGGTTGGTAAACGTAATGTTAAGTTGTAGCCGGGCAGGCAATACCATCGGGCGGTCCGGCTTGACTACGAATCGCTCGGTTTGCGAGAGCGAGTCGGCCATGGCCAGCGTTCGGGAAATTCGTCCGGCAATGCGTCGACCATTCGGTAACTGAATGCGGCAAACGCTGCCCACGTGCACTGACGAATCCTGCTCGACGGGTACCTCGATCAGAAAAACAAACATGTCGGGTGCCGAGAATGAGGCCAGCACCGTACCATCCTGCACGTACTCGTTTTCTTCGGCCTGTACCAATGTAATTAGGCCCGTGTCAGGGGCGCGGATGATCAACTGACCGATGTTTTTAAGCGTCGGATCGTTAAGGTAATTTTTGCCACCCAGCGCATAGGCTTCCTTGGTTTCCAGACCGAACAGGGGCGCACCTTTCCGAAGTTGATCGCCAATTTTGACATACACTTTGGTGACGTAGCCCGCAATTGGCGATTTGATGTCGCCACTGGTGAGGTAATACGTCAGGCCCCGAAACGTTTTTTCTTCCCGAAACGAGTCATCTTTTATGGTCGTCACCTCCACCGGCGTTTTGGGCCGGGGGGCGTCGGCCGTGGCTGTCTGCGTACCCGCCGTGCCGGTGGTTGACGACGAGCCGCAGCCCGTCAGCAAGAGCAACCCGATAAGCCCAAAGAAATAAAGCTGTCTACTCATACGCTGAGGCTTGGATGAAGTCAATACGTTAAAAGTTACGGTAGTTGAAGGTGTTGATGAATCGTTGCCGCTGAATGGTTAATTGGTTCAGCGACAGCTTGCTAGTTAGATATCGTTGCACGATGAGCAGGTAATCAATAGCCGATATATCGCCCCGATACAGCCGGGTCTGACTGATAGTCAATAGGTTTTCAACGTCCGTATTTTGCCGTTCGGTGATGCTAATCAAGTTTTGATTCACGCGTAATTGCTCGTTTACAGTTCGCAGTTGTAGGTTGAAGCGGTTTAGGTACTGATTGCGGTAATTTCGGATGGTCAGCTGCGCAACGTTGAGTTTTTGATATTGCAGCCGACGCTGGTTCCCATTATAAATGGGCATGATAAAATTCAACCCGAGGCTGTAGCCAAAACGCCGGGAAATCAGGTCGGAGCTAATCGCGTTGGTGCCGGCATTGGCCACGATGTCCAGCGATGGTCGATAAAAAATATCGACAACCCGGCGGTTCCGTTCCACAATGACGCTGTCGTAGCGGTAGCGGAGGAAATATGGATTGTCGTCGATCGTAAAGCGGGCCTGGGGTGAAAGGTTGGGCTTTTCTAATCGTACTAGGCTCGTTTCGACAATGTTGCAGAGCGTATTGAGCGTCAGCAAATCCTGTAAAAACTGCACTTTCGCCCCTTCGTAATTCACTTCGCTCTGTTGCCAGTCGACCCGAAATGCCAGATAATCCGACTGATTAAACAAGGCTTTCCGAAGTAGTTCTTTCAGTACCTCGTTCTGGCGGGAGAAAATCTGGTACAAATCGCCGAAAATGACCATCTGCTGATAATCCTGATAGGCCGTTAAATAGAGGTCGACAATGGCTTTCTGTAGATCGTTCTGATTGATGTGAACCGTATTGACCAATGAATCGCGCAGGGCTGAATTCAAGTTGTTCTGAATCCGTAGGTTCCGGCGGTACAGCAGATTTCTGTTTGCCTGAATCAACCCCGTGTAGGCGCCCCCGTTGGTTGTGTTCTGGTCGTAACCCCAGTTGGTTCCGGCTGGTGCATAGAGATACTGACCGATGGCCTGAACATAGGGTTTGTTAATGGCAATATTAATCAGGCTGTCGAGCCGGTTCAGTGTAATGGAGTTGATATTATCCTTCAGCAGGGGGCTGTTGGTAAGTCCTGCGTCGAGGTAATAAGCTAGATTCCGGTGAACCAGGGAATCCTGTCCATAGCCGGGAATTGCTTGAAGCAGCACCCAAATACTCACCCATGCTAGTCGTTTATCTATTCGCATACTGCTTATTTAGGGAGCCTCATTACGTAATACCGGGTATTCGGCAAATTCAAGCATTAGTTTATAGTATTGGCGGACTATTTTTTCCTGTCCTTCCTGTCGGGCCACCCTCGCCAGTACCTGATAGGCATAGGCTCGCACCGTCTCGTCTTTTACCGAACTCCGCGCAACTTCCCCCGCAAACGATTTGGCATTCGCATACTGGCCGATTTCCAGCGCATAGCGAGCTTTTAGAAGCGTGCCCATCTGCTGATAAACGGGCTCTTTAGCCGCCATCAGTAGTGCAATCAGGGCGGGTACGGAATCGGTTTGATGAGCGCTCAACAAGGCTTCGGCATATTTATAGCGCCAGAAGGGATTGTCTGGGTAGCGCACCGTCAATTGGGACAGATAGGGGAGGGCTGTGCCCGGTTTATTTTCATAGTCTGTTAGTAAATGTGTCAGGTAGAGAATAGCTTCTGTTCGTACAAGGAGGGCTTTTTGGGTGGCGATCTGGAGTTGATTCATGCCCAGTTTTTTATCCCCGGAAGTCATCACCCAGGCAACGGTTTTGTAGAATGGGTGAATTTCCGGGTAGACCTCGCGATAGAAATTGTAGAGACCGGTGGAGAGGTAAAAGTCGGGGTATTGCTGCTGGAAAGCCTTCCCTTTCTGAATAAATGGATAGGCATTCTTGGCGTGCCGAATAGCTACGAAGGGTTCGTGTTCGTAATGGCCGATCTTCGCCAGCATAGCCTCGGCGGTGAAGTATAAAAACATTGCTTCGGGCCGGGCAGTCGCACTGGGGGTAGTCGTACTGCGGTCTTCACCATCCGTTTTCTTTTGCGCCTTCTGCCAGTCGTCGGCTTTTCGGGCGGCCAGTTCTAACTGTTTCCTACAGCGTTGCAACAGGTTTATATCGGTGCGGGCCGGGAACCACTGATAATATAACCCAACACCCCGGAGCAAATCTAGGGAAGGATGGTTGGGAGCTAATTTCGCTAGTTGAGTGAATGTAGCTTCAGCGGCAGTAAATTGAGAATCATAGACTTGGTCCAGCCCCGCCGTCACCAAAGCCCGAGCGGTAGGGTTACTATTGATCATCGGGTACTGCGCCAGCGTATGACTGGATAATAAGAGAAGCAGACCAACAACGGCAAAAAACCATTTTGAAAGAAATTGAGCCTTTTTCATGTTAGTCAGTTTTCTATTTATCAAGCAATATCTCTAGCCTCCTACCTACTTAACCTGATGAGGGGCGACTTTATGCCGTACCAATTTCTGTTTCAGCCACGGATAAACATGGTACGCAACTTCGGTGGACAACAAGCCAATACCGGCTCCAACCAGTACGTCCGATATCCAGTGTTTATCATTGGTTAACCGTAAGATTCCGGTCGAGGTGGCCATTGCGTAGCCACCAATGGGAATCCAGGGACTAACTTCGCCAAACTCCCGATTTAGCAAACCCGCTCCTGTAAACGCCAGGGCCGTGTGTCCCGATGGAAATGAATAGGAGTCGGACCCATCGGGGCGAAGTTCGTGGGTAACTTGTTTCAAGCTCAGCACCACGACTGTCATGATGCCGTGAGCCACCAGCGCAATACCAGCCCGGTCGAAAGGTTGCGACCGGCCTTTTACGCCCGCCAGACTCAACCCGGCCCAAGCTACAGCGGGGCCGTATTGCAGGTAATTATCGGCATGGGTGCGAAAGTGAATTTTATTCTGAAGTTCACTTCGGACATAAAATCGGTCGAAATGACTAGTTGAATAATCAGGTGATAAGGCTAATCCAACGGGTATCACCACCGTCGGCGCAACCCATCGGAACGTAGTGGGACGAGTTGGAATACTGTCCCAGGATGCGCGAAGGGCAACGGTGTTTAGCGGTTGTCCAAAGGATGCGACTACTGGAAGCAGAAAAAACCAGGAGCTAAGCACCCAGGAGCCGAAGCGCCTGTTTTGTTTCATAAGTTAATAATTCATAGCGTCTCTTATCGACCCAGTACGCGTATGGATAATAAGAGTGGGTTAGATACGGTAACTTCTCACAAGACAAGTTTGGACGGGCAGCGTAAAATAATGGAGGAAACCTAAAGAGAATCTGTAGTTGGTCAGGGAAAGCCAGTCAAGCAAGCATAGTGACCAACTTCAAAATGTATTCAGTATTGCTACGGTACTTTGGGGAAATAAGCTAACGCCGTGACTATGAAAATTTTGCTGATTGAAGACGAACCATCGCTGTTAGTGGCCATGCGGCACTATTTAGAAAATGAAAAGTACAACGTATCAACGGCGAACAATTTCCGTACAGCCTCCGTGAAAGTGCATGATTACGACTACGATTGCATCGTGGTGGACATTACCCTGCCCGATGGTAACGGGCTGTCGATTGTTAAAGAATTGAAGGAGGCTCATTCGCAAGCCGGTATCATCATCGTGTCGGCAAAAAACTCCCTGGATGATAAGCTCACGGGGTTAGAGTTAGGAGCTGATGACTACCTGACCAAGCCCTTCCATCTGCCCGAATTAAACGCCCGCATTCGGTCATTGATGCGCCGGCGACAGCATGAAGGCGAGACACAACTCGTTTTTGGCGCTATTACCATCGTGCCTAGCCGGAAACAGGTACTGGTTAGTAATCAACCCGCAGAACTGACGATTAAAGAATATGAACTGCTCTTATTTCTGGTAACCAACAAGAATCGACTCTTATCAAAATCGGTCATTGTCGAACACGTTTGGGGTGATTACATGGACGGTATCGACTCCCACGATTTTTTGTACACCCACGTTCGAAATCTGCGCCGGAAACTATTAGAGGCTGGTAGTCCGGATTACATTACCACTCGCTATGGGGCCGGGTATATATTTACGGCAGAAGAATGAAACTACTTCATAAAACGGCTCTCTATCTGTTACTGGCAGCTTTCCCTATCGCGCTGGGGGGTGTTTTTCTACTCAATGAGTATATTCATCGGGATATTTCACATGAAATCGACGAGTTACTGCTTACGGAACTCCTTCAGGTTAAGGAGCAACTTCGTCAGCACCCACCCAATGCCGCTGACCTTCCGGGTTGGGACCCAAACATACGGATTACGCTGGCTACCTCGTCGCGTCAAACAGCCCCAATCTATACCGATACAGTTGCCTTTAGCCCTCGGGAAAAAGAACAGGCCCCCGTCCGGATGCTCAGATCGACCTGTGCCATCGGCAGCCGAAATTATGTCGTTACCCTTCAGCAATCGTATCTGGAATTTGACGAAATCGCCCATGCCTTGTCGGTGGGGGTCATCATTTGTTTTTTAGTTGTCGTGATGCTGCTGGTTGGGGCCGACGTACTGGTTACCCGGCGTATCTGGCAACCTTTTTATGGCATCATTCATCAGTTGCAACAGTACCGGGTCGACGGCCCCGATGAGGTTGACTTTCCAGCTAGTGATATCGTTGAGTTTAGGTTGCTCAGCCAGTCGCTCGATGCGATGAGTCGCCGAACCCGTCATCAATATGCTCAACAGAAGCAGTTTACTGACAACGCTTCGCACGAGATGCAGACGCCCTTGAGTGTGCTGTCGGTCGAATTAGATCTCTTGCAACAGTCGGAACGGCTAGACGAAACAGATCTAACTCGTATTCAGCGGTCGCAACAGGAAATTAAGCGGCTGTCTGCTATGAATCAATCCCTGCTGTTATTAGCTAAGATTGATAATCACCAATTTGCCCACAACGATGCGGTTAATATTGGTGAGTTGGTCAATCAGCTTTTGGATAACTATTCGGATTATGTAGTCCACAGAGGCATCACGATTAACCGACTGATAAAAGAAGGGTCATCCAGACCTTTAAACCGACAATTAGCCGAGGTATTTTTTTCGAACCTGATTAAAAATGCAATTCGCCATGGCGATTCGAATCGGTCTATTCTAGTACAGGTGGGGATGAATAATTTTATTATTACCAATGAAGGAGACCCATTACCTTTTCCAGAGGAGCAGCTTTTTGGACGATTCGTACGCAACCAGGCCCTCCCGCAATCTACTGGTTTGGGATTAGCCTTGGTGAAAGAGATTGCTGAGCAGTATGGAATGACCGTGAACTACAACTACGCTTCTTCCATGCGTCGGCACATATTTCAGATTGATTTCTAAGCCAACGTCGGTCCAAACTTCAACATTCCTTTAGAATCTACCGGTAGTTTTGAATCGAAAAACTAAATCACCTTACTACAATGAAAAATGCCTTGTTCGTGAGTGCCCTGGCGTTGGTGGCTTTAACCAATACGGCACCTAGTGCTTTTGCCACTACCCTAGCTACTATCAATACGACCATAATGCTGTCCAGTATTGACGTACCAGCGGCCACCAAAGCTACCGTAGCCCGGTTATATCCGAGTGTGAAGGCGGTGAAATGGGAAAAGGAAGACGGGAATTATGAAGCGGGACTGACCCACAAGGGGAAAGAGGTGTCGCTGGTGATTGATGCCAAAGGCAACGTACTCGAAACGGAAACCACCATTATGGTATCGGCGCTGCCGGTATCCGTTCGGGACTATGTGACTAAATACCATACGGGTAAAAAAATTAAGGAAGCCGGCGAAATCGTCGATGCGAAAGGCAAGAAAACCTACGAAGCGGAAGTCGGCGGTAAAGACCTGATTTTCGACGAGAAAGGCCAATTTATTAAGTAAATCAAGTTATTGACCAGAGTCGTGGCCTGCTTATCAGCGCAAAATAAGCGGGCTATGACTTTGTATTCAGCCAGCCATTATAGTCATTCACCCAATGATAAAAGGCATTAGGCACGTTTGTTTTCTATTAACCAAGGGCCAGTAGCACGTTTGTACTATCGGGCAACATTCAATTTTTCAAATTCACGTTATGTGGCTTAAAACTACGGGATTTCTTTTTTTATTGACTACGGGTATCTCATTGGCACAAACACCCGCCGGAGTTCCTGCGCAACCGGCTCCTACTCAGTCCGACCAACCGCCTTCCACTACCATAGGCATTGGGGAAACGTCTCCAAAGGGCAACGCAAAAATTTCGGGCTATGTCGTTGACTCCACGCTGACCAAAGCGGTTGAGTATGCCAACATCGCCGTCTATAATATAGCTACCGATAAACTTGTTGATGGCACTGTAGCCGACGACAAAGGTAAATTTACGCTCACCAAATTAGCGCCCGGTACCTACAAAATCCTGGTTTCCTTTCTGGGCTACAACGCCAAACCGATTAACAACGTCGTGCTTGTTAAAGGCCAGACCAAGGATATGGGCGTAATTCGACTCAGTGCCAGCACGCGCACACTTAATGAAGTAACCGTAGCCGGAACGAAAGCCTTGGTGGAAGATAAGGTTGATCGACTGGTTTATAACGCCGATGTCGATTTGGCGGCTAAGGGCGGTGATGCGACGGATATTCTTAAAAAAGTACCGATGTTATCGGTGGATTTGGCGGGTAATGTGTCCTTACAAGGCAGCTCCAACGTGCGGGTGTTGATCAATAATAAACCCTCGTCCATTCTGGCGGGTAACCTGGCCGATGCCCTGCGGCAGATTCCGGCTGATTTAATTAAAACGGTGGAGGTTATCACGAGCCCTTCGGCAAAATATGATGCCGAAGGTTCGGGCGGTATTATCAACATCATCACCAAGAAAAACACCTTGCAGGGACTACACCTTGATGTGGATGGCGGTGTCGGGAATCGGGCCTCAACCCTGGGTGTGAATGGTAGTTTTCGAAAGGGTAAACTGGGGGTAAACTTGAATGGTAATGGACGGGGCGTTTACAATAAATCAGCTTCTGATTTGAACCAGACGACCTTTCTGGGCGAATCCATTGCCCCTGTACGGACGAGTCAGCATTCGGACGGCTTCGATAAAGGCCTGTTTGGACAATATGCGCTGGGACTGGACTATGATATCGCGAAAAATCAATCCCTGACAGCTGGTCTTCGATTTGGGGTGCGCAACTTAAGCCGGGACCAGCATCTGGCCACTAGTTTATTGAATGGGAATATTGTGAGAGCACCCTCGAGACGGGATGTAAATAGCCAGGATTTGTCAAATTCGGTCGATATGAACGTCGATTACCTGCATACCTATCCGGGCACGGGCGACGGCCCTCAACGGGAATTGAGCCTTTCCACCCAGTACAGCCAGAACCATTTGACCAATAACTTTGACGCTAATAATCTGGATACGACGAACATCCTGACCAGTCGGCAACGGAACCTGAATTTCAATACCAGTCAGGAGTTCATTCTGCAAGTGGATTACCAGACACCCATCAGTCAGACCCAGCAGCTTGAATTTGGGGCTAAAGAAACCTATCGGCGAGTTAACAGCCAGTATCAATACTTATTGGCGGGGCCTACTTCTGATTACGTGGTTGACAGTCAGCGCCCAGATGGCTCCCTGCTGTATGATCAGAACATTGGCGCGGCTTATCTGTCATATACCCTCACGACGCGCAGTAAGATATCCCTCAAAGCGGGCATGCGCTATGAGTACACGAGTATACAAGCATCAGCTGGAAACCAGGGGCCCATTTCGATTCCGAACTACGGAAAACTGGTTCCCAGTATTAACCTCTCGAAGAAGCTTAATGAGACAACCACGATTAAATTGGCCTACAATCGCCGGATTCAGCGCCCGAACGTTCAGGATCTGAACCCCAATTTCAACGCGGCCAATCCCTACAATGTCTCTATTGGTAATCCGTATTTAAAACCGGAAATAGCTGACCGGATCGAGTTTGGGTATAGTACCTACGTCAAAAAAACATACCTGAATCTGACGCTTTACACCCGACTTAATAGGGATGATATTCAGTCAATTAGCCAGCGTTCCGACACGCTGATTGGTGCGGTGGTAAGTCGACGGTCAAACATCGGGAAGGAATATAATTATGGCACCAACCTGTTTGCCACGGTGAACATTACGCCCCGCTGGAGCGTCAACACAAATCTTGATATTATGTATCGCTACATCAGTGGGGTGTCACTAGATGTGTCGGGGCTATCCATCCCACTCAGTAACACGGGTGTTCGCTGGGGCGGTCGGTTCGATACACAGGTGCAATTCAACAAGGGTTGGGCCATTCAGGCCAACCTTGGCTATAGAGGTAAGGATATTGCCTTGCAAGGGTATCGGATTGGATTTGCCCAATACTCGTTGGGCGCTCGTAAATCATTCACCAATAAACGAGGTAGTCTGGGATTAGCCGCTGAGAATTTTCTCACCAACGGCATGGGCTTCACCTCCGTGTTGAACTCGGCCCAGTTCAATCAGGATTTCCGGCAGTATATCTATAACTCCAGTATTAGACTCACATTCAGCTATAAAATTGGCAACCTGAACGGAGCCAAAGTGAAAAAAGGTAAGTCAGCAGGTGGTGACGAAGAAAACTAATTAGGTCGCTAACCTCAACGGATCAAAAAACCAGCCCGATAAGGCTGGTTTTTTCTCTTTCTCCTTTTCAAGATTTTTTCCTTCTAGAGAAATCTAAACAACGTAGGCCATTTCTTCTTTTCCACTTCAAAAAGCATAGCTGTATTTCAATGCCTTTAGGGAAAAGCCGTAAACATCCGGTTTTGTCTTAGACCCTTTTAGCTAGACCGATTTTCTGAAAAGGTTGTGTCACAAACTAGCTCTGCTTCTTCCTGCTTTTTGCTGAGTTATTATTATAAAACCAATCGAACGGTGAAGCCGATGATGCCGAGTGGCCGGTGCTATTGCAATGAGGAAAATAACGTTTTTACTATTTCTTTGGCGGCTTCGGCCGGCTGGCAGGCGTTTAATTAACACATATACGTTAATTTGTTCCATTGCCGGCTGATTATAGACCCGTTGATTGACCCATTACAATTCTGGATTGGAACAGGTATAAAATTACAGACTGAATTGGCCCCTTA
This sequence comes from Spirosoma flavum, assembly GCF_042686045.1. Lineage (NCBI taxonomy): Bacteria > Pseudomonadati > Bacteroidota > Cytophagia > Cytophagales > Cytophagaceae > Spirosoma > Spirosoma flavum. The sequence continues at coordinate 54,877 of NZ_JBHUOM010000004.1, forward strand.
CTGATTCGAAAACCGCTACTGTTGGCTAGTTAAAAACTTAAGACTGACCCGTTTTTGACAATCAGCGGTGACGACCCGGAATCTTCCAACTGCATCTTAATCAAGTTTATAAAATGTGGCTAAAACGGCCGGTAACGTGACTGTATCGGTAGCCTTGCCAATGTTGTAGCTGCTTTTATTAGAGGTAACAAACACATAGTGGGCCTGCTTAACCTTCAGGGTAGGTAAGTTTGTTTTACCGTCTTGCCGGATGGGTTGACGAGTATGATATAGTGCTCAACTCAGGTTATGATTTGCTGTAAAATACGTGATTATAAGAAAGTCTCCCAACATAATGTGATCGGTCTGGATTTCGTGGAAAATAACAAAACACCTATTACAACTCCAAGACATAGGGTCTATACGACAAATCGGGACTCAAAAAAACCGACTATCTGAAATCTCAATGGCTGGTACAACTAAGCGTCTACAACGGTTTCTAACCACTATGTTTGTAGCATGAAGAGAATATATCCGATTACACTTCCCCTAATCCTTATTGTTCTGCTAGCTCAAGCTCATGAGTTTTGGCTTCAACCTGGCGTCTTTTTTGCTGAAATGGGACAAGTCATTCCAATCGAAGTCTTGGTGGGTGAACACTTCAATGGAGAGCGATCAGAAGGTAAAAAAAATCGGCTGGTGCAATATGCCCATTGGGCAGTAGGTGTAAAAGAAGATCTATCCCCTTCATTGACCGAAGACCATTACGGTGTAGTACCGCTTAAGATTAATAAGCCCGGTACCCATCTGGTGGGGTTTGCCAATACTAGTAAGTATTTATCCATGCGGGCCGATAGCTTCCTGCTTTATCTGCGGGAAGACGGCTTAAATCAGATTGTTGATTTGCGTCAGGAGCGACATGAAACTCAAACCCGAAGTCGGGAATTTTATCAGCGATGCGTAAAAACGTTAATTCAGGCTGGTCCCGTAATAGTCACTGACAAGACGTTTTCGCTGGATACTGGGATGCCGCTAGAAATTATACCTGTCCAAAACCCTTACAGTATAAAGCCGGGTGGCTGGCTTGAGTTTAGCGTCATTTTCGATCATAAACCCCTAGCTAATGCGTTAGTTCGTTACTGGACCCGACCCATTAGTACCCGGAAAGAACTTCCCGATGTGAAGCCCAAAGGACTGATCGAGGAACAACAGCGCAGCGATGCCCAGGGACGCGTTCGCTTCCAACTGCGAGCTGGTCAAAATATGGTTAGTCTGGTACAAATGGTTCCGACGACCAATACCAAAGAGGCCGACTGGCAGAGCTATTGGGGCAGCTTAACCTTTGGTTGTCGGTAGGTGACCATCCTTTTGATAAAGGAGTACAAATTGTTCAGTAAAAGCATGGACCAGGGCAAAAACGCTGAACGATTAAACTGAACGGATTTATTGGACGCAAAAAGGACCATTTTTAGCAACCTCTCGCCTAGCAGTGGGGTAACTCACATTTGTAAGTGATCGAAGGGAGTTAAAATAGGAAAGTCAGCCCCCGCCTTGCACTAATAGTATGGCAAAAACCTAAAGGCATACGCTTTTGCTAATTGGTAGCGTGACAGTACAGATTGTCCCCTTTTTTTCCTCACTAGCCAAATCGAGTTGGCCATCATGGAGTTCGACAAATTGTCGGGCAATCACCAACCCTAAGCCTGTTCCGGGAGCTTCATTGGTGTTGCTAGCCCTAAAGAAGGGCTGGAATAAGTTAGATAACTCCCCCGCCGGTATGCCTATCCCTTCGTCGGTAATTTGTAGGATACAACTTTCAGTAGTAAACGTAAGGTGCAGACCCGGCGACTTCGTGGAAAACTTAAAGGCATTTGACAACAAATTTATCAGCACATGATTAATTAGTTTAGCATCCAGATAAACCGAGCAGGGAGCCCCATCTATCGTAAGTTGAACGCTTCGGTTGTCGCTCCGCTGGCTAAAATGAGTGGCTATAGCCTCTTCGCAAATCGAAACAAGATCAGTCCATTGGGGAGTAAATTGTACTTTCCCGGCCTCAATTTTTCCGATCGTTAAGATATCGGTCAGCAGACTACTGAAATGACCGACTTGCCGTTGGATAACGCCTATATGTTTATCAATAGCCACACGGGCTCCCACCACGGGTGAATTCAGATACAGCTTTATTAAATCAGTACTGGATTGAATCGTAGTCAACGGGGTACGGAATTCGTGCGAGGCCGTAGAGACAAATTGTGACTTGAGTTGGTTCAGTTCCTGCTCCCGCTTGAGCGCTTGCTGAAGGACGAATTCTTTTTCTTTCTGATTGGTAACGTCATTGGCAATGCCTATATGGCGGAGTATCATTCCATCTTCACTGTGGACCATAAAGGTGCGAATCATTAACCAGCGTATCGGCTCGTCTTTCGATTGTATTCGGTAGTATAATTGGCCTTCTATACCGGCTTTATACTGCTTGACAAAGGCTAAAACGGCGGGTCGGTCTTCGCGCATAACGCTCTTCATAAACGAAAACGGCTCCTCCTGTACTTGTTGAAATGTGGTGTTCCAAACCCGCTCAAAGGCGGGATTGACATACAGTAATTGAAAGGGTTGGGCGGAATGAATCCAGAAGACCTCATCGACATTGTCGGCAATTTCCCGAAACCGCTGTTCGCTCTCCTGAAGTTGCTGCTGGGCTGCCTGCTGCGCCACTTTAGCCTGTAGTAACTGCACATAGAGCGCTTGCTCCTGTAGTTCCTGTTTCTGTTGCAGGACCTCACTGGTGCGAGCCAGCACTTGATTTCGCAAAATTAACTGTCGGGCTTCGATGTGCTTTACCCGCAGGCGATACAGGGTGTAAAGGCTACCCAACACCAGCAGGGCCATGAAGCTTTTGAACCACCAGGTGAGCCAAAACGGCGGCCTGACAACCACGGTCAACGTAGTGCCTTTGATATTCCATATCCCATCATTATTGGCCGCCTTTACCCTGAAAACGTAGGTTCCAGCATCCAAGTTGGTATAAGTTGCCGTTCGTTTTGTGCCGACGTAATTCCATTCTTTATCAAAACCATCCAGTTTGTAGGCATATTGATTTTTTTCTGGAACGGTATAATTAAGCGCCGAAAATTCAAATGTAAATACCGATTGTTCAGCCGAAAGGGTTATCAATTGGGTTTCACTAATTTGCTGTTGAAGTAATTGATCTTTATCTCCAACGGAAACCGGCTTATTAAACACAAGAAAGTCAGTGATGTAGACCGGCGGAATGAAGGTGTTATCCTTCAGGCTGTCGGGATAAAACGTACTAAACCCATTTACACCCCCAAAAAACAATTGGCCGTCTGCCGTCTGAAAGCTGGAATTATCCCGGAACTCACTTCCCTGCAACCCATCGGAGAGGGTAAAATTACGAAACCGCTCAGTCTTAGGATCGAATAGGGAAAGACCATTATTGGTACCCAGCCACAACCTGTTGGTATGGTCTTTTTGGATGGCACAAACAACGTTGCTGGCTAAGCCATCTTTTTCGGTGTAGGCTTTAAACGTTTGTTTATGGGTATCAAAATAATTTAAGCCACCCCCTACGGTGCCAACCCATAAGTTACCCTTATCGGCGCTTTGAATAGACTGGACATTATCATTGGAAATACTGTGCTTATTTTGCGGGTCATGCTGAAACCGCCTGAACTTTTTACGCGTAGGATCAAGCAGATTCAGCCCCTTATACGTACCGACCCAAATGGCGCCCTTCTCATCCTGGAATACCGTTGTTACTATATCGTCACTAATACTGGCTTCGTCTTTCGGGTTGGTGCGGTAATGGACGAAGGTATTCTTCTTGACATCGTAAAAATTAAGACCGCCCTTCCAGGTTCCTATCCAGAGATTACCCTCTTTATCTTTCAACATATTATTTACATCGGAGATGGACAAACTCTGGCGATCATTTTCGGTTGGCAGGTGATGATCGAATACCCCCGTTTTGACATGGAATAAATCGAACCCCCCGTTATGATAGCCAAGTCCTAAAACCTCAGGTGCTACACGGATTACGGATATAATATGGTCGTTACTAGGCGAATTTTTAGTCTTATCAGTATGCTTATACTGCTTAAATTCTTTTGTTTTCTGATTAAACAAGTTTAGCCCTCCGCCATCGGTACCAATCCATACCAAATTGTCTGTGGGCTCACCAGAAATAGACAGGACGATGCTATTACTCAGACTGTTAGCATCATTCGCGATTTGACGGTAGGAGACGAATTTATTCCCAAATTTGGGCACAAAATTTACACCCCCCGCGTACGTACCAATCCACATATTGTGGGCGTCATCCTTATAAAGACAATAGACAGAGTTATTATTTAGAGAAGCGTTGTCGTCTGGATTATTCTTGTAAGTAGTGAACGTACGAGCGGTTGTATTGTAAATACTTATTCCCCCGTTTTCAGTGCCAATCCACACGTTTTTTTCTTTATCTTCCCTAATAGACAGGATATCATTATGGGCAATACTGAGGGGATTGTGCGGATCATGGAGAAAGGTACGAAACGACTGAATGGTTCGATCGTATACCGACAGCCCACCGCCATGCGTTCCTATCCAAATATTTCCAGCCTGATCTTTGTATACCTCTTTAATCCAATCGGACTGGATACTGGTTTTTGTGAGCGGATCTTTACGGTAAGAGGTAACCTGGTTGGTATTACTATCATATTGATAGAGACCATCTTCGGTGCCAAACCATAAAGCGCCATGGTCGTCTTCTGTAATCCGGTTAACAAAAGCGCTAAGTCTGCTATGTCGTTTTTCTGTAATCGCCCGGTAGGCTATATAGGATCCATTTTTAGGGGTGAATAAAAACAAGCCATTATCCGTCCCTAACCATATTCTGTTTTTACTATCCTGGAAAATGTCATTAATGCTGTAATTAACATGGCCATTTGGGTAGTGAATGAACCTGTTTTTCGCTCGGTCGAAGCGATCCAGCCCGTTCGCCGTACCGACCCAAAAATTTCCCGCTTTGTCTTCCAGTATATCCTTTATGTTGCTATTGGAAATACTATTTTTATTGGTAATATCCTGCTTGTATTTTGTGAATGTATACCCATCATATTTATTAAGCCCGTCCTCACTCCCAAACCACATAAACCCTTTTTTATCTTTTAGAATGGCAGAGATACGGCTTTGTGAAAGTCCCTGGTTTGTCGTTATGTGGGTAAAGTTGATAGTTTGTGCTTGAACTAGGTAAAAATCTGAACTGAGTATATTTAAGAAAATGACAGCAGCCATGCGCGTTCGTTTCATTTAATGTAGGTGGGTCATCAATCGTTTAGTCTAATAACATGTGTTAGTGAGCACCCGATGGATATCGATTTCCTGATTGGAGAGTTGCTCATTAATTAGTTGATTTAGCTACCTTCATTTCTAGGATGAAGGTATTCAACGTCGTTATATAAGTAGGTAGCTGGGAAAGACTTTCTTTAACCAACATGTACGTCTAGGCAGTTCGAAAGAGTAACCCCTACGAACTAATCAGCTGGCGATTGGGCTACTTATTGCCAGGCTTCCTCAGCCATTTAAGTATATGCAAGACGGTCAACTGTCCATCCGGAAAAAAATTATCAATCAGAAAATAGAAAGCCTGACTTGTTGCCATTTTATTTTCTTAATTGGCATCAGCCTTGGCCGGGTTGGTTCGCCACGGCGAGGCCGTCTCCGATCCGGCATAGCATTTCGTTCAACTTGATTTTACGAGCACGATCAAATCAAGAATTGACTCCTTCAAGCTACTGCGTATACTTAAAAAGTAAAGTACGGTTGTACTGTCATGTACCTTACAAGTAGTTTGTTTCTCGAATAGAGAATTGAATCTAAAGTTACGATAATTCCTAAGGTAGAAATTTATAGTTACTGGTAAAGCATTTAATGTAATAAATATTGCTTTGGGAAAACGAGATGTCCATCGAGGCTAACTTCTCCGATAAAGGCTGGTCAGGTTCTGCCTGTTAAAACAGCTCATCCAATGATCTCGGCGAGAAATATCTATCGGCTTCCCCAAAAAGTTGATCGCGATTACAGAAAATTATTTTCCCTACTTCAATATCGTGGAGACGGGCAAACAAGAGGACCTTTAACCAGTAGAGGGTGGTCTATTCATTGTTACTGCCTAATTACCAAAAATAACGCCTTTCCCTGGTCATGAACTGGATTACACGAGAACGCCCGAAAATCGACCGGCTGGCCTGTCCCTGGCTCATCAAACAGTTTATTGATCCACAAGCCATATTTTTTTCGTTCCGGAAGATCAGGTACTCCACCAGGCACAAGTTGTGGACGCCATTCCGTTTGATGTGCCGGGTGTCGAATATACCTATTTCGAGGACCGTTTGCACATTCGACTATTTTCTTCAAAAACATGCGCTCACGGATCCGGCGTTGCAGACCATCGCACCTATAGTTCGTGGAGCGGATACGGACGATCATACGGTAGCGGCTCAAACAGCGGGCTTGTAGGCGATCTCGGCGGGCCTGGCGTTTAATATCACCGATGATCAAGAATTATTGAGGCAAGGCATGGTCATGTATGATGCGCTCTATAGTTGGGCGAAACATCTTCAGACACTCAAACATACCCAAAGTCCGCCTGAACGGCTTTTATTGCAGGTGTTGCATGCTTACCTAAAACCAAGTGGCAGTAGAAAGCCTCCTGCTTGGGTCGATGGCTTAAAAGAGCTGATTCAAGACCAGATCGATACTAATTTGACGCTCAGTTTGACCGAATTGTCTGAAAGTCTGGACGTGAATGCAGCTTATGTTTCACGCACCTTTGCCCGCTACTTTGATGATCTTTCGTTTGGCGAATACATTTGTAAGCTGCGAATTGAGAAGGTGCTGCAATTATTGCAAAACACCACGTATACGCTAACCAAAATCGCCTATCTAACTGGCTTTTCAGACCAGAGCCATTTTACGCGCATTTTTACAAAACAGGTTGGCCAAAATTCCTCTGAATACCGAAAAAAAAGAGTAAAAGGTAAAGCAGATACAAAAGGGTAAATTCATTCTATTTCCAGGCTTATCACCGGCGTATCCTTGTACCAAAAAGGAACTAGCCGCGTGGCCAATGTGCTGTTTCACCCCGGCGTGCTGATCAATCTGGGGCATGATTTTACGTTTGCCGGACGACTGGCTTTTGAGACATCGGGTCAGTACGGCTTGACGCCTGTGTTCAATAAAATTGTCCGGCATGGTTAAACGCTCAATTATTTTGTGGCCGTGCCCCTTCCGATACGTTTCGGCAACGACCGTCCCACATCGGCAACGATTGGCTTTCAGTTTGGCATTGTTTTCTAGTTCGTTGACTCACTCTAAAAACGGGTTCAATCATTGTGGCTGGCTGATCCCATGTCGCTATGCGCCGGCGCGGGAGTATCACCGCAGAGGCCCCAAATGAGCGATGAACGAATAGGGCTTACCGACCCAGCCAGTCTTTGAATTCAGTGATTCGGCTCAAACTAACGAACACCTCATGCCGGGATGAGGGTAGCAGGTCTAGTTTTAATTTACCCGCCGAGTAAGCATGGATGGTCTGAATAGCAGGTCTGGCCACCAGAAACTGGCGATTCACCCGAAAAAATTGGGCGGGATTGAGCATACCTCCTACCTGGTCGAGACTATACTCAACGGGCAGCGACAGACCCTCTTTAGCGACCATAAATGTTGCTTTTTCTTCAGAAAAAAAATAAGCAATATCCCCGACTTCCACACTCCGGATTTTAGTGCCGAGACTGACCATGAAGCGTTCTTTAAACTCCGACTCTCGGGGCTTTTGTATCAACGCCAACAGTGAATTTAGGTCGGGTAGACCCGGTTGCAGGCGAATAGTTTTAAACTTTTCCAGAGCCTTTACCAACTCGTCATAGTCAACCGGTTTGAGCAGGTAATCAATGCTATTCACTTTAAAGGCCTTGATCATGTACTCCTCGTAGGCGGTTGTAAAAATAACGGGAAGGGTCAATCGCATTTGCTCGAAGATGCTAAAGGCGAGTCCGTCTTCCAAGTGAATATCCATAAAGGCCAAGTCAGGCATTGGCTTTTGGCTAAACCAGGCTACGGCTTCTTTAACCGAGGGCAATTGCGCCACGACAGTCAAGGCCGAATCGTATTTTTTCAGCATCCGCTCCAACTGACGGGCGGTACGGGCTTCGTCTTCGATGATTACGACATTCATATAATAAGCGGAATTTTTACGACAAATAAACCGTGTTGTTCACCGTACCAGATCGGGCGCTCGGTCAGGAGGTTATACCGGTTGGTGATATTTGCCAGACCGACGCCCGTTGAGGGTTCGGGCTGCTCGCGGAGTTGTAAAAGATTTTCGATGATCAAAAACTCCTCCATATCCGTATAGATACGAACCTGAAGCCGCTTATGAATCGACATGCGATTGTGCTTAACGGCATTCTCAACCACCAGCTGCAGGGACAAGGGAGCAATCCGGTACTGATTTTGCACCGTTTGGGGAACGTCAATAAAGACCTCGAATTTATTTTCGAAGCGTATTTGAAGTAAAAACGTATACGCCTGAATAAAGTCGAGTTCAGTTTTCAGCGGGACTAAACTCTGGTCACGTTGCTCCAAAAGGTAGCGATAGGCTTTTGACAGCTGCTTAATAAACTGTTCCGACAATTCAACGTCCTCATGAATGAGAGAGGTTAAAATACTCAGACTGTTAAACAGAAAGTGGGGGCTGAGTTGATTTTTTAACGCTTCAAACTGACTCAGTGCGGCTTCTTTTTCTAGGCGCTCAGCCCGTAGCTGAACATCCTTCAATTGTTGAAAGGCACGGGCATTGATCGTCAAATCAAACGCCGACAGCATAATCGCTACCGAAAAGCCAATATTGGCCCGTTGCACATAGGACATCACCTCCGGTGGAAACGGCAAGGTGGGATTTTTGGGCTGAAGGGCGGGCCATAGATAAAAAATAAGGCGAAAGCTGATTCCCAAAACTTCGCGAAAGGCTAACGTAAACAGCAGGGCCAGCACTAACGATATCAGTATGGTAATAAGAATGGCTTTCCAGCTGAATTCGTGCAGGAAGTCTTCGCCAAACCAACCAAATAACTGACGCTGAATCCAGTCGGTAGCGTTGATCCAGATAAAATAGAGACCTAAAACGACCACACTGTAGCCAAGGAAAAAAGGTACAACCGGGATAATGGCTTTTGATTGCCAGGTTGTTTCCGATACGTTGACGTAGAAAAGAAGGGGCGAATAAAGCAGCAGGAGCCGAATAGCTAATTGCCATTTTTTATTGGAAGTCAACTGCTCAGCCATAATGAATCAGGAATTAAAAACGCGTAAAAATACTAGCTACTAAAGTCGACAAAAAAGGAAAGTTGACCAGCCACGGGGTTAACCTACTGAATGAATGGTTTAAGGAGATGAGTGAACCAGTGGGCTTAAACTACATTGGGTAAAGCAGCTAATCATCCTGAATTTACCGACTACAGTAGATTGTTCTTTCCGATTGCCAACACAAGGGCCTCCCCTTTTTTCTAAAATTAGTACGATCACCCGTCGAGCCAACTTCATTCATCCCGCAAAAGACCACGGTTGTCCAGCTTTTCAGGGCGCTCGGTAACATCAATTTCCCGGATAATATTGCCTACTGCACCTTTGTATCACTCAAACGAGTCAAACAAACAACATAGACAAATCATGAAAAAAGTACTTACTCTGATGCTGGGCCTGGTAGCCAGTGCTGCATCGTTCGCCAATCCAACAACTCCTCAAACCGTAGCCGCTCAGACTCATGTGGTTATGACCCCCGAGCATAAAATCAAACTCTTCGTTCAACCCCTGCAAACCAAAGGTCAACTAGCAATTCTGGATGCCAGCGGTCAGGCCATTTACAACCAGAATGTAGCCCTTCAAAAAGGATTAAGTCAGCAATTCGATATTTCAAACTTAGGAACCGGCACCTTTCGGTTAACGCTCGTAACGGGTGCCGAAACTCTCACCAAAACGTTTGTGTTGCAGGCTAATCCAAACGAGAGCTTTATTGTTCAGTAATCTTAATACGTATGTACAATCCCCAGCTTCAATGCGTCTTCGTAGGTCTCCTTCTCAAATTAATACAGATAAGGAGACCTATGAGGGCCGATAGCCCGTTGTTCGTCCAGCTTTTTAATTAACCCCAATGCCACGTGCTTTTTAGAAAAGTTACGCTGATCCAGTTGTTTACCTAAAATAGTCTCATACAGCGTGTGAATTTTCGGCAGGGTGAGTTTTTCGGGTAACAGAAGAAAATGAGAATGAACTTACGCCCGGACTCGAAGCCGATGAATTTAAAGGGGCAAGTAGTTCGGTGTTTAAGTTTCGTCGTGGTATAGACAAAAAGGTGACGTCGCTACCCCTTGAGGTTGAGGGCATTGTTAAGGGGGCTAAGTAATAATGAGCCTGTACCGGCTTTTTTCGAAAGAGTGCGTACAGACCCCTTCCTAATAACCCCATGACTCATTTCCCATGAAAAAAATTACCTTTCTGGCCCTTATGCTCCCGGCGTTTGCGTTTGCGCAGCCTTCGGCACTTAACAAGAGCTTTCAGGCTCCACCTAATTCGGCCAAGCCCCGCGTATGGTGGCATTGGATGAACGGAAATATCACTAAAGACGGCATCACCAAAGACCTTGAGTGGATGAAGCGCGTTGGTATTGGCGGGTTTCAAAACTTCGACGCCAGCTTGTTTACGCCTACTGTGACGCCTAAAAAGCTGGTATTTATGACACCGGAATGGAAAGATGCGTTTAAGCACACCACCGATCTGGCCCAGAAACTCCAGCTTGAGATGGCCATTGCCGGTTCGCCGGGCTGGAGCGTAACGGGTGGGCCGTGGGTACCTGCCAGCGACGCTATGAAAAAGTATGTCTGGTCTGAAACGCGGGTTACGGGAGGAAAAACCTTCTCGGGCAAACTGCCCCAGCCACCAAACACGACAGGCAATTTTCAGAATGTACCTGTCGGCGGCAGTATGCTCGGTGGGCCAGCGGCTAACTTGCCAACATACTACGCCGATGCCGCCGTCATAGCGTACCGATTGCCTGCCGCCGAGAAATCTCTGTCCACGTTGATGCCTAAAATTACATCGAGCGGGGGCACTTTCAGCCTTGCCGACCTGACCGACGGCGACCTGGCAAAAACCAGCTTGCTACCGCCCATGGAGGTGGGTCAGGATATGTGGATTCAGTACGAGTTCAACAGTCCGCAGACGGTCAAGGCGTTTACGCTGACAGGTGCTAGTAGCGGGGGCGCATTAGCTGAGTTTAATGGGGCTCCCGACAACCGGACCTTGAAAGTAAGTGAGGATGGGGTTACTTTTCGGGATGTAGTGGTGATTCGAGGTAGTACGGTAGCCCAAAACACAATGGGTATTTTGCCAGTCACGGCCAAATACTTTCGGGTTGCGTTCAAAACCCTGGCCCCTCCGGCTAACCCGTTTGGGGGGATGTTCGGAGGTAGTTCGGAACCCGGCAAGCCAGCGGGCGTACCCATTGCAGAACTAGTGCTGTACAACACCGACCGTGTGGACCTGTTTGAAGAAAAGGCCGGCTTCAGCCCCTGGAAAGAGAGCACTCACTCGCTGGTAAAGGCCGGTGCCGACGCCATTCCGACTCAGGACGTAGTGGATCTGACCGCCAAAATGAGCGCCGACGGTACGCTGAACTGGACACCTCCGGCTGGGGCAGCATCTGCTGGAGACTGGGTTGTGATGCGACTGGGCTATTCAATTACGGGCCGACAAAACCACCCCGCTTCGCCGGAAGCTACAGGTCTGGAAGTTGATAAGCTTGATAAGGTGGCCGTCAAAAAGTACATCGAAACGTATCTGGATATGTACAAAGATGCCACCGGCGGCCAAATGGGTGCCAAGGGGCTTCAATATATGGTGCTGGACAGTTACGAAGCGGGCCACATGACCTGGACAAAAGCCATGCCCGAGGAGTTTTTGAAACGACGCGGCTACGACATCAAACCCTGGCTTCCGGTGCTAACGGGCCGGGTTATACGGAGTGCGGAAGCCAGCGAGAAATTTCTGTGGGATTTTAGGAAGACCATTGGCGAACTGATTGTCGAAAATCACTATGAGGTGATCGGCGATGCCCTACACGCCCGTGGTATGAAACGCTATACAGAATCGCACGAAGGTGGCCGGATTTACTTAGCCGACGGGATGGACGTGAAGCGCAAGGCCGATATTCCTATGTCGGCGATGTGGACGCCGGGTAGCCTGGCCGGTGGTGCAAACGAGGAAGTTCGCAGCGAAGCCGACATTCGGGAAGCGGCTTCGGTAGCGCACATTTACGGGCAGAATCTGGTAGCCGCTGAGTCGATGACCTCTGTTGGCAATGCGTTTAGCTGGCATCCTGAGAAACTTAAGCGCACCGCTGATCTTGAAATGGCGTCGGGGCTGAACCGCTTTGTCGTTCATACATCGGTACATCAGCCGTTGGATGATAAGAAACCCGGCATTTCGCTCGGACCCTTCGGGCAGTATTTTACCCGGCAGGAAACCTGGGCCGAGCAGGCTAATGTCTGGATGGACTATCTAGGCCGGAGTTGCTATCTATTGCAACAGGGTAAACCCGTTGTGGACGTATTGTATTACTACGGCGAGAACAACAACATCACCCAGCTATGCACCCAAAAACTGCCTGCTATCCCGGCTGGCTACGAGTTTGATTTTGCCAATGCGTCTGTACTGAAAAATGCCTTACGTATAGAAGGAGGCAAGATTGTAACCCCAAGCGGACAACAATATCTCTTGATGGTACTGGATTCTTCAGCGAGAACGATGACACTACCCGTACTAAAGAAACTGGGGGAACTTGTCAAAGCGGGCATGAAAGTGGCCGGTATCAAACCCGAACACTCCCCCAGTCTGAGCGATGATCCTGCGGAGTTTACTAGTTTGTTGAACCAAATCTGGAGCAACCCGAACGTATCGACGAAGTCAGTGGAAACTGTACTTAAAGAGATGGGTGTTCAGAAGGATGTGGACATTTCCGATGCTAAATCGAAGGTCCTGTACGTACATCGTCAAACCGCCGACGCTGATCTTTATTGGCTCGACAACCGCAGTGAAAATCTGAATGAAGCCACTGTTAGCTTCCGGGTGGCGGGTAAAGTGCCGGAGCTATGGAATCCCGAAACGGGGAAGACAGAAACCGTGTCGTACCAGATCAAAGATGGGCGAACGATTTTACCCCTCAAGTTCGAGTCGTGGGACGCTTACTTTATCGTCTTCCGCGACAAGGCGACGGTCGCTTCATACACCAAACCCATCGTAACGAAATCGCCCGTTGCCAGCATGGCTGGTGCCTGGACGGTTCGCTTTCAGGAGGGACGGGGTGCTCCCCAGCAAACCACACTTACTACACTGGCGTCGTTGTCGGAGAATACCGATCCGGGAATCAAATACTTCTCGGGCACTGCCGCCTACGACAACACGTTTGAGCTACCAACGATAGCTAAAAACGCGTCGTACATTCTTGATCTGGGCGACGTAAAGAACATCGCTGAGGTAATCGTCAATGGTAAAAAGGTGGGAACAATCTGGAAGAAACCTTTCCATATCGACATCACAGAAGTGTTAAAAGCCGGACGTAACACGGTGCAGGTAAAGGTCACGAACCTGTGGGTCAATCGCCTGATTGGTGACGCCCAACCCGAACCGGTGCGCCGTAATCAGGCATCTCAGAGCGATGGGACGGCCAGTGTGACCAACAAGGTTACGTTTACCACCATGCCGTTTTATAAGGCCGATTCACCCCTTTTGCCAACGGGTCTGCTGGGGCCGGTTCGCTTGCTGGAAGCGAAGTCTGCCTCGGTTACAGCGGAGGTTAAGCGGTAAGTGGAGAATTATTTTTCGACCAATAGCTAACAATTCAATTTCACTTTTAACCAGTTTCACTAATGAAAAAAGTAAGTCTGCTTCTGTTCGTTTTTCTTTTGGGTGTTTCCGTCAAGGGCTTTTCTCAAACCACTACCCCACCTGACTTTTTTGCCGGAAAATGGGAAATTACAATAGTTGGTACACCCGATGGTGATGCAAAAATGGTCACCGAGTTGATCCGAAAAGATGGAAAACTGACTGGTGAGTTGAAAGACCCAACGGGTACAAAACCCGCTATGCCGATCACCAAAATCGAAGAAGCGGGTACTAAACTGACGATCTACTTCGATACGGCTCAGGCAGGCGAAATTCCGGTTGAACTAACTAAAGTGGACGATGACCACTTGAAAGGGTCACTGATGAATATGTTTGACTCGACAGCTATTCGGGTTAAATAAGTGATAGACAGAACTAGTAGGATTGACTAAATAGAAACTGAATCAACTCTGAGGTCAATTCTTTGTTTCTCCATACTCAAATGTATAGCTCACCTCTAATTTGGTTAAATCCAATAAATTAGAGGTGAGCTATACGTTTGAGGGAATGCCAGCTAATTGTTTTACCAGCAGCGATAACGGTGAGAGATTTCTGACATATATTTTGATAAAATGCTGTATATGAGACAAATACGATTGTTAATTATATTTTGATATTGTTATCTATCACTTCGGGCCAGTGATCACTCCGGACTACTCACTGCCATCGCATGGAAGGCCCCGCAATGAGATGCAGACCACGGTGCCGTCGCCATCTCTGCGCGTTTATAGGTTATTTTAAGTTTCTCTGTAATCAATAATGTCTTGCCAATGAACCGTAGAAATTTTCTTGCTCTGGCTGCGGGCGCTTCCGCTGGGCTCCCCGCGTTGCGTCGGCAGGAAGATACCGCCATCCCCATTATTGACGCCCACATTCACTTGTTTGACACGACTCGCCCCCAAGGGGTGCCCTGGCCGACCAAAAATGACGGTATTCTTTATCAGCCAGCCTTACCAGACCGCTATCGCAAGCTCGCAGTGCCGCTGGGAATTGTGGGCGCGATTGTCGTGGAAGCCAGTCCCTGGCTTGGAGACAACCAGTGGGTACTCGACGTCGCTGCCAAAGACAAGATCATTGTTGGAACCGTAGGCAATCTCGCGCCGGGTAAGCCGGACTTCCGCCAACAGCTCGACCGCTTCCAACGAAATCCGCTGTTTCGCGGCATCCGGTACGGAAACCTTTGGGACCGTGATCTGCCTGGCCAACTGTCGAATCCCAAAGTTGTATCGGACCTTCAATTCTTAGCTCAGGCGGGACTCGTGTTGGATACGGCGAACCCGAATCCTGCCCTACTTGCGGCCATCGTGCGGGTCACGGATCAAGTACCTACGTTACGGGTAGTCATCGATCATCTTCCCCAAATGGCAACTCCGGTAGAGGCCACAGTCCGGAAGGTTTATGAAACCCACTTGCAGGAGTTAGGCAATCGGCCCCAAGTGTATGTGAAGATCTCAGAAGTTCTGCGCCGGGTGGACGGAAAAATTCCGCAGGCACTAAGTTTCTATCGTACGCGACTGGATGAGTTGTTCGGCATCTTCGGTGAAGATCGGTTGCTTTATGGCAGCGATTGGCCAAACAGCGATCAATGGTTGCCTTTTGAGGCTGGGTTGAGCCTGGTCAGCGAATACTTCACCGCCAAAGGGCGAACCGTAGCCGAAAAGTACTTCTGGAAGAATTCGGTGGCTGCTTATCACTGGCAGAAACGCAGCCCTTCACAGCCCGAGTAGGGCCAGCGTCCCTCTATGATGCCTTTGCTTTCAGGTAGTACCTCGTTCATTTTAACTTTGTGCAAACATTAAACTGATAGCAACAAAATGAGAAAGATCCGAATCATGGAACATATCTCCCTGGACGGCGTGATCCAGCACGAAGACGGTGAAGACTTCGCGCATGGCAATTGGACAGCACCCTATCGAAGTCCGGCTGGGTTAGAGGCCGTCGTCGAGGCACAGGGCAGCCGCTTCGATCTGCTGCTTGGCCGTCGTACCTACGATACCTGGGCCGGCTTCTGGCCCAAGGCTGGGAATAGCCCGATAGCGAACGGTCTGAATGCTGCGACGAAATACGTCGCGACCCATAGGCCAAACAGCCTCGAATGGGGGCCGGTTGGGTCCTTAGGCGCGGACATCATAGAGGGTATTCGCGGCCTTAAGTCAACGGACGGCCCTGACCTGATCGTCTGGGGAAGCTCAACGCTGACGTCTGTGTTGCTCGACCAGGGATTGGTCGACGAGGTTGTGCTGCTTGTTTACCCGGTCTTGCTGGGCCGGGGCAAACGCTTTTTTTCGGACCATGCCGACCCGCGCGAACTCGCCTTTGTCAGCACGAAGGTTACCTCCACGGGTGTGCTCATAAATACGTACCGGTACGTTGGATCGTTGCGAAGCTAAGTCTGTTATCGAAAAAACGAAATAGATGTGACTAGTCTCCCCGCTTCATTATCCTAGGTGTCAGCTGCTCCTTTAATAACTTTCATACTCAAAGTATAAAGTTTCCGAAATACTATTGCCCGCACCCGTAACGCGCTTGGTTGGCAGATTAGCCGCGTTGTAGGCGTACGAGTATTGAGTGGCCGCTCCTCCCCCTGATAGGGCAGATGTTATATTATTTTGACTTAAAGTGACCAGGCTGTTAGTAATACCCCCAAAATAGGTGTTATCATTCACACTTGCACTTATTGGCATGGCAAACATGCCAAGTCTGGGAATGACAAATAGCCCGTAGAAAGGATTCACATTTGTGTCAAATGTATACGTGGTAGTTCCAGTGGTAGTAAACGGAGTGTTTCGGAAGAGCGTTGACGATGCAATAGCTGTCGTTATGTTGTTACCGGTGTATGTATATGAACCGCTTCCCGTAACTGAAACACCTGGAATACTAAAGGAAAAAGAACTACCAACTACCCGGTTGGTAGGATCATATTGAGGAGTTACCGACCAGCCCGTATTAGGAATTGAGTAATTGGTTGAGAGCCCAAATCTAGACATCTGACCGGTCCCGTTATAGCCATATGAATACAGTTCAACCGGGTTAGGTGAGCTTCCGGACCGTCTGACAATCTCGCGCCGAGCTTGGATTAGCCGATTTTGGCCATCATACTGAAAAACTGTATTTTCTACTTGTGCTGTGGAACTGTCTGGTGTCTGGTATCCAATAATCAGACTAAGACGCCCTTGGGCATCATATTTAAATGCGCTAACCTTCGACGTTCCGTTTTGCCCTTCTTGGGTTAAAGTTACAACCCGTAAATGACTGGCACCTGGTGTAATGTCTGGGATTCGGTGATCTCCGCAACCCCAAAAACTAATCAGCAGGAATGGATAAGCAAAATAGGGAAGTAAACGTGTTGTATTCATAGTGTTGTAGTGATAAGATACTATTATAACCTGATCATCCCCTCATACGCTGATGCTGGGTTTAGTTGATATTGACTATGCTAAATCGCCATGAAGGTATTTTGCTTTCATTGATAATCCTACTTTTTACAGGATAATAACTTTAATTAGTAGAACTAATTTATGAAACGGTCGTATTTTACTTAGATCAAATTTAACATTTGCCGTAATTCTCTGCTTATGGCTACCTGGCAACTGACGAGTCCTGTTATAGCAATTATATGAGGAGTCACCAACGTTTGTGTGGAATGCGTAGGTGACTGAACATTAGCCATCTATTGGCTTTGCCGACCAACTTTACTGAAGTTAGTTCTTTAAGAAGTAAAGAGGTATAATGCCTGAAGAATTTAGATATAGCCCCATAGCGCTAATTAGCTAGTTAGCGTCCTATTATTTTGAATCGGCTTTAGATGACGATGCTAAAAACAAAAATCAACGGGCAAAAGCGATAGCGCTGTTTGACTAATAAATAACTTATTAATCTAAAAAATAGACAGAATGAAAGAAGTAGACTTTAACGAAGCAATAACCCGGTCGCAAAAAATAAGGGAACTGTATCATGAACTAGAACGGCAACATCATGGAAGCGAATGGACTATTGAAGAAGATGCTCTGGCTTTTCTTACCGACGCGGGATTGGTCGGACGGCTCACCATGTCGCAGCAAGGCCGCTGGCCAAAAGGGGATAAAACGATCCCTGAATTAGAACATAAGTTAGGTGAATCTATCTGGTGGCTGATTATTCTGGCAGATCGTATGGATATAAATATTCAAGATGCCCTTGAAGCCTTTCTAACCAAAACAGAAAAGCTGTTAGAAAAATAAACGCCAACTGTTTAATTTATGATGTAAGCAAATAGGGTAAGTCGTAAACCATTAATTTACGGAGCAACCGCTTACTCCGGCCTGCCACAAAAGCAACCAGGGCGATGCTATTCCTCGCCTTGGGATGCACTTTGCGTTGGTTGTAGTTGTTTACAGCTTAATCAGTTGCCACTGCTGATTGGTGCCCCCCTGGGATGGCCATTGAATAATACCAGCACCATCTGCAGTGGAGGAACCATTCACATCCAAGGCTAGGCCACTCTCCCGGTTGACGATCCGATAGTAACCACCGCCCAGATCCGTAATTCGCCATTGCTGATTGAGGCCATTGTTGTTTTGATACTGGATAAGGGCAGTTCCCTGCGCTAACGAAGCGTTGGTAACATCAAGGACTTTGGCACTATTTCGGTTGGTGAGGGTAAATGTTCCGGTCCCCGCGCTGGTAATATTCCACTGCTGATTATTCCCTCCGTTTGAAGGCCATTGAATAATGGAGGCACCATTTGATAACGAACTCTGGCTTACGTCCAGCACCTTCCCGCTTTTTCGATTGACAAAGCGATAGTAAGCACCAGTGTCAAAGGAGGGAAAAGGCCCCCCGGGTGAATCATTGAGGCTCCAGGCGTATTTAAGTCTTGCCAAGCCGGTGGTGTTGGTTACCGTAAGTGCGTTACCATCGAATGTAGTCAGGCTGTATGAGTCGATGTAAGTCCTGTCCATTTTCATACGCAATCCCGGCCAGTAGACGCTGGCAATTCCGCGGTTGTTCATGACATCGGTGATGGATTGCAGGTATGCCAGTTCGCCATCCGTTGCCGAGCCTGTATAGTTCTTTCCCGTTGTCATTGGACAGCCAAACTCAGTTATGATGGTCCGAGTGGGATAGATAAGGTCCTGACCAAATTTAACGTCCCAACCGTTTACGGAAGTGATACTGGTATTGAAAAATGCGTAATTATGATACCCAAGCAGGCAACCATCAAACTGACTGTCGGAGCCAATACTATTGACATCCGTGCAGTAACCCGCCCCACCTATTACCACTCGCCCGCGCGGTACGGACGGATACCGGCTCAACCAATCCAGGTAGATACTTTTCAGATCAGTTACACTGTAGCCGTGTGGCTCGTTAAACGGCTCAAAATACACGTTGGGATTTGAGCCGTATTTGTTGACAACTACCTGCCATAAGTTCCAGAATTTAGTCACATCGTCAATCCGGCCATCTTTAGAGTTAGAGGCCTCCCAAACCGCCACAATAACCTTCATGTTCTTACTCACCGCTTTATCAATCGCCCCTTGGTATGAACCCCACCAGGGGCTCAGGACCGTCTGCGGGTTGAGTGGAAGACGTATTGTGTTAATGCCAAGCGTCTGAAATCCCGACACCACCTTATCGGAAGTGCTCTGTACGGTCGCATAACTATCCGTAATCGACAAACCAGTCAAGACAAGTGAATCGTTTGCGAAGTTGTCGCGCGCATCGGCCCAGTTTGCTCCGGCAATGCTATTTACACCCAGCCGGGAAGAAGCGGCCTTTGTCGATAAAACTTCTTTCGGTGCTAAATCGTTTTGACCGGCTTGAT
The DNA here is from genome assembly GCF_042686045.1 of Spirosoma flavum. Taxonomy (NCBI): domain Bacteria; kingdom Pseudomonadati; phylum Bacteroidota; class Cytophagia; order Cytophagales; family Cytophagaceae; genus Spirosoma; species Spirosoma flavum. Next base: position 74,663 of record NZ_JBHUOM010000004.1, read on the forward strand.
CGGGTTTGTGGCAACTGGCAAATCCAGCAAGGCACAAGGTGTACAAAATGAATGGGTTCATAACTGATATTTTAAATGGTTATCAACTAAGCGAGAACTCATATTCGGGTTCGTACTAAACGGGAAAACGAATGTCTAAAAATATCCTTTCAGCTTATTGAGACTACGTTGAAGGAATCTGCTCGTTGAGCGAGTACGTCAGGTCAATCTGAGTTCTGGTCGGAACCAGTCAGTTGTCCGCTCACGTTGTTGGACTCTTCCGTTATTTGGACAATAGCTAGACCACCCAGCTAGATCAGGCATAGAAGGAAACGTACTCGTTTTACTATGGAAGTACGTATAGGAATAGTTAACATTTAGAGGTTGGCAGATGCCCTTACACTTGAATGAACCTAAAATAAATTACAAGGGCTTATACAGTCAGTACTTGCTGGCTTTGGATTTGCCTGATTGAAGATGGTAATTAAATTGATTTATGTCAAGAAATTCTTTAATTATTATTTGAGAATATTCCCAACATGTATTGAGAATGTCCCCAAAGACTAGTTTGTCTTATTCCACACGGATCTGTCCATTAGATCATCTATGTGAATATTACTATTTCTGGGATCAGTATATTAACACTATCACCGATATTGCCTGACAGGTAAGTTTATGAAAATTCACCCTATCACGCGCCTTAATAGGGCAGGCAAACGTGAACGATGAAACCCGACGTCAGGTGCTGAAATTGACTGAGCAGGTCGATTATAAGTGTAATTAATTGGCTGTTTCACTGTGATCAACCAGACCTCAGACGGATTAAGTGATATGGTGAATAGGGGGTAAGTAGTATATTTCGTGACTGACTTTGTTGAAATTTCCGCTCGAAATGCGAAAAAACGTTGTATTTCTTGAAAGTTGATTGGAGGTTATCTAGTATCAGAATGTTCTTTGTGGAAAAACATTTAACCACATATAGCTGAATGAAAGCAACTTAACTCATTTCAGCGAGATGTAGTTAGACCACCTGAGGTAGTACGGCAGTTTCATCGGCTGACAACCCCGTTTCAAAACTAACCGTCATTTGTCTAGCTCTCCCTTCGCTATCGATCAATAAGCCAAGGGGAGGCTTGGTAACCGTTGGCGGTTGCTTAGCAAAGTATATGTCGAGTAGCTGAGTAAACAAAGCCAGGCTGGCTGGATCGTGTTCGCTAAACTGAACTAAAATGAACCGTTGTAAGCCGATGTGAAAAAATACCAATTCAATCCACCGATCCTGACCCGCCAGGCTGATAAACTGACGTTGGGCCACAAAAGCATAGCCCACGTAGCGCTCAAGCAACAATTTTTTAACATTGGCTACCCGGGTGCGTAGACTGAATAGCTGACTGGTTAATGACTGGGAGGGTGAGCCGGACGGCAGGATTTTCTTTGTATCGGCAAGTATCTGGCCCTGACCGAGTGCGGTTTGAAAATAGTAGCGTGACCTTATTAGTTTCTGCATGAATCTAACCGTCCAACGCTCATCTGCAGCTTGGTTGAGATAAAAAGATCTTTCCTGCAAATTATCCAGTTGCATTAGTAGTCTGTAATGAGACCAACAGAGTTCAGTACGAAGCTGTTTCCGTAGGTTAATTAATTCTCTCCCATCTGTGGAGAGAATAGGAAAGGCCAAATAAAACTGCTTAAAGCGCCACATATTTGGCAAACTATACCCTTTTCCAAATTCCTGAATCAGACGTTGCGACAGTATTTCAATCAAATGAATCCCATAATCAGCACGTTCAGCACCGGCCTGTTCAGTCTCCACAATGATGCGGCCAAGATGCCAATAAGCCTCCACCAGGGCAAATTGAGGGAAGGGGTCACGCTTTTGCTGGTCTGTGTCAACCAGTGTTCGCAGGTAGCGGAACAGTTCAAGAGCTTGTGGGAAGTCGGTAGATTCATTCATAAAAACACCAGCAACTTATTATAGGATAGACATGCACACTTGTTCTTACCAGAGAGCGAAATAACCGGAATGCGGAGCTTATTAGGGGCAAGATGGCATTGATAGCTACCAATTTATGTGATCAATTGTCAAAAATACGGGTAAAGTTGAACTACCTACACAATCTTAAATGCATTCCTTTCCATTGTACTGAGAGCCTCTATAGCTTACTCGCTGAAGTCATTCGACCGTTTCCACAAACGCGGATCTACAGAAAAGGGAGACATTCGGGCAACGGAGTCCACCTTCTGAAAAATCATACTCTCCTTGAAAATTGATATGTTTCCAACTAAGAGGAGCCGTATGGGGAATTGCAGCAAGAAGATCCTCACGTTCCTGACCGATTACTTCATTTAATTGTTGGGTAATACGAAGCACATTCCAACAGGTAATGGCGTTAGTCAGTACCTGTTTACTTCAAGCCATCACCAATAAATCTTCGCGGGTCGCGTACCCAATCATGCCATTTTTGCCTAAATTCTATTCAGCTGCCAATTATTGGTAGTTTTCTATCTTGGTTTGCGTATGATTAACCCTACGTTGGGTATCCTCTTCATGCATGTACTGGAGAACAGAGGTGAGGACATTGTGGTTATTAATAATTGATTCTTTTTTCACAAAAAAGTCCATTCTACGAAGTAGAATGGACTTTTTTGTGAAAAAAGAATCAATTATTAATAACCAGGATTTTGCTTTAAGATAACAGCGCTTCCGTTTTGTAAGTCAAGCTGTGTCTGCGGAAGCGGTAAGTATTCATTCTTACCTGCCGTGAAAATGGCCCCGCTATATGCGTTAGTTAGTTTAGTCTTTTCATACGTAAGGAATGCACTGATAGTTGGCGCAGCAATACCCCAGCGTACTAAATCGAAGAAACGTTGACCTTCTTCAGCAAGCTCTATTTTACGCTCAAACCGAACGCTGTTACGCGCTAGATCCTGCGATGCAAACGAAGTGGCTGGATAGGTACTAATCAGATAATTAGCTGCGGGTGTGCCATCAGCATTTTTTACAAATCCAGCTGGGTTAGCTGCACGAGTCCGAATCTGATTAACGTAATTCATTGCGGTTGCAAGACTGCCAACTTCCACTTCGGCTTCAGCAGCCATTAGCAAAACATCAGAGTAACGCATCAGAACAACGTTAGTAGCGGACCATCCTTTAGTCCAGTTCGATACATCAGCTACTGTGCCTTGTTGAGCTAGATAGAAAACGTACTTTTTGGTAGAATAAGGGCCGCCAAAGGCTTGGTTACGAGTCCAGGCGCTAGTGAAAACACCATAGTCAAGATAGGGAATCCCACGACGTCCAACGGTATGGTCAAGGCGCGGATCTACTGAGCGTGTATCGGGGGCGAAAGCATCGCCTGGCAGAATTCCCTGATCCGTTTTCAGTTCATTAGTGCTATTATCGTACGCACCATTTGCCAGTGTAATATCAAGAGGTAGACCATTGGCACCCGTCCGAAACGAATTAGCCAGATCAAAACTTGGCTTAAAGAAATCACAGCAAGTGGCCCCAATCCCGGCACTATAAGGATAGTTCAAGTTCAAGTCGTTAGAAGCCGCATCTGAACTACCGACGTTCGCTACATTCTGGGTAGAGAAAACAGCTTCTTCACTATTTTCATTTGCGGCATTGAACACTTGAGCATACTGAGTAACTAGGCCATATTTTTTCCCGTTAGTAGTTTTACCATTGGCAATAATGAGATCATACAGAGCTTTTGCTTGAGCGTACTTCTTCTGATACATATAGGTTCTTGCCAGGTAGGCGGCAGCGGCCCATTTATTAGCGCGGCCTGCCTGCGCGTTCGTCTCGGCTAAGTTCGTATAGGCAAAATTAAAATCAGCTTCAATTTTAGACCAGATATCCACATCATTCTTTACGGTGCTTGCGCCAGTTCCATAATCCATCGTTTCATCGACGTAAGGAACCATGTTGAAGGTACGTTTGAGATCAAAATAGTAAAGACCCCGCAAAAAACGAGCTTCACCTGAAGCTTGTTGTTTAACCGCAGCGGTTACTGTAGCAGCGGCTAGGGGAATGGTGCGTAGTACAGAATTCGAGCGACTTACCCCTTCGTATAATGCTTGCCAGCGATAATTTAATTCAGCGCTTGATGCATTGATTAGGTACGTTTCAAATGGAGTAATAGCATTAAAGTCGGACGGATCAGATCCTTTGTTGGCGTCTCCGCCCATAATGCTACCATAGACCCAGTTGGTCGGACTAGCGGTTTGTGAGTAACCACGTCCGTTTAGCTCAGTATAAGCACTGATTACCAAACCCTGTATGCCACTTGTAGTCGTTAAGTCCACATTTGTCAACTGACTATTCGGGGCTACATCTAAAAATGAATCCTTACAGGCTAGCGTAATTATGGTCAAAAGTAGTGTAAGACTCACTCCTTTTGCGATTGTGTTTTTCATGTTATGTTTTTTCTAAAAATAGATTTATCAAATTTTACGAAAAGTTGCCTTTTTTAAAGGCAACTTTTCTAGCTGGGTTGATTAAAAACCAATGCTCACCCCTGCATTGTAGCTCCGTGTGATTGGGTAATTACCTACGTCGATACCTAGGTTCTGGTCAGCAGCACCACCTACACCCGGATCGAGACCTTTGTAGCCTGTAACCGTGAAGACGTTGTTAGCGGAGATAGAAAATCGTACCCGACTCAGGTTTATTTTGTTTAGTAGGGACGCGGGTAAAGTGTAGCCGAGAGTAATATTTTGCATCCGCAGGAAAGAACCGTTCTCAACATAAAATGAGTTAGGAACCGTATTTGTACTAAAGTTCGATACATCCTCAAAAATGGGTTGTGTCGTATTCATGTGCGTAGGTGTCCATGAATCTTTTACACGTGAGCTGATAGCCGCTCCTGAGAAGGATGGGTAAAAATCAGTGAACCATTTCGACATATTGAAAATTTTGTTCCCTACTGAGGCATACAGATAAGTAGACATATCAAAACCTTTATAGGTAAGTGATAATGTTAAACCACCTGTGAACTTTGGAATAGGGCTACCCAGAAAAGTCCGGTCTGCATCTGTAATCTGTCCATCACCGTTAGTATCCTGGTAGCGGAACCGCCCAACACCTGCCCCATCCTGCGTAGGAGCCGCATTCACTTCTTCCTTGCTGTTGAACAAACCAACTACTTTATAACCATAGAAAGCGGCTAGACTTTGACCAGGAGCATTTCTGGTTTCAGGCAATGACAGCCGGTTGGTGCCAGGAGAAACATCAAAATAAGGAACACCTGGTGCCAGAGTAAGGATTTTGTTCTGTAAGAAACTACCCGTTACGTTTACTTCATAACCAAGATCGCTAGCTACTTTTCCCCGGGTAATTATCTGGATGTCGATACCCTGGTTTCTCATGCTGGCGATATTTACGGATGGGGCAGTTGCCCGTTGTCCAATTACACCTGGAATAGGCACCTGGAATAATAAGTCTTTGGTGTCTTTGCGCCACAAATCAAAGACTAAATCAAGTTTACCACGCAGGAACGAACCATCAATACCAATGTTAGTAGTGGTACTGGTCTCCCATTTCGCATTCGGGTTACCGATTCGGCTGCGGTAGAAGCCTGGGTCTACACCGGCGTTGCCACCACTGATGTCATACGAATTGGCAATGTTAGACTGGTACAAACTATACTGGTTGTTGGGATCTACGTTATTTGAGTTGCCCATCTGTCCCCAGCCACCCCGAATTTTCAGATCGGTAATGAACGGTAGGTTCTTCATGAAAGATTCGCTTGATAACCGCCAGGCAGCTGAGAGAGCAGGGAAAACACCAAAGCGATTGGAAGCACCAAACCGTGATGAGCCATCCCTACGAACGACAGCTGTTACCAAGTATTTATCCAGCAAGCTGTAGTTTATACGGCCGAACTGAGAATAAAAAGTTACCCCACTGAATAAATCACTGTTTACCTGCCGGCCTGTAGCGGAAGATGTCGTAATAGTGGCATAGTTGGGATCGGTTGAATAGGGGTTAACACCTACGCCACTTACATCCCGGCCAAAGCCAGTATTCAGGGCTTCAATACCACCTAAAAGATCAATACTGTGGATACCGAACTTCCGCTTATACTGAGCCGTGTTCGTGAATGTCCAGGCTAAAGTGTACCCTCCTCCTTCGTTGATTCTAAAACCGCCATTATTACCTTCCGCGTTCTCATACGTATTGCGTGAGGTAGTTTTATTATAGTAGTTAGTAATCGATCCACCAATGCTACTGCGGATGGTTAAATCTGGAATGACATCATATTCGAGGTAAGCATTTCCAAATAAACCTACGCTAAACTGTTTATTATTTTTAGCTGCATCCCGGCTGGCTCTGGGGTTAGCTGGGTTATTAAACCCTTTAGCTGCCGTACCAGCATAACCACCAAATACATCATAAACAGGAATGATTGGGGCCATACGGAAAGCCGTTAAAATTTCGCTTTCTTCCTGTGACAGGTTTTGTCCATTAGTACCACCAACTTGGCCTGAGTTGTCGATGTAGGTTGCCTGTATATTTTCACCAAAACGAAGCTTTTTATTCTTAAGAATGTCAAAGTCCGAGTTAGCGCGGAGCGTATAACGGGCAAAGTTATTGTTTAACAAAATACCGGCCTGTGTCTGCTGGCTAAGGCTAATATAGTATCGCCCGCTTTCATTTCCACCCGAAAAACCAAGAGTATGGCGCATCAGGGGGGCAGTCCGGGTAATCGCCTTATACCAGTCGGTACCGGCTTTGTTGGCTGCTGTTACCTGATAGATGGGTCCAACCGAAGCATCAACATTGTACTTCGCCTTCTCAGCGGCCAAATCAACAGTACCTCTCACGCCAAACTGACTACCAACTTGTAAATAGTCAGGCAAAATGGGAGTTGATCCAGCACCATATTGGCCGCTGGCAATACCTGAAAAGTCAATTGGTTGACCTAGGGCAGTCTCTCTGTTCCGCACAGCATTCCAAGTCCAGTCAGCCTGTTCCTGCGGATTCAAAACCGCTGGGGCATGACCTGGGTCAGTAAATCCATACAAACCGTCATAAGTAACGCTCATTCTCTGATTCTTGCGTGTACCTCTTTTGGTAGTAATAACAATTACGCCATTTGCGGCCCGGGCTCCGTAGATAGAAGCGGCTGCGGCATCTTTCAGAACGGTCGTTGATTCGATATCATCAGGACTTATTTGACCACTACCCCCAGTTGGTACTCCGTCGATGATATACAAAGGTGTGTTACCACCGAATGCGCCAAACCCACGTACCCGAACCGTATTACTGGCACCGGGCTGTCCACTGGCAATTACGGTAACGCCCGCTACCCGGCCCTGAAGCTGGGTTTCCACGTTTGCCGAGGGAACCGCCTTTAAATCTTTAGATTTTACGGTTGCTACAGCACCGGTGTTATCCCGTTTGCTATCGGTGGTATAACCCGTCACAACAACTTCATTCAAGGAAGTTGCATCTTCTTCGAGCTTAACGGTAACCGCTGTCTGATTACCTACCGTTACCTGTACTGGCTTGTAGCCAATGGCTGAAATTGACAGTACATCAGCCGATCCGCGTAGCGTCAGTGTAAATGCACCATTAGCATCTGTTGTCGTACCGACAGTAGTACCTTTAAGCACTACGTTAGCACCTGGTATTGTTTCACCATTACTGGTTACAGTGCCCGTAATCCGGCGGTCCTGTGCCAAAACGGTTATGCTTGACATAAGCATAAATGCCCCCAGTATCAAATACTGGAAGGTCTTGTAAAAATTTGTGTCCATGCAGGTTGTATATATTGGTAAAATGTAAATCAAAATTAATATGATAACTTCATTATTCAACGTCTAAATTGCCGTATTACAATACGGGTTTGGCTCTATTATTTATATAAATCTGGTAATAATTAAACCCATAGATATAATATACTCATTACAAGACATTTAATATATTATAAAATGTAAATTATTTCATATTATATAGTATATTAAATATCCTGTATCGAGTAATTTTAATCTGAATGGGTGGTTGACACAGTACATATACCATGCGTTATAGCGTTTGTTAGTAGCGAAGGCTTCTCGATATATTGAATAATAATATCAATATATGTGTATTTTAGCCATTTACTAAGTAGACTCAATTTATGATTCACCGGTATTTATCTTTTGCTTTATTTGTTTTGCTTGGCTGGGTTACAATGGCCTGCGAGTCTACTTCGAACCAACTCTTTACCCTGTTACCAGCCGAAAAAACTGGAATTACGTTTGCAAATCGCATCACGGATAATGATTCGATGAGTATTCTGGATGTTGAGTATTTTTATAATGGAGGAGGAGTGGCCCTGGGTGATTTCAATAAAGATGGTTTACCTGATGTCTTCTTTACGGGAAATCAAGTCACGAATCGGCTTTACTTAAACAAAGGAGATTTTAAGTTTGATGACATTAGTGCATCCGCTGGCATTACGGGGGGTGGAAAATGGTGTTCAGGAGCTACCGTGGTTGACATCAACAATGACGGCTGGCTGGATATTTACGTAAGTGCCACACTGAGTAAGACCGCAAAAAAACGTGAGAATCTACTTTATGTAAATCAGGGGTTGCATAACGGGAAACCGGTATTCCGGGAATTGGCCCACGAATACGGTATTGCGGACGATAGTTATACAACCAATGCGGCTTTTTTCGATTACGACAACGACGGTGATCTGGACCTCTATTTACTTACCGACCGCATTGACGAATCCCCTAATGTATATCACACTAAAGTGAATGATGGTTCTTCCCTGAATACTGACTTGTTATTTCGCAATGACTTTAACAAGGAAGTGGGACATCCATTCTTTACGAATGTCTCTAAACAGGCGGGTATTGTGCATGAGGGTTATGGACTTGGCATGAATATAACAGACATCAACCGGGATGGCTGGAAGGATATATATGTGACCAATGATTACCTCTCCGACGATCTGCTATATATCAACAATCACGATGGCACCTTTACGGATCGGGCTGCTGAGTACTTCAAGCACACTAGCAATACAGCGATGGGCAATGATGTGACCGACATTAACAATGATGGTTTAGTCGATGTAGTGGCACTTGATATGATGCCTCGCGATAATTACCGCAAAAAGACGATGCTGGGCGCTAATAATTACCAGACGTACCTCTATAATGATGAATTCAAATACAACTATCAGGTAGTACGTAACACGCTACAACTTAATCAGGGACTACGGCCTAACTCAACCATACCTGCTTTTAGCGAAATCAGCTTATTGGCTGATGTCGCCGAAACCGACTGGAGTTGGGCACCAATGGTTGCTGACTTCGATCATGATGGTTTCCGCGATCTACTCATCACCAATGGCTTTCCAAAGGACGTTACTGATCGCGACTTTATGACGTTTCTGACCGAGAGCTCTCAAATTGCTCCCAGAGACTATAAACTGGCCCAAATTCCGGTTGTCAAGATTAACAACTACGCGTTTCATAATAATGGTAATCTGACGTTTTCAGATGTTACCAAAAATTGGGGTATCAACACCCCCTCTTTCTCAAATGGTGCGGCCTACGGTGACCTCGATAACGATGGTGACCTCGATTATGTGGTTAACAACATTAATGATTCCGCTTTTGTCTACCGTAACAACCTCATCGAGCGTAAACCGGAGAAGGCTAATTACCTGCGGGTGAAGTTCGCCGGTCCAGCGCTGAATCGAATGGGACTTGGGGCCATTGTCGAATTACACTACGGGAAACTCAATGACCAGCAGCAGGTATATGAGCACAGTCCGTACCGGGGTTATCTCTCAACCGTTGAACCGGTAGCCCATTTTGGGTTGGGTGCCGTTACTACAATCAGCGAAGTTCGTATCATCTGGCCCGCCAACGGCACCCAAGCCGCCCGGCAGCAGACGTTGCGTAATGTGAAACCCAATCAGGTATTAGTGGCGGATATTCGCAACGCCCATGACCCCCTCGCCCTCCCGGCTAAACAACCCGCCAGCCTTTTTACCGAAGTAACCGATTCACTGAAGGTGGTATACCAGCATCAGGAACCGGAATATATCGATTTCAACACTCAGAAGTTACTGCCGCATAAATTTTCGCAGTACGGACCCAGCCTATCCGTTGGGGATGTAAACGGTGATGGCTTAGATGACCTGTTTATTGGTGGCTCAACAGCTAACAAAGGACATTTCCTCATTCAAACGGCCACTGGCTCATTTGTCGATAAAGACTGGCTGCCTATCGAAACAGGGCCTGGCCGTAAGATTGAGGAAGATATGGGCACCCTCCTGTTCGATGCCGACGGCGATGGCGATCTGGACTTGTACGTTGCCAGCGGAGGTACCGAGGGGCAGGCCAACACCCCCGCCTTTCAGGACCGGCTTTATTTGAACGACGGGCCGAATGGGAAAGGGACATTCATCTTAAGTCCCCAGGCGCTTCCCCAAAATAGGGTGAGTAAATCATGCGTGAAAGCAGCCGATTTCGACCGGGATGGCGATCTGGATCTGTTTATCGGTGGCCGTGTTGAACCCGATCATTACCCAAAACCCGTATCGAGTTTTATATTACGCAATGAGGGCTCGTCCAAAGCCGGTCCGCTTCGATTTACTGACGTCACGAAGGCCGTGGCGCCAGCTCTGCAAAATATCGGGTTGGTGTGTGATGCCCTGTGGACAGACCCCGACAACGATGGTTGGCCTGATCTGATGCTGGCGGGCGAATTTATGCCCCTAACACTGCTGAAAAATCAACGGGGCAAGCTAAGCAAAACCACCACCGGGCTGGAAGCACAAAAAGGCTGGTGGAACTCGCTGGTCGCCGGTGACTTCGACCGCGACGGCGATATCGATTACCTAGCCGGTAACCTGGGCCGCAATGCCCGCATGC
>NZ_JBHUOM010000005.1:0-8731 GCF_042686045.1 Spirosoma flavum
GGTGAGCCGCATCAAAAAAATCGCCGGATACTTTCGTCTCAAAATCATAGTGTCGATAGGCCTTGTTGTTGGCCACAAAGTAGGGCCAGCCATAGTTACCCGGCTGTTTGGCCCGATTAAATTCATCATACGACTGCGGTCCCCGTTTGGCCAAATCATCCTGGGAACCATCTGGCCCTACCTCGCCCCAGTAGAGCCATCCCGTTTTGGAGTCGATGGTGGGCCGCCAGGGGTTGCGGTTTCCCATTGTATAGATCTCGGGTCTGGTCTGGGGCGTTCCCACAGGGAAAAGATTGCCTGTAGGAATCGAATACGTTCCGTCATCTTCCGGGTGAATGCGTAAAATCTTTCCGCGCAAATCATTCGTATTGGGTGAAGACTTTTGCGAGTCGCGGGCGGACTGTCCGGGCCGAACATCCAAAGGGCTAAACCCATCGGAAGCCCGGGAGAAGGTATTGTCGCCCGTCGTCAGGTAGAGGTTTTTATTCGCATCAAAGACCATACCACCGCCGACGTGGCAGCATTCTTCCCGTTGAACGGCTACTTCGAGCATCACTTTACGGGAACTTTCCAGTAATTGTTTTCCCTGCCATTCATAGCGGACCAGTACATTCTTGGCTTCCTCGCCCGCTAATGAATAGTAGAGATAAATCCAGTGATTTTTTTCAAAGTTCGGATCCAGAATCACACCCTGCATGCCATCTTCGCCTTCCGTTACTTCGCCTGCTTTGTTGACATATTTGGTACTGACGGCAAAGGTGGCAATCGTTTCAGTCGCTGATGAGGTGGGATCGAAGACCTTAATTTTCCCTTTCCGTTCCGCATACAGCACCCGGCCATCCTTGAGGATCTGAAACTGCATAGGTTCTTCCAGCCGCTGGGCGAGCACGACCTTGGTAAACCGATTGCTTTCGGGTTTTCTGGGCAGCTGAGCGGTGGCGGGGATGACGGTCACCAGAAGACCGAAAAGAATAAGACAAATGTGTTGGACTTTCATAAAAGGTTCTGATAACTCGTGACGATTAGCGACAGACCAGGTAGCTATTCCTGGAGAATGAATGGGTTATTTCGACTAACTACAATAAAATCGGTACTCGATGAAGTGATCCTTGAGCTATACTACGTTCGGTCAGGGTTTAGCCTGAACGAGTTGAACGTTTCTGACAATCGCTTCTTCCACTTTTTCGGGATTATGCGAACAGATATACAACCCCACAAAAAGGGGGGCCGATAGGTCAGGCATCTTGTGCGACCCAACGGTCTGTAAGGCTTCCCCTTTTTTAGCCACCCGCATGGTATACTCATCGCCCTTGCGCTCCACCTGGATCGTCTGAACGTTCTTCTCAGGACTAAAAATTTCGTCTTCCGGATCGCGCATCGCCATGCCTTTCCTGACCCGCCACTGGAGTACGGTCAAGCCATCGCCATGCGTCACGGCACTGATATGGGAAGCATCATCAGTCAGTGATTCACGAACCATCCACCCCACTTTTCGATGCGGGTCCGTACCGGCCCCCACAAACTCAAAATCGGCGGTTACAGTAAAATCACCGCTTATTTTTTTGAACAGAAACTGAAATTCATCCCGTGCAAACCAGATGTTGTATCCGGAACCGCTCAGCCTATACTCCTTCGTCACCTCGTTATAGGTCGATGAGCCGGCCAGTTTGGGATTGCCAATGTCCTGACTGTGCTGGAATGCACCAATCGGTTTGACGGCGATAAAGCTGATGGAAAAATAAATCGCTACGGTAAAGAGAAAAAAGCTTGCTGTACGCATAAATCAGAATAGGATAGTCAGGAAAAAGAGTCTTAGTTATCATGCCGTGAGGCAGACGTGTGAATATTGTGCGCTTATTAGGCCAAAATTCAGTTACTGGCTTCGGCTTCCAGTTTGATCGGATCAGCGCCAAATACCGAGGTACTACTCTTCAAATAAAGCGATCAGAAAAAGAGCGAGTATAGGCCTCAGGTTTCAACGCGTTGACTGTACTTGATTCAGTAGAATGTTTGGCATACTGTTGAAAGGTAAGGGCTGGGCGTAGTGAAAATAGAATTTTGTTGACCAAAAATAGGACTAATCAGGATAGTGATCGAGTAAGGAAAACCCTACTTTTTTAAAACCTAGGGAAAACCCTAGATAAGGAAGTAAAACTTAACTCCTTTAGTGAGACCTAAAACAGGTAGTACGTTATGATGAATTGTAGGGTTATTATCTTTCTGAACCTATTACTTGCGCTGTCAGGCAGCTTTATAGAGGGGAGCAATCTTTATGCACAGGCAGCTCGAAAACCCATTGACTCACAGGCGACACAGGAAACTCAGGCTCTCTTTTACAACCTACATCGGCTGGCCAAAAAGCATATCCTGTTTGGTCATCAGAGTGCTACGGAGTATGGGCATGGCTGGTACGGGGATACCAATCGGTCAGACGTAAAATCGGTGAGCGGTTCTCATCCGGCCGTTATCGGGGTTGATTTCAGTGGTCTGTCGGGTCGTCCACTTCAGGCCATTGAACAGGCGAAAGAATCGTTACGTCGGCAGATTACGGACACCTACAACCGAGGAGGTATCTCGACGGTGGCCTGGCACTTTTCCAACCCTGCATCGGCCGGAGGGTTTTACTGGAAGGATTCGGTGTCGGTTCCGGCCGTGCCACGTTTGATTCCGGGCGGGACTCATCACCAGCAGTACAAGCAGATTTTACATACCCTTGGCGATTTCACGAACTCGCTACGCGGAGCCGATGGCAAGCCGATTCCCTTAATTTTTCGCCCCTATCACGAGCTGGATGGTGGTTGGTTCTGGTGGGGTAAACCGCACTGCACACCGGAAGATATGAAGTCGTTGTGGCAATTTACGGTCTCCTACCTGCGCGACAGCCTGCACGTTCACACGATGCTATACGCGTTCTCACCAGATTGTACCTTCAAAACTGAAGCCGAATACCTGGAGCGGTTCCCGGGTAATGAGTGGGTCGATATGGTTGGCCTTGATGATTATGCGGACTTCGGTCGGGATGGGCGTTATAACGTAGCGGCTGGGGTGAAAAAGCTGAAGATTGTCTCCGATTACGCACAGCGATGGGGAAAATTAGCGGCCTTTACCGAAACGGGTTTAGAGTCCATTCCCGACACAACCTGGTGGACCACCACGTTACTAAAATCCCTGAAATCTGAAAAGTTAACGCTGTCCTACGTACTGGTCTGGCGGAACGATGCCAAAAGTAAAACCCATTTTTACGCCCCTTTTCCAGGCCAACCCAGCGTACCCGATTTCATGCGTTTTTACAAGGATCCCTATACGGTATTTGAAGCTGATTTGCCAAAGGTGTACAAGCGGAAATGGTTGGGGTTATTTTAGTAGCACGTGCTTAAAACCGCGCTCGATTCGTCAAGCCACAACAAGCGCTTCCGTTTTTTGCAATTTCTGCATGGGCAGTGAAATCATAACAGACGTACCTTTTCCGGGTTCGCTCTGCCACATGACCTGCCCACCTAGGTAGTCTATACGTGACTTGATGTTGGCAATGCCATTCCCTTTTACTAACAGATTATCAAAATCAGCCCCCTGGCCGTCGTCATCTACACTAATCAGGGTTGTTTTTTCACTAGCCATAAGCTGCATGGTAACCGTCTGAGCATGTGCGTGTTTGAGTGCGTTATTGAGCAACTCCTGCACCACCCGGTAGATCATTGTAGAAGCTTCGTCGCCCAAGGCCGGAATCTCGCCGTACTGTTCTAAAATTAGCTTTGTTTTATTAACCAGATTAAGCTTTTGTACCAGGTCCTCTAACGCCGGAATAAGGCCGAAGGTCGACAGAGCATAAGGTCGCAAATCGTTCGAAATCAGGCGGGTTTCGGTGCAGGCTTCATCCAGAAACTGGTTCAGGGGTTCCTTCACGGATAAAGGCAATTCATCCTGATGCGCTTCGACAAATAGTTTGATGCGCGAGAGTTGAATACCCAGTCCATCGTGTAGATCACGGGCAATCCGACTCCGTTCGCCTTCCTGCCCTTCGATCATGGCCCGTAGCGATCTAAGCTCTAATTGCCGAATCTGTTGCTGGGCGATCACCGTGTGCTGATGGGCGATTAGTTTTTGCTGGCGTCGCAGAAACACCAGGGCGAACACGCCTAGAACACTGATTATAAACCCCACAATCAGCACCGAATTCAATACGTTCTGATTGCGGCTTTGTTGGTCAACCAGTTGTTTTTCGACGCCCAGCGTTTTGATCTGGCTGTCTAATTCCTGCAAACGAATACTTTTTGTCTGTTCAGACGTGTAAAACCGGACCGCTAAATCGAGCGTTTTTAAGGACCAGTCGTATGCCTTTTTATAATCGCCTAGGCGCGAATAGCTATCCGCCGTGTGTCGCGACAATTCCTGCAACATGCCCAGATTATTTTCAGCCTTCGATAGGGAGTAGCTCTTCTGATAGGCTTCAATAGCGGCCAAACTATGATTTTTAGACTGTTCGACCAGGCCCAGGTAAAAGTGATTCAGGGATATCAACCAGTTGATTTTTAATCGGTTCGACAGGATCAGGCTTTGGCTGGCAAAATAGTCGGCAGAATCGGGCCGCTTGGCGCGGAGGTACGTATTGGCCAGCAGATTGAGAGCATACGCCTGCGAGTAAGCCTGCTTGTATTGGACGCTAAGCCGCTCGGTTTCGCGCAGGTGAGTTATCAAGCTGGGTGCCATAGGTTCTCTATAGTGAGCGATGTTGTCAAAACCCAATCGACACTCAATAACTTTGGGCATGTTACGCGTACGCTCAAAATATGGCTGTGCTTTATTCAGGTACTGCCCGGCATAGGCCTGCATGAAATAATCTTGCGTGTAATAGTTTCCAATCGCCAGATACTCATTAAAATACCCCAGTGAATCGCCCATCAGGCTGTAGTACTTCAGGCTGCTGAAGTAGGAGTCCATCGTATATTTATTGTATCCGTACTGCCGATGGTATAGCTTGCCTAAATAATTATAAGACTGGGCGGCCTGACCGTATTTTTTGGCCTGAACCAACCCGTTTATCTGCTTTTTCAGACTATCGACAGACGTAGTATCCGACACCGCCTTGACAGGTTGAAACCCGCCCGCTAAGGCAAGAAAAAAAAAGGGGGTGATCCACCAACCAGTCCGAAGAGAACAGAATTTCATGAGCATTAACTATGTTGACAAAATAGGATCAGTCAATCAATTGCATCTCCATAGCCGTCTTTACTAGTAAGGCTGTGTTGGAAACGCCGAACTTCATAAGCAGGCTACTGCGGTGAAATTCGATCGCCTTAGCACTCAAAAATAACTGAGTGGCCATCTGCTGCGTTGTCAATCCCTGTGCAATGTGGGTCAACACTTCCGATTCACGCGGGGTGAGGTTTGGCTTTACACCAACACCGGCTGTATACCTTTTGGACTTGGGGCTGTCATTCAGCAGAATTTGCGTGATCGATTCGTTGAAATATTGCTTATCGTGGTGAACCGCCTGGATGGCCTGTAGTAACTCCGTCTTGGTTGTATTCTTCAGCAAATAACCTTTGGCCCCTTTTTTCACGACCCGCTTAATAAGACTGGCGTCGTCATGCATGGTTAGTGCAACCACTTTCGTCGTTGGATACGTACGGGTTATGTATTCACAAAGACCAAGACCGTCTTCGATGTGAGGAAACGAAATATCGAGTAATACGACGTCGATCGCCGTCTGATTTAGTCTTTCAATGACTGACTGAACCGAATAGCATCGCTCGGTCACTTCAATATCCAGCGATCCCGAAATAAGCGAATCTATGCCCTCGACAAAGACATTGTGGTCATCAGCTATGAGAACTCGTATCATGTATATACTTTATCCATAAAGTAAATTAGTAACCCTAAATGCGGATAAGGGGCAAAATGCTACCAGCAATTCATAATAGGTTTGGATAATAAAAATTTTAACCATCAAAAGTATAATAAATCGGCCATGGATGTAAGCCAAGAATTTCTCATCTCGTAAATCTTAGGGAAAACCCTAAGGGCATTATTGGGGGTCAGACGTCACGAATTTGGTCTAATGCAGTGTTTTAATATGTCGACTGACGTCCCCCCAATTATTGGACACTCAACGATTGAGGGTCGGACGTTCATTTGTTAATTAAGTTGAACGAATTGGGGCCATAAGCTTCTAAGCGTGAATAATTTGAGCGAACAACGGAAGTTATTAGAAATCGTTCAATTAAACGTCAGCTATTGTTATTTATTGAACTATATAATTTGCTGTGTAATAGGCAATTATGCTTTATTAAAACATAAAACAAAATCGTTCACGAAACCCTCCGAATAAATTCCGGACAAGACACGGTCAAAATCAAAACCGTTTAAGAAAATCCTTTTATACTTGACCTTGCAGAAGGTTGTTGGTAGGTTGCTCTATAAGGCTGTTTTTCCAATAGGATTGGGTTAAATAAAGGGCACAAAAGCTAATTTTGTAGCCGATGCATTCTTGGCTAATCGTTCCAAGGGGTAGCTTAACAAATGGTCTCTGTAATCAGATGATTCCACTCAATGACTCTCAGTTAAAAGACATTCTCGATCAGCAACAAATCGGTATGAGCTGTTATGTGCATCGGCAAACAGGCCAACTCATAACCTTCCCCAACCTAGATCAGTTTTCCGAGTTGGAAACCCGGGAGTGGCAAGCTGACATGCTCCAGGTAGAAGCTTTTGCCGAGCAGTACTGGCAGGTACCCAGTCTGAGCAGCGGGGATACTTTTCGATTCATGGAACAGTTTGTTCTACAGCAAACAGAGGAACCCTTCCGCAGTAAGCTTTTGGTCATTCTTAGCCGCCCCAAACCCTTCCGACATTACAAAGACGTCATTGATCGTTCGGGGCCCTATCGACAGGCCTGGTTTGCCTTTCGGGATGAGCAGACACTGGCGTGGTTAAAGCGGCAATTGAGTCTGGTTGATTAACTGGCTTGGTTGCTGTTAGGCTGCTATTTTTATTGGATGCGCAAAACTGGGTAGGTGCTATCTTTCTTTTGTACAATCGGTCAGATTATATTCATTGATGTATGTATCTTGACATAATTCAATACGGGCCTAAGCAAGATATAAAAACAACAAACCAAATCATTGACTTATAAACCGGCCTTTTTACCAGTCGCGAAAGAAAAGGGAGTGTTTATATGATTTTAAAATCAGTGGTATTTTTCCTAGTCAAGTTGTATATGCAACGTTATGTTAAGGGAATATTCTCAGATCAACCCCCTTGTATAAGCGATAAAAACAGGTCCAATTGTACGTTGGAAAGGGGAGAAGAAAGGCCTTTATCATGTTAAGGGAATATCGGTAGATTGACAGCATGACTGTCGGTTACCTCATAGAGTAAAAGTCACTATTATTGCCTTTTAAAAATAGTAAAATCAAGACTCAACAACCATGAAAACGTTGCTTTACTGTAGCCTACTGCTATTAGCTTTGTCTTGTAAAAAGGCTCCAGCTGACATCGTCGATCCTGAGCACGACACCGTCCTAGCCGAATACCCAGACTGGTACACTCTGAGATCACCCGTAGATAAAGAAATCGTAGGCGTATGGGGGGATCGAGATAAAACTTTGCTGATTTCAACCGGTTTTGCCATCTTCCGTTCGATTGATAAGGGCCAGCATTGGCAGCAAGTACTCCAACAGTCTAATGGAATGTTTGGCATTGTGCAGTATCGAGATACCCTATTTACCATGACTAGTTTTATAAATTACCGGGCGTTAACATCACCCGATAAGTATAGTGTGGACAATGGTAAGAACTGGCAGCCCTATCAGAAAAGGGGGAATCTGGCACTTGATTACATCCCATCACTGGGTTACAATGGATTTCCTGTTAACCCTATTACAGCCTCCACGGGAGTGAGTTATAAGATCAATCAAGTCTTTCTCGATGGTCCAACGGCAACAGTGGGTAATTTTGAAACGCCTGGGTTTATTACTTCAGATGGTCGCCGGATTGATCTGCCTCAGCTTCATCAACTTCAGAGTTTGTATTTAGACGATCAGCAACGGCTATATATCGCGGGTACTGACGCGGTTTGCGGACGAGGACATTCCGGAGAGAGCTTCTCATTTTGCAACAGTAAACAGGGCCGGGGCGTGGTCTATATTTCCAAGCATCCATTACCATAGCTTATCATGAAGCAAATTATACAACTGATTTCTTCACTTCCATTCGTATCATGAATCCCACTTATTTCGCTCGGTTAATCTCTTCACCTCGCTTCATGCTGTTGCTTTTCATTCTCCTTTTTAGCATGTGTAAAAAAGGGGTTGACCCTGAAAATTCGGCTATTGTTGGAGAAGTTTTTACTACCGTGGATCAAGCGCCAACCTTTCCAGGAGGGCAAGTTGAACTCAATAACTATTTGATGAAAAATTTACGCTATCCAGCCGAAGCACAACGCGCAAAAATTCAAGGCAAAGTGATCGTTGGTTTCGTCGTTACCGATATTGGCCGTATTGCGAATATAGAGATCAAACAAAGTGTAGGCGGGGGCTGTGATGAAGAAGCAACTCGAGTAGTGAAGGCCATGCCAAACTGGATACCTGGCCAGCTTAAAGGAAAGCCTGTAAACGTGCAAACTAGTTTGCCGTTCTCATTCACTTTACTGTAATATTCTATCTACTTAACATATTGCCACTTGTGCGATTCGTTCACCCTAAATGATTGCGAAATCAGGGACGGGTGGCAA
>NZ_JBHUOM010000006.1:0-83067 GCF_042686045.1 Spirosoma flavum
GGTGAGCCGCATCAAAAAAATCGCCGGATACTTTCGTCTCAAAATCATAGTGTCGATAGGCTTTGTTGTTGGCCACAAAGTAGGGCCACCCATAGTTACCCGGCTCTTTGGCCCGATTAAACTCATCGTACGACTGCGGGCCTCGTTTTTCCAAATCATCCCGGGAACCATCCGGCCCGACCTCACCCCAATAAATCCATCCCGTTTTGGAGTCGATGGTGGGCCGCCAGGGATTACGGTTGCCCATGGTATAGATCTCGGGTCTGGTCTTGGGCGTTCCAGCCGGGAAAAGGTTGCCGGAGGGAATCGAATACGTGCCATCCTCTTCTGGGTGAATCCGTAGAATCTTTCCGCGTAAATCATTCGTATTGGGGGAGGACTTCTGCGAGTCGCGGGCGGACTGCCCCGGCCGGACATCCAACGGGCTAAACCCATCGGAAGCCCGGGAGAAGGTATTATCGCCCGTCGTCAGGTAAAGGTTTTCAGCCGCATCAAAGACCATACCCCCGCCCACATGGCAGCATTCTTCCCGTTGGACCGCTACTTCGAGCAGCACTTTTCGGGAACTTTCCAGTAATTGCTTTCCCTGCCATTCATAGCGGACCAGTACATTTTTGGCTTCCTGTCCAGCTAGTGAATAGTAGAGGTAGATCCAGTGATTCGTTTCGAAATCCGGATCCAGAATCACGCCCTGCATGCCATCTTCGCCTTCGGTCACTTCGCCGGCTTTATTGACATATTTGGTACTGACGGCAAAGGTGCCAATCGTTTCGAGCTCGGCTGATTTGGGATCGAAGACTTTAATTTTCCCTTTCCGTTCCGCATACAGCACCCGCCCATCCTTGAGAACTTGAAACTGCATAGGTTCTTCCAGCCGCTGGGCCAGCACGACCTTGGTAAACCGATTGCTTTCGGGCTTTCTGGGCAGCTGAGCGGTGGAAGGGATGGCGGTCACTACGAAACTGAAAAGAATAAGACTGATTGGTAGGACTTTCATGGCCGGTTGTGATAATTTGTGACGATTAACGACAAACTAGGTAATTATTCCTGGAGAATGAATGGGTTTATCCAACTAACTATAGTAAACCGGTGCTCGCTGTAGCAACAGCCGTACTAAATTAGGTCAGGGTTTAGCCTGAACGAGTTGAACGTTCCTGACGATGGCTTCTTCCACTTTTTCCGGATTATGCGAACAGATATACAAGCCTACATATAGTGGTGCCGATAAGGTAGGCATCTTGTGCGAACCAACGGTCTGTAAGGCTTCCCCTTTTTTAGCCACCCGCATGGTATACTCATCGCCCTTGCGCTCTACCTGGATCGTTTGAACGTTCTTTTCTGAACTAAAAATTTCGTCTTCCGGATCGCGCATCGCCATGCCTTTTTTGACCCGCCACTGGAGTACGGTCAAGCCATCACCATGCGCCACGGCACTGATATGAGCGGCATCATCGGTCAGTGATTCACGAACCATCCAGCCCACTTTCCGATGCGGGTCCGTACCGGATCCCACAAACTCAAAATCGGCCGTTACAGTAAAATCACCGCTTATTTTTTTGAACAGAAACTGAAATTCATCCCGGGCAAACCAGATGTTATATCCAGAACCGCTCAGTTTATATTCCTTCCTCACTTCGTTATACGTTGATGAGCCAGCGAGTTTAGGCTTGCCAATGTCCAGACTGTTCTGGAAGACGCCAATCGGTTTGATAGCGATGAAGCTAATGGAAAGACAAACCGCTGCTGTAAGGAGAAAAAAGCTTGTTGTCCGCATGATTCAGACTAGTTTAGTCAGGAAAAAACGTAATGAGTAGTCTACCCATCCTATTGATGAGTGATTAATTTACTTTTTTGATCCGGGCTACCCAGCCACCACCCCCGGATAGTTGAACGGGCACTTTGGCACCTGACGAAATGGTCAGCACTTCCTTTTTATAATCGGTGCCATCCCGGTCGGCATTCAGCCCATCTTTAAAGACCTCCGCTTCGTAATTTCCGCTTGGCAGGAAGGAAAAGTCAAGGGTCAACTCACGAGGGGTCCAGTTGGTCATAGCGCCTACAAACCAGGTATCCCCCTTCCGACGGGCTAATGCTACGTATTCAGCTACTTTGCCATCCAGCGCCACCGTTTCATCGAACGTAGCGGGGATTTTAGTCATAAAGTCTGTGCATTCCTGCTCCTTGATGTAGGTTGTCGGGTTATCAGACAGCATCTGGAAAGGGGCTTCAAACACCACAAACTGAGCCAGTTGATTACAACGCGTCCCCTTGGCCATGGGCAAATTATTAATGGGTCGAAAATTGGCTTGATTCACATTCCGAAACGCGCCCGAGGTGTAATCCATCGGCCCCGCCATCATGCGGATAAAGGGAATACTCACCGTGTAACGGGGCTGATCCTCATTTGCCCACTTGAAATTTTCCAGGCCCTTCACGCCTTCATAGCCAATCACGTTAGGATACGTTCGCTGCAATCCGGTAGGTTTGAAAGCACCGTGGTAATCGACCAGCAGTTTGTTGTCAGCCGCCAGCTTGGCGATGTCGTAGAGTGATTTGACCACGACCTGGTCATCCCGGTCGATGAAATCAATTTTAAAGCCTTTGACACCCATTTTGGCGTAGACCGGGAACGCTTTATCCATACCCTGACTAACGGCATACCAGTAAGCCCAGATCACAACCCCCACGTTTTTCAGCTTGCCATAGTCCACAATTTCCTGAAGATTCAGGGCGGGATTAATCTTCAGAAGATCCATCCGATCCGACCAACCGGCGTCGATCACGATGTATTTTACGTGGTTGGCCGCGGCAAAGTCAATGTAGTATTTATAGGTTTGGGTGTTGTTGCCCGCTTTAAAATCGACGTGCGAAATGGTCCGGCTACTCCACCAATCCCAGGCGGCCTGCCCAGCTTCAATCCAGGACACATCCGCAATCCGGGAGGGTGCGGCCAATTTCTGCACGATATCGTTGTTGAGCAAGTCTTTATCCTGCTCACTAATGGCAAGGGCACGCCAGGGGAAGCTGCGGGTGCCGGTCGTTTTGGCAATGTAATCGGCCCGTTTAGAGGGAATTAGATTCATGCCGCCGGAGCCACCTAATTGGGCTTCCAGGGGGTAAGGTGCGTACACCCCTTTGAAGCCTTTCCCGGTTTGATTCAAATCCACATACATACCGGGGTAATCTTCCAGGTCAGCTTCCAGCAGTACCACTTTTTTGTTCTGGCCTACATCGACCAGTAGCGGTAAAAAGGCCAGCGAATCTTTGGGAAACTGCGACAGCTTGATTTCGTGATACAGCGCTTCAAACGAGGAGTTAAAATTCTGGCCTCCCCGGTAGTCCCATTGAATGGGAATGAAGGCTTTATGGTCATCGGTAAAATTGATCATAGCCTCTTCGGCCTTGATGACCAGTTCCCCCTTCCTCCTGGTAAAAAACCGGTAGGCTACAGCATCATTATACACTCGAAAAATGACGCCATAATCGCCCTTGCAGTTCAACGTAAGCTGATTATACTGGTCGGGAATGGATGTTTTCTTATAATTGATGGCCTGAATGGTGGCATTGGCTTTTTGCATGGGCGCGGAGACGATCCGGGCCTTATCGCCCAGTACTTCCCCGCTTTCGAGTTGCAGAGAAATCGCGGAGGGAATAATGATAGACTGCCCCTTGTGCATGACCGACCATTGCAGTTTATCGGCCGCTTCAAGGTGCAGACTGATGTTGCCATCGGGCGATTTCAGATCGTAACTTTTGCTTTTCTGAGCATTCAATAACGTTGAACTTGCCAGGAGCAGCATGAGAATGGAACCGTATTTTGCATTCATCGTACAACAGAAAAAGTAGAGTTTAGGAATAATCCGGGCTATTATCGGAAATCAACGTAAAGCACTCCGCTGAAGGTATCCTGACCGCCGTTGGTCACCGTTAAGACTTTCTGACTCTGCAGACCCAATAGTTCGGTTTTTTGAAACAGGGGTGTTAGTCCGATTGCATTCCGTCGAGGATACTAATCAAATACCTTAACAATCTCAGCAAATTGTCGGGGATGGGTGGGTAGCACGGATAGAAAAGGGAAGGAATCACTCATCAATAGGACGGGTAAGGTCTTGCATTCGCTTTTCTACACTCAATTGATATATACCTTGCTTATTGAAATCGGATCACTTTCGATTGTAGACCCGATGCCGTTAGCGTAACTGTTATAGTGCCTGCCTTTTGTTGGGACTGTATATATGCCAGTAACCGACCCTTAAACACTTTCCGTTTATCTGCCTTGTAATCTTCGTGGCTGGTGGTGCTGCCGCTCTCCAGACCGATCAGCTTTGCCGGGCCTTCCACCTTTACCGAGATTTCACTGTCCGCCGTATAGACCGGGACCCCGTTCTTATCCAGTACGTTTATCTCGATATGGCTTAGCTGTTTTTTGGTTTTATCAAACGAAATACGATCCGCCTTTGCCCCAATTGAATACGCTTCACCGGCTGTTTTTAACGTGTACTGCGCGGATTCCTTTCCGTTCTTATAGCCTTTTACCGACAAATCGCCAGGCTGATAGACAACCGTCCAGGTCATTATCCGTTCGGGAGCATCTGTCAGTTGCTTTTTACCTAATGACTTGCCATTCAGTAGTAATTCAGCTTCATCACAATTGGTAAAACAGCTTACCCGTATGCTATCGCCTACTTTATACGTCCAGGATTCTGCCAGGTTTCGTCGGTTGTTGACCTGATTGGCAGACGGAGATGTAGTAGGTATTGGAGCCGTACCGATATAAATCATCAGGGCGTCCGTCCAAAGGCTTTTCCGGAAGTAAAATTCCGGTTTGTGAAAACCCGCCAGGTCAATTAAACCCGCCTGATTGCCTTTCGATGGCCAGCTACGGGCTTCGCCTAAGTAATCGATGCCGGTCCATAAATACTGACCCGAGATATAGTCGTTATCGGCTACTGCAGCCCAGGCACTGTAAGCCATCCCGTTTTCACTGCCATACATTACCCGGTTCGGGTACTTTTTATGATCCTCGGGGTAGCGGTATTCCTGGTAGTTATAGCCAACAACATCCAGTGCCTCCGGAAAGCCAACCTCGTTTGACATGACCACCCCGGCCAGGGCGGCTGTTACGGGTCGGGTAGTATCGTATTGCTTCACGACGGCTACTAATTGCTTCGCCAACTCGCTTAACCGACTGGCTGCCGGATGACCAGCTGTGTAGCCTTTCCCATAGATCTGTGGATTCCGGCCCGTATTGAGCACTTCGTGGGTATAGGGATCATTGGGATAGTCGATCTCATTGCCGATGCTCCAAAAAATGATCGACGGGCGGTTGCGGTTGCGTAAGACCATATCCGCTACGTCCCGATTGGCCCACTCCTTAAAATCCGAGAAAGAGCCGTCGTTGCCCGGCTTGCCGACGTTCCAGCCTTTTATCCATTTGTTTTTGCCTTCTTCCCATTCGTCAAAGGCTTCGTCCATGACCAGAAAACCCATTTTATCGGCCAGGTGATAGAGGTAGTCGGCATGGGGGTTATGGCTCATCCGAAGGGAATTGCAACCAACTTCTTTCAGTATTTTTAACCGGCGAACCCAAACTTCCTCCGGTACGGCAACGCCTAACGCGCCCGCATCATCATGAATGCAAACCCCTTTCAACTTCATGTTTTTCCCGTTGAGGAAAAAGCCTTTGTCCTTATCAAATCGAAAGGAGCGAAAGCCAACCGTTTCGGTCTGATTATCGAGTGGCTTCCCATTAGCATTTACCGTGACCATCAGCTTATATAAATCGGGATGCTCGATTGACCAAAGCAATGGATTCGTTACGGTAAATGACAGAGTGGCATCGGCTTTGCCGCCAGCCGGAATCGATACGGGTTGCTGGGCATTGGCGACCGGTTTACCTTTCGAATTGATCAACTGCGCTTTTACCAGGATAGGTTTCGGGGTCACGGACTGATTGTCCACGGATACAGTAACCGTCGCCGTGGCCCGTTGAGGTGTTACCTCTGGCGTAACGAAGCGAACACCCCACAGATCAATATGGACCGGATCGGTGGCTACCAGATATACATTGCGGTAAATGCCCGAACCGGTATACCACCTGGAATCCGCAAATTGGGTATGGTCTACTTTGACTGCCAGGCTATTTTTGCCTGTTTTGGCCAGGTAAGGCGTAATCTCGTATTGAAAGGGCGTAAACCCATTCGGTCGTTTGCCTAGATAATGCCCGTTTATCCAGACCTCACTATTCTTGTAGACGCCATCAAAATACAGAAAGATAGTCTTTGACCGCATACTGGAGGGCAACTCAAATGTCTTCCTGTACCAGCCAATACCGCCGGGAAGATACCCCGTTGCGCTGGCCCACTGCTTATCAAATGGGCCTTCAATACTCCAGTCGTGGGGCAGATCTACGGGTTTCCAGTCGGCCTCATTGACGGTTGATTTGTCGCCATTGGGCACATCACCTTTGTGAAACGTCCACCCATCATTGAATGAATTCGTTTGACGGACTGGCTGGGCAAAAGTTATAGAGTTCGTACTAAGAGCCAGTAATATCAGCAGTATAGAGGCATAGGTAGCTTTCTGCATACTAGATAGGAGATAGGAAATGGCTGTAAAGGTCTGTTGATTTCAGAAAAAGACACGTTTATCGATGAACATCATTTTTATCAGGCTGACCCGTTTTGTCCACGAGCTGGATGGCCGTGCAGGGACCAAGGTCTGGATTGTCCCAGGCCGAAAGGGCCCAGACCACTTTCTTAGCGGGAGTTACTTCAAACGCCTGAATAGTACCGGCCCATTCCTCCATTTTTTTTTCCACCCACCCAATTACAAATAATCGTGTTGCCATTAGCCAGTCGATTGGCAGTTTGGGTATTATACAGTTTAAAGGGTACATCAGCCTGGGTCAAGTCCCATACCGTTTTGCCCGAAGGATCGACCTCACGAGTATAGCCCGACCAATCGCCCGAGATTAGGGTATTGCCATTATCCAGCCGGATAGCCGACCAGGGGGATTTTGCCTCGACCGACCATACTTCTTTCCCGTCCAGCGTATACTCTACCACGCGGCCTTCTGAAAGTAGCGGCACCAGGATGGTTCCTGTTTTGGTCATCCGTACATGGCGAAACTGACCATGCGTACTGGTGGTGCTTGTGGGGATTCGAATTTCTTTCAGCGTTTTACTGGTGGCTGTATTAATAATCAGCACTTTAGCCGGGTTGGCATTCAGAACCATCAATACACTATCCTTGCCAATCGGCTGGCAGGAATGGGTCTCTGAGCCGGGAGGACAATCGAATTTCCAGATTAGCTTTTTGTCAGGGGTAATAATTCCCGCACCAGACATTTGAGCATACACAATATTGCCGTTCGGCAGCAGGGTAATATCATCAAATTCCTGATTGACAACGGGCGAAGGGTGTAGGGGTATCGTATGCTGCCAAACTACTTTTCCCTTCCGAATAGGCGACATTTTCTGGGAATCAGGGTTGCGTGTATCCCATTCGCCCACGTACAATAAGGAACGATTTTTTAGCCCATTCCCCTGAAGGGGTTTCCCGGCCTTATCAATAACATTACTGTCTTGAGCGACTACTGACCGGACCACTAAAAATAGGCCTAGTATAAAGAAGAGCCGGTTAACTGATTTCGTGTTCATGAGATGCCTGTACGTGAAGTATGTTTATGAGGAATACTACTTTGTTTCGACGGCCTCAAACGGCAGCCAATTGTTGCTTAACCACCTCAATACCACGCGCTATTTCGCTGTCAAAATCGGTCCAGTTGCATTCCAGCGACAAGCCTCCCGTGTACTTTATTTTCTTCAAGGCCCGGAAATAGGGTCTGAAATCATCCCCCATGACACCGGGTGCTGTCCGTTTTTGTTTTTCCGCAATATGACAGTGGGTGATGTATTGGCCATACGTGACAATCTCCTCCGGGCTCTCGTTGTCTTTGAGCATATGGTAGATATCACACTGTAGCCTCAACCAGGGGTTATTGACCGCCTGAATAATCTCTACCCCTTCGGCCAGGCTATTGATAAAGTTCGTCTCGCTCCGATTGAGGGGT
Source organism: Spirosoma flavum (assembly GCF_042686045.1). Lineage (NCBI taxonomy): Bacteria > Pseudomonadati > Bacteroidota > Cytophagia > Cytophagales > Cytophagaceae > Spirosoma > Spirosoma flavum. The sequence goes on from NZ_JBHUOM010000006.1 coordinate 8,075, forward strand.
TCAACGGCCAGAGTAACGCCGTACTTTTCGGCTAAAGGAGCCATCTTCTGGCACAACTCAATGTGCTGGGTTTTTGCTTTGGCCCGGTCGAAGCCATCGGGTATAGCCCGCGAACCGCCACTCCCAAACACGATTTTTTTTGAGCCGCATTCCTTCGCTCGCCGGAGGGCCAGATCGGCCCGCTTTAAAATAGCCTCATGATGGATATCCGGCCCCACCGACTTTAAGCTGCCTGGAAAAAAATAGATGTAAGACAGAATCGGAAATTTTTCTGTCTGGAGCGCGAGCCGATTTTTCTCATACTGTTCATCGCCTGCGTCCGGAATCAGAAACCGTCCCACACTTTCCTCGACAAAGGAATACCCCAGGCTTTTCAACAAAGGAGCTTTGTCATAGGAGGTACAAACGCCCAACGGCAAGGAATATCCAGCGCTATTCGAGTCAAACAGTGCGGCCTGGACCAGCGTATTGGTCAGGGTTACTCCGGCCAGAGCACCTGTGGCAATCTTTAAGAAGTCTCTTCTTGACGGATGGTTTTCGATTGGATCCATTATAAGCGAAGTGGTAATGTTTGTATACTACAAAGAAAATAGGTGGAGCAGAATCTCACCCGTTTCGCTCAAACCTATGATGTATTTAGTGTACGCATATAGAGTAAGTGAAGTCGATACGTACGCAGTGGATGGTTCACCGCAACTGTTCTGCTCTGGCTGGAGCATTGGCCGGTTTATGCGAGGAAATTTGCAAATCAGCCGGGTTAAGCTGTTGAGAAACAGCCCTGATTCGAATAGCGCCGGGTTTGTCTATCGACTGAATAATGGCCAGTGCCAGTCCACCGAACGCCTTGCGCTGTTTACTCTTCATGGTTGTTCTATCCTGCGGGTTGCCATTATCGGTTGCCAGTAGGATTCCCTCCCCCTCCACGGTAAACTCAATCAGGTTATCCGCATCCGGAACAGGAAGTCCATTGGCATCGACAACCTCCACGTTCACGTTGGCGATATCCCAGGCATCCGCGTTAATATCGTTTCGGTCAACCGATAAGCGGATGGCAGTAGGCTTCGATGTGGTTCGGATTTCTTCGGTGATAACCTGGCCGTCTTTCGTACCGACGAATGTCAACGTGCCCGGCTCATAGGGAACATCCCACGACAGGTGTAAATCGGATGTAGTAGCGCTTATAAACGGCCGGTCGTATTTGTTCCAGATTTTTGTGTGTCCCTGTTGGGGGAAGACCGTCGATTTTTTGCCGAAGGATTTATCGTTCAAAAAAAGCTCAACGCTCTCACAATTTGTGTAGGCAATGATGGGTATAACCTTGCCTTCGTTACCCGCCCAGTTCCAATGCGGGAATCCGTGAACCATCGGCTTTTGGGTCCATTGACTTTGATAAAAGTAGTACCCGTCTTTGGGAAACCCACTCAGGTCGATAACACCCGCCCCCGAGTTCTTATTCGGCCATTGTGCCTCGCCCAGGAAGTCGATACCCGCCCACATGAAATCGCCGATAACGTAGTCGTTTATAGCCGTGAATTTCCATAATTGCTCGGCGGCTATCATACCCGTTCGGTAGTCAGGAGCGCCCGGTCTACTGCCGGAAAGATTATATATTCCACGCGTCCCCCGAACAGCCGTATGTTCCGTGCCTATTACTTTCCAGTTCGGGTGTTCATACCGATCAGCACTGTAATACAATTCACGGCGGTTATTCCACCGATCCACGTAATTGTATCCGACGATATCTTCCAGGTCCAGAAAAGGCAACTTTGCCGGGCCATCCCCTGCCGCTATTTTATCATTCGCGACGGTAACCGGCCGGGTGGGATCTTCCCGGTGTAGGGTTTCGATCAATTGTTTAAGCACTTCCTGGCCCCTGTCCACCGTTTGATCCGGCACTTCATTGCCAGCACTCCAGATGACAATGGATGGGTGATTACGATCCCGGTGAATCATGGAAAGCAGATCTCGTTGCGACCACTCGGCAAACTGCAAATGGTAGCTTCTATCCACTTGCCCTTTCATAACTTCCCACTCATCAAAGGCTTCATCCATGACTAAGAAGCCCATTTTGTCGCACAGGTCGAGAAATTCCGGGGCCGGTGGGTTGTGAGCGGTGCGTATGGCATTACACCCCATCTCTTTCAATAACCGCAGTCGCCTTACCCATGCCTGTTCAGGAACGGCAGCCCCCAGGGCACCCCCATCGTGGTGCAGGCATACGCCATTCATTTTCACATGCTTACCGTTCAAGAAAAAGCCTTTAACCCGATCGTACTCAAGTTTCCGAATGCCAAAGGGGGAGTTGGTGCTATCCCGTAGTTTGGTGCCTTCCAAGATAACGGTGTGCAGCGTATAGAGCGATGGGGTTTCGATCGACCAAAGGGCTGGAGACGCTACCAGCAGGGTTTGTTCTACATCCGTTTTACCAGCCGCCGATAGGGAAACCGGCGTGTCGAGCGTGGCAATTTGTTTTCCCATCGCATCGGTAATCACCGAACGCAGGACAACATTTTTTGTCGTTGGTAAATTATTTTCCAGTGAGGTGCGAACCCCCACCGTTGCCGACGTAGCCTCTACCGAGGGCGTAGTAATATAGGTCCCCCATTGGGCCACGTGCACCGGACCGGCCAGGTTCAGCCACACGTGCCGGTAAATACCAGAACCTGAATACCATCGGCTGTTGGGCTGGACGGAATTGTCTACCCGAACGGCTATGATGTTGTCGCCTTTTTTGAGGAACGGGGTGAGCGCATAGTGAAAGCTGGTGTAGCCATAAGGATGTTTACCCAGATGGTGTCCGTTAATCCAGACATCGCTGTTCATATATACGCCATCGAACTCAATCCATATAGTTTGTGCTTTCGGAATGGACGAGAGGCTAAAATGCTTCCGGTACCAGCCGATACCCGTGGGCAGATAACCGCCATTCCCTTTTGTGGGGGCATCCTCTTTAAATTCCCCTTCGATGCTCCAATCGTGGGGTAGATTTAGGGTTCGCCATTTCCGGTCATCAAACGCTGGCGTATCCGCATCGTTTATGTCAGCCTGCATAAATTTCCAGCCGTAATCCATCAGCAGCCGTTGCCGCGGTTCTGGAGCAGCTGACAAACCTCGAACAGCTATACCTATCAGCAAAAGTATCGAGAGGAAGATTGACTGTTTTTTCATAAGTGCCGATGGCATTTATTGGGGTACGTCTGTCTGGTTCACACCGATTTGAGTGGATAAACGATAGGATTAATCCGTTGACCACAGATGAAGGGAATCGATTTTTCCAATTTCCGTAATCGTTTACGAAAGCTAATTATAATTGGAAACTACTTGTTCTGAAAAAAATCTATCCCTATTAGGCGATGTCTTTATGAAGTGTATTTATAGTCAAAATAGGCCTTATCCCCAGGAATCGGGTGTTTTCGAATAGAAGTCAGTAAATCAGGGGTTGGGTTTACTTCCCTTAACGAAACCGGCCAAAGCCATTGAAGCGTAGAACGACCATTAACGACATTGCCAAAGAGCTGAATATAACAGCCGCTACGGTGTCGCGCGCGTTAAGTAATCATCCTGAAATCAGTGCTAAAACAAAAAAAACGGTTCAGGAAGCGGCCAAGCGGCTGGACTATACCCAAAATCAAATTGCTTCCTCCCTACGCTCAGGCAAGACGCATGTGATCGGGGTTATGATTCCCACGGCGGAGCACCCCTTCTTTGGCTCGGTTATTCACGGGATTTCAAACTTGGCCAGTAAAAATGGGTATGCCGTCCTGATCTATCAATCCAATGAATCCTATGACTATGAAGTTCAGGGTATTAAGACCTTCATTGGTGCCCGGGTCGATGGTATAATCGCGTCGTTATCCAAGGAAACGAGTGACTATACTCATTTTTTGGATGCTAAAAAGAGGAACATTCCCATTGTCTTTTTTGACCGGGTCAATGATGATCTGGGTATCCCCTGCGTGGTAATCGATGATTACCAGGGGGCTTACTTTGCGACTGAACACCTGATTAAACAAGGGTATCGGCGGATTGGCCATATCTCTGGCCCTCAATATATCAAAGCGTTCAATGAGCGGCTAAAAGGCTATGTCTCTGCGCTTCAGGCAAATCAAATTCCCTTCGATCCAGCTCTGGTTTACCAGGGAAACATCTCCATTGAAGCGGGCAAAGCCGGGACTCGCCATTTACTGAGCCTTGAATCGGCTCCCGATGCGATTTTTACCGTCGAAGACTTTACGGCTTTAGGTGTACTTAAGGAATTAAAAGAACAATCCATTACCGTACCCGGTCAGTTTGGGCTCTTTGGCTTCAGCAACGAATTGTTCAGTGCCCATACCTCCCCCGCTTTGACGACCATTGACCAACAGACCGTACCAATGGGTGAAGAATCGTTTACGCTGCTCCATACGATGATGGAAACAGGTCGTACGGATACGATGAAGATTATTTTAGACCCGATTCCCATCATCCGGGAGTCTGCTTTACCGAAACACTAAGTTTTAGTTGAATTCCGTAAACGTTTACGGAATTGTTCTTGCATAACTGGGTCTCCTTGCAGAATCGTACATAAATCCTCATGGTATTCCCAAACCCATGCTATCGGCGACGTATGTTGCCAGGCAGGGTAAACTGCATCAAGGCTTCCAAGTCAAATACCACATCTGGCAAGACCAATTCTGAGAAGTCGTATTCACCGGCCAGATTGATATGATGCCAAGTGTGCGTCGAGGATTGTAGGGTAGTTTTCAGCAAATCTTCCCGTTCGGGCTCTGTGGCACACCCACATATCTTCTCGGTTAAGTATAACAGGTTATAGAAGTTAATAGCGTTCATAATGAGCCGTTTACAGCCATCAGCAATTTGTCCTTCCTGCTGGGTCTGCCAGCCGAACGCCTGATTATTACCCAACGTGACGGCACTGCTGAACTTGTTGGAATGTTCTACTTTAGTCAGCATGCCTTCGACCGATTCCCGTATCTCGGGCTGATCAATATAGCGCAGGATGTACTCCGTCTTGTAAAGTCGTCCCAAGTCTTTCAGGGCTTTATACAACGGATGCTGGCGGGCGTATGACAGGGCCGCCTGTGCGGTTAAGCCGTTTGAGAATAGTCGATGTCTTAACATAGCCCAGCTTAATGGATACGGCCAGCCGCAACAGATCATCCCACTGACTCAATAAATGCTCGTAATCCACCCGTTTGACCGGCGTAATTGTGTAACCCAGCTCTCGATAAGTCGACACCGTATGCGACTCATTACGTTTTACAATCATTAAAACCGCTATGAAGGGATTATTGAAGTAAGCTACATAATGTAGTTCAAAATCTCTTTGAAGGATTCTTACATCTATTTTGAAGTGTTTGTTTTACCTTATATATTTAGGACTTTCGCTCAGCCTTTTTAAAATGGTAAATTAGTAGAATGATTGCTAAAAATGAGTACATCGAGTATTTATTGAGTACTCCGTTTAATTACACCTGTACTAACATGGCTGATCATAAACCCGACCTGAGTCACGACGTGGTCAGTGATTTCTTGCGAGCAGAACGCTTTAAGCCCGCTGATCTATGGGCCATTGTCAAGGTCCATATCGAGGATTCACAGACCGCTTCGATCATCGTGGATGACAGTGTACAGGACAAACGCTATTCGTTCTTTATTGATTTAGTCAAAAAGCAATACTCTGGTAATGAGCATGGTACCGTCAAGGGGATTGGCTTAGTCAACTTTGTTCATTCGACGGGTAATGATGGTGATTTCTGGCCCATTGACTACCGCATCTACCATCCTGACACCGATGGGAAAACCAAGAATGACCATTTTGAAGAAATGTTTATGCGGCTCGTTACCCACAAACAGCTCAAAGCCAGACGAACACTTTTTGATAGTTGGTATGCCTCGATTACCAATCTTAAACTCATTCACCGAAACGGTTGGACTTTCTTCACCACACTGAAGAGCAACCGTTTAGTGAGTGTCGACCGAGACACAGGCTATCAGCATTTGGCCACGTTGATTTTTGATGAGAAGACGCTGGTTAGTGGCTTACTCGTCAAGTTGAAGGAAGTACCTTTTATGGTCAAACTGTTCAAGATAGTTGCCCAAAACGGCGACATTGACTGGGTCCAATGGCTTAGACGTATCTGTAAACCTATTTGTGGCTGACCTAGCCAATGACAATCGGTGGCAGATCGAAGATTTCCATCGAGGTTTCAAGCAACTGACGGGCGCCGAGAAATGCCAGTGTCGAAAAGCCCGTTCCCAGCGAAATCACTTGGCTTGTTGCTATCAAGCTTGGGTTGCGCTGAAAGTGAAAGCCAAACAAACTGGACAAACCATTTATGGGCTTCGAACTTCGCTTTTTAGAGACTATCTGATCAATGAGTTGGCTAGCCCCAGAATTCAAGCAATTTCCCTTTAAGCGAAAGTCCTAATATTATTAAGTAGGCTCCCTATCCTGCTTCACTTAGCTCTTTCGTCCAATAAAAGGTTAGGAAACTCTATTAAATGAACTTGTAATATACTATCAATAAATGAATCGCATAAATATTAGCCAACATAGAAATCGTTCATTTAAACGTCCAGTTGATTTTAGGAAAAGACATTATAAACAGGCTTTAGTTCTGTCATTAACGCTTCGACGGATTCACAGCCGAAACCGATTGTAAGTAGTGGGAAATCGCTGTCAACTCGCCGCCGTTCAGCAGCGGGTAAGGCCTCATAGGTGAGCGAACAATCTGCCCGTTGCGTTTTTACCCAGCAGCATCACCTCACGAAATTCGGCTTCTGTGTAGCGTCCTAATCCGGTTGCTGAGTCGGCAGTTAAGTTGGCCGAATACACGGGGTTCCCATCGGCATCGGCAAACTTACTGCTACCCTCTAAATAGCCTTTTGTCCGCTCAGGTTCGAGCAAATTCACTTTTTCGACATTGGCCGAGTGACAGGCAAAACATTGATAGCGGCTGTAGACTAAATAACGGCCATATAGCACTGGCTTTGTTGTATCGGGCATTGGAATGGGGAACATTGGTTCGGGTAGTCGTTTTATAAATAAGGTAGCGATAAAGTTGGACAGAATCGACGGCTTATGAGCCGGACCGACGTAAGGCGTGGCCTGAACCGCATACTCGTTTGAGCGAAGAAACGTGACAATTGCCCGCAAATCAGCATCGGCTAGCAGTGGGTAGCGGGGCATAATAAAGTGCGCTTTGTGGCCATTGGTATCAATCCCTGTACGCAGTAAGGTACTGAGCTGGGTATCCGACCATCGCCCAATGCCCTGCAGGGTGTCGTTGGTCAAATTGGCTTATACGATCCGGCCTAACGAAGAAGATACACCCTTTATGAGATGCCCGGTCAACCGCCCCTCCTCATTGCTGTGGCAATGGGCACAATTCATCAGCACAAGCCGCTCGCCCTGCTGAAGTAAAGACTGGTCTATAGGTCTGACTTGACGAGCCTGTATTGATAAGTTAGTTGAGCCCCTAAGAGGATATTCAGTCAAGGTCAGGCTATACAGGGTTGCGGTCGTTCCTAACCCAAGCAGTAACAGCCATGTAGGTATGTATTTTTTCATCCGATTGTGTCATTCAGGTTAATCCACTGGTTGATTCGACCAGGGATATGAACTGATTGTATCACAAAGGTCAACCCGCACGACTAATGGCCGGTAGGACAAATACGGAACGTATTGGGACAAATCCGGCCTAGTTTTGTTTATCAGCTAGCGTAACAACCACCAATAGGCTATGAACCAGCCCGCTATACCGATCATTGACCCGGATACGTTTGTCGATCAATTTGTCGCCAGCGAAGCTCGTGAGCAGGCACGGAACTTACACGCATCGGCCGATAGCCGTTTTCCGGCCAACCGTTTTTTCATCCTGATGCGAATTGAGGATTTTGCCCGTCAGATTGCCTTCCCGATTCCAGCCAGCCGGAGTTTTCATTACGATTTTATGCTCCTGACCAATGGGTCCATTCGGCGGACATATGGGTTAGAGTCGTATACGATTGGTCCCGGCCTTTCGTGGCCCGGCATGTTTTCGGCTTATCGGGCAGGCGATATTGTCTCGACGGAGAGCTGTAGTGCCGATGCAACCGGGTTTTATGGGCTGTTCGACGCCGAGTTCGTATTGGCTATGCTCAAAAATCCACATGCATTAGCCGAGCTTAGTTTTTTTCAGCCCGATGCCAGCCCGGTTTTGCCCCTTGATACGGACACTGAATCGGACTGGCTGGCGCAGTTAGCCCGAATCGAACAGGCACTCAAAAGCCAGCGAACAGACAGCCAGGCGTACATTAGTTCGTTGTTCTATGCGTTTTTGCTGGATGTGCAACAGTACTATGGTCATCGGGAGCAGACTCGCCAGCTATCGTCATCGGCCCGGCTAACGGCCCACTTCCGGCAGTTACTGACCCGTCACATCCTGAGCAAACGCAGCGTAAACGACTACGCCGACTTGCTGGCCGTAACGCCGAACCACCTCAATAAATGTGTCAAAGAAACCACGGGTAAGCCTACCAGCATATTGATTGCCGAGATGCTACTTCTGGAAGCGAAGGTGCTTCTGGGTCAACCGGGATTATCCATTTCGGAGATTGCCTACCGACTCAGCTTTGACGACCTGTCCTATTTTGCCCGTTTCTTCAAAAAACATACCGGCCTAAACCCGACCGAATACCGGCAGAAGGCATAAATTGTGCGTCTATCGCCCCACTCTGTCCTACTACTGGCCTAGGTAGACCAGCTACTTTTGTCCTGTCACCTGGCTATAGGGGCGGCATTATTTACATGAAAACGACATCATTTAATCAGGCACACGACAGTTCCCCGACTATGTCAGATACCGGCAGCAAACCTGAGTATGTGCTGGCTTTCTTTTCAATTGGTACGTTGGTTGTCGGCATGCTGACAGCCTATCTCAGCTTTTCGCTGTTTCCATTCGATAATACCTACAACTTGCCAGGCATTTATCCACCCCAGTGGATGTTTTGGGTGGTCTGGCTAATTCTCTACCCCACCATGGGTTTAGCAGCCGGGCATATCTGGCTAAAACGAACCGAGTTCGACATCCGAGGAGCCATGATTTTCTACCTGTCCATCTTATTGACCAACGTCATGTTTCTGCCCATTGCCAATGTATCTAAGGGTAATCCGGCGATCATGACATTCATGGATATAAATGGCATTCTGACGGCGGTATTGTTGGGCTGGCTCTTTTCCCAGTACTCCAAAACGGCTTTTTACTACCTGCTTCCATTGATTCTCTGGATGCCAATAACAGCCCTATTTAAAATCTTGTTGTGGCTGGCCAACCCGATAAACCCCTGATTTCAAGGTTACTGAAACTTCACCAGGCTTTTATCGGCAATCAGAATGGGCGCGTCGTAGATCGGAATATCGGTGAAGGTGTAAATGGTACCCGTTTTTTTCCACTGACTAGCCGAAATTTCGTAGACTCCGCCCGTTATGATATCCACATAAACTGGCGTGTCGATGTTGGCATTGGTGAACGAGAACGACAGGTTACGAGTTGCGTTCGACTCAACGGGAATGAAGTCGTTCGCCCAGATCGTCAGTATTTGTTTTTTCGTGTCTTTGTGCTGGTAGCCATATACCGCCAGGCTCCGGTCGGTACCCGGCGAGTAGGTCATTTCGGCCTTGTTTTCAGGGACGAAAGCCCGGTTAAAGGTATGCTCCAGCTTTTTGATGCGTTGCAGCGAATGGTCGAAAATGGCGGTTACGTTCTGAATAGCGTAGTAGGCGATTTTGGGTCGTATCGCCCGTTTCGTTGAATCAGACTTGATAATGCCCTTGTAATTGAGCCGATTAATTGGCCCGTTGGTATACGCCATTTCGATAATACCGAACACACTCGTTTCAATGTCGTGACCCAGATCGCCCAGCATCCGACGGGTATCCCATTTGGCCTGTGTCAACTCCGACCATTCGTAGTCGCCCAACGCACCACGACCAAAGCCGGGGCTTGATGGAGCCCCATTTTCACCTTGACGCAACGGAATGTTGGGGGCGTATTTATCCAGGACAGCCCGCAACTGCATCACTTTCCCATAATGCGAATCCGGGTTGTAGGTATAGTCATGGTAGGTAAAATTGTTGAACAGGTTGATCTTCTTTTTCCCGGCCAGTACCTTGAAAAACCGGTCAGCATACTCTAGACCAATGTGCCCTAATGCCAGCCCCGACACCTTCGCTTCGGGCTGGATACGCTTAATGATGTCGATGGTTCGAATATTCAATGCAGCCGCTTTTTCTGGTGTATTTTCCTGATTGTCGCCAAAATTGGGCTCATTCCAGATTTCCCAATCAACCACCTTGCTTTTATATCGCGTCACCAGTGCCTCGACCCAACGGTCCCAAGCTTCCAGGGCTTCTTTCGAAGTAGGTACTCCAGCACCTAAATTAGACCCGCCCCCATTGGGATAATTATGATTGCCGTACGAAGTTTGTAGCCAGGGTTTCAGTCCTCGTTTGTGAGCGTCGTCGATGATGTGATCGAGCCAGGCCCAGTCGTACTGCCCCATTATTTTCTCAGTCTTGTCCCAACCGGCCTGCATCCGCAACCGCTTAATTCCCAACGGGGTCAGATACTCTTTAAATTGATCATAATCGGTAAAATTGCGATCCATCGTCTCGCAGCCGATCAGCCAGTTGGAGGATTCGATCTCGCTGGTCGAACGCGGTTTTACGGTGCCTAATCGGGTAAGGGAGATCGAGAAATTTGTTTTTATCCGGTCTTTCGAGGTATCAATCTGCTGGGCAAAAACAGCATCCTTTTTTGCTACGAGCAGATATAAGGCAACAAACGTAACTTTAATTAAACACTGTGTCATGTAAGAAATAATTTTACGATTCGTCAATCAATAGTTCTGTTTGTCATTTTTCGGATACACTACCCGGAATGATCTGCACCATCAGTTTGGTTTGTGCTATTGGCTGGTGACGCCAGCCGACAACAGTTCGGCTTACGCCCGAATTAGGCAAATCCTGAGGATTTTTTCTCCCTAAACATCATCAATGCCTATAGTCGTTACGCTCGATAAGTTGATTAGCAAGGCCAGCGACTTACCGTCCTGACGTAGTTGCAAAGTAGCCGCTCCTACCGTGACCGACGCGTAACCAAACTTTATGCCTTTCCCCGCCATCAACTGAGCGAGTAATTCGGGGAGGTCGTTGCCATACGGATAGCCGTTACGAATAAACAAAACCCTTCGGGTCTGGTACGGGCGAGCAAGCTTTCCTACTCAAAAATAAACAGGGAGAAAACCAGTGGCAGAAAGCAGATTTTAGTCATAAGAGATAAGTATTAAAACTAGTTTTTTATGACATTCTCATTTCCCAGCCTTTTTCGTACTCCCTCTTCCACAGTTGCGTAGCGGCTTTGTTGTCTATGATGTGTCCATTGGTGGTGTCACAGTGCAGTGTTGAGCCGGTACGTTGCGCGATGTTTGCCAGGTGACAGAGCAGCACGCTTTTGTGTCCTTCTTCAATCGGTGCCGTTAGTTTTGTATTCTCCCGGATGGTTTCCACGAAGTTAGTGAAGTGTGTCAATTCCAGGTCGCCAGTTGCGCTGACGGTGTTGTTGGGATCGAGTTGGGTGCTCGGTTTGATCTCTTTCACCAGTTTGTTCTTCTCATCAAAAATTTGGTAATCACCCCCACCTTTATTGACCAGCGTTCCTTTGTCACCGTAAATGATAAAGCCCCGGCCACTGCCCTCAATGGGAAATGAACTGCAACTGCGCCCCTCCCAGGTAATGGCTTTTCCGTTGTCGAACTCAAACGTAGCGACCTGTGTATCCGGCGTCTGCCAGTCATCTTTAAAGGCATACCGCCCACCCGACGACGTTACTTTCGACGGGAAATCAACCCCTATAAACCACCGGCAGCAGTCGATCTCGTGATTGCCATTGTTGCAGGCTTCACCCGTTCCCCAGTTCCAGAACCAGTGCCAATTGTAATGCACCAGGTTGTCGCGATAGTCCTGGCGCGGAGCGGGTCCCTGCCAGAGGTTAAAATCCAGCGTCGAGGGCACGGCCACTTTCTTGCCAATCCCAATGGATTTGCGGGAGTTGGTGTACCAGGCTTTGGCAAAATACGGGTTGCCGATGGCTCCGCCCCGCACTTCCTTCACCGCTTCGATGAGGGTTGGAAACGACCGGCGCTGGCTCCCAACCTGAATTAGTTTACCGTACTTGTCACGCGCCTGAATCAGTATTTCGCTCTCGTAGGGATTCTGACCGCAGGGTTTTTCTACGTACACATGCTTGCCATTGGCAACGCCCATCAGTGCTGCTGGTGCGTGCCAGTGATCGGGGGCGGCAATGAGCAGGGCGTCGAAGTCTTTTTTCGTTACCAGCTCGCGAATATCCCGGATAATAGTGGGCTGACGGTTGGCATCTTTTACCGCATCAAGACCATTTTTGATGGCTTTTTCTTCTACATCACATAGGTAAGCGACCTCCACATTCGGTAGTTTGGAAAACGATTTAGCGTGATAAGCGCCCCGGCTGTTAACGCCCATGACAGCTACGACAACCTTGTTGCTGGGTGCGTTTTTGCCGTAGATAGGGAAGTTCAAAATCGTAGTACTAGCGGTTGCTAGTGCGGTATTTTTAACAAATGTCCGACGATTCATAGGATGGAGTTTTTACGGAAAAATTACTTGATCTCTTTGAATTTAATACTGCTAAAACTCACTTTATTGCCGTGGTTCTGCAACAGAATTCGCCCCTTGGGCGCTTAACTTAGCCAAGCCCTTGTATTTACTGCTGGCCACTAACTCCGTAAAGGCGGGCGAGCACCGTTCGTACTCAAGGACTTTCCGGTCAATTTTTCAATTGCCCGATAACGCGCCAGAAATCATCCGTTAACGCTTTTTCGTCGAGCTTACTATACGCTTTTATGAGCCGCTTCATATTATCGGGGGGCGTTGTTACGTCCTGAATCGTTGCGTTGCGGGGCAATAAATAAGCTTCCACCAAAGCCAGATCCCAGAGGGTACGAACTTTGTCGTCGGGGTTCGTTTCTTGCCAGCGTTTTTTCAGCAGGTGCTGTGTACGAACTTTATCGTTCACTCGGGTATAGATGGTATCGCGGGCAAACCGATAAGGTGAAGCGACGTTGATGGGCATCATTGTAAGATCCAAGCCGGGATTATTCAGCAAATAGTCAAACGCATTCAGGTCATTTCGGATGTTGAAATCATTTTTGCTCCACACTCCTGTTTGAGTATTGTAGCTGGAACCGAGTGCATAACACCGGATACGGGAGAGAATGGTCGGGTCTATCAGGATGGCGGAGGCAATATTAGTCAGCGCACCCAGGCACAGTACGTCCAGTTTCTCGCCTGGCTTCAGGGATTTTACTACCCCAATGAGTTGATCCGTAGCTGCCGATGGCCGGGGTTCCTGTCCACCCCAGGCTCGCCCAATCTGACGGTCGGCTCCTAGGGGATGAACTATAGATTCTTCACCCATAAGCCGCAAAATCTCTTCGTTCAATTGCTGACTGATTGCGACCGTGTTGATATTTTTTGTTGGATATTGATTCCATTTCTCGAAAGCAACGAGGTCGGCATTGTTGAAATGAGCCGAACTAAGGCCTACTACCTCAACAGACGGTTCGGCCAGTAACCGAATAATGGCATACACATCATCGGTTTCATTGCCAGTGTCGGCGTCGAGCCATACTTTTTGTTTCTGGGCAAAGCCGGTTGTGCAACAAAGCATCAACAACAGGCTGAAGAAATGGAGCCGATAGCGTTCGCGGTTGGCGTACATAGAGAAAGGAAAAAAAGTGAGTCCAGGTAAAATCAGGTTGAGCCGCCTTTTGGGTTACAGCCAGGTTTTCCGTAGTAGTCCAAATGTTTTGTTTGTCATAGCGGTCATTCACATTGTCCAGGGCTTTCTGGACATTCTGCTTAGCGGCTTTGTAATTTTTCGTGACCTGCATCAGTCGAACCGTAATCTGCTGGCTCGTCGTCTGCTCGATCTCGAACGTCCAGTCAACCAACCCTAAGTCGTAATACATCTGCCCCTTAATCGTGTCCTGCGGCTGCCGAAGGTAAAAACAGGGTGTACCGTTAACGGCCGCCATGATGGGCGAATGGCACTCGAAACTTAGCACCGTATGGGTCTGGGCGTACACAGCCGCAGCTTCGTCGGGGAGCCAGTACAGATGCCGGACGACCTTCGCTTTAACATCATCGGGCAGCGGATCAATTAGCAACTCGTCCATAATATCAACCTGGTAAGTCATTTTGGGGCACACCAGCACTTTATTGCCCGTTTGTCGTACCCAGGCAATTATGGTCTCGCGGAGTTTGGCATGGTCGATTTTTTTCCATGTATCATTCAGCGCATCGACTTCCTTTATTTTGGCGTCGCTCCAGCCCGAATTTGCATTGATCTTGTAATAAGGCGTCATCCTAAGCCGGGGAATGGCGCAGATAAACTGCCGGGGTTTGAGGTCGTTGGCCTCCAGAAACGCCTTCGCTTTTTCATCGTCCCGGATGGTCAGCGCGAAGGTGGCATCGGGCGCAAAGGCGATATGGCTAACCGAAAGTCCGGCTTTCCGCAACACCTCAAAAGAGGCCGTTTCGCGGGTAAAAATCAACGACGCGTTCAAAAGCAGCGTTTTCAGAGCAGGATATACATCCTGAATGGTGACACCAAAGAGGCCGAAAGGCTTATGGGTCCGGGCATGCCAGGCTTCCAGATAATCGGCGGCTACCACCAGCGGACCAGAGCCGTGCAGGAAAAAATCAGCTTCCTGAAACGCTTGCTTCACCTCATCGGACTGCGGTACGTTGTCTTTCACCTGGCTGTGAATGATGCGCACATCCGGGTAATAGTGGTTCAGCATGGTTTCTGCGTTGGCACTGCGGCTACGTTTCCACAAAATGAGTTTAGCCTGTGGCAGTCGTTTCTTCAGGAGCGCAATAAGGCCCGGCGTATGGACAATATCGACAATGTTCACATCCTGCCAGCCCGAGGTGAACAGAATAACCGGATCTGACTTACCCGTTGCCCGCGTGATCCGGCTTATCAGCAATGACGCACTGAGCAGGCTGGCCTGGCGCTGAAAATCTCTCCGGTTTTGATGAAGCTCCGTTTTCATAACTAGGATTTTTATGTCAGGCAGTACATGTGTATCCCAACTTCTTACCTTGTTTGGTTAATTGGTAAAGTCTGCATACCCTTTATACTAACGATGGGCGGTCATCTTACTTAGCAAAGCTTTTTAGAAGCTATCTATGGCTTTGTCATTTTAAGCGCCTGAATTTCAGCACCCGCATTCGTGATGTAAAAAGTTCGTTTCATCGCGCCTGGCAGGATGTGTTCAAAAACGGTTAAATCGCCCCGTTCGCAGGAATACTGAGCTAGTTTCAAAAGTTGAGCCATTAGCGAAAGAAAATGCTCCCTCAAACGAGTGAGGAATCGTTTACAAAACCAACCTATGATAAAATGAACCAGGGCTTACGGAATGGTCAGCACCATCGTTTTCTTAACGGCATCAGCACTGCCTGTAATGCCCGTTGCCGTTAGCGTAACCCTATACGTACCGGCTTTGGTGTAGGTGTAAATCGGGGCGGGGTCTGCCACAGCCGCCGAACCATCGCCAAAATCCCAGGAATAACTAACGGCATTCAGCGAACTGTTGGCGAACGTAATTTTCTGGGGCACCGTAGCGTCGGCCTTGGTTGTGAAATTGGGAACGGGCGTTAGAATGGTGGGATCAAAGGAAATAACCGTGGTTTTAAGCAATGGATTGACAGTTGTTTGTGCGCTCGCAATACCAACAGCAACGGCCAGTTTCTGCGTCGGATTCGCGCGCAGATAGTCTAGGTCGATCGTTAGGTTAAACACAGCCGACTCTTGTCCGTTCGGAATAGTAATCGAGTTCGGCAGTACAAATTTATCGGCGGGTAACGCCATCGTTCCCACCAATGCACTGGTGCTTATCAACTTACTCACGGTGTCAGCGTTGGTCGTAATGATTACGGGTACATCACCATCAGCCGAAACGCCACCCCGAAATACGCCGAGGGGGACAATTAGTTTTTTAGCGGTTAAGTCGACCGTGAACCGATACGTACCCGAGGTGGAAATACTGTTGATGGTAAACAGGCCGTTTTTAGCCGTCGGCATATAAATGATCTGTTGCGGGTAATCGGCCTTTGCAAGTTCCTCGTATTTGCACGAACTCAGCAACAGACTGAGCCCGAAGAAGACGAGAGCAAATCGAGTGGTATAGAAAAAGATCATGGGGTTGTGCGTTAGGCACAAACAGGCTCCGGCTGTTTGAATAATACATGCATAGACAAACAGCCGGAGCCTGTTTGTGCCTGATGTTTACCAACCCGGGTTCTGAATCAACCCTTTCGAGGCATTCAGTTCGCCCTGTGGAATTGGATAGAGGTACATCTTTGGTTCAAAAACCCGATTCTCAACCGTAATGGGTGTGTAGGTGAATGTCCCATCGGCGTTTTTGGTAATGTCGACACCCATCAGGGGAGCCCCGAGGTATTGCGGGCCCTGTAGCCAGCGCCGAACGTCCCAGCCCCGGTGATCTTCAAACGCCAGTTCAACCCGGCGTTCATTCCGAATCCGCTCCCGAATTTCGGCCTGCGATAAACCGGCAGGCAGACCCGGCAGAGCAACTCCCGTTCGGGTACGAACTTTATCGACGTAGGTTTTAATGTCGGCATGGCCAGGCGAGGCTTCGTTCAAGGCTTCGGCGTAATTCAGATATATTTCAGCCAGCCGAAATATATTCCAGGAATATACGCTGGTATTGTTGAGCAGCAAGTTCAGGTTTTCGTTGACGTACTTCTTCAGGTAATAGCCGGTTTTTGTGGCATTTACGATGCCCTTGCCATCACGCCCACCGGCCCAGGCTTCTACATTCCGGCCTTTGTAGGACGTATTGTTCAGAATAATATTCAGCCCCAGGCGCGGGTCTCGGTTGGCTAACGGATTAGCGGCCTGAACGGGATTGTTCCAGTTAAATTTCGTACCGTCGGTCATCTCATAGGCATCGACCAGATTTTGGGAGGGCGTTGTGCCACTGTTGCCCAGATCATACCCAATGGGGTAGTTTGCTTTTTCGAACTCGTTAGACGCTGAATTTCGTCGGGAATAAATAATTTCCGGTAAGGTATAGCTATTGGTAATGAACAGATTTCGGTAGTTGGTATTCAGAGCGTAGCCCGTACCCGACAGGTCAAGCACCGCTTTGGCGGCATCGGCGGCCGCTTTCCAACGCGCGACCCGGTCGCCGGTGAGCGAAATGAGTTCCGGATTGCCATAGCCACTCGACCAGCTAGGCGTGGTGAACAAATCGCTGGCGGCATACAGCAACGCCCTACTTTTTAGTGCCAGAGCAGCGCCCTTTGTGGCACGTCCCAAATCGGTAGCCGCATAGGTAACGGGCAGATTTTTGGCCGCCGAATCGCACTCCGACGTAATGTATTGCATACACTCGGCCAGTGTATTGCGCTTTGTAGCCTGAAAATTATCTTCTACGGAATAAATCTGAGTGACAATCGGTACACCACCATAACGTTTGACCAGCTCGAAGTAAAAATAGGCTCTTAGAAACCGGGCTTCGTATTTCCACCGTTTAATACCACTCAGCCGACTTTGGTAAATAGTTTGGGCAGAGGGGGCCGGGTCAAGCCGATACTGATCCAAATTGACACTATCAGTCGCGATCAGAAACTGGTTCACTTTCCGAATGCCTAGGTAAAAATTAGGCCATAGGTTTTCGGGGTTGTCAATGGCATTCCAGGAGCCATTATTGAATTTCTGGACATTCGATGTTTCGAGCGTATGTTCGGCTTCATCGGTCGCCGACGCAGTCATTGCGCCATCAATTTGCAAGTAACCCGCAGGCACATTGGTATAGAGCGAGTTGACCCGGTTCAGCGTATAATCGTAAGACCGGATAAGCTGTTGCTGGGTTATATCCGTGATGAGTTCCCGATCCAGATTCTCACAGCCACTCAGCCAGACAACCAAAGCCACACAAAGGATAGAAAGAATAGATTTCATGTTGTTTGTCTTGTTAAATGCCTTCCTTAAAACTGAACTCTGACACCCGCACTAACTGTTCGCAGGGGCGGGTAGCCAATTCCACTCACTTCAGGGTCCATATACCCCTGTAAATGATCCAGAGAAAACAGGTTGGTTCCGTTAATAAAGACCCTGGCGTTAATTAGCTTGATTTTCTCAACGAGCTGGCCAGGAAGAGTATAGCCCAGTTCGAGACTACGCAACTTGATAAAGCTGCCATCGCGCTGCCAGAAACTAGAGTATTGATAGTTGTTGAGGTTGTTGGAGGCCGACAGGCGTGGATAAGTAGCAGTAGCAGCCGTAGTGGGTGTCCAGCGATCCAGAGCAATGGGTCCAATCTGTCCGTTATTTTGAAAAGCCTGAAACTGAGTCCCCCCATAGTACGCAGTCCTGCCGGTTACGCCCTGAAACAGAAATTCCAGATCAAACCCCCGGAACTGAAACTTCGAATGAAGGTTGACCGTAAGCGTTGGTATGGATGTTTTACCTATCGGGCGCGTATCGTTCTGGTTGATAAGGCCGTCGCCATTCTGATCTCTATATTTAATATCGCCGGGTTGTACAGGCGCAAATATTTGCCGGGGGCTGGCCGCAATATCAGCCTGATCTTTAAAGAAACCGAGCGCTTCCAAACCAAACGGCTGACCAATGGGCTGGCCTGTCGTGTATTGATAATCGAACAACCGAATAGCTTCTGCATTGTACACGATTGTGTTTTGGGCATACCAGGCACTGGTTTCCACAAAATACTGGAACTGGCTCGCCGATTTACTACTGTAGCGAATCGTGGCTTCAAACCCTTTGTTGGTCACTTTGCCCTGGTTCAGCAGTGGCAGGGTTATGCCGGTGTATTGCGGTACCGTGCGATTGGGCGCGACCAGAATATCATACCGATCATTCTGGAACAGATCAATACCCACATCCAGGCGTTTCGCCAGCGTAAGTTCCAGCCCAATATTCAGTGTTTTCTGTTTTTCCCAGCTCAGTTGCGTATTGGCCGCTGCGCCTTCGGCTAAACCAAACACCTGCGTATTGGCCGTGCCCAGGTAATAGGCAGCGGTGTATGGATACAGTTGCTGAAACATGAACCGGTTGCCGCCAATCTGGTCGTTACCGGCCAGCCCATACGAACCGCGAAGTTTCAGGTAGGTAATGGAAGAACTATTTTTGAGGAATGGCTCATTGGATGCAATCCAGCCAGCCGAGGCCGCCGGAAAGAACCCGTAGCGCCGATCCTTCGGAAAATTCTCGGACCCCATGTAGCCGAAGGAAAGCTCCCCAACGTAGGTCTTCGCGTAGGTATAGGTAGCCCGTCCGCCAACACCCACATGCTTGTAAGGCAGGCTCAACACGGCCGTTGTGGTGTTGTTCGTGTTCGTATAGCTATCCGAATTGTACATCAATAGCGCCGACACGTCGTGTTTCCCAAACGAACGGTTGTAATTCAGAAAACCCTGAAAAATTACATTCCGCCACTGGTCTGAATTGTCTTCATTGCCGAGCAGGGAGGATTTCTGACCAAATCGGCTGTAGAGCGTATCGCCAGTAGCCGTTTTCGTTGCCGATGCCCGCTCATACGTTTTGGTTTTATTCGAGTAGCTTCTGAAAAAATTATTGAACGACACAGCCGCCGATATCGTCAGGCCCGGCGTAATCATGTCCAGTTGCTCGGTTAGTTTCAAGGTCGACTGGAGGGTGCGGCCATTGGAAGCATAGGAACCCGTTTGCAGCAGGTTAGCGAGTGGGTTCGACAGGGCGCTGGTGCCGCCAAAACTACCATCGGGGTTATAGACCGGGAAAGCGTTGGGCGGCAGCGTTGCCAGTGACGTAAAGACCGATCCGGTTGTGGTTGCCGCCGGATTCGCTTTGTCTTCCACCGATCCACCCAGCGTCAGCGAAGCCGACAGGCGTTTGGTCAGGTTTATATCGACGTTCGACCGGAAATTGAACCGCGCGTATTTCGAGTTGACACTTTCGGGGTCCATGCTCCCCACGTTCTGGTAGAGCCCGTTGCTCTTGATGGCATTCAGCAAGACGAAGTAACGCACCGTGCTGTTGCCTCCCCGAAAGTTCAGGTTGTAGTTGGAAATGGGTGCCGTTTTCTTCAACACCACATCATACCAGTTTACGTTCGGGTGGAAATACGGGTCACTACCGGTCCGATACGCTTCCAGATCGGCATCGGTATAGCGGGGCGCTTTGCCATCGTTGACGAGCCCTTCGTTATACAGGCGGGCATAGTCATACGAACCCAGAAACTGAGGCAGACTCGACGCGGTATGGAAGCCCTGCTGGGTGCTGAAATTCACGACGAGCGGGCCGTCGCTGCCCCGTTTGGTTGTAACTAACAGCACCCCATTGGCACCCCGAAGGCCATAGATCGCCGTTGCCGACGCATCTTTCAAGAGCGACACCGACTCTATTTCATCCGGTACGAGCTGTTCATACGAACTCTCGAATCCATCGACCATGACCAGCAGGTTGCGGCCTCCGTTGCCAAACGTATTGATACCCCGCCCAATGAGCGTTGGGGAATCATTGCCCGGCTCGCCCCCGCCCTGCTGTACTGTAAGGCCCGGAATCCGGCCATAGAGCGTGTTCGACAGGTTCGTCGTAAAGTTTTTTTGCAGGTCACTTCCCGAAACGGTCGACAGGGCGCTGGTGATTTTCCAGGCGGGTTGCCGCCCGTACCCGATGGGCCGGTCGACGTTTCGATTGAAATAGGATTGCCGACTCAAAGCCGTAACATTCGTTACCGAGTCTTTGCCTGCCTCCTGCGCCCAAACAGGCAGATTACACACTACTCCCAGCACAACGAGCAGTCCAATTGTATAGTAGTTTTTAGGATTCATAGGTGTTATGACAGATACATTAGTAGCCCGGATTCTGGACGAGGTAACCTTTATACACTTCGGTATTCAGGAATGGATGCAGGTACATTCTGGGCAGAAAGGTGCGGGTCTCGAACACGTAAGGCTCGTATTTGAACTCGGTGCTGCCCGTTATTTTCGTAATTTTCAGCCCATAGAATAAGCCCTGCATAACGCCGTCATTCTCAGCGATTTTCCAACGTCGAATATCATAAAGCCGGTGGTCTTCAAAAGCCAGTTCAATGTCGCGTTCGTTACGTACCCGATCTCTGAACTGCTCTTTGGTCAACCCTGTCGGCAGTTTGGGCATACCCGACCGCTGCCGAATCGTATTGACGGCATCATAGGCTGCGGGCACTGGCCCCTGCGCTTCATTGAGGGCTTCGGCATAGTTCAGATAGGCTTCGGCAAGCCGGAAAACAATACCATTCGGTACGGCACCAGCACTAGCCGACAACGCATCGGGCAGTAACTTCTTGAGCCAGGCTCCACCATCGCAGTCAGTCGCGTGACGTCCCCCCTGAAATGTTTCGAGCAGTGGCGCGTCTTTGTCGTAATAGGAGCCATTGTAGCCTACCGTCTGGGCAAACCGAGGGTCCAGTTCCGAATATTTCTGCATTAAATCATTGCCACCCGGCCAGGTTTGGGGAGTCCCATCCTTT
Organism: Spirosoma flavum; assembly: GCF_042686045.1. Classification (NCBI taxonomy): domain Bacteria; kingdom Pseudomonadati; phylum Bacteroidota; class Cytophagia; order Cytophagales; family Cytophagaceae; genus Spirosoma; species Spirosoma flavum. The sequence goes on from NZ_JBHUOM010000006.1 coordinate 29,705, forward strand.
TTTTCGTACTTCCGTACGAAATTATGAATGACCGATATGCCCCCCCAGGCACCTACAATCGAAACGGGCTGCTGCCCATACCAGGGAAATTGCGTTCGTGCCCGGCTGGGATAGGTTTTTTCAGCCAGCACGATTTCGGCATTATCGTTTTGCTCCCAGGCGAATTTGTAATTCTTATCAACTCCTTTATCCGTAATGAGCGCGAAATTACCGGCAGGTGCCAGGTCAAGCACGGCTTTGGCTGCATCGGCGGCAAGTTGCCAGCGATTGTTGTCCTGGTTTCCATAGCAGATAAGTTTGTTGTCGGCTCCTAAGCTCAGGTAGGGCGTAGCTGTGTTGAACAACGGACTGGCAGCATAGAGCAACGTGCGGGATTTCAGCATCTGGGCAGCCGTTTTGGTTACCCGCCCCCGGAAGTTGGAGGTATATGTGGCGGGTAATTTGGCTACGGCGTCATCACAGTCTTTTACGATGAAATTCACAACTTCCTCAATCGTATTGCGCTTCACCCGAAAATTGTCGGTCAGCAGAAACCGCTTGTCGATAATGGGTACCCCGCCATAGCGTTTGAGCATTTCCGAGTAGTTCAGCGCCCGAATGAATTTCACCTCGCCAATAACCTGATTTTTGTAAGTTTCATCGAGGTTCGGTACGTCATTAAGCCATTCCAGAATGATGTTGCAATCCCGAATGGCCGTCCAGCGAATGAAATACCGGTAATCTTCATTGGCTACCAGGGTTGTTGCCGACGTAACGTTACCTGCATTCCACTGCTCAGGATGCATGAATGTAGCTTCGCACTCGGCCTCATCCGTAATGGGCGCATTGATGCAAAAGGTTCGGGACGTAGGGATCAGGTTCGCATCATTGTACGTAAAAATCGAGTGCAGGCCAATCCGATAGGTACCTGCAATAAACGTCTCTAGCTGAGGCCTGGAAGAAAAAATAGTGCTTTCCGTAACATCGACGCCCGGTGCTTTATCTAAAAATTCACTGATTGGTTTATCGCATGCGGATACTGCCAGACACAGGACACCACAAAGTATAGCCCTGAAAAATGTGTTCATGGTGAGTTAAAATTTAAGGTTAAGCCCGAAATTAATGGTACGGGTCAATGGGTAGGGTTCTTCGTTAGTAATGCCGCCAGCGGTACTCCCCGGTACGGTGCCCGAAAGCTCCGGGTCGACACCCGGAAACATCTTGCTCCAGGTGATTAGGTTGCTGGCATTGGCATACACACGAGTGCCACTCAGCCCAATTTTGGCCAGAAACGTTTTCGGGATGTTATAGCCAATTTCTACGTTTTTCAGGCGCACATAGCTGGCATCACGTACCCAGTAGGTCGAGACCCGGTTGTTGTGGTTGTTCTCATCGCCCTGCGTCAGGCGGGGGAACTGGATGGGCAACCCTTTCTCATACCGATCAGCCGACCAGCTATTGATCAGGTAATCAGCCGCGCCGGAATTCTCAAAGAAGCCCCGGATTTGCCGCCGGTTGTAGGCCAGCGATACATTCCCAGCCCCCTGAAACAGGACCGACAGGTCGAAGCCTTTATAATTACCCCCGAACGAGATGCCAAAGATTTTTTCGGGAAAATTGGAGTAGCCAATCGGTACCTGATCATCATCATTGATGATCCCATCGCCATTGGTATCCTTGTATTTGATATCGCCGGGTTGCAGGCGGTTATTGTTCCAGGACGAAACCGGCCGGTTGGCATCATTCACTTCGGCCCAGGTATTGTAGAGCCCCTCGGCGACCAAGCCGTAAAACTGACCGAACCGCTGTCCCGTACGATACTGGTAGGAGAATGGCCGTTTGATTTCGTCCTGAAACTCAATCTTGTTGCGGGCAAACGTAAAGTTTCCTTTGATCCAGAAATTAACATTTCCGACGTGGTCATTGTAGGTAATATCGGCATCGAAACCGTGGTTTTTCATGCGGCCCAGGTTATAGGCTGGCAGGGTAGCACCTACCGTTACGGGAACCGTGCCCAGATTACCTAAAATGTTGTTCCGCTGTTCGCTGAATATATCGGCCGTTAAGCTGATTTTACTTTTCCAGAACGACATCTCAACACCCAGGTTTTGCTTAATCGCCCGCTCCCACGTTACATTCGGGTTACCTAACTTGCCTTCTGTCGAGTAATTATAGCGGGTAGACGTGCTGCCCACCTCGCCGAAGTAGTAGCCACCCGTACCCGATGCCGTTGTAATAACGTAAGCAGACGGGCGGTACAGAAAGCGGTCACCCCCAATTTTATCATTTCCAACCTCGCCATACGAGCCTCTGATTTTCAAATAAGTAAGTACATCATTTTTGGGAAAGAAGGGTTCATCGGAAGCGACCCAGCCCAGCGAATAAGCGGGGAAAAAGCCGAAGCGATTGCCGGGAGCGAAGTTTTCCGTTCCATTATAGCCAAACGTAAATTCAGCCAGATACCGCCCTTTGTAGCCATAGGTCGCCCGACCAACAACTCCCTGGTAACTATTGGGAACCAGAAAGGCCAGTGTCGGATCAAAGTACTTGGTCTGGTTATAGTTGACTAAGCCCGTTACGTAATGGTCGCCGAAAGCCCGTTTGTAATCGAAGCCAAACTGCGCATACGTCCGGCGGGTTTTACCGATGCTTTGGGTGAAACCAAACGGATTATCAATAGCCTGGGGCACTAAATTTACGCTGTTATCAGGCAAACGGACAGCATTATACGTAACAAGGGTACGGTTACTCCCGAGCGTTTCTGTATTGTTGTTCTGGTAGTTGACAATGCCTGTAGCCATCAACCCCTGGGTTATAAAATCGAGGGTATAATCCAACCGAACGGAGCCTTGCAGGTAGTTTTTAAATTGCCGGTTATAGCCCGTGAACAGGTCAGCCAGTGGGTTGTTGGCCGTTCCTACACCCACCAGGTTAACAAACTTATCACCAATAAAGCCGGGGGATGTCAAGGGATTCGCTCTGGCGATACCTTCGATGATCCGGTTACTATTATTTGCCGTACCGTTCAGGTTGTTGCTCCCGGTGAGGTTTTCGGTTTGCGAGGATAGGTCGATGGAAGCTTTCAGTCGCTTGGTCACATCAAAATCAAAACTCGACCGGAAATTATACCGTTTGTATTTGCGGTTGGCATCGTAATCTTTTATCAGATCCGTGTGATTGAACTGGCCGCCCTGACTAAAGAACCCTGCTGACACGAAATAGCGAACCTTTTCGGTGCCGCCGTTGATGCTGATATTATGCTGGGTCTGGAGCGCCTGTGGTTTTAACACCATGGAGTACCAATCTGTATTGGGGTGAAAGATGGGGTCTTCGCCCGATTTGTACAGGGCCAGATCGGCATCCGTAAACTTGGGTAAATAAACCGCTCCCGATACGTAGGCATCATTTTTTAAGGATTCGTTATACAAACGGGCATAATCGTAACTGTTCATGCCTTTGCGCAGGTTCGTAAAGCTGGTTACGGCCACGTTTGCCGTATAACTCAACTGAGGCTTTCCTACTTTTCCCCGCTTGGTGGTAATCAGTAAAACGCCATTGGCACCCCGTATCCCATAAATCGCGGTGGCCGATGCATCTTTCAGGATGGTCAGGTTTTCAATTTCGTTCGGGTCGATGTTGTTGTAGTTGCTCACCTCCACCCCATTCACCAGAATAAGCGGATCTGAAGCACCCGAAAACGTACTGACCCCCCGAATGCGGAGGGTAGATGCGTTGTTACCCGGTTCGCCACTGGTTTGTACCGCAAAAAGACCCGGCATCCGACCCACCAGCGAGTTACTGATGTTGGCCACCGGCGACTGGAGTAAATCTTTGGTGCCGATGGCCGCAATGGCACCCGTCACCGTAGCTTTCTTCTGCGTGCCAAATCCTACAACGACCACTTCGTTGAGCTCTTTCATATCAGGCTTCAACGCAATGTTGATCTGCGTCCGGTTGCCAACGATAACTTCCTGTTTATCATAGCCTACGAAGCTGACCACTAGGACTGCATTCTGATCGGGTACGGCAATGGTATACAGGCCATTTGCATCGGTATTTGTCCCCTTCGTTGCCCCTTTGAGCACGATACTGGCACCCGGAATCGGTTCACCTTTTTCGGTGTCCGTCACTTTTCCCTTGATGACAATCTCGGCGGGTTTGGTCGTTGAAAACGCCTGCATATCCACTCGCGACGCCAGCGTATTCATCGCCAACGCTTTATCGGCTTCTGACTCAGCTAGCTGGTTTGCCGACGTCTTTAACGGCTCGGTTTCGGGCGGTGCGTTTTTGGCTGTTTTGCGAGGCAGTATGGTATAACCTCCTCCTTTGAGTTTACGAAAGCGCAGATTAGAGGGCGTCAGTACCCGATCAAGAACCTGCTCCAGCTTGTCGTTTTCATTGACCGCTCCCGTAAAGGTTTTATTTTCCAGGAGTTCTTTCTGGTAAACAAAATTGGTTCGGTAAGTCAGTTCTAATTTTTTAAGCACCGCAATAAGACTGATGCTAGTGTCCTGCACTTTAGTACCCTCCTGTAGCTTGTGTACGGAGGCAAATGTCAATTGGGCTATTCCCTCCTGAATCCCAAAAAAGCAGGATAACCACAAGGTTGTATAAAAGAGGATACGTCTTTTCATAGATGAAACCGGATCGTGTGATTAACTGGTCTGTGTTGGTAGTCAAACAGACGAGGGTAACGCTTTTCCCGTTTTTTCTATGATTATTTTCTGTTAATTTTTAAATCTTCTTATCGTTGAGATCGAGAGAAGAAGACCTGAACCATGACTTTTGGCTAAAATAAAAAAGTGTCGGGTTTAAGAACCCGACACCACGGTATTGAGGAACAGATGCGACAAATTTTCTTAGACTTGCGCGTTAAAACCGCGTGTTTTCTACAACTCTCTGACTATATAGCACCCGATTTAAAACTATTCCCTAAGCATCTAATTGATTACTTAAACACGTACGTATCCCCCTCTTTTTTCACATTAGCATCCAGGATGATGGACAAATTGTCGATACAATCTTCGGCGACTTCGGTACGTAGTTTCCCGGTAAGTCTTTTATCCGCTAATTGGGCATCTTCGAGTTTGATTTTCACACCAAAGGCATCTTCCAGATTACGGATAATTTCCGGGAGGCTTTTACCATCCAGAATAAGGTACGATTCCTTCCAAGCATCGTAGAGTTCAGGTTGCACGCGTTTCAGTTTAATCTGCCGGTTTTTCGGGGATACCGTAGCCATATCACCCGGTTTCATGACGACCATGGACTGATTATCTGTGCTTAACTGGACCTTACCTTCCTCTAAAACGACATGGGTTTCGTCGCGTCGGGTGTTGACGTTGAACTCGGTACCCAATACTTCGATCTGCGCTTCCGGCGTGTGAACGATGAACTTGGCGCCCTTCCGTTTAGCAATGTCGAAATAAGCTTCACCTTCCAGCCATACCTCCCGAACGGGTCGATCAGCCATTTTATCAGCTACTTTAAGCCTGGAATTGGCATTGAGCGTGACCACCGATCCATCCGCCAGCCTGATCTCCTGAATTTTTCCGTAGGCCGTCTGATACGTCAGGGTTGAATTGGCCTGATAGGTCCACCAGGCAAAACCAATTGATGCAACAAGCAACACAACGGCGGCCGCAGCCCAATAGGGCCGTTGATACCAGAGTAAAATCTGAACTGTGGCGATCTGGTGGTCCGGTTTTTCAATATCGTTCCAGATCCGCTTTTTAAGCTGGGCAAGATCTTGTGCGGAAGGGTCGATTTCACGAAAGCGAATCGTTTTGACATAGTCGACAGCTAGCCGAACGTCGGCCACTTTATGCGGATAATCGGTCATAAACGATTGCCAAAACTGATTCGATTCGTCAGTTGGGCTAAGTACCCAGCGAATAAAATTGGGGTCTTTGCAAAAGTCTTCTACAGTAAAATCAGGAGTTGGCATCAGATAGGCGTCATGGTCGTACTCGTTAAACAGACCACAATTTATTTTTTCCCGGCTTTATCCCAATAAAATCTTTACGAAGTAGATTAGAATGGCCCCTGGCAGGCTCCACAACGCGCCCCCCTGCTCAAACGATGTGCGCACATAAGCCCGCAAGGTCGTTAGCGCTACGTTCACCGTGTTATAAACACTCTTCATCGTTATGTCCATTACTTCAGCCGCCTGCTGGTAACTCAGCCCTTTCATGTACACCAGGTACAGAATCTCTTTCTGCCGCTTGGGTAATTTATTCAACTGAGCAATCACCAGCAGTTTTTGCTGTTCGATGAGCTGCTCCTCGACCAAACTCTGCTCGTAAGGCTGAATCAAAAACTCCCCGCTATCGAACAAATACTCGTCCGAATCCAGCTTATTCAATCGGCCCACGGTGTCCAGCAACCGACGCCGTAACGCCCGGTAGAGGTAGAACCGGATGTTATCGGTGGGGCCAAGCCGGGCCCGGTTTTCATGCAGGTGCAAAAACAACTCATGCAGGCAGTCTTCTACTAGCGGCTTGTTGCGAATCAGGTTGTAGCCATACCGGTACAGATCGGCAGAGAAGCGCTCATACAACTGCGAAAAAGCATCCTGACTTCCTTCGCGAAAATCATTCCACAGGCGAATATGTTCGGCAGGGGTGAGTTGAGGAGACATACGCGCGGATTAGGATTGGGTTAGTTCGACTTCTATTTCTTCCAGGGATTTTCCTTTCGTTTCTGGCATACGTGTTCGAACGAACAAAAAGTAAGCAAAACACAAAAAGGCGTGAAAGCCAAAGGTTACCGGTAATCCCCAGTAGTGCTTCATGACCGGGAAGGAAGCCGTGGTGAAGAAGTTTGTAACCCACAGGGCCAGCGTTGCCAGCGCCATTGCATTACCCCGGATACGATTCGGAAAGATTTCGGAGAGTGCCACCCAGGTAACGGGACCCAGCGTTGCCGAATAAATGGCGATGAACCCCAGCACAAAAAAGAGCACCCACGCGCCTGGCAACTGCCAGTAAAAAGCAGCGGATAATGCCAGTGCGTCCAGACAGAGCAAAATCGACCCGTATTGCAGTAGTTTCTTTCTACCAATTTTATCAATCGTACCAATGGCAATGAATGTAAAAATGAAGTTGATGACGCCAATAATGATCGACTGTAAAAAGGCCGAATCCTGCGCCATACCCGCCTGTCGGAACAACTCGGGCGCATAGGAAAACAAGGAGTTCTGACCCACGGCCTGCGAAAAAACGGCCACCACAATACCAATGAAGACGATGGGCCACAAGTCTTTCCGGAACAGATCGCGGACAGACTCTTTGGTTTCCTGCGCGAAACTCGCCTTGATCTGGTAGGCTTCGGCAATAGCGTACGTCTCCCCGCCTATTCGCGCCAGAATGGTTTCGGCTTCGGGCAACCGCTTTTTACGGATGAGCCAGCGCGGGCTTTCGGCAACGAAGAACAGACCAAAAAAGAACAGCAACGAAGGCAACGATTGAGAAGAGAACATCCACCGCCAGTTATTCACCCCACTATCCAGGAGCAGGTAATTGGACAAATACGCCAGCAGAATGCCAATCACGATAGAAAGCTGATAAAAGGACACCATACGCCCCCGCATGGGCGCGGGCGAAATCTCGGCTACGTACATCGGGCATACCAAAGCCGCAGCCCCCACCGCCACGCCACTCAACATCCGAAACATTACGAACAGCGGAAAGCTCCCAGCCCAGCCCGTGCCCGCACCGGTCAGGGCAAACAGTATAGCGCAGCCCATCAGGAGCTTTTTTCGGCCTAACGTATCGCTCAGTTTACCACCAATCAGTGCCCCAATGGCGGCACCCAGGTTGATACAACCCACTGCCCAGCCTGTCTGAAACTCATTCAGTTGAAAGTGCTTCGTAAAAAATGGGACGGTGCCGGAAATGATGACCAGATCGAAACCGAACAAAACACCCCCTAAGGCCGCAATGGCACTGATGAGGTAGACGTAACTTCGGTTGACGGCTACGTCGATCCCGCTGATTTTGGGTTTGGTCTGAATAATAACGGCCATGAGGTGGTAATTAAAAAACTATGACACAGATATTCGCAGAGATAAGAGAGATTCACAGAGAATTGAGAAAAAATAGAACTCTGCGTATCTCTTTTTTTCTCCGTGAATCTCTGTGTAACATTTCTTCCTCATAACCCTTCTCATTTCAACGACACATCAGCTTCCTTGCTCAAAAATCCAGCGCCCTCTTCAACCAGTCCGGCGGCATCCCAAGAGAGCAGTGCTTCGTTCGGAACCACATCAATGGGCGTGATACTCGCCGACGAAGACGACGATTCATTATAGCCGATATTCGACTGCCGGTTGTAGCACGAAATCATCGACCAGCGGGGTTTATCAGACAAATTGGCCTCGGAGCGGTGGAGGATGTTGCTGTGAAAAAACAGGACATCGCCCGCTTTCAACTCCACAAAAACGCGTTCCATCGTTTTCAGCGCCAGGTCGACGTAGCGTTGTGAAGCACCCACCTGTTCGCCCGCGAAACCGTGTTCGACCCGACCCATTTTGTGCGACTCTTTGATCACCTGCAAACAGCCGTTTTCCTGATTCGCATCCGTAATGGCGACCATGACAGACATCATCTGATCGGGCAGCAGAAATTCGTTTTTATACCAGTAGCCATAATCCTGATGCCACTCCCAGGCACCACCCACGCGCGGCTCTTTCTGCATGAGTTTCGAGTGAAAATGGCAAACCCCCGAAGCGGGATTATCCAGCAAGGCATCTACTGACTCCACGAGTTGCTGGCTACGGGTGAGCAGGCCATATACATCGTCACCGGGTTTGTACCAGAGCGACAGTATGCTCCGTTTCCCCGAGCTGTCGTTGACATTGATAGCATGTTTGCTGATCGCACTATCGTCAATGGCTACATGGTAGAGTTTTTCAACTTCGGCGGCATTCAGAAAACCGCTGATAATCAGGTAGCCATCCTGATTATACTGCCGGATCTGATCGGGTGTTAATGAGTCGTTTGTCATGTTGATTGAGTTATGAAGGTTTTGTTTGATCTGTTTTCTGTCCGTGGTGTCGGGTTCTCAAAACTGACCTCACAAATACCTCAATTTGCGCTAATCTCAAAAAGCTCTCCAACGTACTTCCCGGTTAGGGTTACCGGAAATCCGGTCGTTTGCAGGTCCTGACCACTCAGGGAGGCCACTACCTTTCCATCCATTGCTTTAACCCGATACCGTTTGGCGGGGTCAAGCTGCCGGACGGTGACCATTCGCTTTCCTTCCGTTGCGCCATGCCGGAATATACCAACGATTCCGCCCGCTTTCGTTTCGGTATTGATTCGCTGGAAGCCGTCCCACATACCGTCCATCGGCTCGCCAAATCCCGCAAGATCCTGGCGGTAACTCATGATCTGGTGTTTGTTTTCCATCCCTTGCAGCCAATCGGCATAGGCTCTGTATTTTTTCAGATCAGGTGCTGACAATTTCCGGGGGTCACCCAGCATGATGGGTAAGGCACCGGCTAGTGATTTAATGTGCATTTCCCAACCGGCATCCTGCATTTCGGGATTACCTATCACCAGCGCCGTAGCAGGTATGGCGGGGGAACGCCACCAGGCCATATTCCTGACGCGCAGATCGACATTGGCATCGGGTGGGCCGTAGAAATTAGACAGCCAGTTGCCTTCGGCATGTTTTAGCATGGCGTAATCAATCAACTGCAATCCGCCCATCGTTTCGAACGTACAGTCGATAAACAGCGTGGGCTTGGCGGCATGCAACTCGTCGAACAGCTTCCAAACGGCCTCGTAATTGGTGGATAAGGATTCATGATGATCGGTATGCCCTTTGTGGTTGGTAGCGTAGCAACCCGTCACCTTGTTACCAAACCGGTACGTGCTGGTGACCACCGTAAAGTCCAGTTTCAAGTATTCCAGTCCATACTCAAGGGCTATTTTCAGCAGTATATCCTTGATATAGCCCCGCCATGGGGTGCCAAAACAGGCCGTGCGCATTTTCAGGTCATCTTCGTGGAGGTTGGCGGGTTGCTGGTTGGCGTCCAGCACGAACCAGTCCGGGTGAGCTTTGTAGACTTTGCTATCCGGGGAGGCACTGCCCACGCTAACCCACAAACCTGGCTTCATGCCCAACGATTTGATGTAGTCGAAAACGGGTTTCAGGCCATTGGGGAATTTTTTGGTATCGATAATCCAGTCGCCATAATTGTCTGCCCAGCCATCGTCGATGATAAACTCTTTCATCCCGGCATCGGCAGCCGCTTTGGCCAGCTCCATAATCAGCTTTTCGTTAATATTCTTGCGAAAAGGCACCCAGGTATTGTAAACGAACGTGGGTTTCTGCGAGAGTTCAGACAGGCGGATACCCATATGTTTACGCACAAAATCCGGAACAGCCGTGTTCAGTATTTCGTCGGGGTCTTTGTGGTTGTTGTACACCATCGTGAATACCTGCGGGGTTGTGAACGACTCGCCTGCCGGGATGTATTTCCGAAACGGGAAGCGTGCATCCTTGTGTGTTAGTCCGCTGAGAATGGCGGGTTCATCCCAAAAGACCGATGTATGTTTAACAACACCGGCAGCCTCATTTCCAATGACAATGCCCTGCTGCCAGTCGCTGTTGTGAACCGTGAGCAAGGCATCCTGAAAGTTCCCATTATAAGGGCCAATGGACCTTCGTCGACCATAATCGTGACAAATCCAGCTAAACGTAGTGGCGTTGTAAGGTGTCGCAATAAACTTCTCGACATCAACCGATTCCAGCCGAACCGGTTCGCTGGTCAGGTTTTTAACAGTTAAGCTTTTGCGGATAACGGGTAAGTTGGGATACAGTAAAAAGTTAACCGTAAGTTCGATTTTCCCGTCGTTGCTCTGTAGGGTCACAGCAGCTCCATCACCCTGTTTGGCATCGGTAATTTTCTCCGTTTTCACCAGCTTCCAGTCGCCAGAGCCGCTATACACGTTGTCATTTATCTCAAACTGAAAATCGGGGTTCGATTTCTGAAAATACCTGAATTCGCCAACAACGGGTTTGTATTCGGTCGTCAGAAAATGACCCTCCGACCCAGGCAGTTTGATGGTTCGCTGAACGATACCGTTAGTCAGGACAAGCTCTGAATCGGTCCATTTGGCCAAGGGCGGTTTCTGCCCTTGGCCCCTAGAAGTAGCGATAGACATCACTAACACCAAAGCCAGCATCCAATAATTCTGCCAAAACGGATAAAGAATTTTCTTCATAAAAGAGAGCTTTAAATGCCTGGCAAGAGTCTACAATGCCGAGGTATCTAATTGCATTTAACGCTAACAAAATTCGGTTTTTCCAAGAAGACACAGATGAAGTATTTTAGCCTAAACATGGATTATTCTATCTTTAGGCTGTTTTAGCGATTAAGCACAATCAGATGAGCCCATTAACCCGTAAAAGCCGCGGATTTGCCGGGGAGCGAATCATTGAGATTCCTAAAGAAACCGTTGACAAATGTTTGTCGATGCCGTTGATCAGCAGTCTGTTCATTACCCGGATGGGTTTTTACCCGAAAGCGCTGTACCACTATTACCAGCGCCCAACAGGGATTTCGCAGGTCATTCTTCTGTATTGCACCGATGGACAGGGCTGGCTACAACTGGGGAAAGTCCGGCTCGCTATACAGGCGGGGGAAGTTTTCGCTATTGCTCCCGGAACGCCACATTCCTACGGTGCTGATGCCGAAAACCCCTGGACAATTCACTGGTTCCACTTTAGCGGCACCCTTTGCCATGAATCAATAAGTGCCATTATGAATGAACCAAGTGGTGGGACACAAGCCATTAGAGTTCCTTATTCAGAGGAGCGGATTGCCCTGTTTGACCGGATGTTCGATACGTTTTTAAAAGGTTACAGCACTTCGAATCTGTTGTTTGCCAACTTAACCCTTCCGTTTTTTCTAGCCTCGTTCATTCTGCCCGAAAACTTTCAGAAGGAAATCGTTGCCAGTGGAACCACTACGCCAACCAACAAGGCCATTCTGTACATGCAGGCAAACCTGACAAAAGCCATCACACTGGACAATATTGCCCAATCTATCAATCTATCCACGTCCTTTTTCTCCCGCAGATTCAAGCAGGATACCGGTTATGCCCCCATTGAGTACTTCAACCACCTGCGTATCCAGAAAGCTTGCCAGTTACTTCATTTCAGCGATCTGCGCATTAATGAGGTAGCCTCTCAATTAGGCATTGATGATCCATTCTACTTTTCGAGGTTATTCAAAAAACAAATGGGGGTTTCGCCCGCCGACTACAGGAAGAGTGAAGGTATTCAACGAAGGATTTAGTTCAACACCTTATACCGATACAACCCAAAACTGTTAGCCGTTGGCAATGTAATGGATAGTCGGCCTTCCTTCGATATCATGCCCTCAGCCGCTTTCCCAGCTCCGGCCACTGGTTGTAAGCTCACTCGTTTACCAGCGGGCAACCAAGTATGAATCGCCTGTTGCCCATCGGGCGTATCCTCCCGAAAAATCAGCAGAAAGCCTTCCCTGTCCGTAACAATTGATTGAAAGCCTGTCCAGCCTTTCCCGCTGGGTTCGTCGCCAATGGGGAGGATCTGCCCCGCATGCATCTGCGTCTGGTTTATTCGGTACTTCTGGATGAGTTTAGTTGTCTGGAAGGCTTCGTCAGGCAAACCCGTAGCCTCGAACCAAGCTAATGGCTGCGCCATCATGGTAATGGCAAACAGGTAATCGAACGAATAATTGGCCGGAGCAAACCGGTCGCCGACGGGGTACTTATCGGCGTTTCGCCACTTGTTCAGAAACTCGATTTGAAGATTCTGGGGCGGTACATATTTCGACAGATTCCAGAGGTTGCGGAGCGTCCAATAGGGATAGTAGTTGGTCCAGTCGGTGTAGCGGTTTTCCAGAAACAGGTTGCCGTATTCATTCATAAAGTGATACCCATTACGTCGGCCCGCCGTGACGTCCATGTTGAAGATCACCTCGTAGTTGGTAGCCGCCAGCACGGTATCGAGAAATTTGCGGAAGTTAACTTCGGCCGTTTTGTCGTTGATCTGAACGAGATCGATTTTAAAGGTGCGAATACCGTATTGGGTATATAGCCCAATGAGCGTTTTCGCGTCTTTAGCCCAATGGTTGAAACTACTGTCGACACTGGGACTGAACCACAAACCCAACTCAATGTTCAATTTTTTAGCTGCGTCGATCACGGGTTTCAGGCCATTGGGAAACCGTTCAGGATCGGGTGTCCAGTACTTCGGATTTTTCCAGATTGCCTCACTGCTGCCACCCGGCGTCGCTGAATTCATCGACTTGCCAAGTTCCCAGCCGTCGTCGATCTGAAAACGGGAAACGCCCAACTGGGCCGCTTTCTGCAATTCGGTAATAATAAACTGCTCCTTAATTTTCGTGTCTTTGTTACGGTCGCCCCAGGTGTTCATCATGATCATCTCGTCGCGGTCAGCCCGGCGGGGGCGGTTGGCATCCTGGTAGCTACGGAAGGTAAGCAACCCGTCCAGTTCCGACGAACCCCCTAACCCAAGTGTGTAGCCATAGCCCCGCACCCAGTCCTTTTCTGATATGTCTGTTGGTAGGATACCAGCGCCCACGGTTTGAACACTGCCATTCTTCACCAGAAAATCGAAACCCGGACTAGCCAGTTGAATAACGGAAACGGGTGATTCTTTCAGGATAAACAACGACGAACCGGAAAGTCCATCTGTCAGCCAGAGCACATTTCCCTTCAGAAAACCCGGCTGGCGGTAGAGGTTATAGGGCACTTCGGTAACCAGCGTATTGTTGCGGTCGGTCATGTCGGCAAATTCTATGGCCCGCACTCGCCAGTGATTGCCCGCCAGTGCCAGCTTATCCATGGAAGGTAAGGCACCTGTCCGTTTGTTCAGGTCGGCCTGTGACTCGATGTTCCTGAAATCCAGCCCGGCCGCCGACTGACCTGCTGCCTGTTGCCACTCGGGCGAGGCTTTGCCGCGCAGATAAAACGTGCAGCTTAGCGTGGCGATACTAGGATAAATGCGGAATACCCGTCGAACCTCCAATGTACCGAGCCGGGTGGTTACGCTAACTTCCAGGTGATCGGCCTGATTTGGCTGCTGCTGGATCTGCCTAGTTACCAACTCACCTTTGCCTGATGGGCTTGTATGGCCGGGAAAGGCACAGTCCGGGTCCTTGCTGACCCATTCCAAGGTCTGTTTCCGTTTTTTATCAGTCAGGTTTAGTGTGATCAATTGACCATTGTTCCAACGGAATCGCCGGGCAATTAAGTCGTTTTCGAGCACCAACGTATCGTTACGTAGGCTAGCCCGGCAGCTTTGTAGCGATTGAGCGTTTATCCGACTCGACAGAATCAGGCAAAATGGGAGCGTAATAAAAAGTAAGGTTCGTTTCATTGAGCAGGATTCGTTCACGGGTTGACTCGCCGAGATTTTTCGACAGGATAAACCCGTCAGAAAATTCAGGCGTAGCGCTGCTTTAAGAGATTCATCATAAACACATTGATTTCCCATTGATTACCGATTGGCAACAGGGTGTACGGCATTGCAGGCATATAGGTGGCCGGGCCAAATTCAGTGTTAATAGTCAGTTGCGTTCCGTTTGCCCGATGCGTTTCCACGATTTTGTCCCACCACGCCAGATGCGTGTTAAGGGTAAGCTCCCATTCCGGCGCACGGGGGTCATTGACCTGCGGCCCTTCGGGATGCCCTACCCGACTATGAATATGGTCAGCGCGGGAAATAGCTAGATTCACCGCTTCGGTCTGGTTTTCGAGCAGCGATTCATGGACGTTGCACCAGTGCGAAATATCCAGGCAAATGCGGAGATCGGGAATTCTGGTGAAATAATCCTCGGCGATATGAGCAGCAAAGAGTGACTTCCCCCGGTGGGTTTCGTGGATGATTCGGACGCCCGTTTCTTCCGAAATCCGGGCAGCCAGCTCGAAAAGGTGTCTATTCTGCTCGAAGGTAAAGAAATCCTTACCGGTCTGGCAATTGATAAAAACGGGCTGGGCCGCAATCAGATGACGGAGGTATTTTTCGTAGTTCCGGCTGTGTTCATCCAGATTACTCTCAAATGATTGCCAGTATTGGCCAATCAATTCGAGGTCGTAGTCTTTAAGCGTAGCCACGATTTCCTGGCTTTCATCGGCTTCGAGGGGTAATGCCATTTCGACCCCATCGTAGCCAGCATCTTTCACGTTCTGGCAGAATAGCTCAAACGGCAACGTATTTCCCCAATGGGGCGCATAAAGTTTTATCGACATGGGTACCTTCGGGTTGTCGTCGAACGTTAGTTGTTCAGATTTTTCAGATACCCTATCGTTTGCGGCACCTGCGTGGCATAGCTTGGGCTTTCGTCTTCAATATAAAAATGGGCAATGGACGACTTTTGGGCAGCTTTCAAAATAGCGGGCAGATCGAGCTGACCAGTTCCCAGCGCTACGTCGTTCTCTACCGGCGTTCCTCCCGACAAATTGCCGACAACCCCTTTTCGCAGATCTTTTAGGTGCATCAGTTTAAAGCGTTTGGGGTATTTTTTGATCAGCGCAGCGGGGTCGGCACCGGGGAAAAAGGTCCAGAGAATATCCAGTTCGAAACTAACGTACTGCGGGTCGGTATGTTGAACGATGTAATCGAACAGCGTGCCATCCTCGTATTTCTCAAACTCGTATCCGTGGTTATGGTAGCAGAATGTAAGGCCAAACTGGTCTTTCAACTGCTTCCCAAAGTTGTTAAAGTCTGCCACCGTTTGCCTGGCCAGATCGAGCGTAAACGGCCCTTTGTGCGGCACCCATGCCACCCGAACAAACTGCGCACCCAGCGTTTTGGCATTCTGACCAACCTCGCCCAGCTTGTTTTGCAAATCAGGATAACCCACGCCAAACGAGGAGCATTTCATGCCGCGTTCATCAAGGAGTTTACGCAATTCGGCGGCTGTTTTGCCAAAAAGGTTGGAAAACTCTATATCGGTAATTTCCAACGCCTTGATGGTATCGAGCGTGGCCGGTACGTTTTTAGCAAAGCTGTTCCGGTAGGTGTACGACACCATGCCGGGCGTTTGCGGGAAAACCTTTTTCTGCGCCTGGGCAACACCAAAGCTGAGGAGGATAACGAAAGCAAGGAGGTTTTTTTTCACGAGCGATAAGTAATTTAGGTACGGAATGAGTTGATCTGTTTTTACTGTTCAAACGCCCCCCGATCCCGTCCGGCATTTTTGGGGCGGACCTTACCCAGAATATCAGTGGACAGTGGAACATTACTACTTCCTGAATTGACGGCACGGCTACTTTTAGCCAGTCGGAAATTCCCTTTTGTTGGATCCGGTCCAATATTGATAAAGCTGGGGTCAGCCACAATATCGTTAGCCCCGGCAAAAACAGTCTGAGCGGTCGGATACATATTATAATCCCACCGAATGCTGGTGTTGTGGTTGTTGGAGGTTACGGCGCCCCCCGGCCGGGGCACAATGATGTTATTCAGAATAACCACATCGTCTGATCGATTTGGGAACAGTTCCTGATACCCTACAATCCCGCCATTCCAATAGGTCGTATTATTGATAATATCGACGTGCTTTGTACGGAAGGTGTGAATCCCCGAGCCACCATTGAAACAACTCACATTATTGGCAATCAGTGCCCGCCCTTTCCACTCAGGCCGCTTTGGTTTTTCTGTTGCTGTTGGCGCCCCAACAGTAGTTGCCGCAACAGCCGTTTGACTCGTGGCTGGCTTCACGACCACATCGGCGTTGGGATTGGTAGCTCCCTGCCCCTGTTCCTGGTCGGTTACGTCGAGAATAATACCATTCCCGTCGCTCAGTTTACCAATTTTCTCCCAGGCAACCAGCGTTTTATTATTCCAGACAAAATTGCGCTGGATCACGATATGGTAACCCGGCTCATCATCGTAGGCCCAATTGTTCAGCGTTGTTATGCCAGAGCCGCCATAGCGCATAAACCAGGCATTTTCAAAAACCTTACTATCCTCAACGGTGAAATAGTCGATTTCGATACCCACAATGCCACCGCCCGCGCACTTACCAACTATGCAATTGCGAATAACCAGGTGGTGCGGTTTTTCATCTGCTTTCTTACCCCGACCATTGAAGAAAATCCCGTTTGTGTTATAATAAGGGTTGGGCGTCGGTTTTTTACCATCTTCCTGCGCTTTCAGCAATACAATGGAATCATTGTTGCCAATGACGCTCAATCCATCTATGACGTTGTATGACCCCGAAATTTGAATACCTGCCCAACCGCCCGGTCTAATTTCGGGATGATGCCCCGGGCGGGCTTTCCATGTAATCCAGGCGGCAGATGTACCGGAGCGTGTGATATTAAGTACAGCGCTACCATTGCCTTTATCGGCATTGGTGTATGTACCGTTGCCAATCAGCACCACATCGCCGGGTTGGACCAGGTCGGCGGCTTTTTGCAGATTTCGAAAGGCGGTTTCAGGTGTTTTGCCATCACTTGCATCATTTCCCGTACCGGAAACATGCCAGATAGCGGCAGAAACGAACGTATTTATGGAGAAGATGAGTATTAATAGAATGCTTGTTTTCATGACGATTAACGACTTATTGAGCTTATCATTCAGGTTGATATGTAATCGAATGACACTTATGCGCCATTGGTGATTAAGCGGACTTAGTAGGTTTTTCGTTAGCGAGACACATTGATTTGTTCTCCATCAGCCGCTGCAAAACCGAGCTGGGCACCATCGAGCAGGAAATAGGTATTGTCGTGGTGGATAAAGTTGCCGTGTCGCGCTACTTTTTCGGTGGCTTCTCCACCCAAAACGACAAGATTATCGCTAAAAATCAGCGAATTGGCCGCATCATCGCCTTTCCCTATCCCTAATAGATTATTCCATATGGTGCCTTTTCTGGAGATGATCGTGTTTTGTTCCATCCGAAAATTATGAATGTCAGCCCGGAACTTTCCGGTGAGATGAAAGGTCCATTCGCCATTCTCTATGGAGACATTATGTGCCACAAGAATGTCGCGCGCTGACCCACCGCCTATCTCCAAAAAGCCGTTACAGTCTTCGGCATAGTTGTGGTGTAAATAGGTACTGTCACCATTGGTATAGACCTCAAAAAAGCCACCATCGGCCCCATAATCATAACTTTTCGCCCGGCACCGCACTACCCGATTGTAGGCGATTTCGTTATGGGGAGCAAATACCCAATACGCTACGGCATCATAGTCATCATCACCGCCCTGCGTGTTTTTGACCATAATCAGGTCGTGGGCGTAGTTCTGGCTAATGAGGTTATAGCTACTGTGCACCATAATACCGCCCCCGCAGTTTTCGATTTCACAGTTTCGGATGATATTGTGGTCGGCTCCTTTGGCCAGATAGATCCCGGCGAGGTGGGCATCTTTGGCAAAAAAACCGTCCACTATTACCCAGGCAGCGGTGACGTTGATAGCTTTTGCCATATTGCCCGGATGACTGAACGCGGGTTTTGCCCCCTCTCCCATCGCCCGAAAAACGATGGGCTTTTGAGGAGTTCCACTATCGTTGATGACCAGTCCGGTGTCCCAACTCAACCCGCCTATAAAGTTGACGGTGTCGCCGGGCATAAAGTTTTTTGCGTGAACAGGGGCAAGGGATTTCCAAGGCTTGCCTGGTTCGATTCCGGAGTTAGCATCGTTGCCGGAAACACTGTTGACAAAATACTGCCTGGCCAAAACCTGATTTCCGAAGAATAGCGTAACCAAAGCTATACTGATACACAAATAGATACGTAAAATTTTCATACTCTCAGCTTCGTTTATTGACTATCCACCACGCATCGAAAACCCACCGTGGCACAGCGATCCAGGCCCGGCCAGGTTAGCAGGTATTTGGCACCAAAGCTGGTATCCTGTGCGCCCTGATCGGCGTACCACTCCGAGGCTCGATTCACGTACCAGGCCCCTCCGCGTAAAATGCAGAATCGGTTGTAACCGTCGGTTCGCTCGCTTTCGGTCAGTTGCCATACGTTGCCGCTCATGTCGTACAACCCTTGTTTTGTCCGGCCTTTGTCGAAGCGATTGACGGCCGTTGCGCCTGCCCACTGACCCGTATTCACTACGGTCGAATCGAAGGCATTACCCCAGGGGTATCGACTCTGAGCGGGTCCGTTCTGGGCAGCCCATTGCCATTCGGCTTCGGTAGGTAGTCGCTTTCCGGCCCATTTGGCGTAGGCACGGGCATCGTCCAGCGCCACCCAGACCACCGGATAATTTTCCTGACCAGCGGGCGAAGTGTTATTTACCCAATGCCTGAGGAAGTTTTCGGGGTGCCTCGGTTGATAGTGACTGGCTTGTAGAAACTGCGCGAATTGTGCATTCGTCACAACGGTTTCATCCATGGCAAACGGCTTGAGTTTTACGGTCACAACGCCGGTTGTTATTTCGTTGCGAGCCTGGCTGTAGGAATAGTCTACAAAGTTACCAATCGGATAAAAGCCGCACTCCCGCTGCCGGAAACTGAACAGCATACGTACCGAATCCGGCGCAACTGGAATATTTACCATGCCTTTAGGCAATTTGCCTTTTGCGTATGGTTGGGTAGCCGAAACCGGCTTTAGGCGGAGTTTGGGCAGGTAAAACGTTGTGCTATAATCGGCTTGTTTGTGGATCTCAGCCTGCTTTTTCAGAAAGGCCATTAAGTCGTCGGTTAGCTCCGACTCGTCAACGGCCAGAATGCATCCGATGGCTTTGGGGCCATACTCGGCGTACAAACTCACCTTTCCATTGGCGCGGCTTGGTTTTAGTTCTTTCCCCGCCATCAGGTCGAAATAGCGAACGCCAGGTACATCGTCCTGCTCAAAAAGTTTGCCCGTTGTCCATTGCTCCTGGCGGTTCACGATTGTCCATAATGTGCTTTTACCCAGCTGCCAGCGACTCGCGAACACGCGGTTTAGCTGAATCGGGAACAGGGGTGTCCAGGTGCCTTCTGTAAAAAATTGGGTATAGCGCCGTTGAATGGGTAACATGGCTCGCAACAGCGACCGATCTCGCGGATTGACTTCGTTAACGGTGCCGAAAACATTTTCCCAGATCACGATTCCGCAGCCGTTGATCCAGGCATTTTGGAGCAATGTCGACTGTTCGTGGCTGAAGCGCGAAAGCCGGTAGATCATGTGCCGCTGTTCCAACCACCGATTGCGTACCAGTACCGGCACTTCGCCAAACTCAAGGTTTTTGTATTTCTCATTCCAGCCCACTTCCAGCCACGATTGATGGACCTGGTTTAGTACTTCCGGCCGGATTGGAATTTCCGATTGAAAAACCGCCCCGGCATTGGCCTTCTGCATTTTCTGAAAAAAGCCATCAATGTTTGAAATCGTATCCAGATACACCCCGTCGGCACCCGTTTCGGTTAGCAGATCAAGCAGTTCGTCTTCATCCGTTTTACCCTGATTCCTGGCAATGTTGTCCCAGGGATTGTAGGCGATCATCAGTTTTTTTCCGAGTTGATGCAGCTCATTGCATACCTGTTTGAGTCCCGCAACACCTCCCGGCAGATTTCGATAAAACGAGTATTGGGTCCGGTTATCGAAGCCCAGTTGTGGGTAGGTCGGCCACAAAACCACTACGTCGACACCACCGTAGTTAGCCTCGTATTTTTTCAGGCAATTTCGGATAGCATACGTCCCGTTTTTATCATAAAGGGTCGTTTCGTTGGCCATTAGGAAAAACGTAGCATAAGCACTCGACGACCATTTGTAGTTGGGTTGACGATAGTTCTCGCCTTTGTAATGTAGAGATTTAAGGGTCGAATCTTTCCAGGCACGTAATTCGGAGCGCCACGCATCCCATTTATCCGGTGCCGTGGGTGCTTCAATCAGTTGGTAGTACTTTTCAGAAAGGGTATTTCTGTTTTGTCCGAACGCATTTCCCGTCCAGCAACATAAGAATAATAAACAGACGGCTCCCTTTCTGAGCATAGCGATTCTCGTTACTTCTTTTCTGACAGGATTTATCAATTCAATACCTCAATCCGCTCGCTGTTCTTCTGTACAAGCATCGCGTCTGTTTTCGCCATCTTCTTATCGCCGATGAACACGTTTTTTAGTTTTATGCCCCGCGCATCGTCCACATAAAAAGCGGGGCGGGCATCGGATTCGTTGTACGTAACTGTCACGTCATCAAGGACTAACCCGTTTACATGTCTGATGTAAAAAGCACTTGCAGGCAGCTTTGTCCCGAATGTCAGCCTGTTCTCCGGATACCCTTTTACATCTTCGCGAATGATCGCCGGAAACGTCTTGAGTGAATCAGTAGAAACGCCCTTGGGCACCGTAATCCGAATATTGGCGAGCCGGATATCTTCGGCCGGACTTTCTTCCAAACCGGCAATAATGGTTGGGATAACACTCCGGGTTTCGGCCCTGATGTTCTGGATATTGATGTGCCGCATCACCGACGGCTTTTTATCCGGATTCAGAAACCGCTTGCCTACCCGGATAAAAATCGGGCTCAAAACATCCGTCATGATGATGTCTGAGATATTGATATTCTCCACGACTCCTCCATCGACACCCAGAATGACAATACCAGTATTGACACTCGTTTCTTCGGGGGTATACACGATGTTCGGCGGCATGGGCCAGTGCCGATACCCATTTACCGACCCTTTTTTAATCACACAATTGCTGACAGTAATATTCCGGAAGCCCGTACGCGAGCCGGTACCGAATTTAATCCCATTGCAGATGCTCGACAGCACACAGTTAGTGACCGTTATGTTTTCGCAGAATTTATCGAGGTATTCGCTTTTAAAGCAGAGGGCGTCATCTTCCGAGTCGATGCGACAGTTGGAAATGATAACGTCTTTCCCATCAATGTCCAGTCCGTCGCAATTCCAGTTTACCCAGCTTCGGAGGTAGATTTTATTGATGGTGACTCGCTCACAACCCGATATGGACACCGTTACCTGGGCCGAGTTGAGGATGCTGATGCCTTCCAGCAGCACATCCTGGCAGCCGATAAAAAAGATGTTTTTAGGCTTACCGTCTTTGTTGAGACCCAGTTGAAACGCCTTCCCTTCGCCGGGGCCTTTCAATGTACCCAGCCCAATAATTCCGGTATGGTTTGCCCCATCAGCAATGACCAGCGCTTTCATATAGTCCAGATACAGGCCGTTATGCGTGATCGTGCCGAATTTTTTAGCAGACAATATATTGTGCTCAGGATAATTGGCCGGGTTGTAGCTTCCCTGTAAAACCGCCCCTGCCGACAGGTGCAGATACACGTTTGATTTCAGGAAGATCGTGCCGGTGTAATACGTTCCGGCAGGCACCAGTACCTCACCTCCACCTTTGCTGTAACACTGGTTAATAGCCGCTTGAATGGCTTTTGTGTTCAGAAAAGTACTGTCGGTTTTAACCCTAAAATCACGAATATCGTAGGTCTGGGCAAAGGCCTGGCAACTAAACAAAAAGGCAACCACCGGGATCAATACGTTGTGATTTTTCATAAAAAATATGCACGATTGTACAGTATGAGGGCGCAAACCGGTTATTGAGCTTCATAGGCACCGCAACCGACCGATCCGCCTTTTGATGATTTCAGGTGCTGTTTTTCGAACGATTACCCAATTCACTTCACTCACCTGAGTCCATCCAAAAACCCCTGATACGCCCGCTTTTTCCCAAAGTTTGCATCGAATGGTAAAGCAGCATCTTCACACTGACAAAAGCTCGGAATCCAGGACGTACCATCATCGACGCCCCATAGTGTGATACCAAACTGCTGGCTGGCCGGAACTAGTTTTTTGTAGGTACTCACCACGAATTTGTACTTATGATACTGTTTCTCCAGCAGTTCTTGCGTCATTAAAAAGTCTTTCTTCTTCCCAGGATTCACGGCAATGTCCAGCTCCGAAATATGAATCAGCAGCCCTGTTTCGGCCAGCTTTTGGATAGCTTTTTCAATGCCTTCATTGGGTGTGTTGATACTGATGTGCATTTGGAGGCCCAGCCCATGAATCGGAACACCCCGCCGTTTGAAATCGGCGGCCATGTTCACAATCGCGGCCAGTTTAGCGGGACGCGTTTCCTGTCCGTAATCGTTGTAAAATAACCGGGCATCAGGATCGGCCTTGTGCGCATACTGAAACATCCGGGCCACGTAGTCATGGCCCAGAACCTTCCCGACATTGAACAGTGTTTTACCAACCATATTGAGCGAATCTTTTCGAATGATGCCCTGATTGTCAACCGCTTCATTGACTACATCCCAGGAAGCTACCTTGCCTTTGAAATGGGTACCAACAGTTTGGATGTAGGTTTGTAGCGTCGTTTCCAGCTCGGTAGAATCGCGAATTTGCTTGAGCCAGTTTGGGCTGGTGTCGATATACCACACGAGCGTATGACCGTGAACTCTTTTCTTTTGCGAACGGGCAAACTCGATTAACTGATCAGCCACATCGAAATTATAAACGCCTTTCTGCGGACTAATCCGACTGGGTTTCATAGCTACATCGGCGGTAATGCTAGTGGCTTCCTGAATGACCGTTTGCCGGTATGGTGCGTTACTCAGGATTCTAGCCGGACTAATGGCAAAGCCGATGGGAAACGGAGAAGCATCAGCAAGCGTTTGCAGGGAAACACGCTGACGAACAGGAACACTGGTTATATTTTTATCAACGAGTTGCCCCAAACCAGCCAGGCCAGCCAAAAAGAACAGGAATTTCATTGATTATCAATGATTAAGCGTTAGTAGGCATCATCGGGTATTTGTTAAACAGACCCGGTTCCGCTTTTTCCCGCCTTTTCGGCAAATAAATCTTCAGGAACTACTAACACCATTGGCTCATTCAGGCTACTCGCTGCTTGAAACAGAACGATTAGGCAATGTTTACCCGCTCAATACCAGATTGATTCCATTTCAGTTTACTACAAATTACCCATTTTCAGTTGCCGAACGGCATAATCGGCTGCTCGCGCTGTTAGCGCCATGTACGTCAGCGATGGATTCTGGCAGGCTGATGACACCATGCTGGCACCGTCCGTTACAAACACGTTTTTAACAGCATGTACCTGATTCCATTTGTTCAGCACCGACGTTTTCGGGTCAAGCCCCATGCGCGCCGTGCCCATCTCGTGAATGGCTAAACCCGGTGCCTGATGATTATCAATGGTGGCTGTTACCCGAATGCCAGCGGCTTCCATCATCGCTTTAGCCTGCGCAATAGCATCCTGGGTCATTTTATCTTCATTTTCTCCCCAGGCACAATCAATATCGAGGGTTGGCATACCCCACTGATCTTTGTTGGCCTGATTCAATTTGACATGGTTTTCGTAACGAGGCAGCATTTCGCCCATGGCGGTCATGCTGAACGACCATTCGCCCGGATGCGTCAGGGCTTCCTTGTAATCAGCCCCGAAATCTGCTACCGAATTGCCCCGTTCCCAACCGGCCCGGCCTCCCCCACAGGCGTAGGCATAGCCACGAACAAAGTCTTTTTGGCTGTCATTTAGTACGTTGCGGAATCGCGGAACATAGGTGCCGGTTGGCCGACGACCGTAATAGTACTTGTCATCCAGATCTTTGCCTTCGTAAACGCCAGCGACCCGTCCCCGGTAATTATGATCCATCAGGTAATGGCCCAGTGCACCACTGTCATTTCCCAGTCCATTCGGAAATCGGTTTGACGTGGAATTGAGCAGAACCAAGGTGGAATTGAGCGTAGCGGCATTCACAAAAACGATGCGGGCGTAATACTCGGTCATCTCTTTCGTGTTGGTGTCGATTATCCGAACGCCCATTGCTTTATTTTTTGACTCATCGTAAATGATCGAATGAACCACCGAAAACGGGCGAATGGTCAGCTTGCCGGTTTTGGCGGCTGCGGGCAACGTAGCCGAGTTGCTACTGAAATACGCGCCATACAAACAACCCCGGCCACACCAGTTGCGCGACTGACAATCGGCGCGGCCCAATGCCAGATGAACGGGTTGCGCTTTGCTTAGATTGGCCGTGCGGCTGATGATCAGATGGCGATCTGTATAGGCTGTTTTCCAGGCATCGCGAACGCTTTTTTCGATGCAGTTCATCTCGAAAGGCGGCAGAAATTCGCCATCAGGCAGCGTCGACAGTCCGTCTTTATTGCCACTGATTCCCGCGAACTTTTCAACGTAACTATACCAGGGCGCTAAATCCGGGTACCGAATGGGCCAATCCACACCGTGACCGTCTTTCTGATTGTCCTCAAAATTGAACGGTGCCCAGCGTTGCGTCCAGCGAGCCCAAGACAGCGATTTGCCACCCACCTGATACCCTCGAATCCAGTCAAACGGTTTGGTTTGCTGATACGGATGATCGGTATCCCGGATGAAAAACTGCCCGGAATATTCATTGAATGCATACCCTACTTTGGCCTGCGTGGGGCTTTTTTCGAGCACATCCAGCGGGTAGCGCCCCCGGTGAGCCATTTCCCACGGGCTTGACATCGTAGTTGGGTAATCTTTCACATGTTCGACCGGCCGCCCACGCTCCAGCACAAGCGTCCGTAATCCTTTCTGCGTTAACTCTTTAGCGGCCCATCCGCCACTAATGCCCGAGCCAATGACGATGGCGTCGTATGTGTTTTGCTGGTTCGCTTTTCCTATGAAGTTCATGTGGTTTCAGGTTTAGTTAAAGGCAAATCTTTCTCCACGATTTTCCCGCTCACTTTATCTTTCAGAATCAACTTGTGGCGTCCGTCGTGGGTGATTTCTTCTTTGATTAGGTAATGATCCGCGTCGTAGTCGGTCAATGTTTTCTCCTGCGACAAACCTTCCTTTCCGCGCCAGACGGGTAAGTTAACCTGTTCCCACTGCTTCGACTCGGCCGAGTGATACGCGGCATCCAGAACGGCATTTACTACGTAGCCATCGTAGAAGGTTTCGGCGGGTTGCCGCCCTTCCTCGCAGGATTTGAACATGTCGGTAAACATGTGATTATAGCCTAAGTCGTTTACCTCGTCACCAACCGGAAAGAGCCAGCCGGAGTTGGATTCAGCCTTCTCGGCTACGTAATCTGCCCCCTTGCCGGATGTGTACATTTCGAAGCCGGTACGCAGAAAATTGTTGATCCAGATGGTGCCTTCGGTACCCATAACCTCATCGCGTAGATCCATACCACCCCGAAATACCCAACTCACCTCGAACTGTCCGATGGCCCCGTTTTCGTATTTTACCAGCGCAATGGCGTGGTCTTCGGCATCGATGGGCTTTACCTGCGTGGCGGCCCAGCACATTACCTCAACGGGCCGAACATCTTTTCCGATAAAACTACGGGCAATTTCCACGCAATGGCAACCCAGATCGAGCATACAGCCGCCACCCGCCTGCTCTTTGTCCCAGAACCAGTTGGAGTGCGGACCGGGGTGTGCTTCGCGGGATTTAGCCCAAAGAATTCGGCCCAGTGCTCCACTTTTAACGCTTTCCAGTGCTTTCAGAAACTTGGGCGAATAACATAAGTCTTCCAGATAGCCCCCGAAAATACCGGCTTCTTCCACGGCCTGCATCATGTGCAGGGCTTCATCGGCGGTTCGCCCGAGGGGCTTGGTGCAAACGACGTTCTTCTTATGCTTGGCGCACAGCAACACGGCTGCCGCATGGAGATTATTGGGCAAGGCAATGCACACCATCGTTACGTCGGGGTGGGCAATGACGGCTTCCATATCCGTTGACCAGATGGCACAACCGTAGTCGGCAGCAAATTTTTGGGCGGTTTCTTCCCGACGGGCATAAATGGCAATGACCCGGTCGCGGCTCCGTTGCCCGTGAAGTGATTCGGCGTAGAAGCGACCAATGAAGCCGCCCCCGAGCATGGCAATTTGTTGCATAATCAGGTGGTTTTAATCAGTTTCATGCCTACAGGGTCCCAGTTTATTACTTTTTTCTGCTCAGCGCTCAGATTCGCTGCCAGCGAAGGCGCAGCCGCCCGCAAGCCAAACTCGGCGTCTTCTTTCACCAGCAATGGGTTGTTTTCCCGAATAGCATTAAAGAACACAATCATGTGATCCAGCCGGTCGTCGTAGCCAGCCGGTGTATTGAACGTTACAGCGGGTTCGTTCTGCACTTGCCGCGTAAATTGCCCCGCCGGATATTTCTGGTCATACTGACGAATGAACTCGGCCTGCATGGCTTGCGGATAGGTGAACAACGCATCGTAACCGGTACTGTACATGGGCGCGTTGGGCCGTTTGAGCCGGTTCAGCACAAATGAATTCCAGCCAATATCAATGACACCTTCCGTCCCGACCAGACGCGTATGAATGTCGCCCCCGGCACCCGTGGCCAGATTGACCCGCGTTGTAAACTGAAACGACGGATTTTTATCGGTCTTTGGATAATCCATGATCGCCGTAACCAGGTCGTAGGCATCCCGGCCATCTTTCCAGTAATTCAAATCACCCAGGGCGAATATCCGCGTTGGTCCCTGCGAGCCCGTAATGGTGTGTACGCCCGTAAGCAGGTGGACAAATAAATCTCCGGCCACACCCGTTCCGTACTCTTTGTAGTTGCGCCAGCGGAAAAAGCGTTCGGCCTGAAAGGGTCGCTTGGGTGCGTCGCCCAGGAAGCGATCCCAGTCCACGTCTTTCGGGTTTAGATTTGGTGGCAGCGTGTACTGCCAGGCACCCAGCGCATCCGTCCGGTCCAGAAACGTTTCTACGGATGTCAGTTCACCAATATCCCCCGCTTCGTACCGTTTTTTCGCTTCCAGCACAGCCGCGCTGCTCGCCCGCTGGCTACCCACCTGGAAGACTTTTCCCGATTTTTTGTGGGCATCAATCACGGCTTTTCCTTCGTCGATATGGTGAACCATGGGTTTTTCGCAGTAGACGTGCTTGCCCGCCTGGAGAGCGGCAATCGAGATTTTGTCATGCCAGTGGTCGGGTACGCAAATCAGTACGGCATCCACGTCTTTCCGGGCCAGCACCTCCCGATAGTCGCGGGTGGTGAAGATGTCGTTCCCCCAAACTTCTTTCGCCCGAACGAGTCTCGGGTCGTACAGATCGGCCACGGCAACGACTTTCGTACCCGGTACTTTGAGCGCACAATCGAGATCATAATGGCCGATGATGCCCGCACCAATGAGGCCAATATTGATCGTATCAGCCGCTGAACGGGGTTTTAGCGGGGTTATAAGGTGACCGGAACCACCACGCATGCCTAATGATTCGGCATTTACCAGTGATTCGCCACCCGCCAGTAAGGCGGTGGTGCTACTTAGTTGGCGGAGAAATTTACGTCTTGAATTCATCGAGTAAAGGAGTAGGGGTTGTGTTGTTAGGATGTAGCAAAGCTGTACAAAGCAGTTGGGTTACCGATCATCAGGCGGTCCCAATATGCACCCAATCCTCGTTGGTCGAGTTCGTCGCGGAAAGTTGTCAGCAGATACGTTAAGCCAGGCGAGCCGCCGTAGGACTGCCAGTACGTATTTCGGGCGGCATCCATCCCGGCGGTGATCTGGTCGGGAAAATCAGGCAGTAGCTGCTCAAGTAACCGATACGTCCCGTTTTCTTCACCCGTTTTCCATCGAAAGGCGCTGTCAAATTCAACCCGAACGCCCGTTTTTAACAACTCTCGATGGTAGGCTACATCCTGACAGCGATCTACGTGCGAGATGACAACGTGTTTCAGATCGGCACCGAGCTTGTCGAACATCTCGGCCTGCGCCAACGCATGACGGCCTGCGTTTGAATGGGTCAAAATCGGCACACCTGTTACTCGGTGGGTATTGACGACCGCCCGAAAAATTAGCTCCTGATGTGGGCTGATCGGGTCATCGCCGGTGGCCAGCTTGATCATCCCGGCTTTATGCGGAGTTCGCACGACGACCGGCCCATTGTAATCGTAGCGATCAATGCCGTCGACCACATCGGCAATGAATAAGCGCGTTAACTGATCTTCCGAATACTGATACCGCCAGTGTGAAAGTGGGTAATACTGTTCTAGGTGAATCCCCGTTGGTGCTACAATCTGAATACCTGTTCGGCGCGAAACCTCCGCCAGTTTCAGTACGTTCCGCCCACAGTTGGCGGGCATCGTATCGACCATCGTTCGTCCGCCAGCCGCATACACCTGCGTGAGTTCTGCGGCTACTTTGTCAACATCGTTCAGCCGGAAATCAGGATTCGCCAGCGTTGGAAAACTTTCCTCGATAATGAGATGCTCATGCGCATAGGTAATGCCAGCCTGGGCGGGCGAAATGTCACCCAAAACGGTTCGAATAAACGACATAGGAAGGTTAGGTTAAGGCCGAACGTTGCTCCTGTCCCCATTCGGCAGAAACCGGAAAATTGTTTTTCCAGCCCTGTCGCGACGTATCGGCCACCGTTTCGGGAATGTCCAGAATGGCACCCAGTTCGCGAAGATTCTGTTGAAGCTGCTTCACATTCAACCGATTAGCTGCTTCGCCATTGCGCAGCGATTGTATAGCCGCCAGACCGGCTGCCTGCCCCATCGACATAGTTTGGGCCATCGACCGGCACGACGCATGGGCATCGTGCGTAGCCGAAAAGCACCGGCCTACGACCCAAACCGACTGGCTTCCTTTCGGCACAATCGTACCATAAGGAACGCCATAAACCCCCAAACCGGGAATGTATTCCCAATAGGTTTCGTCGGCTCCGTTTGCATCGTGACGGTGGTCTTCGATAGGTGCTCCGCAGAGAAAAATACGGTCGTCGGGGAGCAGTCCGGCCAGGCATTCTTCTTTGGTTAGGCGATGTTCGCCGTATACGCGCCGGGTTTCGCGAACGCCAATCTGATGCGACAACCCAATGATATTGGCGTTTTGATAACCGGGTACGTCATCCCGGAAAAAGTCTTCATAAATAAACGCCTGCCGTCGTCCTTCCACTTCAGCGTTGGTCAATTCATCGGCATTCAGCGCCGAAAGTCCGGCTACTTTCACCGCAACCGTTGAAATACACTTTTGGGCGTTCATCTCGTGGGCCGACCCTTCTTTGCGGGGTAAGGGGTGCCGTCCGCTGGTCACGGCCTCCTGCATTTTCCGGGCCAGCATCGTTTTACCACCCGCCTGCTCGTATTCGTCCAGTTCGACATTACTCATACGGAACGTGGTCGTCAGACTTTGGGCCGGTTCATGTTGTCCGGCTAGTTCGTAAGCGAAGCCCGCCAGATGACAGAAATCAGCATCGCCGGATGCGTCGATGACCCGGCGGGCCAGTACTTTTTGAAAACCACCTTTATTCCAGAAAATACAGGCATACTGCTCCCCTTCCGTGGCTACATCGATCAGGGTGGTATGAAGTAGGTACCGAATACCCTGTTGTTGAATAAACTGATCCCAGACGAGTTTCAGGCGTTCGGGATTATAGTTGACACCCGTTCCGGCCCCGTAGGTATTGGGCCGCAGAAACACCGCGCCCACCTTATCCAGTTCGTTAACGATGCGGTCGGGCCAACCGCCCACGATTTTGCGGGATGTAGCGCCTGGCGTAAAAAAGCCGTAGAATGTATCGAGCATCTGGGTAGAGCTGCCACCCGGAAAGCCGTACCGCTCGACCAGCATGACTGACAGGTTTTGATCACAGGAAGCTGCTGACAGCGCCGCCACGCAACCCGCCGAACCCGCGCCGATAACCAGAATATCCGTTTCGGCCAGCAACGGAATGTGGAGATGGTTAAAAACGGTTGCCATATTATACGC
Organism: Spirosoma flavum; assembly: GCF_042686045.1. Taxonomy (NCBI): domain Bacteria; kingdom Pseudomonadati; phylum Bacteroidota; class Cytophagia; order Cytophagales; family Cytophagaceae; genus Spirosoma; species Spirosoma flavum. Next base: position 60,361 of record NZ_JBHUOM010000006.1, read on the forward strand.
CAAACTGTTTTTTCACCACTTGGCGACTCATTTTCAGACTCTCGCGAATGGGGCGAGTAGGCTTGTACCCATATGGGAAGGCCAGTTCGACGGTCATATCACCTGCAAAACCAATCTGTTTCAACTGGCGGGCAATGGCTCCAAAATCCATGATTCCTTCACCCATGGCTTCCGACCAGACGCCCGTCCAGAGGTGGTCGCGCAGGTGCATATACACGATTTTATCGGCGTAGGTTTTCAGAAAAGTGGGCACATCCACCTTGGCCTGAAACAGCCAGTCGAGGTCAGGACCAAGCTTATGATCGGGTACCCGTTGTAGGCTATTTGTCAGATCATATAGCCCATTTTCTACTTCGTAGGTATGGTTGTGCAGGTTGGGAACAACGTTGAATTGCTTACCGATGTCCTGAATCTTTTTCAGTGTTTCGGCCTGTACGTCAAACTCCTCGGGGGTCTTTTTGCGTTTAGCATCGCCGACCGATATGCCGAAGGTTCGCCCTTTCAGTTTAGCGATACGTTCAATGACTTTCCCGGCATCGTCAATGATTTCGGCCTGTTTCTGCTTGTTCCACATAGCGCCACCATACGATGCGCCAATGAGCGATACACCGGTTTTCTGAATCAGGTCACCAATTTTCGAGACTGCATCGTCATGCCGAAGGCTAACCTCCATCAATTCGACAGCATCGAAACCGGCGTATTTTGTGTCGGCAAAAACCTGATCGAGAATGGAAAAACAGTCGTAGTTAGGCTGATCCGACGAAAACACCCAAACGTGAATGCCCAGTGTGGGCTTCAGGACCGCAAACGGCCAGTCCTGTGCCACGGCAACCGACCCGGCTGCCGTTCCTAAAAATGCGCGACGGTTCATCATAGCTGTTTTGAGATAAGGTTATCAGCTTGTTCGCTTACGTAGGACGGTATGCCGACGTTTTGGTAAAGTTTGGCAAGCCGGTGGGCGTGTTCATCGTAGGCACTTTCGAACAACGTAACGGCTCTATCGGCACCCACTACGTTAGCCGCGGACAAGACTTTTGGCGGACGCCCGGCCTCGGTGAGCAATCGGGCGGTTTCAGCTTTGATGCAGTTGACCAATACGGCACCACCCACGGTTGAGCCGGGTGAAACTGGTGTATCGAGCCCCGAAACGGTAATCATGGCATCACCTACGGGGGCACCCGTATCCAGAATCAGGTCCGCAAAATCGCTAAGTTTTTTACCATCGGGCCGTTTGCTGATGCTCTTCTCTGCATGTTGTTTTGTGATCAACGCCACCACCTTCATGCCGTGCTGCTGAAACAGTTCAGCCATTTCGATGGGTACTACGTTGCACCCGCTGGACGAAATGACCAGGGCTGAATCCAGGTTCGAGAGATCGTAATTGCGCAGAATACGCTGGGCCAGACCCGGTACATTTTCCAGAAACATGGCCTGCCGCTGTCCATTGGCCCCAACCACCAGGTTATGAAACGAAAGCGACAATTCAACAATGGGATTAAAACCCGGAAACGACCCGTAGCGCGGCCACATTTCCTCGACCATAATCCGGCTATGGCCACTACCGAACAGATGCACCATGCGTCCGGCCAGAATAGTCTGGCTAAACCAGTCGGCAGCGTGCTGAATGGCCTGCGCCTGCGCTTCGATGGTGGTTAAGATGTCTCGGGAGCGTTGAATATACTCAGCGGTAAGATTCATAAGAAATAAATTATTGGTTTAGAAAGGCCGCTCCTCCAATGGCTCCAGCCCAGTCCTCGAAAAAAGCTTTGCGTATGATCGTCTTTTTACCAACCGGTCGCCACTCAAACAGGTCAAAAAAGAGTTGAAGCGGGTCCAGCAAAGCCCTGTCAGCCTGCATGATGCCGCCACCCAGCACGATGGTTTCGGGCGAGAACGCATTAGCGAACGAGGCCAGTGAAACGGCCAGTTGACGGATTGATGTGAGCCAGACATGGGTGGCCAGTGGTTCGCCCTGCCGGTAGCCATCGACCAGTTCGTGGGTAGTTTGGTAGCGACCAAACGAGCGTTTACCGACTGTTACGTTGCCGATGGCATCTTCCAGGCTACCAGGCATATTGGTAATGTCTTGAGACACACTATTGGCATTCACCGTACTATGACCCAGGTGACCAGCCATCTGAAAGGATCCCTGATATAGCTGCCCATTCAGCAAAAGACCGCCACCTACCCCGGTTCCCAGGGTGAGCATCAGGCCATGTTGCACCCCTTTCAGGGCACCAAAGCGTGCTTCGGCCATCAGGGCGGCATGAGCATCATTCAATACCCGAACGGGTTTACCCAGAAAGTCCGACCAATTGAACCCTTCCAATCCCTGCAATCGGCCCGGCATACAGGCAATGGCGGTATTGTCGGGTGTAGGCAAACCAGGTGCCGACAAACCAATACCCAGAATCGGCTCGGTAGCCTGCTGTCTCAACGCCTTAACGGTATCCGCTACCGCTCGTTGCCAATACCCACTTTCGCCATCGCCAGTTGGGGTAATTAGCTGATGAAGAACCACTCCAGTAGTGGTGTCGATCAACACGCCTTTGATGCGCGTTCCGCCTAAATCTATGCCGATTGCCTGACTCAATTTGGTTGTTGGTTATTAGGTTATTCGTTATTGGGTTACAAAATCCGGATCATTAATAACCAATAACTACATCTGTCCCTCGCTGATGCTCCAGCCGCCATCGACCGATAGCACCTGCCCGGTTGTAAATCGGGATGCGTCGGAGAGAAAGTAGACGGCAGCGCCATCGAGGTCGCCGGGTTGGCCAATTCGACCACCATCCAGCGGTTGTTTGGTATGAACAAAGGAGAGAATCGTATCATCCTGAGCGGCCCGTTGTGCCATGGGCGTTTCGACCAGGGCCGGGGCCAGTACGTTGATGCGTATATTATTGTGAGCGTAATAGGCGGCAATCGACTTTGTGAATCCAATCACTGCCGATTTAGTGGCGGCATAGGCATGGGTAGCGAAATAAGTCGGCGATGGCGAATAGCCCAGTACCGAACCCATGTTCAGAATCGTGCCCCCAGTTCCCTGTTCCAGAAACGCCTGCACAGCCGCCTGATTGGAAAGCATAAGGGACGTTAGATTCAGCTCAACTGTATAATTCCAGCCGTCGAGGCTCAGCTCATGAAGCGGCCCGTCGCCTTGACGACGTCCGCTGCCTCCTGCTACGTGGTAAAGTCCATCGAACCCGCCAAATGCTTCCTGACAACGTTCGATAGCGGTTTGGGCCGTAGTGGGGTCAGTGGCGTCACCGCTAATAGCAATGCCTTTACCCCGCAATTGAGCTTCGGCCAGCCGCCCATTCTGGGCATCGCGCCCGACTACGATAACCGATGCACCTTCTTCGACAAAGGCCTTGGCCGCCGATAGCCCCAGGCCGGTTGTTCCGCCAATGATAACTATTCGTTTCTGCTCTAACCACTGACTCATTGTATCGAATTCGTTATTTTTCTTTTTACAGTGCCGAAGGTATAAACAATGCCAATAAAATCAAATAACTTATTATAATAAGTATCAAGTTTTATTTCCAAAAATCTGACTAACAATAATTTATACAACTTTTTAACTTATACATTATTATGAGTTCTTAACGATTTAGCGTAAGATTTATCCTTGATGTATTATCTTTATTGGCCATATGACTGACCAGCCCAACCGCATTCCTCAATACCAGTACTTATATGAAACGCTCCGGCAGGATATTATCCGGGGGGTGTTCAAGGCAGGCGATTTATTGCCTTCCGAAAGTGTACTTCAACAGCAGTATCGGCTAACGCAGCCTACGATCCGACAAGCCTTATCGCTGCTCGTACAGGATGGCTATATTCGGAAACATCAGGGGAAAGGCAGTATTGTGCAGGCGATTCCAATAGGATTGGGCGTTATGTCGCTGAAAACTCATGCCGTCAGTGCGGATGATAAAACGGCGGCTTTAGAAGAGCTTTCGCCCGAATTGATCACCACGATGATTCTGACCAAACCGTACCTGTGTGCCTTTCCCGATGAGTTGTTGTTTTACCCAACCGATGAAAACACGGACGCGACGTTTCATTGTCTTGAACGGCTGCGGTCGGTCAATGGAACGCCTGTATTTTACGAGAAGCTAATTTTACCGAATCGTTATTTACCAAATTTATCGCGTCAACGACTGGACAATCGCTCATTTTTCGATCTGTTGCGCACAAAATATGGCCTTGTTGTTACAGGGGGGGAGCAGAAAATCCAGGCTTTGGCTGCTGATCAAACCATTGCCCGGCAACTTCAGGTAGAACACGGAAGCCCGGTACTACGACTGGAAAAGCGGATTGATACCAACAAAAGTGACTTCAGCTTTTATTCGCTGCTCTTTGCACGCACCGACCAGTTTTTGTTGCAGGGACGATTTTAAGTGAGCCTTGTAACGTTAGTTCGGATATGGTACTTACGCCATTTATCAAACCAGGTGGCTGTACTTTACGGAGCTTGGTTTAACTCCCTAAGTAATACACACGGATTATAGTCCTGATTCCTGTTGGCGTGACTCAACAAAAGTTAATAGTTTGTGAAAGGTCGCTGTGAATTCCGCCCACTTCTCAACACCTACGACATTACTGAAGGCTGTCTCGAGCTCGATGAGTGTTGCTGACAGATAGGATAGAAACTTCTTTCCTCGCTCTGTTAGCTGTACATACTGCGCTCGCCTATCAATGAGATCAGGTATGACAATGACGTAACCGCTTTCTGATAGTTCTCTAATTAAACGACCCATTGTTTGTTTAGTGATCTGGGCTCGTTGGGCCAGAACAGTGTTCCTTGTGCCCTCAGGATCTAAATTACTTAACAATTGCAGATGGCCATTTCGCACTTCTGGAAAGCCATCGGACGCCCAGCGATGTTCGCTAAGACTGCTAAGGATGCGGGAAAAGCGATGTATACGTCCAGCAATATTCCGCTGTTTTAGTTGATCTACCATTACCTACTTATTTTCTATCAACAAATTTAGTAAGCATTGCTTACTATTGCGCCTTAAATAATGCTATGAACCAATTGGCATCTTATGACACAGGAATTAATAGACCAAGTAGTAAAGGCTGCTAGCCAAGAAGCCAGTACCCAAGGCGTACTCGTAACAATAACGATTGTAGATACGGGTGGGCATATCCGGGCGGTACTACGGCAAAAAGATTGCAGTTATTTTGCATTAGAAAGTAGTCGTCAGAAGGCAGTGACATCCTCACAACTTAGACTTCCCAGCCATGTGATTGGCGAAATCGCGCAAAAATTCCCATTACTTCAGGCTTCATTTACGACTAATCCGGTCATTTCTGGCCTACCAGGCGGCTTTCCCATCGTGTGTGGCAACGAAGTTGTAGGTGGTCTGGGCATCGCGGGTGGCAATTTCGAACAAGACCAATCCATTGGCAGTAAGGCGCTAGCTAATCTACAGGCGAATTAGCTAGTTATATTCCGGGCGTGCTAATACATGATCCTATAATTGGTTCTGATACATTTAACCGCCATCAATCTGCTTCCGTGACCTTACCTCCCACTACAAACGTCTCGCCGATATTCATTTTCTCGGCCATGTAATAGGCCATAAAATTGAACGGGATGATATTGTTCAATATCGAGAAATGTTCGTTTACCTCAGGAGCTTCAACCGCGAATACATGCGCACCTGCTTTTGAGATCATATCCGACAACAGCTGGGTTCGTTCGTAGGCTGGCCCCTTTGCCATAATCTGAATGACGATGCTGTTTTGGGCGGTCTCTTTAGGGCCGTGATCATACTGCGCCATCGGCAGGCCGTGAAAATTTAGTTTCGTGCTTTCGCTCAGAATCAGGGCTGCTTCATAAGCGGTTCCAATATTGGGGCCGCTACCAGTCACATACATGCCGTGAATAGGAAATTGGCTGCGTACTGCCAGCACTTGTTCGGCTAGTTTGTGCCCCTGTTCGCGGTACTGCTCAAAGTTATCGGCAATCAGGGTCACGGCTTTTTCGGGCGCGAAGCCAAACCCTTTAAACAAGGCCACCAACGTATTGACGTAGGTTTTGGAAGATGAGTAATGTTCTTTCCCCGCCCTGATGGGCAGCACATGAGCCACATTCGAAGCAGTACATAAGTCGCTATCGGTGTAGTTCGATACCGCCACGTACTGATCGACCAACTCCCGACACCAGAGTACTTCGCTACTGCGTCCCGATTGAGACAGCAAAACGGCCATTGGGGCTTTATGTCCCTTATCCCCATAGTATACGTACTCCGACGCCAGTTCGGGCTGAATCGGAACACCCATGTACTTGAATGCCAGTGGAGCAAAGTACGACGACCCCATACCCAGGTAGGGTACGCGCAATGGCAATGAAAGAGTGGAACTGTTCAGTACGTCATTGGCTCGGACAGGTATTTCCAGAATTTCGTTCAGAATAGGGTTCATAGCGGTTGTGTTACGGGTGGTTTTTCATACGATAGGGTCAGTGCGCCGATGATCGCCAGCATAATGCCCAGCGATTCGATGAACGACAGACTTTCGTTCAGTAAAATAATGGCCAAAATAATGGTGAAAACGGGTTGTAACGCTCCGGCAATGGTCGTCACTTTGGACGCTTTGCCTTCGGCGCTGTAGGCGGCAAAACTGGCTAACACGCCCAGGCCATTCAACATACCAGCGAGCGAACCCAGGCCCAACGTATTGACTGATAACTGCAAATTAACCAGGCCCAAAATGACAAACACGAACGCAATCACCACTGATGATACAATAAAGCTCACGTACGACCATTCGGCCGAAATCGAATTGGTTGTTTCTTTCTGGGCAGCACTGAACACCCCCCAGAAGAATAACGCCACCAGCGAATACAAAAGCCACCGACGGTCGTTTCCGGAGTTCAGGCCAATACTATTGAAAAAAGCCCCTGGATTATCAAACAATAAGGATTCGCCCGAGAGCATTAGCACCGCCGGGATTGCCATCAAAATGCCGATTCCGTTGATCCAGTTCAGCTTTTCCTTAAAGACAAGTAAGGCGATAGCAATCGTTACGAGCGGGTACAGATTGGTAACCGGAATAACAATGGCGGCCAAACCACCGGCTGTGAATGCCTGGTATACCGCGATATTGCCAATGACAGCCAGGATACCCGCTACCAGTCCCCACAAAATGCCTTTTCGATTGGGCGTGGTTGCGCTAAGCTTTTTGAGCACGAGCGGCAATGTCAATAACATGCCAATGCTGAACAGCAGGTGATTCGTAAACGGGCTGACCTGGTCAGAGATCAGCTTGGCTACCACGCCCCAGGTGCCCCAGAAAAAGGCGGCAGCAACGGAATACAGAATCCAGTGTTTCATAAATAGTGAAAGAGCGAAGGGCAGGCGCCCCATCGAAAAGCGGGCGCGTTAACAAGAATTAAGTGTCATACATTTTTTGGGGTGTCAGTTCGCTCTCTCACCCCCTCTTTCGCTCATTAAACAGCGCGGCACTACCCAAAATACCGGCCTGTTCTTCGAGTTCCGAGAGAAGGATGGTGGTTTTATACGCTTTATAGGCGTTAAGCAGGACGGGATTATGCAGCCTGCTCAGCTCGCTTTTTAACCCTTTGGCAATACCACCGCCAAGCACAATCATGTCGGGAGCATAAAGGTTGACGTAATTATCAATGCCCGTTTTCAGGTAACCACAATACTCCTTTACGATAACTTCGGCATCGAAATTCCCAGCCTTTTTCTGGTTAAAAATCGTTTCAGCCGTCAGCGGTAAGCCAGGGTATTTTTGTATCCATCCAGTTCGACTGGCAATCTGAATAACTCCCGCCGACGATACTAAGGATTCCAGACAACCCGTTTTGCCACAATAACAAACAAAGTCGTTGGTGGCAATGGTCATGTGACCGCCCATATGCGCAAACGGCAGTTGCCCGTCCAGTTTACCGTCAACCGTAAAGCCAATGCCTAAACCCGTTCCTAAAGTGAGTACCAAAACGCGGCTGACCGGAACACCGGGGATGCGGCCGACCGACCGTCCCCTCCCATGACCGTAAATCGCTTCGCCAAGCGCAACAACACGCGCGTCGTTATCAAGCAAACAGGGCAAATCGTGCTGTTGCTGAATATGAGCAGCCAGCGGGTAATCTTCCATGAATTCAAGAGAACCATAGGTCGAGTCCACAGTTCCGTCGGCAAAGACAAAGCCGGGTACACCAATCCCCACCCCTGCCAACACTGCTTTTTCGGCAGCAGCTTTGGCTTTTAACTGACTGATCGCTTCGCCAATAGTTCGCAAAAAACGATCTCTATCTTTGGTTTCGGTGGGCGCAACGAGTATTGATTCAACTGGGTTGCATTCCGACTGGCCGCTGCTCAGATTGACCAGCCCGATTTTGGTTCGGGTACCACCAATGTCGATGCCTATTGCGAGCGTTTTCAAGTACGTTTCAGTAAGCGAGTTGAAGCCGGTATGTATTTAGTTGATTCGGGGCAAACCTGACCTGCACTTGCTTACCGACTGGTTTCAATACCCGTTCGTTGGTTTCGATATGCGTTGTTTGCCAGGCCTGCCGAATGGGTAAAGTGGTGGTCAGTGTCGGTATAGCTGGTTTGTTGGCTACGTTCCAAAGTCGGGCAATCAGTCCTTCATTTATACCGTCCTCACTGGGTTTCAGGCTCCACAACAGCACCGCATCGCCAGATCGTGTGGGATTTCCGATGTTCAGCAGTGAAAACGTCTTGGATGGGTACATATCAGTCTCCCCGGTAATGGCCCCTGCTACGAGTGGATTCTGATGTTCCAGCGAAAACTTCATGGCGGCAACTGGCTCAAAATCGGTCGAATGCGTCGTTAAAGCAAATTTGTACAAAAAACTGGTTTGTCCGTTCTGACCGGGAATCCCCAATACGCCTTTATCCTCCCGTTTGGTATCGATCTGCCCACCCGCCAGCGCATTCAATTGAGACGATTGCTCCCATAGCGAATCGACGGTGCTTTTGCCCAGCTTGAAAAAGCTGCAATCTATATTTGAGAGAGTGACCCCATACGCCTGGTCGGCACCCCGCTTCTCGCTCATATCGGCGAAGTGATTGAAGGTTTGCCAGTCAAGCCGGGCATTCTGGGCGGCATAATGTCCACCGCGTGTTTCTTTTTTGGCCGTCAGAATTGCGCCCAATTCTTCATGGTGGGTCGTTGGGTTATTGAGGTTGAACGAAAACGCCCAGGTTTTTACATCCTTGAAATTGGCCTGAATACTATCTTCAATTTCGATGCGGGGCGGTCCGGCCGGTCCGCCGGTGCGGGTCCGGGAGTTGGTAAACAGTGTGACCCGAACCGTATGGGGTACCGGAACTGGCGAAACGGCTTTCAACGTAACGGACACCGACCCCGCATTCTCCACCACGACGGGGCTCCCTTCATTGATATTCGCGGAATGCCGCCCAGACCCACCCAGATCATTAACGTACTTCCCGTCGATTGACTTCACTAACTGCCGTTTAGCCCACTTATCATAAATTTCCGTAATGGCCCCTGACCGACTGAGCCGGATGCGGTACCGATCATTGCTAATATATTCACCAGATACGCTTGCAGCTACCGGTAACGAGGCAGGTTCTCCCGGCTTTACTTCAAAGATGCTGTAGCCAACGGATGGAATGTTCTGCGCGTAAATACGAAGAAACCGACCACACCCTTTTGTAACCAATTGACTATCAACCTCTTTGCCGGTGGAAACATTGATAACCCGAACCGGATACGTTCCAGTGTAGGCAAGATCAGCAATGTCGCTTCGGGTCCAGCTCAGCGGGTTAAATACGTAGAAACGTGTGTTGGCGGCTTTTTTAAGCTGACTACCGAGCGTTTGGGCGGAGAGCGAAAAGAGCGAATCGACATAGCTGGAGATCTGCTGCTGAATCTTGTTTTGCCATTGGGCGCGCACCGTATTTTTAACCGGTCCATCGGCGGTCCAGTTGTGTTCCCAATACATACCGAACGATTCCCAGGCTAGCTCTTTCGCAGGAGTGAGGTGATTGGCAAAGGCTGGTTTCTTCAACGCCACCAGCGAGGCAAGGGCTTCCGCAGCCCGTAGTTTTTCCGTCGAACGGCGCACCTGAGCAGTGGTTTCGTTCATCGACGTACAATATAAATCCCACTCATTCCCGTAACTCACCGATTCGGAAGGCAGTTTCGGGTAGCTCCGGGCTATGTCTTCAAAAAAGTCTTCTTCATTGGAAACCCGAACTTTTCGGCTTGCCGTGGTACCGTTCTGGGCTGCCTGGATGAAGGGATTCGACACATATGTTTCCAGATCGTCCCAGCCATAGCCAAAAGCACCGGCCACGTTGAATGGATACCTTGATTTAGCAGAGACAGTGTCACATAAAGCATCCAATTTGGTAATGACACGGCCTATTTCTTCGGTTTTACTGACATCAGCAGGCCTTTTTTTCGGATACAATCGACATTCGGCATAACCACCGAGCGGGGCACTTATTTTTTCGTTGTAGTTGTACCATTTCATCAACACTCCTGACCCATCCAGACCAGCGTAGCGGTATACTTGGTTCCGGCGATTATCCCGGTACTCGTAGGTCATCTGACTGCCATATCCCCCTATTCCTTTATAGCTGTATTTGACTCCCGAACCCGCCCAAAGTGAGCTCAATCCCAGTGGAATGGTATTGTTTTCCATCGTCTGCGCCAGCCTGAACCGGAGTTTATACGCCCGTTCCAAGCTACCCGCATAATACATTCCGCGAACCACGGCCTCAGTCGGTTGTGCGCCGTAGGTGTTAACCAATGTATTGAGCGGGCTGCTAATATGACCCGACTTAATAGCCACAATCAGCCTGTCAAACTGAGCTGGAGAGCGGTATTTCTGGTAAGCCCGAAGCCAGTAACTGCCATCGCAATTGAAGCGGGCCTGAAAGTCGGACGGGTTACCCCTGGTAGAATCGATCTGGTGCAGGTAATAGTCGAGCATCTGGATAAACGCTGTGTCGTACTTTGCTTCGTTAGCCGTCCACATGTAATCGGTATGGTCGTCGTTGGCTATATACAGGCGTTTGACGGCGGTCTGGCGATCCGGCTGTCCAGTTGAAACAGACAGGCTTGCAAGTATGACCAAAAAGAGGAAGATATATTTCACAGTGATCAAATCAGCTAGATGCCATAAGTTATTCACAGGCCAGAATACTGGCAAGAACAGGTTGATGCTGATTTACTTAGTTAAACGGATCAGTTCTCTATTTCTCCCGGTTTTTCTACTTAATTTTGAGTAGAGCCCCCTGATTTGCTCATTGTAAGGCTCTGGGTTAGTTTATCTGACTGAATGCACTGCCCAATTGAAACCCCAGCGGATTGCTATCTTTTAAGTTCAGGTAAAAATTATGGATTGTGGTTGATAGCTGGTAAAAAATATATGTCAATAAAATCCTGGGACTTCTCGGAAATCGTTCATTTAAACCTCCGATTCTGGTCGGGACTGGACAGGAGAGTAAAACTGGATTTTTACTCTCCTGTCCAAACGGCTGTACTGATAATACTAGTCCTTCAAAAAGCCGCGTCAGTACACACTGAACGCGGCTTTTTGAAGGAGTTTAGAGTGCTGCAAAAATCACCTGAATAGCTTAATCTCAGACGGCTGGCTCTCCCTAATGCCCGTTTACCCTCAGGGGCGGCAGGTATTTTCCTACGCCGAACCTACTACTTAACTAGCATATCCAAACCCGGCGGGGCGGTTCAGGAGCGGTTTCCTTACCTAAGCCAGTCGCGTAGCCAAACGGCAGTTCTTGGACATCAATGAACGGCTCAATTGAACAAGTTGCGAAATTCAACGGGCGAATAGTTCGTCTTATTCTTGAATAACTTACTGAACGACTGAGGGTGCTCAAAACCCAGCCCATAGGCAATCTCACTGACAGATGAATGAGTAGTCGACAGTTTTTCTTTAGCCGTTGAGATGAGCTTATCATGAATATGCTGTTGGGTGTTTCGGCCAGTTAGCGTCTTGAGTAAACTGCTCAGGTACGTGGGCGACAGATGGAGTTGGTTGGCTATGTACCCGACCGTTGGTAAACTTGTTTTCAGCAACTCATCGCTGGCAAAATAAGCCTCCAGTACGGACTCAAATCGGTCAAGAAGTTTGTGGTTGGTAATTTTGCGGGTAACAAACTGCCGCTGATAAAACCGGTCGGCATAGTTGAGCAACACATCGAGTTGAGCGACGATGATGTTTTGACTAAACTTGTCGATAGAAGCCTGATATTCCTGCTGAATCTGCTGGATGACGCCGACGATCACTGACTCCTCTTTTTCTGACAAAAACAGGGCTTCACGAATCGAATAATCAAAGTAGTCGTACTGCCGGATCGTTTTGGCTAAGGGGGTATGCCACAAAAAATCAGGGTGAATCATCAACAGCCAGCCCGTATGCTCATGGGACTCATCAGCCGTACCGGTGAGTACTTGACCGGGGGCTACCTTCGTTGAAATCGTACGGCTGTTGTCCGTATTTCAGCCGACCATTGAAATTATGTTTCAACGCAATCGAATAGAAATTGTTAACAATGCTTTTCGGCTGCTCAAAGCTCCATCGCTTGATGTCGTCAAACCGGACCACGCTAATGAGCGGGTGGACTGGTTTGGGAAGGCCGGCAGGCTGATGATAGGCGGATATAGTGTCGATTCGGTGAAGCGGCTCGGTTGGCATTAGTCGACGGGCTTGTCGCCTGGCTTTAGTCCATGTAAAGCTAGGCGGGGTATGTTACAGATTATACAACACGGTTAACCCTATTTTGAGTGCCGTCGGCTTGCGGCCAAGTAGCTTTTCTAGGTCAGGGCTTATACTGTCTTCCTGGCCATTGGCGATATCGGTTATAAACCCGGTGATTCGCCGGGCCACCACATCGGGCAAACCGCGCCCGATTAGTTGTGCTTCAAAGGCGGCTGGCTCCGCTGGCGTATAGGTTACTAACTTGCCGGACAGGTTGGTCAGGGCAGTAGCCACGTCATAGAAAGAGTAAGACTCATAGCCCGTTAACTGGTAGGTTATGTTGCCTTCACCGGTTTCAGCCAGGGCATTCGCTATCGCTTCGCCCATCTCACTTCGCAGCGCCAGGGCAACCCTACCCTGCCCGGCCGGTACGTAGATACCTCGCTCGAAAACGGCGTCTCCACCCACAAACTGTTGAATAGCATCCATATACAGGACGTTCCGAAACAGCGTATGGGGCAGTCCACTGGCTTTGATATACTCCTCAGTCTGAAAGTGGCCTTCCATCAACCGGTTCACCAGCGTTGAAGGGTCTTTCAGCGCCCGGCTGGTGTAGGCAATCCGTTGAATACGGGCTTTCCGGGCTACATCCACGACATTCTGGTGTTGGCGAACCCGGTTTTTCTCATCCGTACCGGCAATCAACAGGACCGTTTCGATATTCTGCATAGCGTTGTTAAGGGACTTCATGTCGTCGTAGGTGCCCACGCTTATTGTCACGCCCTGTTTAATCAGGCTGGCGGCTTTGGTTTCGTCCCGCACGAAGGCGGCAATCTGGCTGGCCGGTATTTTTTTGCAGTAGCTGTTGGATGACTGCGGTGCCTAAATGGCCTGTGGCTCCGGTTACTAAGATCATGGTGATAGTTTGTTTTGGTCAAGACAAAGGTCCGCCCTATCCAGCCCACAGCCGTAGCCGGATTTGTGGTTGTTGTAGCCGAAACTATCGAATTAACTATCAGGCACGGCGATTTGGACTAAGTTAAGCGCTCAGCGGGCCCGCAACGACCCGGTCTCACGTATAGCAAATGACGCCCCTTTTCCGGAGTCATCGTCCACGTATCCAACTCATCAATGGCTTTCCTCAGCCATTCCTCATGCCAAAAGGCGGGATACTTCGTGGGTTCGGTCATGGGTAAGGGCTGCCTAGTAGAAAACCTACCTGGGGCAGGGTGCGATCTGTCGACGGCACTCCGCTCCAGGCCGTCAATCAGGTTGGAAATATTACATTCTCCTGGCAGACCAGAAACCCACAACCACCAAGATCTAAGAATTTCTCTTCATCAGGCCGAATAAGTTGCATATACCGCTCCGAACCGAAGACCTTTCCAAAATCGTCCACATCATCGAACCAAAGCTCCGTTGTTCCATCGTATTGAGGAGGTGGGAGGCCCGGTAATGATGCGGATACAACATGACACTGCACATACTTGCGTACGTATTGTTGCACTTCAGGGAGGGAACTGAACAGGGGAGCGTGCCTGGTTTTGTGATAGGCGACGAATTCCTCGTGACTCATTTCCTGACGTTTTTGTAAAAGAATGATGAATTTAACCATGACGTGTTGGCCGCTAACCGGCGGTTTGACTAAAAATTAGCAAGAAATTAAGTAGAGAGAGACAGGCAGTTCATCGCCTGGGCCGGGTGACCCAGGTGGAAATAGCTAATAAAAGCCGTCGGGAGGGCATCAGACCCGTGCTGATATCCAGCAGTTTATCCCGCCAGACGGGTACTACGTTCAACCGTCCGTTCTGCATTCCCCTGTAGCCTGCCCTGGCGACAGCTGCCGGTTGTTGCAACGCACCCTGAGCGAGGACCGCGCTGCCCATCTTGTCCCGAGCCACAAAACCGGTCCTTGTCACACCCGGACTTAGTACGGTAGCACTCACGCCTGTGTCGGCTAACTCAGCGTGCAGCGCTTCGGTAAAGTGCATGACGTACGTTTTAGTGGCACCGTAAACGGCCATTTGGGGTACGGGCTAAAAAGCTGCGAGCGAGCCGATGTTGAGGATACGCCCGAACTTTCGGCGGATCATATCCGGCAGGATCAATGCGGTCAACGTCGTCAGAAAGACCACATTCAGGTTAAGCATGTTGACGTACAGGGCGGGTGGCGTCTGGGCAAACGAGCCATAGTCACCATATCCGGCATTGTTTACCAGATAGTCGATTTGAACAGACTTCGTTTGTAGCTGCTCGTACAACTGCTCGGCCTGGCCCGGCAGGGATAAGTCAAGCGAAATGTAATCCACCTGAATTGAATAGCGCTGTTCAAAGTCAGCTTTAATGGCGGTCAATTAATCCGTTTGCCGGGCGACCAGTATCAGATTAATCTTATCTATGGCAAACAATCGGGCCAATTTATAACCGATACATCCAGAGGCACCGGTGATCAGCGCGGTACCTGGAAACGATTCTGTTTTCATTGCTATGGGGTTTTATGAAGACAAAAGTATCGTCTCACTCCCCCGTAAACGATGACTTAAGTTAAGAGCGAATTTTTTTTCCTGACGATGCCGAATCCGACTCAGTGACTCAGGCTTGATGCCTAAGTACGAAGCTAAATGGGCTTGCGATATTTTGGTGGGTAAGTCTGGATAGGTTTTTAGAATGTACTGGTACCTTCTTCTGGAACGAGCCCAATCGAGGTGGTTATTTTTTTAAACGCATCAATGTTCATACTTTCTTTACATCGTTGATTTAACTCAATCTTTTGGGGTTGTTAACCAAACAACGCCTGACTGCCCAGTGTCGCTCTTCGCCTTTTAAAAACCGGGCTAAGGCCCAAGTGTTCAGTAGCTTTTTGCCGGGCTTGTCCGCCGGATTCGCGGCCCAGAACAGCACCCCAGGCAAAGCGGTTGCTGGCCGGCACCCGGGAGGTGGCAAACCACAGCGCATTGTGCGCTACATCCACCGACTGGTCGGCGTACTACACCCGGCTGCGCCCGCGAACTAAGCTGATTTTGTAGAAAGCCCGCCGATCAAAGGCCATCAGTGGCTTCGTGTGATAACAGCGCATGAGGTCCTCTACGCTGAAGACGTTAAAATGCCCGGCCTCTCGTTGTGTGCCCAGCGGCAGCAACGAAGCAGCGGTTGTACCGACTACGGGGGCAAGTTTGGTATATAACGCGTCGAGTGAGGCAGATTTCACAAAAAAACTTTTGTAAAAATCAAAGGTACCTTGTTTTGGTTATTAACCTGACCCTCAATGTGATTAGTACGCGTGTGCGATAAAATCACATCGGTAAAATCGTCGGCCTTGACGTTAGCTTCGGCAACTATACTTGCGACGTGTTTTGGGGCTGCATAGCCTTGTGAGGTTAAGAAAGTCCGTGTGCCGATAAACCCGACCATCTCAGAGTACAGCCAATGGCTCAAAGCAAGAACCGGCTTGTAACGGGCACTGATGCTCGTTCATCTTGAATAGCTACCTACTACCGATCCAAGGCAAATCGCTTGGGCGTAATGCCATAATGCTTTTCAAACAATCGGCTAAAATGACTCAGGTTGCTGAAACCCAACCGGTGGCCAATTTCAGCAACGGAACCGCCACCCTGCTGAAGTAAGTATCCAGCTTCGTCCATACGGGCAATCTGAAAATAATCATAGATACTTTCCCCGAAGACCTGCTTGTAAAGATCCGTTAATTTGGAGACGCTCATACCCGACAGGAGGGCCAGTTGGGGTAATTGGGGCCGAACGCTCAGGTCGGCGACAACCGCTGCCCGCACCCGCTCCAACTGGTCAGCATCGACCCGGTGAATCGGTCGGTGTGCAAGCGTCTCCCGCTTCAGCAACCGCTCGAACAGCCAGCAAAGCAACGATTGGATCTGGATCCAGACACGCAACTCGCTTAGGGCGAATCGCATATCCACTGTGGCAAGCAACTTGAGCGCTTTCTGGGCATCCGCGCTCATGGTTTCGTAGAATAGAAAGCCTTGGGTGCCCGTCAGAATCTCCCGAACGACCTCGTTCATCTGGTTGATCCCAAGCAGATTGAGGAGGGCGGGCCTGGTCATGGATAATACCGTGAAAAAGATAGTTTTTCCGGCCGGGAAATAAAGCTCCGAATCGACATCCGGTGAGGTGATGCGAACGGTGTATTCCATTCGTTGGTCGGTGGCGCGCGCGTCGGCAGGGCCAGATTGGTCGAACGAACCGGTATTGCCTTGAATCAGCACGTTGATCCGGTCCGCTACATGGCTGGCCGCTGTACGTCTCAGGATCAACTCGTCGATCAGGGTGTATTGGTGCATCAGCAGCGAGAAATCGGGCGTCAGCCGGACCCGTTTAATCGTACCAACGCCCAGCGAGGGGGGTAAGGTGAGGGTATTATCCTGTAGGGTAGCACCAGCCTGCCGGGCGAAAGCCTCCAGAAAGCTGAACTGAGCAGTAGGGGCAAACTCAAATAGCATAAACGTATCAGCTAATCAATGATGAAAGGGCACGTACCGGCGGCTCTACTTTGGTCGATCGGACTATTTTTATCGTAAATGGGACTATTTTATTTATGTTGATACGGGGACCTTTGTGCCAGTCAAGTGATCTAAGAATGGATGCCGGGATGCGTAGACGTCACATAACGGCTTAGCACGTACCCATACCAACTATGAAAAACATAATTGTAGTCGCGGAACCCCGTTTACAGTCGGGCGGCTCATCCCGAAGGCGAAGTGCAACTCTACGCGAGCTGGCAGCAAAGCCATTACCTCTATAGCCTGTTCAACTCGCAAAACGACCCGCTGGATAACGAGCGTTATCCGGGGTTGACCTGGATCTCAGCCCAGGATGCACTGGCAGTATGCCGATAAATAGCCATTAAATCAATATTATATTCTTTATGGAAACCACGTTTGTTATTTACTGGGTCACCACCGGCCTGCTGGCCGTTGCGATGACCTACTCTGCCTACGCCTATATCACGCAGCCCACCATGAAACTGGCTTTCGAGCACTTAGGCTACCCGGCTCACTTCCGCATACAGTTGGCCGTGGCCAAGCTACTAGGGGTTATCGTGCTGCTGGCTCCCGCAGGGCCACTGATCAAGGAGTGGGCTTATGCGGGCTTCGCCTTCACCTTTATTTCGGCATTCGTGAGCCACTCCGCCCTGAGCGATCCGGTGGCCCAGCGCATTGGTCCGCTGGTTGTTTTGGTACTACTGGTGGCTTCCTACATGACGTACCATAACGTGCTGACTTAACCTGCCCGCCAATCCACCAAACGCAGCCAGCGTCTGACGGATCATCTTCAGCCAGGCTACGCCGTGCTTGGCGGGCTACGAACCGGATCTGTACCCTATCTATCCGGTTCGTAGCCTGCCTTCATACTTTTTCAACTCCTTATGAACATTTTACACGTTATTTCCAGTCCACGTTCGGAATCGTACAGTATTCGGTTGGGCAACGGCATCATCGAAAAGCTTCAGATGGCCAATCCTGGCAGCACCGTGCAGGTCCGTAACGTAGCCATCCATCCGTTTCCCCATCTGGAAGAGGTGCACATCCAATCCTTTCATACCTCCCCTGAGAGTCGTACACCCAAGCAGCGGATGGCCGTGCAGCATTCGGACATGGTTATCCGCGAACTCCAGGCCGCCGATACAATCGTTATCGGTGCTCCGCTCTACAACTTTGGTATTCCTTCCACGCTTAAGGCCTGGATTGACCACGTGGTGCGTGCCCGCGTCACGTTCCGCTATACGGCTTCGGGGATGGAGGGGCTATTGACGGGTAAGAAAGTGTACTTAGCCGTATCCAGCGGGGGCATATACTCTGAAGGCCCCTGGGCCGACAAGGACTTTGTGGTACCCTATCTGAAAGCCGTACTGGCCGGTATTGGCCTGACCAATGTCACTGTACTACGGGTGGAAGGCACCAGCATGCCGGGTGTACAGGATCAGGCCCTGAGCAAGGCGCTCTCCTGCATTAGCCTGTAAACCTGAAACATTACGCTCTTTTGATCCACGTCAGGTTATCGTTTTATTGACTGACCTGCTTCATTTCCGCCGGTTGTCCGCGAGCCAACCAGTTGTACCTCGCATCAGCCTGTAGGCCGGACCACTGGTACTATCCATGAGCTTATTGACCAATTACAAACAAGGCATCATCTACATACAATCAGCACTATGCTCAACGTACAGGAACTGGATCAGTTCGTCTCGCATCAGGACCAACTAAACGACGACAGTCGGGAACCGGCGGTACTGATCAATATTTTTCACGTCACGCCCGAACAGGGAGACAAGCTGGAAGCGGTCTGGGGCGACATTCTCCGCACGTTCCGATCACTACCGGGCTTTATCTCAGCGCAATTTCACCGGGGTACCTCTGGGAGCGGCACGTTTCTAAATTACTCCGTCTGGGAGAGCGTCGCCCATTACCGGGCCGCTTTCGAGAATCCTGAGTTTCGGAAAAAGCTGGTGAGCTACCCGGACGGGGCGGTGGCCACCCCGCATTTGTTTCGTAAAGTAGCCATCGAAAACGTATGCGTCGCCTAGCCGCTCTGGTAGCGCGACGTACCTGAATGCACGTAAACAAACGCAACATGAAAAATACCATAGCCGTAGCCGGTGCAACGGGCGATCTGGGCGAACGAATTGTCAAGGCTTTAGTGGACCGGGGTGCTGAGGTCCGCATTATTGTTCGCTCAAATAGTAACAGGGCAAAAATCAACGAACTCGAAAAACTGGGGGTCCACCTAGTTAACGTAAACGCGTGGACCGTGGACGAAGTCGCCGAAGCCTGCCGGGGTGTTTCCTGCGTCGTGTCCGCCTTGTCGGGCCTGCGGGATACGGTCGTGGACGCCCAGAAAGTGTTGTTGGATGCCGCCGTGGCGGCTGGCGTTCCCCGCTTCATCCCGTCGGACTATTCGATAGATTTCACCAAATTTCCAGCGGGTCGAAACCGCAATCTGGATTTAAGGCGCGAGTTTCACGCCTATCTCGACGAGGCCCCAATTGCGGCCACGACCATTTTCAACGGTCCCTTTGCCGACATGATTACCGGGCAGATGCCCATCATCCTTTTTAACCTGAACCGAGTGCTGGTTTGGGGGAACGCCGATCAGCGCATTGACTTCACCACCAAAGACGATACGGCCGCCTTTACGGCAAGCGCGGCTCTGGCCGACTCATCCCCCCGCTTCCTGCATATCGCCGGTGATCAGATCAGCCTTCGGGAACTGGCCTCAGTGGTGAGCGAGGTGACCGGAAAGAAGTACAGTTTAGTGAGACTGGGGGGTCTGGGTACACTCAGCATACTTATTAAAGTTGCCCGGTTTGTGGCACCCGGCGCGGGCGAGGTTTACCCCGCCTGGCAGGGTATGCAGTACCTGCGGGATATGCTGGACGGCCGGGGCAAGGCAGCGGTACTCGACAATGATTGCTATCCGAACAGGCACTGGCATACCGTGAAGGATGTACTTACCAGATTCCTAAAGGTATGAACGAGGCAAGACAGATGGTTCACTACGAAGTTACCGCTTTTCTCAAGTTGCTACGTGATCAGCTCAGGCCACTTTGAGATCGATGAACCGCTGTATGATTTCCGTCGAGGTGTATGCTACTGATTGAGTTGGACAGATAGTAAAATCACCGAAATACAGCTTCGTATTGCACATTTCCGTACCTCACTTTCTTGTACGGATACCAGAGAAGCTTGGGCTTTCGCTTGCGTTGATGCATCTGATGGGGTGTCAAATAGTTCAGCGATGCATGGGGGCGGACTGTATTATAAGCATTGATCGCTCGTTCCACTGCTTCTTCTGCTGTTGAAAAAGAAATAAACCCAAGAGCTAGTTTACAATCACCCTTCAGTGAACGAAGTACCCGCTCGGCCATCGCCGGCCCGCCGGTGCGGTTCTCATTCGGACCATAAAGGAAGACTTTAATCTTAGGGGATTCCCTACTTTTGGCACGGCCGAAACGGCCGTTGAGCAGGCCATTTCGGCTTACAATTCGGTACGGCCGCATGCGTCTTTAGGTTACAAAACGCCTATAATCAGGCTCACCAAGGGCAAGGCCATTAACCCCTAAAATGGTACCCGTATAAAAAAGTGCGGTTCGGAAATGTGCAATATCAGACTGATAATCAGTTTTGTTCCCCTTTGTAAACCTATTCCAGTAACATACGCGTCTCCCAAAAGTACAATGCCTGGCTACTACAATCCGTAGCTAGGCATTGTACTTTTGGGAGATTAAGTCGCGCCAAATTAACCAGGTAATAGCTCACTCGTCGCCTAAAAGGAAGCACTCAACCACCTCGTCAGCACATTCAGCACTTTTCTTTTTCTGACGTCAGTAGTAGAGGCCAACTTTGTCCCAGTCAAAACGAAATAACCCTCTAAAGACATAAAGTCATGAAAAAATTATTGATCCTGATGCTGGGACTGGTAGCCACTACCGCATCGTTTGCTAGTACTTCAGCAACTCACCCCTTAACTACTCAGAATCGTCTGATCATGACGGCCGAGCATAAAATCAAATTTTACGTCCAACCCCTGCAAACGAAAGGCAAATTAGTTATCTGGGATGCTAATGGCCAAGTCGTTTATAATCAAGCCGTCGATCTTCAAAAAGGGCTGAGTCAGCAATTTGATTTGTCCAACCTGAGTGTCGGTACTTATCACTTGACGCTGATGACGGGTACAGAGACGCTGACCAAAACGTTCGTCATGCAGGATAATAGTAAGGAGAGTTTTGTGGTTCAGGAATCTTAATCCATCCGGAGTAAGACTAATTGGCAGCAATTGTTGAAGAGCATCAGGATTTGGGGTGAACTGCCCTCGGATAACGGTCTAATTCTATAAAAGGGAGAGAGTCTCATCGTCTCCTAAAAGTACAATCCCTGGCTACGGATCGCAGTAGCCAGGGATTGTACTTTTAGGAGACGAGTTGTATAACTGAGGTTATGTAAAAAAGGGAATAAATATATTAAACTCCCCTTGCCGGTTTAATGGCATTCTAAGAAAAATGAAAATCAGGCTTTATCCGAGCGAAGAGCAAACTGTCTTCATAAACCCCGTTCACATTACGTGTTTTGTTGCTCATTCTGCCTTCCTCAATAAAGCCTAAGCTCTTATAAAGCCCAACTGATTTCTGGTTTGAGGAACGAGATTCTAACTCGACTCTTCCTACTTCGGGCCAATTGTCATCTACTTCCTGTAAGAAGGCTTCGAAGAGAGCTTTACCAATTCCTTTTCCTTGATAGAAAGGCTTGACCACAATCGTCAGATTGGTTAAGATATGGTTGAAGATATGAAGGCCATATTTTGATGCATGCATCTCTGCAATCAACTCATTGGTCGTGGTACTCACAGCTATCAGCATTAACCCTTGTTGAGCTATCTGTTGATAAAGTGCATATATATAGGCTTCAGTTACCTCTGTTTCAATTCGTGCGATACCTTGACTAACCCGAGCTACTTCTTTGTGTAGATCGACCAAATCAGGCAGGTCATCAATAGTGGCTTTACGAACAAGCATACTTCAGAAATCGTGTTGTATAAGTGGTGTGGCTGTTGCAAAAGTCGGAACCGGCCAAATAATGAGACGTTTGGTCTTAGTTTTCTAGCACAAACTTGTCCAAACTATTGGTTACTACTCGGCTTACTGGATGATCCATTTAGTTTTGCAACAGCCACTGCCTTTATGTTAACTACTTACTACTTTATATAGAATTAAACCCAACTCTAAAACGAGATTGATCATAACTGACAGTAGCGCATATCTGTAGTTGAAAAGCCCTTTATAGAAAGGGCTTTTGTCTTTTCGGGCACTTATCTCACTGAGCAACATCTTTTGGCCAAAAACTAGCCATAGTATAATACCATAAAACAGGGCAAAGGCTGAAAAGCTCATATGTATAGGCGGTTTCTTTGTTATATAATCGATGTGGCTGTTGCAAAACTAACTCATTGAGGGCTAGATTAGTTGTTAGCTCATGCTAGGCTTT
>NZ_JBHUOM010000007.1:0-162296 GCF_042686045.1 Spirosoma flavum
TTGGCCTGAAGGCCGGGGTACATGCCATGCGGGTAGATTACTTCCAATCGGGTGGGGGGCAGGCTCTGAGTGTCAGTTACAGTGGGCCCAACCTGAGCAAACAGCTCATCCCCGATGCTAGCCTCAAACGAGTAGATGTCTCCGTAATTACGACTAATAGTGGGACTGGCCTTCGGGCGGATTACTTCAACAATACAACACTAACGGCACCCGCTCAACTAACTCGTACAGATGCTACAGTGGACTTTGATTGGGGATATGACTCTCCTGCTCCCGGCACGATCAATACAGACGGTTTCTCTGCACGGTGGTTAGGTCAGGTTGAAGCTCCTACAACTGGTACATACACCTTTAGCACCAGTTCTGACGACGGTGTACGGCTTTGGGTCAACGGTACTCTGGTTGTAGATAATTGGACTGACCATGGGCCAACAACTAATGACGGAACGCCACTTACCCTAACGGCCGGTCAGCGGTACAATATCCGAATGGAATACTACGAAAATGGATATGGAGCAGTGGCTAGACTGTTGTGGTCATATCCAGGTCAATCACAGCAAATAATCCCCAAAACCAGATTGTATCCTTCGTCAACATCCAGCCAACGGATAGGCGCTATCAGCAAGGAAGAATCTGCGGATCCCTTTCTTACGCAAATTTATCCTGTACCCGCCCGAGGGCACATTTGGATACGTTACTACGCGGAGAAGGCCGGGGAGGCTCTTGTACAATTGATTAATAGTGCGGCTCAGCCAGTATTGCAAGTGCCTTCCCAGCTTGTATCTGGTGAAAACCTTATTAAGGTAGCGGTCGATCAGTTAAGTCAGGGTAGTTATATACTTACGCTAACTCAGGGTCAACAGCGCTTAAGTCGTAAAGTGCTTATTATTCCCTAATAAGCACTTTAGCATTCTTTGAAAGTAACAGCTTGTCTTTCATACAAGTTGTTACTTTTTTTAATTTAATGATACTTAATGAAATTGAGTATCGTGTCTTTCGTCTTTCGGTCTTTTTACTGTGGTCGTCAAGGTAGCCTGTCCTCTTAGATCAATACGGTTAGGGCAGGCTATAAACTACAATGTATTGATAAATAAAGTAGCCAAAATAGGCTAATGACAAATAAGTTAACGTGATAAACCAAACCGACAGCCGGTCAACATTCGGTATCTTGGCTTGATGAAGGCCATTTTTTCTTAGTCGTAGCCCTATATAACAAGGAAGAGATATCTTTTTTACCGTCAATAAATGACTAAAACAAGACAGCTTGTTTCATTAGCTAGTTGGTTTGGCAAGTAAGAAATTGATCTGTATTAGAACTGATGCCAGTTACTTTGTTTGTGCGCTAACTAGTATTAGCCAGTACAATAGATTCAGATTACTTGTGTATTTAACACTATATATTGGCTGAAAATCTGAAAAAACACATGATTATATGTTTTCTTATAACTATAAACTTAAATTAAACAAAAACTTATTGTTAACATTTTGTAATAAATAATAACACCGAGTTATCAAATATTTCCTAAATGATCATTTAAAGTAATTCCATTTGCGAACTATAATGAGCGATTTGTGAAAGGATGCCTACGTTTTTTTTTCAAAAAACAAAATAATTTATGTTTGTAAAAAAAACCAATTATAGACCGTTCAATAAAGATTCTTTTCGATTTATCCTTAAAGCGGCTTACTGTGTATACAATTAAAAGGATTACTTATGATTAGCATATATTTTTGTTTATACAATTATTAAAACGAAAACATAAAGTTACTCAATATAATTGATGTAAATCCGTGTTGTTAAAAGTGATTTTTGTAAGAGGAAATTATTTATAATATTTCGGATATAGATCAGGAATTAAGTTAAAACCTTATTCACTTTGTATTGTACATCTACTTTATATTGTATATGTCATTCTTTGTAATACTTATAAAAAATATTATAATAAATTCAAACTGGTCTTAGTAGATATCACTAGATGATTTCGTAGATACCATGTTTAGCAGTAATGCTATTTGTAAGTCAGTTTAAGATATCTGCAATCTTTTTTCAAAGGATCATTTGTTTTTAACTGGTTTTTAATGCCAAAACTATAGTACGATAGTGTGTATTATTTTATAAAGAATGTAGGTAAGGGATAGTAAATATGTCAACGGATAATTAAGAAACTTAATATCTAATGAGGACTGTAAATGATGCGAAGGCAATTGAGGTTGCCTTATTAAAACAAGAAAGCGTACAACAAGCTGTTGTGGTGACATATGAAAGTCTTCCAGGCTACGCAACACTAGTTGCCTATTTAATTGCGAGCGGTGTAAAAAGCAAGGTTACGGACATACGGGCTGCCATTGAACAAGAGCTGCCTAATTGTGTAATCCCCTCCTACTTTATATGGATGAGTGAGTTTCCTAAAATAGCTAATGGAGAAATTGATAAACATTCGTTGCCAAAACTTGAATTCCAGGATACTGGCATTTCTTCCGTTGTCTATTCAAAAAACAAAACGATTACTGGCTTATTCTCATTACAGGTAGAAAAAACACCTGATGATACCGCGGTGCTATTTAAGGATGAAGTATTAACTTATCGGGATTTAGATACAAGATCTAATCAAATAGCCAATTATTTAAGAAAACATGGTGTAAAGGAGGAGACGTTAGTTCCTATTATCATGAATCGCTCGCTTGAGATGATCATCGGAATAATAGGAATATTAAAAGCAGGGGGAGCCTATGTACCTATTGATCCGGAATATCCTAAAGATCGAATAAAGTACATACTGTCAGACACGAATGGCCATTTAATAGTTACCGATTCTCGCTCATATACGTCATTAATGAGCCAAGAGGAAGAAAAAAAAATAGTATATATAGATCGTGATTGGAGCCTAATTTCAACGGAATCACTAGAAGCAGTCCAAACTTCTTTAGCCCCTCATAATCTGGCTTATATAATTTATACGTCAGGTTCGACGGGTCAACCTAAAGGTGTAATGATTGAACACCAATCTGTAGCCAATGAAATTAGTAACTATTCAACGATTTTCGATTTTAATGTTACGGATAGACAGCTATTAATAGCCAATTACACGTTTGATGCGTCAGTTGAGCAAATTTTTGTTCCGCTTATAAGTGGAGCCTGCTTAGTATTAATTTCTAAAGACGACCAATTAGATCCTGTAAAGCTGGATACTGTAATCGAAAAAATGGAGATTACCCACATCCAAGCTACTCCTTCCTTTTTAAAAAGTATAAAGCCTCGATTATACCCAAAATTAAAGCGAATTTGCTCAGGGGGAGAGTCGTGTCCCGTTGAGCTTGCAGAGCAGTGGAGTCAATACGTTAGCTTCTTCAACAAATACGGACCAACGGAAGCTACTGTAAATACAAGCTATCATTTTTACGATCGAGAAAAACACTATACGAAACAGCTGCCGATAGGCAAAGCCTTGCCCAATACTCAACTATATATTCTGGATGAATTTAATAATGCCGTTCCGGTAGGTGTGACAGGTGAACTGCATATTGGCGGAATACAATTAGCAAGAGGCTATTTAAATAGTACTAAGCTGACGGCCGATAAATTCATACAAAATCCGTTTAGTGAAACAGATTCACGTCTATACAAGACCGGAGATTTAGCCAAATGGCTACCAGACGGAAATATAGAGTATTTAGGTAGAATAGATGATCAGGTAAAAATCAGAGGATACCGTATAGAATTAGGTGAGGTTGAAAGTATTCTTGGTCAACATTCATCGGTAGATCAGTGCGTGGTAATAGCGAAAGAAGATCAGACTGGAAGTAAGCAACTTATCGCTTATATAGTCCCCAAGATGGAGCTTGATATAACAGATATTATAGTATATCTAAAGAATACGTTGCCAGAACATATGTTGCCGTCCCGACTAGTGCGATTAGATTTCTTACCATTAAATAACAACGGTAAAATAAATAAAAAACTGCTACCAGATCTATCGTCGAAAAGACCTGAATTGTCTACATTGTATAGAGCACCCCAAACAAGTGTAGAAAAACAAGTTGCTGATTTCTGGGCATCATTATTACAATTCGATAAAATAGGCATAAATGATAATTTTTTCGAACTAGGGGGTAATTCCTTGTTGGCTATAAAAACGGTGGCGACTTTAAAAGAGATGTATAATTATCATTTACCAGTCGCTAAAGTATATCAATATGCTACAGTTAAAGGAATTTCACAGTTTTTAAGTGAAAAGGATGAGAATAAACCGGATTCTACCTCACAACAAAAGGTGCCATACCAGTCAATTCATGAAGTTGCAGTGATTGGTATGGCTGGACGTTTTCCGGGTGCAAATACCATAAATGAACTTTGGGACGTATTAAAGAATGGAAAAGAGACAATTAGGTTTTTTTCCGATCAGGAATTAGATTCCAATATACCGGAAAGTACAAAGACCGATTCGAATTACGTAAAGGCGCGAGGTGTAATTGACAAAGTAGACGAATTTGATGCCTCTTTCTTCGGCATCAATCCAAAAATGGCGGAATTAATGGATCCGCAGCAACGTATTTTTTTAGAAATCGCTTGGGAAGCGTTAGAATATACCGGATATGTCTCAGAAAAGTATAAAGGTACTATTGGCGTTTTTGCCGGTTGCCGATTTAATACCTATTACCTGAACAATGTTGCCTCTAATGCCGAGTTAATTGATAAATCTGGATTTCTACAAGTAATGACGTATAATGATAAGGATTATATTTCTTTACGTACAGCTTATGCATTGAATTTAAAAGGACCTGCTGTAACAGTGCAATCTGCCTGTTCTACATCTTTGTTAGCAATCGCGCAAGCGGTTGAAAGTATTCGAAAAGGCCAATGTGATATGGCTCTGGCCGGAGGAGCGGTTATCACGGCACCTGTTAATAGCGGTCATCTATATCAGGAGGGTGCCATGTTGAGTAATGATGGACACTGCAGGCCATTTGATGCTGAGGCAAAGGGAACAATATTTAGTGACGGAGCCGGGGTCGTATTATTGAAAAGCAGGAAGCAGGCAGAAGAAGATGGGGATATTATTTATGCGGTAATTAAGGGTGTTGGAGTAAATAATGATGGTGGAGGTAAAGCAAGTTTAATGGCTCCAAGTTCAGACGGACAAGCTGGTGCTATAAAAATGGCTATAGATAATGCGGGCGTAGACCCTGCTTCTATTTCATATATTGAAGCACATGGCACGGCCACACCGTTAGGTGATCCAATAGAAATAGAAGGATTAAAAAAAGCATTCGGATTACACGAAAAGAAACAGTTTTGTGCTTTAGGTTCTATTAAAAGTAATATGGGACATTTGGTAACAGCTGCTGGTGTTGCCGGATTTATAAAAACTGTTTTGAGTTTGCATCATAAGCAAATTCCACCATCCTTATTTTACAAAGAGTCAAACCCTAATATTGATTTTAAAAATAGTCCTTTCTATGTCAACACCTTATTGAAGGAGTGGAAATCAGAAACTATAAGAAGAGCAGGGGTTAGTTCATTTGGCGTGGGAGGAACCAATGTTCACGTAATAGTAGAAGAATTTGAGAACGAAACACCTGATTTAACTCCAGAGCAAAGCAGAAAAGTTCAACTCATTACCTGGTCAGCAAAATCAGCTGTTAGCTGTGATACATATGCGCAACGTCTAGCTAACTATATTCAACAGAATCCTGAAGTTGATCTGGCTAATATCGCTTTTACACTACAAACGACCCGGGCAGATTTCAATAATCGTCGATTTTTGGTAGCGGTCACGGCTGATGAACTAGCAAAAAAAATTCTTACAAATAATAAATCGTCAATTAAAGCAAAAACAACAAAGGAAATAGTAGGTGATGTAGTTTTTATGTTTCCTGGTCAAGGCTCGCAGTACCTTAATATGGGGCGTGAACTATACGAAAACGAGCCTCTATATCGGCAAGCTGTTAATGAATGTGCTGAACTGCTAAATGAGTATTTAGACGTAGACATACGCGCAATTATTTATCCTGACGATGCCAATTGGGGGACTGAAGAGCGCTTAAAAAATACGCAGTTTACTCAACCAGCATTATTTGTTACCGAGTACGCTTTAGCCAAGTTGTGGATGAGTTGGGGAATCAAACCGTCAATAGTTTGTGGGCATAGTATTGGTGAGTTTATAGCGGCTCACTTAGCAGGTGTATTTACGTTGGCAGATGCGTTAAAACTGATTGCTATTCGTGGCCGCTTAGTGAGCGAACTCCCTCGTGGCAGCATGCTTTCAGTGAGAATGGAAGCCGAAAAGATCAGTGCACTCATGCCAGAGCCTTTGTCAATTGCCGCCGTAAATAGCCATAAATTATGTGTAGTAGCCGGTCATGATGAAGACATTGCCTCTTTTGCCAGCGTGTTAGATGCAAGAGGAATACCCAATCGGATTTTGTCAACGAGTCATGCATTTCACTCTGTTATGATGGAACCGGTTGTTTCTGAGTTCAAAAAAATTGTTGACCAGGTCCTTCTAAATCGTCCCCAGATACCTATAATATCAACCGTAAGTGGTACCTGGCTGACTGATACTCAAGCTACAGATCCCAATTATTGGGCCAAGCATTTACGCTTGACCGTGCGCTTTTCTGATGCACTGGAATCTATATTTAAACTGAATCAGCCACTTTTAATAGAGGTTGGACCCGGCAGTGTAACGGCAACGTTTGCTCGCCAGCAAGCAGGTTCCAGGCAGGCAAACATTTTGACTACGTTAGACAAAAAAGGGGAGAAAACTGACTACGAATCAATTTTAAAAACACTTGGGCAAACTTGGCAAAACGGCCTAGAACCAGACTGGGAAACTTTCTACGCGAATCAAAATAGAGTCAAATTAAATTTACCAACATATGCTTTTGATAAAAAGCGCTACTGGGTGGAGCCGATAAAACAGGTACCGAAAGTTAGCTATCCGTTGACAAATCCAGTAGAGCTAGAACCACTAGGTAGCCACACTACTCAAAATTATCCTCACCCAATGAATATGCGAAAAGATGTTTTAATTATGAAGATTAAAGAAATGCTGGAAGATGCATCCGGCATTGAGATGGAAAATATAACGCCTGACATGAATTTTTTGGAAATCGGACTAGATTCTCTATTACTTACTCAGGTATCGCTAATTTTAAAAAAAGAATTCAATTTGCCAATTACCTTCAGGCAATTGAACGAAGAATACGCTACACTTGATGCGCTTGCTGATTATTTAGATAGTAGTTTACCAGCCGAAGTTTATGCACAAAAGTCAATTTTTCAACCAGTAAATCAACAAGTAGAATCACACACCCGTCAAAGTAATACATTAGGGCAATCCAATGCTACTTCTGTGTTAGACTTGATGGCCCAACAACTGCAAATCCTGTCAAAACAGGTTGCACTAATGCAAGATGGTAGCCAGCCTCAGGCTCTGCCATTAATGGTAACTCCGGCAACTACGAACAGTAAAGTTATTCCACTAATAACGTCGGAGCTAACGCCAGAAGAAGAGATCGAACTTAAGAAACCTTTTGGCGCAAGCGCTCGTATTGAGCGGCAGATTACGGAATTAAATTCTAAGCAGAAGATTTTCCTTCAGCAGCTCACTAATCGCTATAACCAAAAAACAGGCGGCAGCAAAAATTATACACAACAACATCGCGCTTACATGGCCGATCCTCGGGTCGTTTCAGGATTCAAACCACTTACCAAAGAGCTTGTCTACCCAATTGTAATTAACAAATCGAAGGGTAGCCGTTTGTGGGATGTTGATGGAAACGAATACATTGATATGCTTAATGGTTTTGGCTCCAACATGTTCGGTTTTCAACCTGATTTTATAAAAGATGCCCTATATAATCAGATTGAAAACGGATTTGAAATTGGTCCTCAACATGAATTGGCTGGCGAGGTAAGCAGATTAATTTGTGACTTTACTAGCTTCGATCGGGCTGCTTTATGTAGTACAGGATCAGAAGCGGTATTAGGTGCTATGCGAGTTGCCCGTACAGTAACTGGCAAATCGCTTATTGTTGCTTTTTCAGGATCATATCACGGAATTATTGATGAAGTAATTGTACGAGGAACAAAAAAATTAAAATCGTACCCAGCCGCACCGGGTATTCTGCCAGAGTCTGTGCAGAACATGTTAATTCTGGATTATGGCACGGATGAAAGTATAAGGATTATTAAAGAAAGAGCACATGAGTTAGCGGCCGTATTAGTAGAACCGGTGCAAAGTCGCCGACCAGAGTTTGTACCGATTGACTTTTTAAAACAGGTTCGGACAATTACTGCTGACACAGGTGTTGCCTTGATTTTTGATGAAGTAATTACCGGTTTCAGAATGCATCCTGGAGGTACACAAGCACTGTTTGGTATCAAAGCCGACTTAGCCTCCTACGGTAAAGTAATTGGTGGTGGATTACCAATTGGGGTAATTGCTGGCAATAAAGAATACATGGATGCCCTTGATGGTGGTTCCTGGCAGTATGGTGACACTTCCTTTCCCGAAAAAGGGGTTACTTATTTTGCTGGTACTTTTGTTCGCCATCCCCTGGCACTCGCAGCGGCTAAAGCGTCATTATTACATTTGAAAGAGTTAGGACCTGGTCTACAGAAATCACTTACTGATAAAGCTCAGCGAGTTGCCAGCACATTAAACGCAGAATTTGACCGGCTTCAGATTCCTTTTTTTGTTGCCCAGTTTGGTTCACTGTGGAAAATTAAACCCAAAGAAGAAGTACCATACAGCGAGTTGCTTTTTACATTAATGCGGGAAAAAGGCATTCATATCTGGGATGGTTTTCCGTGTTTTATAACTGAAGCACATACTGATGCAGAAATAGACTTAGTGATTAAGTTATTTTCTGAGAGTTTACAGGAAATGATTGATGTAGATTTTTTTAAAAGCAGTGCAAAAGTTACGCTTCCGGAAGCAAAATCTGATCGCTCTTACGCCTTTAGCGAACCCCCAAGAGTTGGCGCTAAATTGGGTAGAGACAGAGAAGGAAATCCCGCCTGGTTCATTTCAGATCCAGAGCAACCAGGTAAATATGTACAGATCTAATTAAAGTAAACGATATGATTGAAAATTTTACTATCCCAAACGTTAAGGTTGCTGAATTTGATCCTTTTGCCGGGCCAGAAATCGTGCGTGTTGCACCATCTATCGAGCCACAAATGGAAATATGGACAGCTTGTCTATTAGGTGGTGATGATGCGAACCGAGCCTATAATTTATCAAATTCGTTACGGTTCACAGGAGTCTTGGACAGGCTTGCTATGGAGCAGGCAATACAAGCACTGGTTCGTCGTCATGAAGCCTTGCGATCGGTATTCAGTGCCAATGGTGAACACATCTTTATACTGAAAGAATTACTGATTGATATAACTTATCAAGATGTTTCTGCCAAAGAAACTGACGAAAAAGAACTACTATTGGCGGATTATATAAAGCAGGATGCCTTACATGTATTTAACCTAGCGCAAGGGCCTTTATTTAGGGTTAGTTTATTCAAACTGTCGGACAAAGAACATTATTTAATTTTAACGACTCATCATAGCACTCGTGATGGCTGGTCAATGGGCGTTATGCTACAAGACCTAAGTGCATTATATTCAGGCTATGCACAAGGTATTACGCTCAATTTACCTGAAGCGCCATCTTTTGCGCAGTATGCTGAGGAACAATTTCAGTTTTCTGAGAGTGATGAATATTATAAAACCGAGGAGTTCTGGGTTAACAAATACAAAGAGAACGTTCCAATTTTTGACCTTCCAACGGATTTTCCACGACCTGCACTCCGTACATTTAACAGTAAACGTATAGATTATACGCTGGATGGTGACTTGGTTATGGCGGTCAAAAAAATGGGTTTAAAAGCTGGTTGCAGCTTTGTAACTACATTAATGTCCGCTTTTGACGTATTAATGCATCGGTTATCCGGCCAAGAAGATATTATAATAGGTTTACCCACAGCCGGGCAATCAGCAACTGGCAACAAGCGATTGGTAGGTCACTGTGTAAATCTGTTACCAATACGAAGCCATCTTGAAAAACAGTTTAGGTTTTCTGATTTCTTAAAAAATTGCCGACAATCGGTTTTTGATGCGCACGAGCATCAACGATTGACATTTAGTAATTTATTCAGAAAGCTGAATATTCCCAGAGATTTGTCAAGGTCACCTCTCGTTTCCGTTGTTTTTAACATAGACATGGGAATGAATGATGGGGTTAATTTTTATGGCCTTACCCATCATTTGGCGAGCCATCCTAAAGAGTTCGAAAATTTTGAATTATTCCTCAACGCCACTGGATCCGAAAAATCTTTGACCTTAGAATGGGCCTATAACACAAACCTGTTCAAAGCAGAGACAATTTATCAAATGATGGCTGAGTTTGAAAACATTCTAAAAACTCTTGTTGTCGACCCTTCCATTTTAATTGGTGATATAAAATTTATTTCTGAAACCAATTTGAGTGAAAAACTAATTCAATGGAATGATACGCAAGTTGACTATCCTCGACATATACCCTTGCATGAATTAATTGCTCGAACAGCTGCTAAGTATCCGAATAGAACAGCTTTAGTTTTTAATAGTCAGGAACTAAGTTATCAACTACTGAATGAAACGGCTAACCAGATCGCCAATTATTTAATACAAAAAGGAATTAAGGTTGGCGATATTATAGGCATAGCATTAGATCGGTCGCCAGACATGTTGATTGCAATGTTGGCGACACTCAAAGCAGGAGCGGCATACTTACCTCTTGATCCAGACTATCCGCAAGATCGTCTGACATTTATGCTGGCTGACTCGTCTGCCAAAATGCTTATCACATCTAAAAAATATAGTAAGCACCTACACAGTCAAGCTGAAGAAATCTTGATTGAAAATGTACTGGAAGAATCAATTGTTTATGCTAAAGATAAACCTGACAGCTTGGTTACGGGCGATGATCTGGCTTACCTATTGTATACGTCAGGTTCGACGGGTAAACCTAAAGGCGTATTAATAGAACATCATAATCTGGTGAACTTTCTGTGGAGTATGCTGAAAGAGCCAGGTATCAGCCAGAACGATGTGTTGCTGGCAATAACCACAACATCATTTGACATAGCTGGCCTTGAGTTGTACTTGCCATTGGTCGCGGGGGCTACGATCTTATTGGCTGATGCTACAACTGCCCGGGATGGGCATGCGTTACTTAAACTTATTAAGGCTAAAAAAGTAAGTATCATGCAGGCAACGCCCTCTACCTGGCGAATTATGTTCGATTCAGGTTGGGACGAACCGCTGGCCTTAAAAGTCCTGTGTGGCGGAGAGGCTCTTTCGAACGATTTGGCAGAAAAACTTACGGCTAAATGTGATGAGTTGTGGAATGTTTATGGCCCAACGGAAACAACCATTTGGTCGACTGTAAAAAAAATTAGTAAGAATGAATTAATAACGATTGGCAGGCCCATCAACAATACCCAACTTTTTATACTCGATGAATTTTTGAAGCCCGTAGCTGAAGGTATAGTTGGTGAGTTATGCATTGCGGGTGATGGAGTAGCTCGCGGATACTTGAACCGGCAGGAATTGACTAGTGAAAAGTTCGTCAAAAATCCTTTCGACAAGTTGCAGAAAAGCACAATGTACCGCACGGGTGATCTGGGTAAATTTCTGGAAAACGGTGAAATACAGTGTCTGGGGCGTATTGATCAGCAAGTAAAAATTAGAGGCCATCGTATTGAGCTTGGAGAGATAGAAAATGTATTAAGCACAATTAAGTATATTAAAGAAGCGGCTGTTGTGGCTCGTGAAGATAATCCCGGCGATCAGCGGCTGGTTGCTTACGTAGTTCCCGAATCAATTGTAGCTGAGGATAAAACGTCCAGCTGGCAAGAACGATGGAACGTGATTTATAATACGGGGATGACTATTGCTGAGCAACTGAGTGATCACAAAGACATAAAACTCGAAATTGATGATTGGGCGCAACAATCGATCAAAAGAATAGAAAATTTAAAGCCGAAGCGAATTATGGAGGTTGGTTGCGGAGATGGTCAATTACTTTTCGCACTTGCTCCTCATGCAACACACTACATTGGTACAGATTACTCTCAATCCGGCATCAAAAAGTTACAGGAAAAATTACAGGCAGACGCGGCCAAGTGGACGAATGTTACCACAGCTATTGCGCAGGCTGATGATTTCAGTATAGTTCCGGAATCCTCTCTGGATATGGTACTGGTACACAGTGTGGCTCAATATTTTCCCGATATGGCTTACTTATTACGTGTAATTGAGCAAGCCGTTAAAGCCGTAGACCAGGGAGGGTGCATTTTTATAGGGGATATGCAGGGAAAAAGCACCCTGAGGATGCACCATACGTTCGATCAGTTTCAACGTTCGTCAGAGGAGAATACAGTAGCAGACTTTAAAAAGATTATTAACAAAAGAGTACTCATTGAAGATGAACTGGTAGCAGATCCAACTTTTTTCTATTTACTCCCGCATTATATACCAGCAATTTCGGCTGTCAATATTCAACTTCGAGAAGGCAAATACCTTAACGAAACGACTAAATATCACTATGATGTATGGTTGTATATCGGACATTCGCCCGAAGTCGTTTCTGCTGATATCGTTATTGACTGGACGCCCGACTACACACTTGAACGCCTTGAGCAGGATCTGTTAGAGAAATCGCAGTGTGTATTTCAGGTAAAAAACATCTTCAACAACCGCACAGCACAAGACTATAATCTGCTTCAGACTATAGACAATCTAAGCGGTGATGCGTTACTGGTAGACGCGAGACGAAAGATGGGTTCTACTGCATCCAGCGTTGACCCCAAACAATTGTGGTCATTAGGGGAAAAACACAACTTTTCCACTCACGTACGCTGGTCTGGTGATGGCAGCGATAATTTCCTGGATGTTGTTTTTATCCCTGGCAAGCTCAGCAAGAAAATTCCCGCCAAGCCAAGATCAGTTTCGATAGAAAATTCATTGCTGAGTGATTTTATTAACGACCCCTTCAAACCTGATATGGTTGTTCCTCAAGAGCAAATTCAGGTGTGGAAGCAACAGATTCGACTACAGCTTCCTGACTATATGGTCCCTAACGACTTCATCATTTTAGCCAAGTTGCCCATAACACCCAACGGTAAAATCGATAGGAAGGCTTTGCCGGAACCAAGGCCAAACGGGGTAGAAAGCCGAATCGGGTTTACGGGGCCGCGAACGAATGTAGAAAAGGTAGTAGCAGATATATGGGTAGAGTGCCTGAAACTCGAAAAAATAAGTGTATTTGACAATTTCTTTGAGTTAGGCGGACACTCGCTGATTGCCGTACAGATTATGACCCGTCTGGAAAAGAAAACGGGTAAGCATATGCCGCTATCAACATTGTTCGAATATCCAACGGTAGAAAAATTATCATTAGCCTTAGAAATGGATGGCCAGTCCATCGTTTGGGATTCGCTTGTTCCTATAAAACCACAAGGAACAAAAATGCCTCTCTATATAGTACATGGAGCGGGTTTGCATGTATTATTATTCAACACACTAGCTGTGAATATGGATCCTGATCAACCTGTTTTTGGCCTACAGGCGAAAGGAATCAACAGTGAAGATGAGCCGTTCGATAATATCGAAGATATTGCTTCCTATTATATTGAGGCAATCATGGCAAAAAATCCGGATGGTCCTTATGCGTTGGCTGGTTTCTCGTTTGGTGGGATAATAGCCTATGAAATGAGTAAAAGGCTACTGGAAAGAGGTAAAGAAGTGAAGTTATTGGCCATGTTTGATTCCTATGCTTATCAGTCAAATTACTTCGATCCGTGGCTAAACAAAATATGGATTAACTCTCTGTCTCTGTTGAAAGAAAGGTTATACCTTTTAACCCTACTGAAAGAAAGTCCCCGAGAGACTATAATTTCTAAACGAGAGTCACTAAAACGCAGACTGAATCAGATGTATCGAAAAATTCGATATAATGAAGACCGCCATAAAGTGTTTTATAATAATTATTACAAAGTGCATGAAACAAATCAGATAGCGGCCCGTAAGTACCGGTTGGTACCTCAGCAGGTAAGTATCGATTTATTCCGTGCTAAAAAACGCAGTTACTATGTACAAGATTTCGAATTTCTGGGCTGGAAGCCGTTCGCTTTGAAAGGCATTAAAGTACATGAGGTTCCAGGCGATCATAATAGTTTGTTTACTAATTCAAACGGTAAAGAATTTGCCCAAGTTTTACAAAGAGTTCTGGATAATTGCTAACCTCGGAGGTTATTCGGGAATTGAAACCGTCTAAAAACTGCCAGCACTGGTTTTCCTGCCGCTCCCTCATGGGAGCGGCAGATGCTTTTTTTTGATCTCAACGGCATCCGTAAACCTGATCTTAGGTAGTGATATAGTCGGGTTTACCAGTTCGTTTATTTCAGCTTTGCCAGTAATGTAAGACTATTAGCCACCATGCCTGTACTTCGCACGTAGTGCCCATACCGAAGTTCGACGCTTTGCCAATGAGGAATGCCAAGCAGCCCACCGGGGGGAGCCAAACGAAGTCCCGTTCCGATAAATTGACTATTGAAACCAGAAATATCGTAGTCGCTGGTGTAGTATGAATCGGTTTGGCGGTGCTGGCCATAAGAAGCAAAATACCGCACGGCGGTTTGGTGGCTGAACCGGTAAAAGGGACTCACCGATACAAACGAGGTCAACTTGATGGGCGTTTCGAGATTGATCGTATGCGCCTGCATACCCCAGTCGTCAATGTAATATCGGTAAAACGTTCGCAGAATGACCTTGTCTCCCAAAAAGTAGTGTAGTCGGAGTCCAATGGGCAGTTTAAGGCGACTGCCCGGCAAACGCTCCACCGTTTCAGCGCCATCCTGAAAATAAATCCGGTGAAAGGGCGTGCTCAGCAATCCCTGCTGAAATGCCGGTTCTACAGTTAGAAATACTTGCAGGCGTTTGTTGATAACCTGCGAAATAGATAGCCCCAAATTGTACGAATTGCGCGGTTTGTAATCAACAGGGTCGGTGTCGCCGTGGGCTCCGGACCCATAGCCTTCGGGCCTGAGTTCGGCGGGTAGAATCACTTTCCACGTATCAAAAAAGGCCCCTGCTTTCAGGCTTATTTCCCGGTTATTATCTGCCGACGTTTTGGCAAAATTAAGGTTGAGCCCATACGATTTATAATCATATTCGGTCGAGTAGGATAGGGCAATACCCTGCGTGGTGTGTCGGTCGCTGTTGTGTACGTTCCAGGCTAGTGATGGGTAAATATGCGTATCACTCCGCGAGGCTGACGAAACCGTTAAGGGATCTATCTTATCCGACGACGCCGAGGTGTAGTGATCTATGTTGAGATCAAAGGCAATTGTATGCTGGCGATTCAGGCGGTCGGTAGTTTTGAGTACCAGATCGACTGATTCCGAAAAGTCAGTTAATTTTTCGGTACCGATGCCCCCCGTCACGGCGGAGTTATTGCCTTCCTGATGGTAATAACCCGATACTAAGTTTACCTCTTCAATTTTGAGTTTGCGCGTCTCATAAGCAGGCTGGGCGACTGATTGGCCATAGCCCGCCCGAAGTAAACTAAGCAGCAGACTAACCGATATGCAGATTTTTTTCATTAATTGATTTGCTTAATTACAGCCGCATCCTCCCCCACTTTTACCCCCGTTAGCGCCGGCAGCACCTTCTCGGTAGAGATAGAAATTCTGCTCGAATTTTTCCGACTTCCGGGCAGATAACTCCATCTCGGCATCATTGATCCTGTTTTTCTGATACTCTTTGACGGTCGTGCAACCCGACAGGCCGAGTAGCACAATTCCCGCCAATAAAGCGTTCCGGGTGATTTCTTTTTTCGTAGTCATTTCTAAATCGTCTGTGTTAGTTAAGCTGCGGCAGGCGCTGTAATTCGAATATTGGTTGATGTATACAGGGCATCGGTATCGTCAATAATAATACAGGCAATGTGCCGCATCTGATTTATCAGGTCCAGCCCCACCCGAACGCCCATTACCATTACGGGAGTAGCCAGTGCATCGGCCAGTTCAGCATTGGGGGCAATAACGGTTACACTTTTGATTCCTGACACCGGATACCCCGTTTTTGGATCAATTGTATGGGCGTACCGTTTGCCATTAATCAGGGCGTATTTCTCGTAGCTGCCCGATGTCGCCACGGCCATATCGCTGATAGCCAGATACGAAAATGCCTGTTGGGTTGTTCCGTTAGGATCAGCAATACCAATGGTCCAGACCTGTCCATTGGGTTGCCTTCCCCAGGTTGTCAGGTCACCGGCTGCATTGACAATCCCATTCTCCACGCCCCGCTTACGCAGGATGCATTTGGCCTGTTCAGCCGCGTACCCTTTACCAATACCGCCAAAACCAATTCGCATGCCTTTTTCTTTCAGGAAAACAGTACGTTGTTCAGCATTGAGCAACACGTTTTGGTAATTGATCAATCGAACCATACGCTGGGCAGTTTTTTGATCAGGTAAAGCGGTTAGCGTGGTATCAAAATTCCAAAAGCGTTTATCCATCGAGCCATATGTAATGTCGAACGCTCCCTGGGTCAGCACCGACAGTCGTAGTGATCGCTCAATCAGCGCAAACACTTCCTCATCAACCTGCACTGGCCTAATACCCGCGCTGGCATTAATCTGGTTGGTCTGACTCTCATCGTTATACGTTGTCAGCAGTCGTTCAATACGACTGATTTCCACAATGGCTTCATCGAGACAATCGTTTGCCCAGTCGGTATCCTGGCTGACAACGCTTAGCTCAAACCGATTACCCATCAGCCGTTGTACCCGTTGGTGAATGCGGGGAAACTGGCTCATTTCGTTGTCGATGTAGCAGTAGCAGATTGTATAGTCTCTACAAAGGCGGATACCGTCAAGGACTGCGGGTAGCCATCCCATTCTTTCAACACGTGGCCGTTTGCATCGAGCAATACAGTGAAAGGGAATTTACCCTGTTGATTGTATTTCTCAGCCAACGATTCATTGTGCGCTATTTGGCGAGCCTCTAACTGATTTTTTGACAATCGCGGGAAATCAGCCCGTACGAGCACTAAGTGGTCGGTGGCAAACTGCCCAAACTCCGCCGACTCAAAAATGTTTTTCTTAAGTTTGATGCAGGGGCCGCACCAGTCCGACCCGGAAAAATTCAGCAAAATAAATTTATGCGTTTGGGCCGCTTCGGTTTTTGCCTGCTCGAAATTGAGTTGCCAGTTAGGAGCGTTCGGCAACAGATATATAAAGATTGCTATTAGTACAAGTTTCATGGTGGTTCTAATTTGTTGTTTATGAATTGAGATTTGCTAACTATAAACGACCAGCGTTTTGCCGTCGGTGGCTACCTTGTAAACGGCAATACCTTTGCTACCGAAGCTATTCTTGCCTTTGCCCGTCAGATCATAGCGAGCACCGTGTACAGTGCAGTAAAACTCTGTTTTATTGAAAATGATGGCCTTCTTAGGCTCGTGACTACATGTTTGCGTCACGGCTGCGTAGGTTCCTGAACTAACCTGGGCTACCACGATACCGCTCTGCACCAGGTAGCCGCCAATGGCCTTAAGCGCCGAAGCGGTAGACGTAGTTAAGTCTATAGTTAGCAACCGATTTGTAATCGTGCTCAAGTCGGTTCCACTGGTAGCAGTGGTGGTTGTGGGCGCTGTGGTGGTGCCTGATACTGGCAACGTAATGGTACTGGTTGTGGGTGAAGTAACGGTGCCGCTCTGTATTCCCGCCAGTGTCAGGGCATTAACGACGGTATCTTCTGGCCGAACGCAGGACGTTAAAGCCGCCATCAGAGCCGCTCCGGTGAAACCCATCGATTTAAGAAAATCGTATCGAGTCATAAGTTACAGTGGGTGTTAACAACTAGTTGAGTATTTATACATCTATACGCTAGGTAGTTCTCAAGCGTGGCAATTACTCATTCGCAAAATGACGGGGAAGGACAGATGATGCAGAGAAAGACAGTCATTAAACGATCAGTTCACGTGGGGGTTTCATTCACTAATAAGATTGCTCAAGGTGTATTTCCGTGAAATAAGCACTGATGGTTGTCGGATTAAGTGGTTCAAGTAAACGTTTGGGCCGATCAATGAAAACCAGAATTTGCCGGAAGAAGCTGGTTGAATTTGTCCAATCATCTGGCTGAACCAGAAAGGGCTTCAGCAACCGGTAGAGATGTTCAAAAATAACCCAGTCCACGTAGATCTCCTGATTAAGCTGAATTTGATAAACCGGGCTTAACCGATTTACTTTAGCCAGCACAACCTCAGTCGGCGTTTTTGGCTGTCTGTGGCGCTTGCGGGGTGACGATGGCCTTACAGCCCAAATTGTGTGGGTATCCACCAGCAGCCTCGTATAATCCGTTACATTATACCAGACGGTATTTTGATGGGTGATATATTGAATTGGCTTCATGCGTAAATGGCTCAATTAGTACTCTATTGAATTAAGCGAGCCACCCCAAAGGCAGCCGCAGCGGCTAGTGCGCCAATCAGCATTACTTTAAGCGCGCCACTAATGGGGGGTTGTCCGGTAACCTTGCTTTTAAAATAGCCGAAGATGAACAAACAAATCAGCGTTAGCCCGCACGAATACAGTAAAGCGTCGTGAGGTCTGGCTAGTATAAAATAAGGCGACAGAGGCAGCAGTCCTCCAACTACATACGACAAGCCAATGGTCAACGCGCTTTTCGTCGCCCGATTCGGGTCCGGCTTATCCAGTCCCAGTTCGTATTGCATCATGAAGTCTACCCACTTGGTTTTATCCTTAGCCAGCTCATCGGCAATGGCCATTTGCAGAGTGAAGGAAAGACCCATATCAGCAAACACCTCGCGGACCTCTTCTTTTTCGCGTTCCGGCACCGTTTCCACCTCTGTCATTTCCCGCCGACGTTCCGAATCGTAATGGTCAGCTTCGGTGCGGCCCGCCAGATACCCACCCAGGCCCATAGCGATGGACCCGGCAACGATTTCGGCGATGCCCGCTGTGACAATTAGCGACGAACTGGCAACGGCTCCGCTCAAACCCGCTGCCAGCGCAAACGGTACTGTCAGCCCATCCGACATGCCAATGACAACGTCAGAAATCACGTCGGAACTACGAAGGTGCTGCTCCGTATGGGGGCTATGGTTGATGTTCGTCATGTTACTCTTCTTCGCTGTTATTTAATTTGGCCAATAAACTATAGGTGCCATTTATCACAATCGGTGTTAGCCGGGGATTCACATTCGGCGGTAGTGTAACCGCTATGTACCCGTTTTCATGAACGCCCGTTTTGACATCTATCTGCCGAAACTGATAGGTTACCGGATTTGTCTGCTTTTTTTCCAGCACGTAAATGAGCGATTTACCACCGTAGCTAACCACCGCCGATTCGGGTAGTGCCGGTAGGGGCTGGGTTTTTACGTCAACTTGGGCTGAGACGTAGCCGCCCGGAATAAAATCGTTCGCATAACCGTCCGGGTGAGCCAGCACAGAGATTGTGCGGTCGGACGCGATAGACTTGCCAATCAGGAAAATTTCACCCCGATGAGCCAGCGACGCGTCACCCCCCATCCCAAATCGGATGATCTGCCCGGTACGTATCTGGCTAATGTCTTTCTCGAAAATACTAAGCCGAACGTGCAAATGATCGACATTGGT
Organism: Spirosoma flavum; assembly: GCF_042686045.1. Taxonomy (NCBI): domain Bacteria; kingdom Pseudomonadati; phylum Bacteroidota; class Cytophagia; order Cytophagales; family Cytophagaceae; genus Spirosoma; species Spirosoma flavum. The sequence continues at coordinate 19,689 of NZ_JBHUOM010000007.1, forward strand.
AATTTCAACCAGCACATCAGCAGGCGTAATGAATCGACCATTGTTGACGGGAACATTGGTAACGAAACCCGATACGGGCGAAGGAATAGTGACGACACGAGTAAGATGCGTGGGACTAAGGTTAGCCGGATTAATCCGTAAAATAGCTAGTCGTTGAGCCATACCCGCCAGCTGTGCCTGTAAACTCTGTCGATTGGACCGGACTTGCTGAAAAATTTTCAGGGCGTTAACGTTATCACGACTTAGCTCCTGCTGGCGGGCAAACTCCAGATCAGCGTACTCCAGTTTGGCTTTAATATCCAGATAATCCTGCTGAAACTGAATATAGTCGGGATTTTCCAGTACAACCAGTGGCTGGCCTTTGCGCACCCGCATACCCGGTTCCAGGTCGATTTGCCGGATATATCCCCCAAACGGAACCGACACCGATACCATATTCTGTGCGGGTACGTCAATTGTACCGTTTACTTTCAAGGTGGTGCTTAACGTGCGGAGCGTTGGTTGGCCAAGTTTTATGGACGCTACCTCATATTGGGCCTGCGTCAGTAAAACCCGGATGGGGCCATTCCCCGATGAATCTTTTTTTGTCCCGGTCGAATCCGACATTGCCGGTTGCCCGGTGCTTGCCGTATCGGCTTCACTCCCGGCTGACCCACACCCCGAAAGCAGGAACAACGTACTCAGAAACATAAACGTAATGAGTTGATAATGGCCCGTTTGCAGTCTGTAGGCGTTAAATTTTGTTGGCATGGTCAGGGATTACCCAGCAGGTAGTTAATGTAAAGAACCGATTGATTGTACTGATTGAGCAGGTCGAGGTAATTGGAACGTATAGTTAGGGCTTGCTGAAGGGCGAGCGAGAATTCGACGTAGCCAATGTCGCCACCGCTAAAGGCGCGCCGGGCGTTAGTTTGAATTAGCCCCGCCTGCGGCAGGCCATTCGCTTCGTAATACGTCAGGGTATTCCGATACTGTTCATATTGCCGCACAGCCTGTTGCAATTGCTGATCGAGTGCGAATCGCTGATTGTCCAGATCCGTCTGCGCAATTTGCTCGCCGATGCGGGCCGCATTGATCCGCGATTTTTGCGCCTGACCGAGTAGTGGCAACGTAACGCCGAGTTGACCGCCGTTGAACCGATAGCCCGGCCCGAAATATAATTCCTGCCCGTTAATCAACTGACTACCCGTGAGCGTCTGGCTGAAAAAGCCCACTAGAAAATCGGGTTTGAGACGCGCCTGTTCAACCAGCCTGGTTTGCTGGGCGACCTGAACCTGCTGCTGACGCTGGCGCAGAAGCGGATTTCGCGACAACGCCAGACTGTCTTCTACTACCGATAATGTAAGTTTCGGCAGCGGCTCGGAAGATAAGTTTACTGGCTGCGGGCTATAGAGCAGCGTTTGCAACTGAGTGCGGCTGGCTGTTAGATTTGCTTCATTCTGGGTCAGCCGAACGCGCTGATCGGCCAGTTGGCTCTCAGCTGTTGCTTTTTCCAAACTACCCGTTTCACCCGTTTTAAACCGGAGATTGGCAGCTTTCACAAATTCGGCTAAAATCGTATCCTGTTGCTGAAATAACCGGCTTTTCTGGTACAGGTAGTTTATCTCGTAATAAGCCGATTTAACCTGATACTGCACATCGTTTCGGGTAGCCACAACGCCCGTTTCTCGCGCACTAACTGTTTGATCATTCAGGTTAGCCAGTCGGCGCATTAGGGTTGGATTCGGAATGGTTTGGGTGATGGTCAGGTTGTTATCGAATCGGCGGCTGTTGTACTGACCCAGCATGGCTAGCACCGAAAGCCGTCCGGCATCGTAGGCTGTTCGCCGGAGCGCCTGTTGCTGATTGACGCCTAATCCGGCAATTTGGAGTTGCGCATTTCGGTTACCAGCCTGCTGCAACGCCTGATCCAGCGTAATCATCTGTACAGGAGCGACTTGTGCCCAGCCGCCTGTTGACAGGAGGAGCAGAATCAGTATCGTTGTGACCGTTGCAGAAGGTTTAGCACTCGATTTTTGAGCAGCTTCGGCTTCTTTCTTCACCGCTTTTCGCTCCGAAAGTGAATACAGAATGGGCAATACGATCAGGGTCAGCAGCGTAGCTGTGAGAAGACCGCCAATCACAACGGTAGCCAGCGGTTTTTGCACTTCAGCTCCGGCTGAGTTGGAGATGGCCATTGGGATAAACCCAAACGATGCCACTAGAGCAGTCATAATTACTGGGCGCAATCGGACTTCGGCACCCTGCCGGATGATTTCGATTAAGTCTGTTAACCCTTCCTCATGACGAAGTCGATTGAATTCAGCAATCAGCACAATTCCGTTGAGTACAGAGACCCCGAAGAGCGCAATGAAGCCCACGCCCGCCGAAATACTGAATGGCATTCCCCGCAACAGCAGGGCAAATACACCCCCAATAGCGGCCATTGGAATAGCCATGAAGATCAACAAGCTTTGCCGGACAGATTCGAACGTGAAAAACAGCAACGCGAAAATAAGAATCAGAGCAATCGGTACAGCAACGCTCAACCGTTGTTTGGCATCCACCAGATTCTGAAATTGACCGCCATACGTAATGTAATATCCGGGCGGGAACTTGATTCGTTGTCCGACTTTTTGTTGCAATTCAGCCACGATAGTTTCCACGTCTCTGCCCCGAACGTTGAAACCCAGCGTGATACGCCGATGGGTATTGTCCCGCTGAATCTGGTTGGGAGCCTGCTCCATCGTGACCTGAGCAATCTGGTTTAAGGGAATCTGCTGTCCCGGACCGAAGGGTCCAGCGGGACCTGACACATACACATTGCGTATGTCCTCCAGGCTCTGTCGCTTGTCAGCCGCCAGACGAACGACCAGGTCAAACCGCTTTTCTCCCTCAAATACCAACCCCGCCGACTGCCCGGCAAACGCTGTATTTATAACTCGGTTGACATCGCTCACGTTGAGGCCAAATTTGGCAATCTGAGCGCGGTCGAGTTTAATTAGAATCTGTGATAAACCCCCAACCTGCTCAATGTACAAATCTTTCGCTCCCTCAATGGTACGAACAAGGCCACCTACTTCTTCGCCCAATTTAGTCAGTTGTTTTAGATCGTCCCCGTAAATTTTCAGGGCCACATCCTGGCGGGCACCCGTCATGAGTTCGTTAAAGCGCATCTGCACAGGTTGCTGAAACCCGAACGTTACACCCGGAACTACCGACAACGCTTTAGCCATCTTTCCCGCCAGTTCATCGCGGGTGGTAGCCGAGGTCCATTCGTCTTTTGGTTTGAGAATAACCATCAGATCTGATGCTTCTATGGGCATTGGATCAGTAGGGATTTCGCCCGATCCAATTTTCGCCACGACCTGCTCAACCTCAGGAAATTGGGTCAGTAAAATGCGCTCGGCTTTCTGAGTGGCATCTACTGTTTCAGAGAGCGAACTACCCGTCAGGGTTCTGGTATCGACAGCAAAATCACCTTCATCAAGCTGGGGAATGAACTCGCCCCCCATCCGGCTGAATAAGAAAACGGCCAGGACCAGCAGGGCTACTGCACTACTCAGAATAAGCAGTGGGTGCTTCAGCGCTCGGAGCAGCAAGGGTTCATAAACCCCTTGAATACGCTTCATGATCTTGTCGGAGAAAGTTTCCTTATGCACAATGGTCTTACTCAGCACCAGGGCTGAAATCATTGGTACGTAAGTCAGCGAGAGGATAAACGCACCCAGAATGGCAAACGCGACTGTTAAAGCCATGGGCCGAAACATCTTGCCCTCAATGCCCGAAAGGGCCAGAATGGGCAGGTATACGATCAGGATAATAATTTCCCCGAAAGCCGCCGATGAGCGAATTCGACCCGCTGACAGGAAGACTTCATCATCCATTTCCTGCTGCGTGAGGGTTTTGTCTTTGTTGCGCTGGGTAATGTGGTGCAGTGTCGCTTCGACAATAATGACGGCTCCATCCACAATAAGGCCAAAATCAATAGCTCCCAGACTCATCAGGTTACCCGATACACCGAACAGGTTCATCATCGAAATGGCGAACAGCAGGGCTAGTGGAATTACGGAAGCCACCACGAAACCCGCCCGGAAGTTGCCCAGCAGCAGCACCAAAACGAAAATAACAATCGTGGCCCCTTCCAACAAGTTACGTTCAACGGTTCCGATGGCACTGTTGACCATCTTGGTCCGGTCCAGAAAGGGAATGATCTGCACACCGACGGGGAGTGTCTTCTGAATTTCAGCGATTTTAGTCTTCACCCGTTTAATGACAGCCGAAGAGTTATCACCTTTTATCATCATCACCACCGCGCCCACGGTTTCACCCTCCCCGTTTCGGGTTACGGCTCCGTAGCGCACGGCTGAACCGATTGTCACCTGAGCCACATCACGAACCCGAATCGGGAGAAGTCCGGCACCCCGGCCCTGCGTATTCAGGCGAATAACAATATCAGCGATGTCATTGGCTGAGCTAATCAGGCCATCTGAACGAATGAAAAAGGCATTCGGTTTTTTATCGATATACGCCCCACCTGTGTTCTGGTTGTTCTGTTGCAGGGCGGTAAAAATATCAGTAATCGTAATACCCACGCTACGGAGTCGATCGGGGTCAACGGCAATTTCATACTGCTTTAGCAGCCCCCCGAACCCGCTAACATCAGCTACACCGGGCGTACCCAGTAGCCCGCGCCGGATAGTCCAGTCCTGAATGGTTCGTAGGTCGGTGAGGGAGTATTTGTTTTCATAGCCTTTCTTTGGGACAACCGCATACTGAAAAATTTCACCCAGACCCGTCGTGACCGGAGCCATCGTTGGCGTACCAACTCCAGGTGGAATCTGTCCAACTACGTTTTGCAATCGCTCGGCGATCTGCTGGCGAGCCCAGTACACATCCGTTGCGTCGGTAAAGACCACCGTGACAATCGACAGGCCAAAGCGCGAGAAAGAACGGAGTTCGGTAATGCCCGGAATATTGGACAGACTAACCTCGATTGGAAATGTTACCAGTCGCTCAATGTCTTCAGCCGCCAGCGATGGGCTGCTGGTAATAACCTGCACCTGGTTATTGGTAATATCGGGCACGGCATCAATGGGCAATTGGGTAGCCGACCAGACTCCCCAACCCACCAGAGCGAGGGTGAACAGGCCGATAATGAGTTTGTTACGGATGGAAAAATGGATAATCGCATTGAGCATACGTGTAAGGTTAGTAGACGTTATGGAGCGGGATTGGATTAGTGACTAAATAAATCGGGCGGCCTAACTTATTTGGTAAATACGCTATTGACTATAAAATTGAACGAGCCACCTTTTTTAGTTAGGCAACCTATTAATTGTTCGCCCTGCTCTCCGGTCTGATTTGTAATCAGCGGAAGGATGTCTTAAGGATGAATAAGCGAGCAATAAATCAGTTGATAAAACAGTGTTGATACAGGCTGAGTGTATCCAGTCAGATGCGTTAGTTGTTTAGGCAGAATACATTGGCGAAACGACTTGGTCAGCCGTACTTGTCACCTCTGGGTAGAGTGAACCAGTAAACTGATAACTAAAGCGTGGCTGAGCCGGTAATTGAGGTTATACTAATCGATTGACCAATAGACTTGACAGAGATTAAGATGGGCGAGCAGACGTCACACACGAACCGTACGGACCCACTTCGGCCAGGGGCGCAAAATGATTACGCTCGGGGGGGGTTAATGAGGGCAAAAACCGCCAGAAAGGCATAGAGATCTGCCTTGCGGAAGAAATCTGCTTTGGCAGAAATTAGGAATTGCACGGGGGAAATAGCTACCAGCCGAACGGCATTTGGAGTGTAAACCGGCACAGAATGACTACTGGACGGTAAATTCTGGTGCGAGTGATTGGGGTGTTTCTGGTGTTCGGAGTTAGCTCCGTAGTGCATTTTGAGAAACTCGGTAAAGCTCAGACTAGGCTCTGTCTCCTGATGTTGCTGATAGTGGAGCATCAAATCGCCCCAGTGGGCCGACTGATCAATGCCAAAGCCGGGGAGCAAACTCCCACCCAGCATCCAGCACGCTAACACAAAGGCAACAACTGATCTCATGCTCTCTACGATATTATAGGGCTAACACAGCCATTATAGGAAAGTTTTCCAAACTCCAATTATTTCATCAATTTAGAAATGTTCTACTTCTATGAACTTGATACCGTTGTTTCTTTCCTGCGCTACTGGCTCACTCTTATGCCTATCTCAATACTTGTCGGCCAGGGTAACAACGCCTAGCCAGTACGCACCCAATGCTTGAAAGTGGTTTTCCCAATCCGATAAATTAAGCGGCTTCTCAATAAAGGAATGAGCCCCCAGCTCATATGCCTGCTGAACATAATCCGGTCCCTGATAAGAACTTAAAACCAGCACCGGCAGACGGGCGTAGCGCGTCCTTATTTCTTTCAGCAACTGCCAGCCTATTTCAGGATGGGGTAAATTAACCTCGAGTAAGACCAGTTTTGGAAAAAGGCTTTGGTTCTCCCAGCAGCTCTCCAAATAGAGAAGGGTCTCTGAAGCGGTGGCCTTAAAAACAGGTTCTGCCTGGGGTATACTAGCCCGTAAGCTATAGCCAATGAGAAGTTGATGATCAGGGTTGTCTTCAACCACCAGGATAAATAAGGATCGCTTCACGCAGAAATAAATTGACAGTGAGTAAGTCTTTATACTCCCATCCACTAGACACATAGACTTAACCTACTGGTTAAAAATGACTAGTTTATGTTGTAGTAATTAGTGTTCAATAGGCGAATAGATTTGAAAAGTTATAAAAAAGGCGAATTTATTTAGCAATTCTGAAGCAATTCTGTAGTAGCAGAAACGATTATGTTGATGGTATTTCTGTTGACTAAAAGACGCTTGTCACTGGCTGAATTACGTCACCTTTGATTGCTGCTAATAGTCAAATGACCCAGAGAGCAAATCGTTAAAAGCCTTACATGAAGTAGCTCCTTTTTCGTCACTTATAAAAGGTAATCTTACATTTCATAAAACGAATGGCTGAATAAGTATATACGCAGAGGGCTGATGTCTCAAGGCCGGCTTCCAGACGATTACGTGCGTAAACACCTGTTCTATAATCCTGCACCCAGTCAATAAGCGCGACGCAATACCCCATGAAACAAAGTAAACTACCGACAAGCAGAATAATAATTAATGATCCTTGGCGCACAGTGATTTAGCTAGCTAATGAGTTATAACAGATCAAACAAGACTCTGGTATAAAGTTTACATATTCAGTTCTCATTTTATCTAGTGGTTCAACTTGTTTAACCGATTAATACTTTTTTAAAACCATTTTTAATGTTTACCGTTTAAGATTTCAAACACCTAATTTTACAGACAAATGGGAAATTTATTGTACACAATTGCAGTAGTACTTATTATTATTTGGCTACTGGGTTTTTTAGGGTTTAACAGCTTTGGCTTGGGTGGAATTATCCATGTGCTGCTGGTTATTGCTGTCATCATGATCATTCTACGGTTAATTCAAGGCCGAAGTGTTTAGCCGTTGAATTAGTATCACTATTTATTATTGAACGCCTGGCTATTTCTTGTAAGTAGTCAGGCGTTATATTGATACAGATACTAAGGGAGTTTAATTTAAAAAACCATCAAGAAGCTGATCCAAGAATATTGACTCTCCAGCAAAAAGCGCTTGACGGACGAGTGCGTCGAAACGAAACATTCAATTACACAGGCAATGTTTTTGCCGCCTTGCTGGCTAGTCTGATTGGGTAGTACCTACAAACGGAGGGCATTTTCATGTTGCTGGACATAATGTCGCTCCTGAGTAATGAGCTGTACTAGCTGAACTTATACGCAGCTAAACAGGCTGGACTGGGACGTTCAGACTCGATGATGAGTCAGGAATAGATTACAATAGATCGGGTGTGACTTGAGCACTGTATTCGTCCTACTAACGGGCTCCCGGCTTTTCGGCCAAAAAACGTGCAAAACCTACAGTTCATCGAATGGTTTCGCGTTGACTGACAACAATTGATGAATCTTGTAGCCTCATTAGGCAACAAAAAGTAGTCAAGCCTTGACAGATTAAGCATTTATCCTAAATCATGAATTCACTTATTTTCACCGACCGGCCCTCTATGTCAACGATTGCAATATCCGCCGATCGACAAGGTAATAGTCGCCAGTTGGATGAGTTGTTAGCAGCCAGCAACGGAAGTCGTTTGTCTTTGGTTTCCTCTGTAATCAACACGTCATCCAGCTGGTTCTCTCAAAGTAGTTGCCTGGGGTTGGATGATAATAAGAATCTTATGTATAGTTTGACACGGAGTGAAATTGGGTTGTTCACAACGGTGGCTATTGCAGGCTTAACAGTGTTGGGGTCATTACTTAATTGGCTATTTATTTAATTTCCCAACTATCGCTCCACTCCGTGCAGCAGGGACAAAGTTCATTCAATTCGGGTTTTGGCCGGGTGTAACGCTCCACTCATCCCGACGGGGTGATCTCTACTAGTGCATCTCCAGATAGCTCAGTACGCGGGCAAATTCAGCCCAAGATTTCACTTTTATCTTCTGGTCGGCTACATAATGTTCGATGGGTTCGGCTTTCTGTGGCAGTGCCGTAATCAGCGATTTTTTGCTAGCCAGAACCGATTTCATTTCTCCTTCAGATAGAGTAAGAAAACTATTTCCCGACGGTAATGCTCCGTTGGCAACCCAAACATAATACGCTTCACGGAATTGAAACTTCTTCTTCCCGAAGTCGTCGTGCATGGCATCGGTATTGGTCTTAATCGTAGCGGAAATGTATTTGACAAGTTTAGTCTTTCGCCCATCGAAAAGAATCTGATAAAAATCATTAACAGACCGTTCCTGAGTAGCTGGAAAGCCTTTTTGAAAATGCATGGTGTCAGCCGCCAGAATTGCGAATTCAGCAATTGAAGTAATGGGCGTTAACAATTTGCCATCCTGAACATATTCGACAACCCCTGTGTAAGTATTGTAGCGTAATTTAGCAGGCATTCGTTTTTTACCATTTACCAGCCAGCCATTTTGCACCGTATCGCTGGGCACATACGGTGATCCGTCAACCGTATTGTAAGGTGTAAAGGCAGGGGCATAAATGCGAATATTCTGGACTGTATTATACTCAACCTGAGCATGGGCACACGTTGCAGTCATCATGACTAATCCAGTGAGCCAACGGTAAAGTGATCTTCTCATAATCGGTCTTTTATCTCAAAAAAGGGCCGTACTTATTGAGGCTAACCAGTGGTCAGCAAGCTACGATTCGGTTATCCCGTAAAAGTGGTATAAAATCCGCAGTGTTCACTTATGTTGATAGCATGACTTGTAATGGTATTGACTGGATCGTTTATATTTAAACCGTAGCTACCATTCGACACTTCGCTGATCAGTCGTCAATCAGAGGGAACAGCACTGATTTTGGCTACTACCCAAGCTCATTCCAAAGAGCGCAATAGTCTTGTCCCCTCCAATTGACGATGAATTATTTTCCAATACCTGGCAACACGGTAAGCAGACTTCGGCCCTTGGTGGCAACGGCTTCGCTAAACTGATTTCCGATAATATTTTTGATAATGTCACCGCTATCCCGTTCACCCCGGATCAAGGCTTTCGTCAGCGCAATAGCTTGATCGGTTGTAATTTTCCCTGGCATGGGCGGTTCATTCTGATCCACAATAGCGTCCACAATCACTGGTCCGTCATGGGCTAACGCCTGTTGAATGATCCCGGCTGCATTGGCTGGGTCGTCGATAGTAAAACCGGTGGCACCACAGGCTCGCGCATAGGCAGCAAAGTCAATTGACTGAATATCAACGCCAAATTCGGGATTACCTTCCAATACAATCTGCTCCCACTTAATCTGACCAAACGAATTGTTATGAAAGATAAATACTTTGATCGGAAGTTTATATTTGACTGCCGTGGCCATTTCGCCCATTAGCATCGTAAATCCACCATCGCCCACCAGGGCAACAACTTGCCGACCCGGATAAGCTACCGAAGCCGCAATGGCATAGGGCAAACCAGATCCCATCGTTGCCAGTAAACCGGAGGTCGAAAACTGCATCGTACCCCGTAGCTGAATATGGCGGGCCGCCCAGGTCGTATTGTTGCCGCAATCGCAGGTGATAATTGCGTCATCGTCGAGCAACGGGCTTATCAAATGTGGTACCACCTGCGGTTTCATTGGTATAGCCGACTGTGTTCCGCGTTCGGTCATCAGGTCTCGCCAGAAGCTCATACGCTCCTGCGCTTTCTCCAGAAAATGGCGTTCCTCCTTGCGATTTATCAGTGGTAACAGCGCCTGAAGAATAGTTTTGCTATCGCCAACCAAGCCCACATCGACCGGCGTTCTCATACCGATGTGTGTGGCATCAAGATCCATTTGTATAGTCTGGGCCTGACCGGGTTTTGGATAATACTCCAGATAAGGAAAGTGAGTGCCAATCATCACCAGCGTATCGCATTCTTCCATAGCGTCCTGCGAGGGGGCCGTACCCAGTAACCCAATGCCGCCTGTGGTGTATGGACTATCATCGGGAACAACTGCTTTCCCCAACAACGCTTTGATAATGGGTCCACCAACCGTTTCGGCCAATTGAACAACTTCACCGCGGGCATCAAGTGCACCACGACCAGCCAAAATAACCACTTTTTTACCCGCATTGATAAGGTCGGCGGCTCGCTGTAACTGGATAAGGTCGGGGGTTATGTTGACGCTAACTTTTAGCACGCTCGTATGGCCTTTAATATTAGGCATCGAACGGGTATCATCGCTGGTTGTCCATTCCTGAAAGTCTTTAGGAAACGACAGGTGTGAAACCGTGCGCTGCCCAAGTGCTGTGCGAATGGCCTGATCCACGGCATTCACCACATGGTCTGGTCCCATAATTCGCTCATTATAGGGCGCCAGATCCATAAATACTTTCGTCAGATCGGCATCCTGCTGATAGAAAGAGCCGCTAATATCGTGGTAAGTATGCCCGGTAATGGCAAGTACGGGCTGACCATCATACTTGGCATCGTACAAGCCATTGAGCAGATGCAGCCCACCGCAGCCGGAAGTAGCCATGCAAACGCCCAGCTTACCCGTGAACTTAGCATATCCAGCCGCCATAAAAGCCGCGGCTTCTTCGTGACGCACCTGAATAAAGCGAATCTGGTCCTGATGGGTACGCAGCGACTCAAAAAGTCCGTTGATTCCATCGCCGGGCAGGCCAAAAATGGTATCTACTCCCCATTCAATTAATCGTTCGATTAAAAGGTCTCCTCCTGTTTTTGCCATAAGTCTGGCAGCCGTTTATTAACACTGGTTTCAACCTGTTCGCTGCTATAGGCTATAATCGGTTTTGACTCTATATTGTTATTTAACGGACAGAAAGCGCCCCTGTCGTATTGCTAACTACTTGGCTGTTTTGGGTTGAAAAGGTGTCGAGCTACCGATTTCGGTTGCCTACCGTTGGATAGTCAACTCACTGGCGTAAGGCGTTCTTTGAGGATGTACTAAATGAATAAAACCCGCTTCAAGAAAGGATTACTTTGTAGATAGGCTGACCAATAATTGCCTTTAAAACATTTAAGTAGTTTTACCGGTTGACTATAAATACATATTGCCATCCAAAAAGCAGTATAAGAGCCATAGTTAAGTAAAACATAGCGGCCAATCCACATTTAACCTGGCAGTGTCTGCCAAGATTTGTGTAAACTGTTTCCCGCAAAAACGTTGAGAACATAACTAGCTGTAAAATAATGGAAACACAGTAAAGCAGTTGATTCATAGATTAATGATTCAAGTATAAGATAGATATTTTTATGGGCTGATATCGCTATCAGATAGCCTTATTAGTAGGAAAATAGATTTATATAATCAGATTCAATTGTCGATAAAGCTAAATTAAAATCAAATAATTACACTTACAAGTGGCCTATCTTTTAACTTGAAGATTTTTTGCTTCATTTTGGCCAATAGGCTATGTTACAGATTGGTTTCAAGGATCTCGTAACGCCTATGGGTATATGATCGAATGACAGCTGGCCAACTTTGTGCTCGAATCCGTTCAGCGTTAGACTCGTTCGTAGCCACCATAGCTAAAAAAGTCATCTCTAGTTGGTGCGATCAGACCTATCTAAACCAATAACGGTCATGAACGAAGCAGTTTCCAGAGATTAGTATAATAGCTTGATAAATCGACAATTGACGAAGGTGATAAATAGTAGAAATTACCCATCTGCCCGTAGCACATCCAATGGTGGACGTACCAGTACTTCACGACTGTTGAATACCCCGATCACTACAGTCAGCGTCGTTACAACGATAGCCACTACAACCAGCGGCACGAAGCTAGGGCGGTAGGGTACCTCAAAGACAAACTGCGCCAATGCCCACGTGCCAAAGACTGACAGTAAAATGCCCGACAGGGCGGCTACAAGTCCCAGTAGCCCGTACTCCAGGGCGGTGATACGAAGAATTTGGCGCCGACTTGCTCCCAGCGTTCGGAGAAGTACGCTCTCGCGCAGCCGCTGGTATTTGCTGATGACCACTGAACTGGCCAGAACCAGCAAGCCTGTCAGAATGCTGAACAAGGCCATAAACTGAATGACAAACGAGATTTGACTAAGAATTTCATCGACCGTTTTCAAAATCAGACCAAGATCAATAGCAGATACGTTCGGAAAGCGACTCACCAACGCTCGCTGAATCAGGGCTGATGTCTGACTGTTCGGCACGCGTGTCATTAACACATGAAACTGCGGAGCTTGCTCCAATACACCATCTGGAAAAATAATCAGAAAGTTGGTCTGCACCCGGTTCCAGTCTACCTCGCGGGTGCCGCCAACGATTGTTTGGATAGGCGCCCCCTGTACATTGAAATTGAGCGTGTCGCCGAGTTTAAGGTGCATCCGCTCGAAAAAGTCTTTTTCGACGGAGATATAAACCTCACCACTGGCCAGATACGGTGCTTTACCCAACATTATTTTCTCCGACGAAATCAGTGAATCTCGGTAGGTTACGCGATATTCACGGGTAAACGCCCACTTGGGTGGTCTGGCAGTCGTGTCTTTTGGATTTTTTCCGGTAGATTTTCCATTAATGTCGTTCAGACGCATTGTTACAACCGGCACCTCCTGCAAAATGGGTAGTTTTTGCGAAGTCACTAAGGAGCGTACGCCCGCAATTTGTTCGTTCTGAATGTCAAAAAGGACCATGTTCGGCTGTTTGCCGCTACCCGACAACTCGACCCGACCAAGCAATAGCCCCTGCGTTAAATAAAGGGTTGCAATCAGAAAAGCACTTAGTCCGATAGACGTAACGAGAATAATCGTCTGGTTATTAGGTCGGTATAGATTTGCTAAACTCTGCCGCCAGACATAACTCCACGAAGAGGGGAAGAATCGGCGCACTAGCCAGATCATCCCCAAACCCAGACCCGTCAGAATACTAAACGCAAGAGCCAATCCACCCGTAAAACCAACGGCTAAGGGTAAATTATGTGTTTGCAGGTAGGCAAAACCAACAATGAAGCCAATGATGAGCAGGTAAACGATCCATTGCCATGGATCACGATTGCTCAGGTCATCTTCGTAAGACGTTCGGAGTGTGCGCAAAGGTGATACGTTGCGAATGGCCAGCAAAGGCAGTAGCGAGAACAAAATCGAAATTAAAAGCCCGGTGCCAATGCCGCCCAGTATAGCTTGTCCCGACAAGTGCGTTTCAACCGTAACAGGCAGGAAATTACCGAATACCAGTGGTAGTATCAACTGCACTCCCGACCCAATCAGCGCACCAACGGTGGCACCAATAAGGCCCATCAGGGCGGTCTGAAGAAGATAAATCAGAAATGCCTGCCTGCCGCTGGCACCGAGTGTTCGGAGAATGGCTACCGACGTAACTTTTTCTTTTACGTATAGCTGGACCGCGCTGGCTACGCCCACGCAACCCAGCAACAAGGCCACAAAAGCCACCAGACTTAAGTACTTGGTCAGATCAGCGAAGGAGCGCCCGGTCTGTTTTTTTCGAGCGGCTACGGTATCGTAATTAATACCGTTTTTGTCTAGCCAGGCAGAACGGGATTTGATATATTTTTCAACATCCGTGCCGGGTGCAAACTGATAGTAATATTTGTAGGCCACCCGGCTACCCCGCTGCAAAAGACCAGTGGTCGTCAGGAATTGATTTGGAATGAATACAGTTGGCGCGACGGTGGCGGCAATAGCGGCTTGTCCCGGTGTTTTGGTGACCCGTCCCACAATTAAGAAAGAGAGATTCCCCACTTTCACCGAATCGCCAGGTTGAGCATTTAATTGCACTAATAGCGCATCGTCAACTAGTGCGATTCGGCTACGCGCCTGCCGGAAGGTATGAACTGCCGATGCTGGTTGGACTTCCCACGTTCCATAATAAGGAAAATTGCCTTGTAAACCCTTCACCTGTGCCAACCTGACACCACCGTTTTTAGGGATGGAAACCAGCGAGGCAAATGACACTTCATAAGCCCGGTCACGGCCAATTGTCTTTACAAGTTGTTGGGTTTTGGCCGATAATGGACGTGACCACGAGAGGGTTAAATCAGCACCCAGAAGTTCACGAGCCTGATCATCTATACTCCGGGCGAGATTGTCCCCGAACGAATTTATGGCGACCAAAGCCGCAATGCCCAGCACAATGGCCGACATAAACAAGAGCAACCGTTGTCGACTCCGGCGACTGTCGCGCCAGGCCATACGAAAAAGCCAGGAAGTGTTCATACTTATCAAGTAGTGATTGAGTGATTGAGGTCTGAGACAGCGATTTACCGTACCGGCGGCTCGGTCAACGGCTCATTCACTAACTTTCCTGAATCAGACACTACGGTGCCGCCCTTGATTCGGATAATACGCTGGGTGCGGGACGCTAACTCCATATCATGCGTAACGAGCACAAGCGTTGTACCTGCTTCGCGGTTAAGTTCAAAAAGCAGGTCTACCACTGTCGCACTGGTATCGGCATCAAGATTGCCGGTGGGTTCATCGGCGAAGAGAATTTTAGGCCGGTTGGAGAATGCTCTCGCCAGCGAAACCCGTTGCTGTTCGCCACCCGACAGTTGGGACGGATAATGGTGTCCTCGCTGCCCTAAACCAACGCGCTCAAGTAACGCCTGAGCCGTTTTTTCTGCCCCTTTTTCTCCACGTAGTTCGAGGGGAACCATCACGTTTTCAAGGGCCGTAAGTGTAGGAAGGAGTTGAAAATTCTGAAAAATAAAGCCAACATACTGATTTCTTAAGGCAGCCCGCTGATCTTCGCTGAGCGTATCCAGGCGAATATCGTTCAAATAAACACTGCCCGAAGAAGCCCGATCCAACCCCGCACACAAGCCGAGTAAGGTGGTTTTTCCGCTACCCGATGGTCCAACAATGGCGAACGTATCCCCTGGTTCGAGGGTAAAATTGACACTGTGCAGAACGGTCAGGTCACGACCCCCACTTGAATAGGTTTTTGTTAGATCTTCGACGCGCAGAATACTCATGGAACAAAAAAGGGTTGATGCTACTTTAATCTTAACCCTGCCGGTGCAGTTTAAATTTATTAACCCGTGTACTCTTTATGAAGTTCTGCCTAAATCGTCAAACACCTTATTCTGTGATAAGCGGGTTGTTGCTGCTCTTAACGGTCTGGGGCTGTGGATCATCTACTACAAAAACTGAATCAAATTCAGTATCTAATTCAGATACAACATCGTCAGCTGGTATAAAAGCGGGTATTCCCTCTAAAAAAGGAGTCATTCTGTTTTACGGAAATAGTCTGACGGCAGGTTACGGCGTTGAACCAGCTCAGGCATTTCCAGCCCTGATAGGTCAGAAAATTGATTCCGCCGGACTAAAGTACAGTGTTGTTAATGCCGGACTAAGTGGCGAAACGACAGCCGGAGGGAAAAGCCGGATTAGCTGGGTTATGCGGCAACCCGTAGCCGTATTTGTGCTCGAGTTAGGAGGTAACGATGGACTTCGGGGACTTCCGCTGGCAGATACCCGAAAAAATTTACAGGCGATAATTGATACCGTTCGGCAAAAAAGTCCACAGGCAACCATCGTGCTGGCCGGAATGCAGATCCCGCCAAATATAGGCACCAGTTACACGCGAGAATTTAGGGGACTATTTAAAGAGCTAGCCGAAAAGAACAAGTTAATTTTGATTCCGTTTCTGCTCGAAGGCGTTGGCGGAATAGCTAAATTAAACCAGCCCGACGGAATTCACCCAACCCCCGCCGGACATAAAATCGTAGCCAATACAGTCTGGACCATACTGCGGCCAGTGCTAAAATAGATTTGATTGGGTATCTGTGTTTCCCCTGAAAATCATTTTCCGGTTCACTCTCTGCTTTTAACTCTCCAGTAACAACGACTTTCGTTTCCGATATGGACATGTACCGTTTACAGGCTTTTCGGTAGAGGTCGTTGCAGAAGCAGGTGGGCTAAGTGAGATTTTTCGCACCAAAATCGTTTTTTTAACGTAGATTTGCGCCCTTTTATCCACTAAACACTGTGCATTCCTGTCTCTTTTTGTCTTGTCTCTTGACACATAAGGACTTTTGCATAATGAAATTTGAGACAGACTGGGATGACAACAATTTCGTGCGGAATAGATTTTGGCACATCGAATTCAAGTGTAGCCATTGACAATAACGGCCAAATCAGCCTTGTGCCGGTTGAAAACGCTCAGGTAACCATTCCCAGTGCCATTTTCTTCCAACGCATCGATAACAAAGCCTTCTTTGGCCGAACGGCCGTTAACTTATTCTTCGATCGGCAGGAAGGGCGTTTTATGCGGAGTTTAAAGCGGGTATTGGGTACTTCGCTGATGAAACACGGAACGCTCGTTAATGGCGCTTCCATGAATTTTTCCACCATTATCACCTCCTTTTTAAAGCACATAAAGGATAAAGCTGATCTGGTTGCAGGTCAGGAGATTGACAATGTGGTGATGGGTCGGCCAGTCCATTTTGTCGACAATAATCCGGGGGCTGATATTCAGGCCCAGGCCGAATTGAAAGCAATTGCCCTGCGAATTGGATTCAAAAATATCGATTTCCAGTTTGAACCCATTGCTGCGGCTTTTGCGCACGAAGCACAGCTAAGTGGGGAGAAGCTGGCGATTGTAGCCGATCTGGGCGGAGGTACGTCCGATTTTACGGTGATTAGGCTGTCCAATAAATATATCAATAAACCGGACCGATCCTCGGATATTTTAGCCAATACCGGTATTCGGGTTGGGGGTAATGATTTTGATAAGGAGCTGAGCCTGGCGGCCATCATGCCTGAACTGGGCTATCGGAGTCGGTACGGTGATAAACAACTGGAAGTTCCTCTGAAACCATACCATGACCTGGCTGAATGGAGTAAGGTTAACTTTTTGTACACGCCAAAAATTATTATGCAGGTCCGGCAGTTACTTCATCAGTCGCATGACAAAAAGCGGTACCGGCGACTTTTGACGGTGCTTGAAGATGAAACAGGACACACGCTTCTGGCCGCTGCCGAAGGCACAAAAATTGCGCTTACTGACCATGAAGAGCATAAAGCCACGTTTGATTTTATTGAAGATGGCTTTTTTATACCCATAAAACGCGCTCTTTTTGAAGAGGCTATTCGGGATGAAGTCGAAAAAATAGCAGCCTCCGCCAGGCAGTGTCTTCGGGATGCTGGCGTCAAAAAAGAAGATATCGATCTGGTCATTCTTACAGGCGGTTCAACCGAGGTGCATTCAATACAAGCCGAGTTTAAACGGCTCTTTCCCAACGCGGCCATCGCTGATGAAAACAAACTTTCCAGCGTTGGTCTTGGTCTCGCCTATGATTGCCAGCATAAATTCGGAAAAAGTACAAAAAGCAACTTAATCGCTCCTTGACGCAACGTCTTACCGGTAACCCCAGCCCTTTCTATCACAGTCTCAACAGGTGTGCGTCATCGGGGTTATGCAATAAGCATAAAATTGGTCCTGATGTAGCAGCAAACCAATTACTACCCGCTTAAGGCCCGACGCTTCCGCCTGCTTTTGTCACGATGCTACTGACTAAGAGTGTGATATAACTCTTAGTCAGTAGCATCGTGATTGAGATAATTGGCGTCTTTTAATAAGTTTTGCCACAATCAAACAACCTCTAACTTTAAGATATATTCTATAAAACGGATACAATTAGCAGGCTTTGCGACCGATTTGAGGAGAGCGATCAACGGTTTACCACTGCTTGTAACGCCGTATCGGTTTTGTTTGTGACTACGGGTGGCATTTCCTGACGCTGACGGGCACGTTGTGAATCGTAAAATTTAGCTAGACAATAATACAGAACCAGTTCATAGGCACGTTGTTTTGACGGAAACAACCGGTTGACAATCATATGCATTAGGCTACTGCTGATGGTGAGAGAAGTGCGGTCGTGCTGAATTGTTTGTGCCAATTCTGACAGGGAAGGATGCTGATCTTCAACCCAGTTTTCAAAACCATCTGTCAAGGCAAATGGGCGGTTTAAAGCCTGTTCCAGCAAAGGTTTATACGTTCGATAATGGTCATTTAACTGCTGGCGAAGTGCCGAACTACCCCCAAATTCTGTAAAAAATTGCTCTTTCATATTATCCAATATTGTACACCGCTCATCAATGGTTGAGGACAAGCCAACAAGTAGTTTGTCTACTTTGTGGGCTGCAAAGGCAAATCGTAGGTTTTCATCGAAAGCCTCACCAGTTTGTTGCATAAATTGAAGGGTACTGAGGCTATCGTGGTGAAAAAACTGTTCATAAATGGGTATTTTATCCATTCCGTATCGTTCCAACTCACGCTGATACGTGTCGGTCTGGATTCGGTGAACCAGACCACTCTGCACATAGGGGTGTAATACTTGCTCGATACGCCGGATTACATAGTGGTAAAACTCGATATAAGGATTGCCCCGAAATCGAAGCCGCAAGTGGGGGTCCTGGTCTTTATAACGGACAAAGAAAAACTGCTGAATGGTCTGTTGCAGAAGCAACTCCTGAATCGCGGGGTATAACTGATTAACCAGCAAGGAATCAGACGCTTTTTCGCCCGCATAAATTTTCAAGTATAACCATTCACTACCAACCGAAAAACGACGTTGTGGCATGTCCGTTGTAGCGGAGTTGATGGGGGTATAAGCTGGAGCCGATGGATTATGAAAAGGCAATACTAATTCGTGGACGTAGGCTTGCCCTTGTTTATCGCGAACAGGGCACTGCTCAGATTTTGCCAAGGATTCAACGACCCGGATCGACTCCGTTCTTCGCAATTCCTGTAATAATAAATCTAGTGAAACGTCCGTAGCCACGTCAATTCTCAGCTCATTGTCCCCCTGTGCAATCAAAAATTGCGGAGGCAACCCCATTTCCTGAAGTTGCTGCCGTACCTCTGCCAAACTCCCGGTTTTAAACTGATCGGCGGTCAACAGCCAATTGGCCCGGCTTAGAATAATGTGTCGGTATCGGACGCGGGGAAGATAAGCCTGTTGAGTCAGCAGACCCCAGTTCCAACGTAAGTCCAGGTATGCATCCTGGTACTGGAGCGTACTTAGAAACTGGTAGACTGGCAAACCACCTCTGAAATTGTGGGCATTTGACAGCCGGGGAATTACTCGTTTGTTCAGGCGTTTAGAACGCAGTACCAGGCGGTCATTCCGAACGGAAAGGTAGAGGTCTGATAATGGAATTTGGTAGTCTGGCTCTACAGAAGCTCGGCCTAGGTAAGGTATTTCGTACTGGTAAAGAGAAGGCCGATGACAGATATTGCCCGCTCTAGCTTCTGGAGAATGCACAATTTCAGCCAAAATTACATCAGGATGACTGGCTTCCTCCAGCCTGGCACATTGTTTTAATTGTTCAGCCAAGACAGGGTCTGATTCCCCAAAACGGCTGAGCAAATTAACCGCCGATGGCCCCAGGCAAGACGTTAGCGAGAAGAGGTAATCATCGCGGTCGATGCTATCAGCCGAAGGAGAAAGCAAGGTACCGAAGGCATAAAAGCTACTCGGCAAGGTAGGCATAGCTTCCTGCGGATTACCTATTTTACCTAGATCGTCGTCCGTTAAAACAATCTCAGACCGCCCGTACCGTAATGCCTCAGTATATTTGTTTAGTACAAACAACTGCCAGTTGGTCAATACGGCATCCTGATCTTTTGCTCTTCCCGACAAGCTCAAACTATCAAGCATGGGCGCATTACCCACTCCTAATGTGGATGTGTCGCCGTATCCAACGCCCATTTCGTGGTCGAGGGCAAAAGCTAGCGGTACTTCTTCAGCCTCGTACCGTAAGTAAAAACGGTGCCTGAACTCATCAAGTGCACTATTCTGATAGGGTTGGTTCAAGACCAACAAGGCTTTCAGTTGTTGCTGAAGATGGTTGAGCCAGCGCTCGCTCAATTGACAGGTATCGGCGGGCAGGGCTGTATCGATCTTGATGAAATCAGTATGCGGTAGGGCAATATCCTGTTCAGCAAGGTACTCTGGCAAGGCATTCAGTGCCAGCGGTCGGAGGTTAAGCAGTTCATTAATTCTGGCTAGCACTTGGCGGGCGTTTGCTACAGCAGGGTAAGCCACGAGCGTGGATAGTCGCTCATCAATAACGTTCAAATACGCGTCGCCAGTAAGGGTTGGTTCAAGTTCAAACACTAACAGCTGACTATTAATCAGCTCATTAACATAGTCAATCGCATCGTTCTGAGTAACCTGATACTGAGTGTTTAAAAAATCAATCAGTTGGGCTTGCGTAACACCAGTCTGAGCTAAGGCGAATAGATCTGTCAGTATCTTATCGCAGCCAACGGCACTTATAAAATAGGTCCGGCCAGCTTGTTCTTGCTGCTGTTCAATGAATCGAAAGTAGTTGCCGGCCAGATACAGCGTCGTGTTGAGATAGAGCTTTAACTGGGCGCGAATATCGGGTTGTGCCAGCAACCAATCTTTAATCGCTTGGATGTATTCAATGTCTAATCTGGCATGAGGAGCCATGCGGTCCGGCGATTCGGCAATGAATGATGTTTTTTTTTCGACTGAACCCAACGCATACCCGGCAAAAAGACCATAAGGCGTACTACGGGTGGTCATTCGGATCAGGTACTTATGCAGTGTATTAATTAGCTTGGCTTCGTCGGACAGTATCTCACCTGATAGCCACCGCTCTACGCGATCATACAGCCTAGGCGAGGCCGTTGCCAGTGCCTGTCGTTGAATCGGATTAGTAAACCACTGCCTGATGGCATCGGGGAGGGTACTATGCTGATTTTGCGAAGACTCGTAAAGAGATTGGAGCGAGTCAAGCGAGAATAGAGTTCTTCTTAATACGAAAAAATGGAAACGTTGAACCATTGGACGAAGAGTAAAAACACCATCCAAGATATATATTTATTCCTGGATGCATGTATAAAAAGTAACAATTCATCCAATGTTAATACAGAAATTCATCCTTCAGTAAACAAGTAATATACGATACCGCTACTTATCTTTTCCACAGATTTCCTACTGGTATGCCTCAATGCAGTCGGTAAATTTTTTAAATGTAAAGGGTTCGGTAAGGAAAGCAAAAGGTTGCATAAACAGACTTGGAAACTGATGCTTAGGGAAGGGTGAGGTAATAACGACACGCGGATGATTAATCAACTGAGCGGCTAATTCTTCGTGGACAATTTCGTCAGGATACGTTAGGTGCAGAAAAACAAAATCGCAGGCTAACCACCAATCCTCTTCTGTAGTATACCCTGCCGGGCCGATTGTCAGAGCTAATTTCTGGCAACCGGCCCGGAGGATGTATTGACTCAACAAGGACTGGCTACCACCATCGTAATTAATTAGTAAACAGTGCATAACGATGTGGTAATGTTTCTTAGGTAGTGGATATTAATGGTTTAACAAACATAATGCGGTACTTTTTGGGGTAAAGCGACCAAGCTTACCCGGTTTCCTACTAATCAGTCACCGTAAGCCAACAGGGAAGGCCCGATTTGGTGGAGCCTGTCCGAACGCCTACGGCGTTTAAATTAACAACGCGTTGTACTTTGATAGACGGACGGTTTGTTTGAACTTGTTGCGCTTGCATGGGATAAAAGAGTTAAGATTGAGTTACAATTACTATGTTCATTTCTTTCAGCGCTATGTGCTGACTAATTGATGAATTAAATATAGCGGATAGCTGAGAGGGAATCCAACTACCTTAGACCGGTGCACCACCTCCTTCGACCAATGCCTTTTTTTTTTCGACCAATGAAAAAACATTCAGGAACGGGGCGTCTCAACCGTTGCTCAGGCTAGCTGAAGGGTGAGCGTAACAGCGTAGCTATCAACCGAATGCTCTACGTCAATCTGATGGGCATTGGGATAGAGCAACGCCAGACGTTGCCGGACGTTGGGAAGGCCAATTCCCCCTGATTTCTGATCTGGAAAATGCCGTTGGACAGATGTAGCCAGGCTGTTCTGTACCGTAAAGATTAGAGTGGCCGTCTGTTCTATATGTGCTTCGACCCACACATATGCTTCCTGCTGTTGCCCGCCAACGCCGTGCTTAAAGGCGTTTTCGACAAATGCCAGTAAAATAAGCGGAACAATGAAAAGGTGCTCGTCCATGCCTTCGTTGCTGAAAAGAATCTCGACCCGCTGCCCGTGCCTTGCCTGTTCAAGCTGCAGGTAATTTTCGATGTAACCCAATTCTTGATCGAGCGAAACGGTAGGAGCTTCAGTTTCATACAGGTTATACCGCATCAGTTCAGCCAGCCGAAGTACCAAATTAGCCGCCTGTTCGTCCGCGTTAATTACGCGGGCATAGATACTGTTGAGTGCATTCAACAGGAAGTGCGGATTTAACTGCGCTTTGAGTAGGTCGAGTTCCAGAAGGTTATTTTCCTGGTTTAGCGCTAAATTGGTTAATTCTGTCTGTCGAACATCGGAGCCTAACGATAAATAATATCGGAACAGAGTGGCTAATAAAAATAGACTGGCATAGAAATAGGGATTGAGCAAAACTAGGCTAATGGCTTCCCAATTGTATAGCCATCCCAGTACACCCAATTGATGAATTCTGTACCAATAAAACAGGGAGGACCCAGACGGACCGGCGACAATTTTCGATTCGGATATGTGGGCTACTAATTGTAGCAAAGGATAGATAATGTAGGTTAGTGTGTGAACCGTTCCCAGCAACGCTATTGACCCACTTAAAAATTGAATCCAGCGCGCATTGTACAGGTAACGCACAAATAACCAATGCACATTAACCTCGTAAATAAGAATAACCAGGCTGTACATGGCGAAGAGAACCAGGTTTTTAATGGGGCCTTCGTCAGAGCGGATGTATGCACCGTTTATCATGTATATACTGATACCGATCAGCAGCCAGACCGCTAGTCGACGAACAATTCGCACAAATAATGAACGGATAGAGCTGAACATCATGAAGCGAGCGTTGGGTCGGAACCGACTTTTTCAGAAACTGCGTCCAATTCGAGCTGAAGAACAACCCGATAATGGTCATCCGTTATGTCGTGTGTAACCGTATACCGGCCAGAATACTGAATATCCAGCCGCTTACGCACGTTGGACAACCCTACTCCTCCCGCCCGACGAACGGTGGTAAGGGCAAGCTTTCTATTAAGGCTGTTTTCGACGACCAAGCGTAGGACGTTGTTTTCCAGATGCGCATCAATGAGAATATAGGCCCCGCCAGCAGCCGACTTAATGCCATGTTTAAAGGCATTTTCAACAAATGTGCTAAGTACGAGTGGCGCAATCAGATGCCCGGTGGTTACGGCGGGCGAGTTGAACGATACAGCTAATTGGTCGCCATGCCGCGCCTGCTCCAGCGTTACATAACTCTTCAGATAGTTCATCTCCCGGTCTAGCGGTACTCTTGCCACATTAGCTTCGTACAAATTATACCGCATCAGTTCGGCTAATCTCAGCACCAAATCAGCCGCTTGATCATCGACGTCAATCATTCGGGAGTAGATGCTATTGAGTGTATTGAACAAAAAATGGGGACTAACCTGTGCTTTCAGAAAATTCATCTTCAACAAGGTGTTATCCTGATCCAGTAACAACCGATTTCGCTTCAAATCGAATTGTTTCTGACGGAAAACCATCGTTCCCTGCGTGATTTTGATGCTCAGTGGAATGAGGGGAGCCACAATGGTAAACGCAAAATTCCAGAGGAATACCCGAAGCGATGTAAAACAACCGAAGATGCCCGTTGGCCCTATAATAGATTGAATCCGGGTTATGTACTGAATTGATTTGGGCAGGCTCGGCTCCACACTGAATATAGCCGTCCGGTTAAGTAGATAAAATCCCCAGAAGATTAGCAGGACAATTAGGGTAAGCCATCCCAACCGACGTTTGTAAAAGTATTTGGGTAATGCCCAGTAAACGGTTCCATAAAAAATAAGTATATTCTGGCTATTCAGCAGTACAACTAGTGGAATCAACACGGGCCAGTCGTTGCCAACGGCTAGGTAAACGATGCTTACGTCAATACCAGCAATCAGCAGTATAGTAATCGCATGAAGTGCAATGCGTGCTAACAGAGGTAGATGACTCGTCCTGGCAATGAACCGATCAAGAAGGGTACGCTTCACCGGTTTCACATCAGGTTTTCTTTCATCGCTTCCCATACAGATTCCCGGTAGGTTACACCAATCGGTACGCGTTTTCCATCGATTGTGGTAATTAGATTACCGTCAATTTCCCGGATACTTCCTTTCCGAACGATATAAGATCGGTTGACGCGCAAAAACTGCGTTGATGGCAGCATTTCCTCTATTTTCGTCATGGTCATATGGGTCGTGATGGTTCTGGCGGGCAAATGAATAACCAGATAATCTTTCATTGCTTCCACGAAGATGATCTCTTCCGGCAGCACTTTGATCAGTTTCTTGTCTTCTTTCACTAGAAAGAAACTCGCTGATTCTGCAGCGGGCTGTCCGGTCTTGGTGGCCGGACGGCTGGTTGACGTAACTGACAAAGCCGGTACGTTACCGGTTAGTGAGACGGATGGCTGTAGTTTCGTTACGGCTTTATTAATTGCCCTTAAAAATCGATCAAAAGCAACCGGTTTTAGTAGATAATCAAGTACGTCCAGTTCGAACCCCTCCAGCGCATACTGTGGCGAAGCCGTTACCATGATAACCTGAGGGCGTGGCGCATTTAGGGACCTTAGAAACTCGATACCTGTCATTTCGGGCATCTCTATATCTAGCAGGATCAAATCAGGTTTTAATTCCTGAACGGCTAGAAGTGCCTCCACGGCATTATAGCTATATCCAACCAATTCCAAGAAGGGTACTCGTTTAATAAACTTTTCTAGTACCGCTTGGGCTGGTTGCTCATCATCAATGATAAAACATCGCAGGGTAAGCGCCATAATAAGTGAAGGGCTAAATTCAAATGTACATCTATTTTTTTCTAAGTGGTAATTTCGGGTCATTATCACGCTATACGGTACTACTGAAAGTATATTGGCAATTCATTTAACTGATTTCGCCTTGCACATGAGCATGTACAAGGCGAAATAGGTGTGTTCTACACGATTTTCTGCTGTATATAACTGCCGTGAAGCTAAGCCGCCAACTCCATTGTCCGAACATTACGAACGACTTCGTCGCAATTGGCACAAGCGCTCCCTCCCTCCTGATGATACCATCGGCAACGATCCCGGATGGCGCAGCTAACAAGTGTAGCCTCTGCTTTTCGGTTCATAGCTTCCACGATCTTGCCTACCAGACTACAACCCACGTTTTCAGAACTCCAATGACCACAGCCCGTTTTGGCGCAATTACTGGCGAAGCGGAAGCGCTCTTCCGGGGCACGGCTCTGTTGCCGGGCGGTGTCGACAAACGTCTGGTCAACAATGATTGGTTCATCAAGGTATTGAATATGACCGGATGCGTCCTGCACGCCAAAGAGGGCAGCGCCGGGTTTCGCGGTTGAGCTGGGACAGAGTAGGGAAGCCATGAGTCAGGAATTAAAGGGTTGTGTCAGGAAACGTTGGTGGTAACCAGATACCCAGTACGGGTAGGTCGATAATTGGCTTTTTTATACTAATGGCCGATCCGCCATTTACTTGGTCCAGCACGTCTTGCGTGAGCTGCCCTTTCTCGTCCAATTCGGCCAGTTTTTTCATAAACTCGGCCTGATTTTCTACCTTGCTCTGTAAGGCCTTGATCTTGTTGTTCATCGATTTTTTCATAATTTCTTTGATTGATTTATGGTATTGTGACTGTATATAAATACTCTATTTTTTACTCCGTTATTCCGGCCAGTTAGGACAGGATGAGCCCAAGCCATTTTGGTAAACCTGGAAAACTAATGCCGCCATTAACCATATTTAGCACATCGTCGGTGAGTTGACCTTTTTCATCCAGTTCGGCCAGTTTTTTCATAAATTCATCCTGGTTACCAGCTACGCTACGCAGTAAGTTTACTTTGTCTTTTATTTCTTTTTCCATGGCTTTTTTGATCGATTAATAGCTTTTTAAATGGTCTATGAACATAACAAAGGTTGTCGTTTAACAGTCCGGTAGCTATAACAACGGATTGTAATTCAGTTGATTAGGTCATTAGTTATTCCCGATGGTTATAATCAAAAGCCGCAACTGGCTGGGACAAGCACAAGGCTGATCCCAGCCAGTTGCGGCTTACATAAAAAACTCAATACAGTTATTAATCTATGCTCTTGACGTTGTTTTTTGGATGACGGTCAATAAGTAGATTAAGGGGGTCAATACCCGCCCGTTCCGGCTTTTGATCGACACGCACTGTAATCGTTTGCTTTGGGTGCGTAATGTGGTGTCGGTGATAATACAACAGCTTTTCCTGCTGACTACCTTTTGTCTTGGGCGCATATACACCCACCCACATCCATTCATTCAGGGGGCGGGGCGTTTCGTTACCTAGACTGTCAGCACGTACTTTTTGAGCCGCCACGGTCAGGGTCACGTCATAGTATTTTCCCACTGGCTTCACCACTATCTGGTCGGTTTTGAGTTCGTACAGAGTAATCGTATTGACCCAGTCATTAAGTAGCCCCCGCAAACTGTCCGGTGTAACGGCCCGTAGTTCGGCCGTCAAGTCAGCTGCCGTGGGGTATATGCCTGTTTGAGCCACTTTAGTCGTATTCCAGCGGTTGCGGTAGTTCTGCAAAGCCTGGTTGATAGGCGCTTCACCCAGTTGATCCTGCAAGGCATAGAGTACCAGCGCCCCTTTGTTATAATGGATGTATGACTGATTTTCGCATTGAGAGAGGGGTTGCTCCTTCTTGGTTTCTGCCTGACGTCCTCGCAGGTAGTAATCCAGTTCGTAGCCTAAAAAGGACTGCATTCGCTCTTTAGGGTAGTGCTGTTTCATCACCATCAGCGCACTGTATTCGGCTAGTGATTCGGATAGCATGGCGCTGCCTTTCACGTTGGCTTCCGTAACCTGATGGCCCCACCACTGGTGGGCTGTTTCATGGGCAGTTACGAAAAAAGGCATGTCTATATCCTTAGTATCATCAATATCGGCAACGAACCCCATGTCCTCGCCAAATGGAATCGTATTGGCAAACGATTGGGCATAACCTCGATAACGGGGAAATTCCATGATGCGCAGCTGGCGGTGCTGGAAAGGACCATAATTAACCTGATAATAATCCAGCGATGCCTTCATGGCCCGCATCATACGGTCGAGGTTGTGGGTATGACCCGGATGGTAATAGATTTCCAGACTGACCTGTTTCCCGAATTTACCGGCGTACAGTTCCTTTTTGACCAAATAATGAGCCGATACAATGGAATAGAAATTAGCCATAGGTGAATCCATTCGGTAACTAAAGTACCGTCGGAGTTTACCATCAGGACCTGTTTTAGTCCATACTTTCTGAAGGTATCCAGGTGCAATGGCCGTTTGTTCGGGCGTAGTACTGATGGTCATGGCAAATCGAATCTGATCGGCGTCATCCCCAAATACACTCTGCCGCCTTCCTATCGGGTCGTTTTGCGTACGCATCCGCTCTGTTGGCTTCAGGCCATTTTCTTTTCGTTTATCGTCATCTTTCAGCTCATAGCGCTCGTTGTATCCAACACTTGGAAAGTATTCGTTGGTAAAAAACGTGCCATTTTGCACAATGTCAATGTTAGCCTGACCATTCTTGAATCCTTTAGTTCGGTAGAGTACATCGAAATCGAGCCGTACACTATCTCCTGCTTGTAGTGGTTGGTCGAGGTGATAGATGTGGTAAGCGAAATCAGCCACGTATTGATTGTCGACCCGATTCGCGACCGAAAGCCGTAGCTGTTTTACTTGCATTTCATCTGCACGGTGGGTTTGCAGATGTATTTCCCGAATGGGCTGCGTTGTCTTGTTTTTGAGAATATACCAGCCCGTTGCGGAGAAATCGCGGGTTAAGGGGAACAGATCGACATTTATTGTTACACTAGTCAAGCGCGGCTGGGGCAAGTCGGCAAACTTCTTTAGGGTTTTCTCGTACCGGCTTAGTTCAGCTTCTGCCGCTTTGCTATTTTTATACGCATTAAGTACGTTGGTGTTGTAGTAAACGTAGGAGCCACTGGAGATGAACACAACCAGCATCGCCAGGCTAACTGTCAACACGGGGCGTGTTAACTGGTGGCGACCCATGCGCAGCCGCAGTTTCATCAACTCCTCCGACCCCCGCACCGACAGCACAACCGCTCCGGCGAAGAGAAGTGCGCCAAAAGCTGACCAATAGAGCGTTGTCCAGGTGAACGGGGCTACCTGATGCCCAAAGCCGTTCATATCGGAATAAGTCCCTAATGAAGCGGAGTCGAACAGAAGCAACCGATGTTCGATTCCGAGGTATGATAGAACGCCCAACGCCACAAAAAACAGCACCAGCAGGGCGTGTCCGGCAAACTTGTTATTGACCAGGGTATGGATAAAAAAGCCCAGCAGCATAAACGTCAGCAAACCCAACAATGAACTGCCGTAGAGGCTCTTGGCATAAACCGACAAGTCGATGAGTGCCCCACCACCCAGCATGACTTGCATAAGCGTGCCCAACCCGATAGCTAGTGTAATCATCAGGAAAAACGCTAATCCTAACCCCAGATATTTACTCAGCAGCGGTACCCAATTTGGTACTGGCAATGCATCACTGATGAGATTGATTCGTACGTCTCGTTCTTTCCATATCAGGTCGCCAACGTACAGGATCATTAAAATAAACAGAAACAAGCCCGTAAATAATCCCATTTTATTCAGCATGACATACGTAGTGGGCAGCGTTCGGGACCCGTACCAGCCACCCGTATTATCGAAGGCCGAAAAAAGGAACATGCCTAATCCGCCGATACTAAGCGCCAGAAAAGGAAGGTCTTTCATAACCACTTTAGCATAAAACAGGGTCAAATGACCAAGATTGCTAAACCAGGCACCCTGCCCGTAACTACGCCTAACCTGAGCCAATGGGCGACGTAACGCAATAGTATCCAGATCAGCTTTTTTTTCTGTTTCCCTTTTCCGTCTAAGCAGACCATTGGCAGGTTGATAGGAGAAAAACCGGTACGTGACCAGTAGGGCTAGTCCGGCGATACCTACCCATAACAGCCGGTTCCAAAGTAGCACATCCGATAAAGACAGAAGTTGGTTGTTTTGCTGGCTGATGGACCAGTATTGCGTTAGGTACCCCACTGCCCGCAAACCGAATGGGTCAAGCAGAGCCGCCGTTTCTCGTCGGTCAATCTGGGAAAGCAGGGTGCCAGACAGTAAGTAAAGCATCAGAAAAACCATGCCCTGCGTGAAAACAACCAGCATTTTACGACTGAGCGCACCAACCGCAAAGAAAATACTGCCAACGATAAGTGCGTTTGGTACGATAATCGTCCAGTAGGGTTGCCAGTAGGTGGCAGCGTTGAACGGTAATAGCCGGTCGGCATTACGCCAGGGCGCAACCTCGCCCAGCATCAACCCCAGCGGTATGGCGGCCAGTGTAAGCAGCAGAATGAGCATGGCCCCCAGGTAGCGGCCCGTTAAAAATTCCCACCGGCGTATGGGCTTTGTGAAAAACAGCGCATCGGTGCGGTGTTCAAAATCGCGCACGACCGACACACCCATGATAGCCGAACTAATGAAAACACCCATCAGCATAAACATAAACAGGCTGATGCGTACCATCACCATGGTCCCATTATCTTTGATAGCCCCGCCCGATAAACCCTGAATCAGGTCGGTGGTTACCGTTGCGAAGCTGAGGCCCAGCAGTAGCGCAAAAAACAAGTATGTTGCCGGACGATTTCGGCGATAACGGAACTCGAAGCAGAGAATGGATAACCAGTTCATAGAACACATAGGAAAACGGATGGACGAAAAAGAATTTCCGGATCAGACGTATTGCGTATACAAACTACCGTTAGGCAACTAATGTATTCTTAGTCGTGCGGGAACGATAGTGATTTTTGGCACCGGTTATTTCCGTAAAGTAGACTTCTTCTAACCCGGCTTCAACGGAGACAAATCCATATCCAGGCATAGAATGGGCGTAGACGTAGATGACGGGTTCGCCGGCAATCATGCGCTCATTAATGACCGTATGCATCTGATGCATAGACTCTAAGTCTTGCGGACGTACGGACTTTTTCCAGATTTGGCCCTCAAGCCGGGCCATTGCATCAAGCGGGTGACCTGTCAGCAGTACCTGGCCTTTGTTAACAATCGCCATCCGGCGGCATAGCTCCTGCACATCTTCGACGATATGGGTCGATAAAATGACGATGGCTTCCTGACCCAGCCCGGCCAGCAGATTTAGGAATCGGTTACGTTCGGTTGGATCTAATCCAGCCGTTGGTTCGTCAACAATAATGAGTTTAGGGTTACCCAACAGCGCCTGGGCAATACCAAACCGCTGGCGCATACCACCCGAATAGCCGCTTAGGTTGTTTTTACGAACGTCCCACAGGTTAACACGATGAAGCAGCGTTTCAACTGTCTCTTTACGTTCAGCTCGGTTATGAATACCTTTCAATACGGCTAAATGATTCAGCAGAGTTATGGCATCAATACGCGGGTAGACACCAAAATCCTGTGGTAAATATCCCAGTACCCGGCGTAACTCATCCGGCTGACGAACAGCATCAATGTCCTGGCCATCAATATCCTGCAATACAACACGCCCTTCGTCGGGCAATTGTAAGGTAGCAATCGTGCGCATCAAACTTGATTTACCCGCTCCGTTCGGGCCAAGCAGCCCAAATAACCCCGGTTCAATCGTTAACGATACATCGTTCAGGGCACGAATCGAACCAGCAGACTGGCCATTTTGGTAAGTCTTGGTCAATTTATCGATTAGTAACTTCATGATTGTAGGGGGAAAAAAGTTGAAATAGGGTGATAGCCGTGTCTGGTTTATCACTCGATCAGACAAAGCAACTTTTCAGAAACTAGTCGGGAAAATTATATCGACCAATACAGCCTTTTCTTCGACCAATAAAGGAGTGGGGACGACAATTGCAAAGTCCGCAGATCAGCCACAACTGCGAAGTAGCGGCAATGCGGCAATTTATCGTATGGGTCTTTTCAAACGATGTACCGGGATCGAAGAATGTGGTTAATGTATCTTCTTATCCTGCTGCAAAACCGCAATAATCAAGTCATTAAGTGGCAGACTGAGCAGATCGACCAGGCTTATCCCGTATAAAGAGGTTACTTGTTGTAGAACGGTCAGGGATAATTCTGTCCGACCCGTTTCCTTTTTACTGTAAGCGGCCTGGCTTACGCCTAACTGGAAAGCAACGTATTCCTGGGGATAGCCGTGAATTTCCCGGAGCTTGCGAATTTTGATAGCAATGTGGTTCATGACGTAGATTGAAAAGTTTGTGTTATTTGACCGACACAAATCAACCGTAGTTGGACATAAACAGAAACTTGTTTCGACAGATGAGTTCACTTCATCGACCAATGCGTCATTACATCGGCTAATTGATTATTACACCCACAGGCTACATCGATGAATGACGAGTTACCTACTTTCTATTCCTGACAAACAGTACTCCTTTAGTGACACAGGGCTTTCTTATAAAACATGGCATATCCTTTACTATATAGTCACCTGCTTGGATCTGACACCACACAAATCTGTTTTATAAGAGAGGCATGAATGCCTGCATAACTTATCTGAATAAACTATATCTCAATGGGTTACGATACAACCGATGGTTATTGAATTGGGCCTGAGCATAGGCAACCTTTGTTTCATCAGAACAGCACAAAATTCAATTCCAAATCGATGTTAATCATAAAGCAAACAAGCCATGAAAAACCGTATCAACTCCGAATTCTCTTTTGAAGTCTGGATGAACAATGACTTCGACTTAATGGCCAACGAAGCTGGCTCGTTCGATGAAAATTGGCTCGTCTCGGCCAGCGACCTATTTGGCCAGATGGACCTGCCGACAGATGACGCAGTCAATTATTACGACGAAGCAGCTTAGGCAGTTACCAGTAACCCCCTGTACGCAGAAATTTTTTTTACTGAAATGGGTAAGGACTTTTTCGATAAGATGGAAATTCAACGTTAGCTGGCCGTTATAACCAAATTGAATAAAGTACACTATTTAGTTATTGATAATCAATTAGTTGACCCGCAACTTTGTCCCATCGAAACAGTATCAATTGTCACAAAGTCAGCCAAAATAAATAATCAATAAATCAAATAAGACATGCAAAATACATCAGTACATTCAAACGAATTAACGCCGTTGAGCGAAGTCGAACTACCACAAATAACGGGCGGCAGTGACGACATGCCAGTGCTGGAAAATGTCTATTTTCCCCGGCCTTTTCCTATTATTAGGTTTCCTCCTATTAAGTTCCCGCCTATCAGGTTGCCATTACCGCTACCAATTGATCCAGGTGTGCTGTAGTCCAGCGAAATAACTCTCTATTACTGTTTTACGCATAGTAGCCCTACATAATAAGCTAATCGTACTCTCAACCCGTCATCCACAACGCAAGTCTTTTAGGATCGTAAATGCACAAAGCGTCAGTGGACTTTTAGTAACTAATCATAGAAAATTAACAATCGTATAGTGTATCAATACAGGTGGGATAAGATCGGGTAACTCCCCCGCTCTATCTGGTGGGGGAGTTCTTTTAACAACAAGTTAGTCCCAGCCCAAATTAGTACTTGAAGCCATACAGATATCCAAAAATAGCTATATTAACTATCTGTCAATCAAATACTTATATAAAAATTAAACTAAGTACAATCAGAAATCATGACTAAAGTAAATCTATTGGTCGTAGCTGGCTTACTGCTCCTGGCGACCGCCTGCACAGAAAACGCTCCCGTAGTACCTATCCATATGGCAACTGAAGAAAGCACTTCAGTACCGGTACTGGTTATTCCATTGGACGATTCGGTATATGTGAACAAAGGCAAGGGTAAACCTGACAAAAGAAAACCCGAAGTGTTTGGCTCACTATACCACGTCGACATAATGCCAGAGAAGATAGTCGAAGAACAATAGAAACGAAGTGCTGCTGAACAGACAGATGTAAACTAATTCATCCTAGTAAATCAATCCAGAAAATATGCTTACAGACTTAACAAAAACTGAATTAAAGGCCATTGAGGGCGGAAACTGGCTCAATGCACTAGCTCGCGCAGTCGACACCATTCTCGATATCCGGGATGACTTCGAAAACAACGGCTCAAATCGTCCATTTCAGAAATACGAATAGACCTATGCAGACAGACAACCAAACTCAGGAACTAACTCAGAAAGAGCAACAAGAGCTAGCTGGCGGCAACTGGCTGTACGATGCTGCGAAGGCTGTTGCCGAGGCCGTACTGGATATGATCAGCTACAAAGGGCCACAGGTATAACGCCTTGACCGACCATACTCCACCTGGTTCAATAGCCCTGGAGTTATCAATCTCGAATTAATTAATGACCATAGGGTTAGCGATCTGCTGAATAACTCAAGGAAGAAGCCTGTAATACGTTCGATAGCTACCGGGCATAGATCCCGTAGGTAACGGTCAGGCAGACGGTTTTCAATAGCAATAGACGATCTCTGTGGAATAGATTGAGAGTACACTTCCAGCCAACGCATCCCGGGTTAGGCCGAGGATGGAAGGGACATAATGTACGTAGTTTTATACCATTTTAACAAACTGAACCATGACTAACATTGCGCTCGAGAATTACGAAGTAGTTGAGATGAATAACGAAGAAGTAACCGAAGTTGAAGCCGGGGGCCTGTGGGGCGTCGTTTGTAAATGTGTAGCTTACGGATTAGCCGCTGCTGCTGTTTACGCAGATTCGCAAGGCTGGTAGTAGACCAGAGGTAATTTATCTAATCAATTATACCATCTTCAAAAAACAAAAACCATGCAAAATTTTGATTATTTAGACGTAGCTGAACTGAATTTTAACGAGATGTCGGATATCGATGGTGGTGGTGCGGTCGCTACAGGTCTCAAAATTGCTGCCGGTGTCTTCTTCATCGCCGGTGAAATTTTGAACTACATGGGCCTGTAATCTCAGGCAGATTGAGAATACCCTTCCAGCCAACGCATCCCGGGTTAGGTCGAGGATGGAAGAGATATAGTGTACTTATTTTTATACCGTTTTAACAAACCGAACAATGACTTATTTTAATCTTGACCAAGCTGAAGTAGTAGAATTAAAAGCCGCTGAAATGACCGAAGTAGACGGTGGTGGCCGCATCGGAACGATCCTTTGCATCATCGGAGCGGTTTGCAATTTTTTTGGGGTTTAAGGAATACAGTGTATCTATTTTTATACCGTTTTAACAAACCAGACAATGACTAATTTCAATTTTGATCAAGCCGAAGTAGTAGAGTTACAGAATGCCGAAATGACCGAAGTAGACGGTGGTGGCATCATTGGATTATTATTTACCGTTGCGGGTATCATTTGCAATTATTACAACGTGTAGGGTTAGGGTAAATCAATCTAACCAGAGTTGCAGAAAATATATTTTACTTATTGTTTACTATCAAAACAAATCAAACAATGTCTAATTTTAATTTTGATCAAGCTGAAGTAGTAGAATTGAAAGATGCTGAAATGATTAATGTCGATGGCGGCATTGCACCGGTTGTTGCTGTTGCTCTTATCATTGCAGGTGGCGCATTATTAGTGTTTGCTGCAGGCGTAGCAGAAGGTATGCTGGAAGTTTACAACGCGAAACATTAATAGCTACTCTTATAATTAAAACTTATTTATACAATGGAAAATTATAGCATCGAATTGACACCCCTCTCAGATCAGGATCTGATTGAATATCAAGGTGGAGTTGATCTGTCTGGTCTTGGCGACTGGATTACGAATACTCTCGATAACATCCATACGTACGGTAAAAACTTAGGTCGTCAAATTGGCGAAGCTATCTGGTAAGCAAACTATACGATGTACAGCCAGCCCTAAGGGCTGGCTGTACATCATTTTAGATACGGATGATATGAAACAAATCATTTCCTCACCGTTTATTCAAACGGTACTATTTGTCATTATTTTGGCAGTTATCAGTAAGATTGGATTGATTGACTTTTTTTATCGAATCGGTAAAAGTTTGGGTAGGCAACTAGGCGAGTTTTTCTTCTAACGAGTTTTTGTGAAAATTCACGATCAAGTCAAAACTAAAGACATGACGCTGTCTACTTTTAAAGCGCAACTCTATGGTGGAGTTGCGTTTCTCGTTGGCATTCCCCTAATGGTCTGGCCCTTCGCCAGCATCTGGCCTGTTTCGCTAAATACACTTACTGATCAAAGCAACGCTTCGGTCGGGCTTCTCTGGTTCATGGTCGCCATGTTTGCCGGAATCCTATTGCACGAATTGATACACGGCCTGACGGCCAAGTGGATTGGACGGTTATCATGGCGAACCATCAAGTTTGGTGTGCAGTGGTCCACCATCACTCCATATTGCCATCCCACCATACCAATTACTGCCCGTGCGTATCGTCTGGTTGTCGTTATGCCGCTCATAATTACGGGGCTGCTCCCCTACGGCTTCGCGCTGGCAACGGGTAGTGGATGGCTTTGTGCGCTTGGCATATTATTTACCCTGGCGGCAGCGGGCGACATGATGATTCTCTGGCTCATGCGGCATCTACGACCCAACGATCTGGTGCAGGATCATCCAACCAAAGTGGGGCTGTTAGTTGTTTTGCCTATTAGTACAACCCAATAGCATACGGTATTCCTACCTGTTATAAAGTACAACAGCCTGTTATTGAACCCCGTTTAGCACCGTCCGACCTCTACTTATTAAAAAGATGTATACGCTTAGTCAATGTTTACAACCAATTACCGAAAAAAGTATTGGCCGAAAATGGCTTGAGCTATTATATGCCTTTTTCGCATACTATGGTCTGGGAATAGTTTGTATAATACTAATTTTACTAACAGATCTATTTATTGTAAACGTATTAAATTATCAATCCATTTATGACTCTCACTTTAAAACAGAAGATTATTTACGCACAATAGGTTTGTATAAGGGAATTATACTCATGACTATAAAATCTCCTATACTTGAAGAAGTATCATTTCGATTACTCTTAAAACCAACTCGATACAACGTATCGTTATCAATTGCAACATTTGTCTTCTTTATTACTGATATTATTGGACATGATATTTCTCTCTTAACGTCTACAATACGACTAGTTTTATGCATTCTTCTTTTCTTTTTATTATATCATTTTGTTGGTTTTGACAACGATTATATCAAAAATATAGATCAGAAAAAACTACTAATTGCCAGTTCATTATTATTCGGATTCATGCATTTATTTAACTTCAGCCCAATTTTTAAAGATATATTTTTCCTTTATCCGATTTACGTTTTACCTCAGATAGCCCTTGGTTTTGTTCTGGGTATTGTTAGAATTAGAAATGGATTTATATGGGCCGTATGTCTGCACGTGCTGGTTAATGGCTCGATGACCTGGTACAGATTATTTTGACTATTTGTTTAATATACCACAAGCTGATATGACGGTATCAAATTGCAATATGTCAGGTCTTGACTGGCATAATAATTGTATTTGTTATACCAGTCTACTATCGATTTCAGTTAAGCTAAATAGATAAATTATCAACTAACGAAAATGTGAATCAGAAACGTCTTTTTGGACTTGTAATAAGTGGATTTTCCATTGTTATCACACTGTTTCACTTAGGTATATGCAGCCTTTGATAGCAAGTTTGAGTGAATTTATCAACTCTAAACTATTATTTATAGTCAACAATGCGCTTATTATTACTTTAGAAATTATTAGCTTCAGAAAAAGTATTTTCAAAGAGAATCGTGCCCGTTTGCTAATACTTTTCGTTATGACATTATTTCTGGTCCTTTTTTACAGTTTGTGCTATGAAGATTATGTGTTTGCTACCTTGCCATTATTTGTAATTACTTATGATCTTTTTACGACGAATAAACGTAAATTAGTTAGCAGTAGAAGTAAGAAGTGGTCGCTTTTTTAAACCTAGGGTCGATCAGTACTGATTGACCTTTTCTGATTAGAAAGGATCAGAACGAATCATTTATTCCCCACCGTTATAAAGTACAACTGCCTGTTATTGAACCTCGTTTAGCACCGTCCGACCTTTGAGATAAGATTTTATCCCAAACGTTAACGCGATGCAACATCAACTACACCCGCCCACCGTTATCGAGCATACGACGGAGGCTTACCTGCCCCAGGTTACGGTACGGGGGCAACTTATCTACTGCTCAGTTGCCCTTGCCATTGTAGCTGCCCTCTGCTCTCTCCCGTTCGTGCATACCGAAGTATCGGTGCAGAGTAATGGCATGGTCCGCACGGTGGCCGAACGCAATGAACTACGCCCGCTTGTGGCAGGCACCATCGCTGAAGTTCTCGTCCACGACAATCAGCCGGTGAACCGAAACCAGCCTATGATCCGGCTTCAGACTGAGGTGCTGGACAGTAAACTCCGGCTGAACCGCTCGCAGCAAAGCGAAAAAAATCTCAACATCCACGACCTCGACAGGCTCGTACACGCTTCCCGCCAAAACCTGTTGTCAGTGTCAAGTCTGCAATCGCCGGTGGTGCGGCAGCAGTACGAACAATTCAGGTTTTTGCTCACCGAGAACACGCAGACGCAAACCAAGCGCAAACGTGAGTTAGATGTGACCCGGCAGCTTTACCAGGACAAGGTATTGGCGAAGCAGGAGTTCGAAGACAAAGAATACACATACAACACGGTGGTCGCGCAATACGCATCGCAGATTGAACGGCAGGTGAGCGAGTGGCAGGCCAGCCTTAACCAACACCAACTTGCTCTTGATGAACTCCGCGCTCAGGAACGCCAATTGCTTAACGAGCAAAAACTGCATACCATCAAGGCACCAGTGGCCGGTACAGTCAGTCAGTTAGGCGGCCGGTATCCCGGTTCCTACGTACAACCCGGTGAAGTGCTCGGCGTAATCTCACCCGATTCAAACCTGCTGGTTGAGTGCTACGTATCGCCGAAGGACATTGGTCTACTGCGGCCCGGTATGATTACCCGAATGCAGGTCGACGCCTTCGACTATAATCAGTGGGGCATGGTACAGGGTAAAATTACTGAGGTATCGAACGACATTATTGTGATGAACGATACACCCGTGTTTCGGGTCAAATGCCAGCTCGATCAGAATTTCCTGTCGCTCAAAGAAGGGTATAAAGGCTACCTCAAAAAAGGTATGACGGTACGGGCGCGGTTTGTGGTGACACGTCGTAGCCTGTTCGACCTCCTATACGACAATGCCGACGACTGGCTCAACCCGAAGAACACCCCCGCCTTAGCCGCGAAATAAAGTAAACTCCCTCCTCAAGAAATCATGGCAAAGAAAACGATAATCAAACAACACGACATTACCGACTGCGGGGCGGCTTGTCTGGCGTCGATCTCGGCGCATTATAAACTTATGATGCCTATTGCCCGCATCCGGCAGATGGCGTCTACTGATCAGAAAGGAACCAATGTACTGGGCATGATTGAAGCGGCTCACCGGTTGGGTTTTCAGGCGAAGGGAGTACGGGGTACGTTCGAAAGCCTGAGCAAGATTCCCAAACCCGCCATCGCTCACATTATCGTGAAGGAAGTCCTGCACCATTTTGTGGTCATTTACGACGTGACCGACAAACATATCCTTGTGATGGACCCCGGACCGGGCAAATTCATAAAACACACCCACGAGGAGTTTAAAAAAATCTGGACCGGCGTGTTGATTCTACTGCTGCCCGACGATCAATTTACAGCTGGCAACGAGAAAGTATCGGCCACGCAGCGTTTCTGGCAGTTAGTGCGGCCGCACCGTAGTGTGATGATACAAGCGCTCTTCGGTGCGTTGATTTATACCGTGCTGGGCCTGTCGACGTCGATTTATATGCAGAAGATTGTCGACAACGTCATCGTAGAAGGTAACCGAAATCTGCTCAACCTGCTCAGTATCGTGATGGTGCTGATTCTAGTGCTGCAACTCTTCATCGGCAGTATGAAAAGTATGTTTGCACTTAAAACAGGACAGCAAATCGACGCACGACTGATTCTGGGGTATTATAAACACCTGATGAAGCTGCCGCAGCAATTCTTTGATACGATGCGGGTGGGCGAAATTATTTCACGCATCAACGACGCAGTGAAGATCCGGGCATTCATCAATGATGCGGCTACGGGTCTGGTCGTCAACGTATTTATCGTGTTATTCTCATTCGGCATGATGTTCACGTATGACTGGAAACTGGCGATGATTATGCTGGCCGTCATCCCTTTCTATGGAGGTATTTACCTGATTGTCAATAAGCTAAACAGGAAATATCAGCGGACACTAATGGAAGATGCCGCCGAACTGGAGTCGCAGCTGGTCGAGTCGCTAAACGCAATGGGTACCATCAAACGGTTTGGGCTGGAAGAGTTTGCCAATGTCAAGACTGAAACGCGATTTATCAAACTGCTCAGAACCATTTTCACCTCGGCTCGTAACTCAGTGTGGTCAGGTAACGCCACGGAAATCGTGTCGCGGCTGTTCACCATCGTGCTCCTTTGGGTTGGTTCAGGCTTCGTCATTGATAACCAGATTACCCCCGGCGAGTTGCTATCATTCTACGCCCTCATCGGCTACTTCACCGGCCCGGCAAGTCAATTGATCGGGGCCAACCGAACCGTACAGGACGCCCTCATTGCCGCCGACCGTTTGTTCGAAATTATGGACCTGGAGCGGGAAGAAACCGAAAACAAAATCGAGCTAAAACCGGAGATGATCGGCGATATCCGCTTTACCGACGTTTCGTTTCGCTACGGCACCCGTACGCAGGTATTCGATGACCTCAGCCTGACGGTACCTCGTGGGAAGATCACCGCCGTTGTGGGAGAAAGTGGGTCGGGTAAGTCTACGATGCTGTCACTGCTGCAAAATCTGTATCCGCTTCAGAGTGGCAGCATCCACATCGGCGACTATGACATCAAGCACATCAGCAATGACAGCATCCGTCGTCGGGTGAGCGTGGTTCCGCAGAAAATCGACCTCTTTGCCGGAAACGTAATCGACAATATCGCCGTGGGCGAATACCAGCCCGATATGCAGCGGATTGTGTCCATTTGTCAGCGACTCGGCATCACGGATTTCATTGAGAAACTACCAAATGGCTTTCATACATACCTGGGCGAAAACGGGGCGAGCTTATCGGGTGGACAGAAGCAGCGCATTGCCATTGCACGGGCCCTTTACCAAAATCCTGATGTACTGATCCTTGACGAGGCTACCTCGTCGCTCGACTCAATTTCGGAGCAGTGCGTGCAGGAAACGATTCGGCATTTGCGGGAACACAATAAAACAGTCATTCTCATTGCGCACCGGCTGAGCACAGTGATGAACGCCGACAAAATTGTGGTTATCGAGCAAGGTAAATTAATCGAAGAAGGGTCGCATTTCGAGTTACTGGCTCAGCAAACCGCTTATTACAAGCTCTGGGCCTCACAAATGCCGCTGACCATTAACACGCTGGCACAGTCGCCACTGAATTTACTCCAGATCAGTGCCAACGGCGATCAACTTGTTTCCAGGATTGACAGTACTGACGCTAAACCCGCCTTAGTCGCATGAAAAAAATATGCCTACTCCTACTCGCTTTGAGCTTGTTTAACCAAACTCGGGCCCAGGGTCCTGTATCTCCCTTAATCACGTTGGCCGAACCGCGTTCGACTACATTGACGCTGGAACAGTGCATTACATTAGCGTTAGAAAATCAGCCAGTACTACGGCAGTCAGTTTTGCAAAAACAAGTGGCTGACAATACTGTGGAGCAGACCCGAAAAAGTCAGTTACCGGTAGTGTCGGGCCTAACTAGTCAGGGAATAAATTTTGGGCGCAACGTTGATCCTTATACCAATGGAATCACCAACGCCCAAATCGCAACCAGCAACGCGGGGCTAGGGCTAAATTGGACCATTTTTAACGGCTTTCAGTTAAAAAACACGTTACTTCAGCAGGGTCTGATCGCCCAGGCGAGTCAATTCGACGTGGCAGCCATCAAAAACAGTCTCACACTTAACACATTGCTGGCCTATTTACAGGTACTGTCAGCACAGGATCTACTAACGGCAAGTGCTGTGCAGGTAGCTGTATCGCAGGCTCAGGTCGAACGAACCGAAAAACTGATGAAGATGGGCACTGTAGCTCCATTTAATCTCTACGATGCCAAAAGTCAACTGGCAATCGATGATATGCAACGGGTACAGGCCAAAACCAATCTAAATGCGGCTCTGCTGACATTGTTGCAAGTACTGAATCTACCCGCCACCACGCAACTAGAACTTGTGCGGCTACCAGATACGATGTCGATGCAAACCAGCCTAATGGATGCGCACCAGTTGTACAGCCAGGCGCGTACATTTATGCCCGAAGTGCTGGCCGCTGACCTGCGTACTAAAGCTGCCCAAAAAGGAATCGACCTGGCTAAAGGAATAGCTTACCCAATCATAACACTGACGGCCAACTGGGGAACATCATTTTCCAGCGCGGCCCGCCAGAATGTATTCAGCCCGGATATGATTGAGCAAACAACGACCGGCTTTGTGGATGTGGCCGGACAGTCCTACCCGGTCAAGGTGCTGGCCCAAACGTCGTCTTCGGAGCGCATTGGCTATTTTCACCAATTCGACAACAATCAGTACAAAAGCGTGGGTGTCAGCGTCCGTATTCCAATTTTAAATGGCTTTCAGGTGCGTTACCGAACGACTAATGCGCGGTTACAGCAGCAGTTAGCAGAGTCGCAGGCCGAAGGTGTCCGGCGAAATCTACGGCAGGCTATCGATCAGGCTGTTAATCAGTTTGAAAACACCAAAGATCGTTATAATGCTTTGAATCAACAGGTTTCGGTATTAGGGCAGTCGTTCAAAGCTGCGGAAGCTCGCTACAACGCCGGTCTGCTAAATGCAGTAGAATACAATTTGGCAAAAAGTAATATTGACCGAGCTTCGGTTAATTTAATTCAGCTTCGCTACGAGACGATACTGCGAGAGAAGATCGTTGACTTTTATAAACTTGGTGAATTATGAGTATATATTATACTGTACTTGCAACAAAATACTGGCCAAAACTTCAAACAACATGTTGACTTTGCCTTTTACTGTATTCAACGGGTGAAAGGTAGCCCAGCGCCGACCAGATTGCTAGCGTAGTGTCTTCATTGGCTATTATACCGCACGGATTTTACGGGTTACGCAAGTGCGGGCCTATAATTTTTGTCATATTTCTGATCTTGATGGATTACCGAGCAGACCCAGTGAATTAGCCGCGCGGGCGGCCCCGTTGTTGCGAACGGCATTCAGCACGAGCATATTGTTTTTACCCTCGGCAACCTTACCGCACCAGCGGACCAGTTGATAGTAAATCTGTGACTCGCCTTTCATTCGGATCGCTGACATAGCCCGGCACTGGCCGCCCGGCTAAATGAAAGAGCGATTTTAGGCGTAAACGAGCCTGTTTATGCACGCGTGTTTTGCCGCGAACACTTGTGCCCGAACGGTATCGCACCGGCGCACCGGCGGGAAGCCTTGGGAATAGAAGTTGACTACTCCCTACCCGCTCAGCGGATTACCCGGCGATTAGATCGGCTGGTCGAGCAGTATGGCAAGCTGGAGCGGTTCCGCAGTGACAATAGGTGGCCCGCCACCGCGGCCCGAATTCATCAGTCAGGCTCTGCAGGACTGGTGCTCGGTTAAGGAAGTTGGCTTGCACTGGATCGAACCAGACAAACCCACGCAAAATGCGTATATCGAACGGTTTAATGCGGGGCCTCCCTTTAGGTTTGTGGCGTGGTAAGATTCTAAGATCCGGTAGATTATCAATAAGTAAACAGGTCGGACCGCCAATGCGGTGGGCTACCCTAGGGGGCCGCCGAGTGTCAACTCTAGGCGCCGAACGGTCCGCCGTCCTTCAGCTTTGACTGTCAGTAAAAGTCCTATATTTCCAGACACTACCAGGAATGGCTTCGGGAGCAACCCCTTTATGTTAGATCAAACAACCTGAATCCTTATTTATTTGGCTCGCGCACCCAACACGTTCGCCAAAACCTGCTCAGCAGTATGGGCCAGTTGTTTGTTTACGCTGGTTTCAATCAACGGAATCACTCCTTTGAGTTGCGCTTCGCTGAGGCCTACCTGCAAGCTTGCTCCCAGGTGAAACTGCAACTGAGGTTCAACGCCGACCATACTGGCAAGGCACGAAATGGTTACCAGTTCTCGCTGGCGATAGGTTAATACGTCGCGGCTGAATATATCGGCAAACAGGTGTTCTTTTAGAAACGTGTCGATGACCGGCGCAAAGGCATTGGCTCCACTTTGGGCCGTGTTGTCGAGCTTGCCCATCAGTACTTCCAGCATTTTCCTGCCAACATCATACTTATCGGTCGTCTGATCAATTGGCGAAGCCTCTTGACCAGGCGAGTCGTTCCTGCCCGCAGCTTTCCGCTGGTCAACAACGGCCATCAACGCATTTATGCCGTTCAAACTTCGGGGAAAGCCACAGTATGCGTAGAGTTGAACGAGTACTTCCTTCAGTTCATTAATTGTCAGGCCAGCGTCAAGTCCGGCGTTCAACGCTTGCTTGAGTTTTGGAATGTCTCCCGTGGTAGTCAGCGCCGAAATAACTACGAGACTCTGCTGTTTGGGATTTAAAGGTTCAGTAGATCTGGTTTGCGCGTTCATCGGGTAAGCAAGGATAAGGAATAAACTAAACAGAAAGAATGTCTGAAGGCGTAAAATCGT
Source organism: Spirosoma flavum (assembly GCF_042686045.1). NCBI lineage: Bacteria > Pseudomonadati > Bacteroidota > Cytophagia > Cytophagales > Cytophagaceae > Spirosoma > Spirosoma flavum. Next base: position 63,963 of record NZ_JBHUOM010000007.1, read on the forward strand.
CATCATCCTGAAGATTGACGTGGCTTTGTAATAGCACATAACTGTCGGTGGTCTATAGATTATTCCGTGTTAGGCAGAGCAATCACTTGGTTCTTTGAGTCAAATAGGTGGTCCGCTTAGTTGAATAAGGGTGTATCAACAAAAATGCCTTGCCTGCTTATTTTTGCCCATATTCCGCATCTGTGACGGGCTGCAGCCAGTTGACAAGGCCTTTGCCGGTATTCGGGATGATATACAGGTGAGTCATCTTACTTCCGGGGCTGGCTCCGTGCCAGTGAACCACATTGGGTGGGCATTTAACCACTTCGCCTTTCCGAATCAATTGCTTTGGTTCCCCTTTCAGCTGGTGGTAACCGACACCATCCGTGACAATAAGGATCTGCCCGGCTGGGTGAGAGTGCCAGTAAGAGCGGGCCCCCGGCTCAAAGGCAACACTTCCCGCGACAGTCGTAAAGATCGAGTCATCTGGGACAAGGCTCGTAACCCAAACGGTCCCTGTAAACGTGGCAGCGGGGCCTCGTGTTGCTGCCTGCGGACTTGTCACGACGTTACTGGTCTGTCCCAGGACCGAAGCAGGAATAATGACCAAGGCGACCAACAGCAAAAGAATGTTGAGAGCTATGCCGGTAAGCGGTGGAGTGGCCGCCAAATGATCTGTAATGCGGCTTGTCCTGATGACGAATGACGTTTCCATACTTGTTTCATTACGTTTTGATTGCCAATTACAAGGCCTTCACCACCTTCGCCGGAACACCCGCCACAACCGTATTGGCCGGTACGTCCCGACTTACCACCGCACCAGCGGCCACAACGGCGTTTTCACCAATCGTGACACCAGGCAGAATGGTGGATCCCGCGCCAATCCAGGCGTTGCGTTTGATCACAATCGGCCGGGGAATCAGGGTTTGACGATCAGTGGGATCTAATGGATGATTCTCGGAGGTCAGGTTGACACGGGGACCAATCTGCACATCGTCCTCGATGGTAATGCCACCAATATCCAGAAAGGAGCAGGCGTGGTTAATAAAGATGTTTTTACCCAACCGAATAAACCGGCCTAAATTGGTATGAAAGGGCGGAAAGATGGCAGTCGACTCGTCGATTTCGACCCCGATAATAGTACTCAGTTGGTTGCGCACCTGATCAACGCTGGTAGCCGTGGCGTTCATCTCCACGCATAGCCGGATCGTGCGAGAAACCACTTCGGCAAATTTGCCATACTCCGGATCATCCTTTCGTAAAAGCTCCCCCGCTCGTAGCCGCTCGAATATATCTGAAGGGGCGACCGTTTGTTTGTTTACAGGTTCACTCATCGTTCGTTGAACTGGTTGAATAATCGCTATCACTTACTTTTTCCATCCAGTTTACCACTTCACCGTTTAGTTCTTCCTGAATGGCTATGTGGCTCATGGCTTTGGTCGGCGAAGCGCCGTGCCAGTGCTTTTCACCTGGGGCAAACCAAATGACATCGCCGGGATGAATCTCTTCAATGGGGGACCCTTCTCGCTGCACCCAACCCATACCGGAGATGACGATGAGCGTTTGACCTGCAGGATGGGTATGCCAGGCGGTTCGGGCACCGGACTCGAAGGTGACCAGCGCGCCAGCCCCTTTAGTGACTTCTTTTTTGGCGAACAAAGGGTCTATTCGCACAGCACCCGTAAACCAGGCCTCTGGACCAACCATTGATGGCTGAGTTCCGTTTCTACTAATTTCCATACATTTTTTAGCTTGTCACTACGTCAATCTTAAACCAGTTTTTGCATCACTTTATCTGGCGTGATGGGTAGGTCGCGAACGCGCTGACCGGTGGCGTTGAAAACGGCGTTGGCCACCGCTCCGGCAAACCCGATCAGGGCAATTTCACCCATGCCTTTGGCCCCCATGGGGTTAATAATTGGATCGGGCTTGTCGATAAAAATCGTTTCGATGGCCGGTACGTCGGCGTGAACCGCGACGTGATAATCCGCCAGGTTGTTGTTGACATACCGACCGAAGCGGTGGTCGATTACGGCTTCCTCCGTCAGGGCCATGCCAATACCGCCCGTCACGCCACCAATCATCTGGCTGGCTGCCGTTTTAGGGCTGATAATCCGGCCTGAATCCGCCACACTCACGGCTTTGGCCACGCGTACCACGCCCGTTAAGGGGTTAACCCGTACCTGCACAAAATGCACCGAAAACGAATACATCGAATACTTTTCCAGTTCCGGACTGCCTTTTGAGTCTTTCGTTTTATCGATCACCGTCAGGTTATTCGTCCGCATCAGTTCGCTCACGGTTACTTTTTTGCCTGGCTCGGTTGTGACCGACAGCACCCCATCAGCCAGCGTCAACTCATCGGCCTGCCGACCAGCCATCGGGCCTCCGTCTTTACTGGCCAGTTCAATGAGTGTCTGTTTAATGGCGGTGCAGGCATCATATACCGCTGATCCTACGGCAGAAACAATGGCCGAGCCACCCTGCGAGGGCGCTTTTGGCAGGGACGTATCGCCATACTCTACCTTGATTCCATCAACCGGTACGCCCAGCACGTTATGGGCAATGACGGTCAGGGCCGTTCCCGTTCCTGGCCCGATGTCCGTTACAGCGCTCTGCACCGTCAGCGTACCATCGGCTTTCAACAAAGCGCGGGCACTGGCCTCCCACCGGAAGGCATTGAACACGCCCGTACTCATCCCATAACCAACGAGCCATTCTCCATCGCGCTGGCTCCCCGGCTGAGGCTTACGGTTGTTCCAGCCAATTGCTTCGGCTCCGCGTTGATACGCTTCTTTCAGGTGCTTGCTCGAATATGGCCGGTTATGTTCAGGGTCGGTTTCGGTGTAGTTACGCAGCCGAAACTCAATGGGGTCGAGGTTGAGCTTATGGGCCATTTCGTCCATGGCTGATTCCAGCGCGAACGCCCCCGTGGCTTCACCGGGCCCGCGCATCCAGATGGGTACGCTGCGGTCGAGCCGCACGATACGATAGCGGGTACTTACGTTGGGGCAGGCATACATGAACTTGGTCATGTTGACGGTCGCTTCGGTAAAGTCCTCATAGCTGGCCGTCTCCGCCGTTGCTGCATGCGCAATGCCAATCAGTTTGCCGTCTGTGTCGGCTCCCAGGTTAATGGTCTGCACCGTATAGGGCCGGTGACCCACCAGGGTAAACATCTGACTCCGGTTCATCACTAGCTTCAGGGGCCGACCGATTTTTCGGGCAATGGCCACCACCGCTGTTTCCTGAGGCCAGGTCCTAAGACCCATACCAAAACCGCCCCCCATGAATTCGGTATGCACGTGGATGTTTTTGGGATCGATCTTGAAGGCTTGCGCCATGGCATTTTGCGTAGCATTTACCCCCTGCGTTTTGGCGTAGATCATCAACGTATTGGCTCCGGTCCAATGCGCCAGAATGCCGTGCAGTTCCATTGGATTATGCACTTCTACCGGGATGGTATAGTTGGCTTCCAACGTAACAGGTGCCGTCTGATACGCATCCGCCTTTCCCCGCGAATAATTCCCTCCCTCAGCTCCCCTGGGCGCAATACCCTCGGCAACGTGTTTCTGCAAATCGGTACGGGCCGTCTGTTTGTTGTAGGTCGCTTTAATGAGCGAAGCCGCGTAGGTGGCCCGCTCGAAACTGTCGGCCACGACGATGGCAATGGGCTGGCCATCGAACAGAATCTTCGGGCTGCTCAGGATGCGGTAGGTTTCTTCCGTTTTGGGCTTAGGTGCCAGCCCATCGGCTTCACCGCCTACGGGCGCGTCAAATCCCGGAATGGGCGGCATGTTCTGGTGGGTAAACACACCCATCACACCCGGTGCACCCGTTGCCCGTTTGGTATCCAGACTGGTGATCGTACCCTTAGCGATTTCGCTGCCAACAAGGACGCAATAGGCCATGTTCGGTAGCTCAAAATCAGCGAAGTACTTGGCCCCGCCGGTCACTTTCATCCGTCCATCGATCCGGTCGATAGGCGGATTTTTTGTGTCTTTTATCATGATTAGGCGGTTTTAGTAGCGATTTTTAGCGCGTCAACAATCGAGTTGGGGGCTAGTGTCAGTTTAAAATCGTTTTCGCCGTAGCCTTTTGCACCCTGCATGGCCAGTGTGGCGGCTTGTATAAAATTGGCCTCCGTGGCTTCCTTGCCTTTTAAATAGTGCTCGGCTTCGATCAATCGCCAGGGTTTGTGAGCCACCCCACCCATCGCCAGTCGAACGTCCTGAATCGTTTTCCCTTTTAAGCTGAGCGCTGCGCCCACAGACACCAGCGCGAAGGCATAGGAGGCCCGATCCCGCACTTTGAGGTAGTATGAGTTGTCGGCGAATCGATTTGTTGTCAAATCGACCGACATAATCAGTTCGCCGGGTTGCAACGTGTTATCTTTTTGTGGCAGGTCGCCGGGCAATCGGTGAAAGGCGGCAAAGGGAATACTACGGTCGCCTTTCGGCCCCGATACGTTCACCGTCGCATCCAGCGCCACCAGTGCAATGCACATATCGCTGGGATGTACAGAAATGCACGTTGAACTTCGGTCGGCAGGTCCCGACGGGGCACCGCGCCCCCCCGGCGTTTCGGTGCCAAAAATAGCGTGCATCCGGTTGACCCCGCCAATGGCTCCACAGCCCGAAGGCCCGTTGGGTTTCCCCTTGTCAGGGCCTGCCTGCACGGGACTTCGTTTGTTGCAGGGCATCGAAGTATCATAGAAGTAGCTACAGCGGGTACGTTGCATCATGTTGCCACCAACCGTAGCCATGTTGCGAAGCTGCGCTGAAGCCCCTGCGTTGAGGGCCTGTGACAGCAGCGGGAAGTGTTTTTTTATCAACACATGGTCAGCCACCGCCGAGTTTTTAGCCATCGCCCCAATACGCATGCCCGTACTCGTTTCTTCAACGGTGGCCAGGGGCAGCTTATTGATGTCGACCAGCCGCTCAGGAATAACTACTGCCCGTTTCATGAGGTCAATGAGGTTAGTGCCCCCGGCCAGAAAGTACGTTCCACTTTCTTTTGTAACCGCCGATATAGCGGCTTTCGGAGTTGTCACCCGCGTAAACTGAAATGGATTCATACCCTGACCCCTCCTTTTTTTACCTCTGTGATTGCATCGACAATGTTAGCATAGGCTCCGCAACGGCAAATGTTACCGCTCATGTACTCCCGAATCTCGTCGGGACTATTGGCGTGCCCTTCTCGAATGCATGCCACCGCCGACATGATCTGTCCGGGCGTACAATAACCGCACTGAAAACCGTCGTGCTTAATGAAGGCTGCCTGCATCGGGTGTAGTCGGTCGCCATCAGATAAACCTTCGATCGTCGTGACTTTACAGCCTTCGGTCGTCATGGCCAGCGTCAGACAGGAATTGACCCGCTGCCCGTCGACGTGGACCGTGCAGGCTCCGCATTGACCGTGATCGCAGCCCTTCTTAGTGCCGGTTAAGTGAAGTTGTTCGCGTAGCAGGTCAAGGAGCGTGACGCGAGGTTCGATGCTAAGCTGCTGAGCTTTCCCATTGATGGTCAGTTGCAGGGGCGTCTGCTCGATAGCCAGCGCCACTTTCTGGTGGAGACCTTCTTCAACCGCTGCCATAGCAACGGGCGGAGTTAGCGCCATGGCAGCCAGCGCCGAGGATTGCTTTAAAAAAATCCGCCGGGAATAATCCGCCGGTTCTAGTCCATCATCGAAATGTTTGTTTTCAGCCATATTGCAGAAGGTTTAACGTTGGTAGACCACTAATGCTACACACCTAATTTACAACTCCATTTCTAGGGTAACCGTTATATTTCCTGAACCCAGCGCGGCAGCCAAGGCCGTTGGATTATCGATCCGGCCAAGCTTCGTATAGCTATAGGAAGTCCGAACCGTTTCATAGAAGAGCACCAGCGTATTGGTGCCATAAAGCATCAAATCGCCCATTTGAATCGTATCGGGATTAGCAGCATTCGTTGGTAAGCTGCTCGGCAGATCCGCAAACTTTTCATTCCTGTTCAACTCCTTCATGAATAGCGTGATCGGTAATTTGGCTTTAAATGCGGTTACGGTTGCGTTACTCAGGAGTGTTGCCGAAAACGTATTGGAACCGATCCTGATGCGCAGCCGATTGGATGAACGATCGGTAAGGGGGCTATTGTCAAGACTGGTAGAATCCAGCTTAATCGGTTTATCTTCTGCCATCGGGGTATCGGTTTTACAAGCCAAATTACCCACGACAACTAGTAGGAGAGGCAGCAAGATCTGGTTGAGTTTCATAGTCGTCGAAAATGATAGACTTCATTTACAGGTGGTTAACCTGCTCTTTAGTAAGTCCCTGGCAAAATTACCGGGTTGTCATACCATTCCTTTTATACATTTTACGGTTTTACCTACCACTTTTACTGGCAGGGCGGTGAGGCACGGTTTTCGGTTGTAGATTTGAGTAAAAATCGGATGACACGGGGCCCGCCGAACCGCACCCCGCGCCGAACCGCCCGCGATGATTGTCTACGACACGATAAAGAAATATACGGATACGTTTAGCAATAAAACGCAGCACCCCCTGATCAGTCTGGTTGATTTCAATCAGTCAACCCCACTCCCCAGAGTGAAATTTACGCTGAGTTTTTATGCCATCATCCTGAAAGAAACCCACTGTGGTGAGTTGCGGTATGGCAATCAATATTATGACTATGCTGAGGGGACTATGGTCTTTTTTGGGCCTGGACAGATCATTGCCAATGAGCCCGAAGGCGAACTGCACCAACCTTATGGGAAGGCCCTCGTCTTTCACCCCGACCTCATTAAAGGAACTAGCTTAGGCAAGCAGATTCATGAGTATTCATTTTTTAGTTATCAATCTCATGAAGCCCTTCACCTTTCTGAGAAAGAAAGAGAGATTGTGACGACTTGTTTTGGCAATGTGGCTACTGAAGTGGGCCAAAACATTGACCGGCATAGTAAAGAGTTGCTTGTCGCCAACCTGGAATTACTGCTGAAATACTGTTCCCGTTTTTATGACCGCCAGTTTATCACCCGTGAACACGCCAATCACGGAATCATTGAGCAGTTTGAGCAGAAACTTAGTGCGTATTTAGTCGGCGAAAAGCTACGAATGGATGGCGTACCAACGGTTGCCTACTTTGCCCATGCGTTACACCTGTCGCCCAATTATTTTGGCGACTTAATCAAAAAAGAAACCGGCAAGTCGGCCCTGGAATTCATCCAGCTTAAGCTGATCGATCTGGCGAAAGAACGGATTTTTGATACCAGCAAATCCATTAGTGAAATTTCGTATGAACTAGGCTTTAAATATCCTCAGCATTTTACACGCTTCTTTAAACAACAAGTGGGCGCTACCCCAATTGAGTATCGAAGTGCCTTGAATTAACGCCTTGGTCAACTGATTGTTCATATCCCCAACGCAAATCGATCAAGTAGTCTTGGGTAAATCTTAAAAAGAAACCGTACTGTGCTACTTATTTCCAGACAAATACGCTTAAAGAAATTGCCTCACCGACAAAGCATACTGATTAGAAAGCTGCTCCAGGCTCTCGGTTAACGATCAATCAATGATTTTCACATAGTAGCAGCCCGTATCTATCGTCGATGATCAGCCATCGAACCCGTGCTGCGACAGTGATTTAATGTAAAAACACGAACCGATGATTTTAGACGAAACGTATACTGGACCTGCTACATTTGACTGGACATTAAGTTAAGCACGATCTAACTTAGTGAACTATGAAAACTAGGAGGCAGTACGACCGCACGGATTTCCATGGTTTATGCAAGCGTTGCCGTATAATTTTTGTCATATCTCTGGCCCCGGTGGACCTTGAAAAAATTAGCCTATGTGGGCTATTGGATGTGGAACACCGCCGAAGTACGCAACCTGATTGAATGGATGAAGCAGTACAACACGGACAAACCCACTGGTGAGCAACTCTCCTTCTACGACTTTGATTGCAAAGTCATAGCGGATAATGACATTTACACGTTGGTTGACGAGTTTATGGCTAAGGTAGATGTCGACTTGTCTTATACGCTACCTGAATTAACCCATAACCCGGAGCGAATTGAGGTGGACTACAGCATGACATTTTTTTCGCCCTTTCTAAACGTCTTGCGCGAAAAGTCACGCCAATTTTCGTAATCTGTCAGTGAAATAAGCGCCCGAGCGCCAGAACTTTGCGGGATACTAACACCCTCTGGGCTACTACCATGTTTCTAGGTCATTTTGGAGTCGGACTGGCGAGTAAGCCCCTTCAACCGCGCGTATCACTGGGTACCCTGTTTCTGGCCGCTCAACTGGCCGATCTACTCTGGCCCACACTTTTGCTGCTAGGCGTAGAGCGCGTCGAAATTCGCCCTGGCCTATTGGCTGCCTCACCCTTCGACTTCGTTTATTATCCCTTCTCACACAGTCTGTTAGCGCAAGTGGTACTGGGTCTGGCACTAGGCCTCACCTATGGCCTGTTACGGCGTAACTGGCGGGGAGCCTTGCTAGTGGGCCTGCTGGTGCCCAGTCACTGGCTGCTTGACCTAATCATGCACCGTCCCGATCTGCCCCTTTACTTTGGGGATTCTCCAAAAGAAGGCTTGGGTCTGTGGCAGAATCTGCCCGCTACGCTGGCCATCGAACTGGGCTTTCTGGTGGCCGGTCTATGGGTGTACGTGCGCCGTACACGGCCGCGTAACCGCACCGGTCGATTCGCCCTCTGGGGTCTGGTGGCCTTTTTAGTGCTCGTCTATCTGGGCAGCGAACTTGGTCCGCCCCCAGGCAGTGTAGGGGCCTTAGCTTGGAGTAGCCAGGTGCTATGGCTGGTCGTGGCGCTAGGCTACTGGGTAGATGCGAACCGGGAAGTAGCGTGAAGATCAGTTGTATAATCTAACGTTATGATCACTAAGAAGGCGTCTTTAAAGGTAGTTTACTCGCCATTAGTTAGGTCTATCTAGGGATATTCCCTTACTATACTACGGGTCTTTCTCCTCCCCTTTGCAGCGTCTAATTTGGCCTGTTTTCACGGCTTCTAAGCAGTAGTTGATCTGAGAATATTCCCTTAACAAACGTACAATAAGAAATCTTGTACAATTTATGTAGGTTGCCAGACAGGTATGAGAATTTATCGGAGCGGCAGTAGTCGGTACAACGACCCGGGGCTATCGCCCGTCCCGTACGATATTACAAGAAACTCCGATTTTGCTGAAAACTAAAGAAAACAACACCACAACTACTTAATTAACAGCACACTACCCAACTTTGATTGAACATATCGTACGAATATAGGTACTCCCTATATGTAAGAAGCCATAAGCCAGCTGTAGCGCAAGTGAGGTATTTACCGGCCTGCGGTTATTAGCATGGGCTTCCTAGCGCGTCGAATACGAAACGTAGTAAGTTTGGTAGGATGGAGTCAGGCATAACAATGGCCTAATCCAGCAGGCGACGTAACCAGGAGCGTGGTTGGACCGAAGTTTGTTGCTTCTGGTGGTAGAGCCATTGGGTGGCGAAAACAGCGCTCAACAATCCCAGGGCGGCTCCCATCGGTTTGTCATCCTGCCACTGCCAGGTAATCATATCAACCCGAGTGCTGATGGCAATCGCCAATAAGCCACACAGGATCGTTGCCAGTCTATAAACGTTTCGCTTTTCCATGTTGATCGTCGGGATAGGGACGATGCAAACCTACGGAGAAGCAATAGGCAGGGGTTAGCAGGCTCGTAACATTCTATAAAACGGTTGTAACACTGGGTGAAATCACAAAAAAACAAGCCCTGTTTCAGGGCTTGTTTGATAATCTACCAGAAAAATTTACTTAAATAATACATAGCGACGCAGTTACAACAGGCCAGACTCGTTCCTGGAAATGGCTTCCTTCAGTCCGTTTTAGTCAGGCAACCTGATGCATTGGGCAGCCGCTCCTTTGGGTCGATGGTACCGACTTTGGCACGTTAACCGCCACCGGACAAACACCAACTGGCACACTGACTTCTAGACGATCACCTTCCTGAACAACAGCATGAAGGTGATTACTAATCAATTTATTTGTACTAGTGGTTTCGCCAGTTTCGTGTTTTACCGAAATGCAATAGAACAACCCATTGGGCTCGTTTGTGATACTATACTGCCGGGGCTGTAGCAGATTTAATTGAGGTAAAAATAATCGAATGCTCAGGTATTGACCGGGCTGGTGGTCGGCTACGAGACCTTCATCAACCGGATAGAGATGCAAGGCGGTGACCTCGCTCGATTCCTCGATTCTGGCTCTGACCACAAACGGACGCCAGCCCGTCCAGCCGCCTGGTTTTGTTACCTGAGCCGCGTACAGACCAGCTTCGATGCCGATCATCAGGCTGGCTAATTGCCCGTAGGCCGCTGTCCAGGCGTCGAGTAGGGCTGGTGTGGCAGCATCGCCCAGCACTTCGCCAATGGAAGCGATCAAATGACGGCCAATGAGATCGTAGTGCTCCGGACGAACAGCTAAACTTGTATGCTTATGGCCAATGCGGTTCAGCGTGGACAGTAATACCGATGGGTCTTCGATGTTTTCTGCGTAGGCCAGCACGGCCATCGCCAGAGCCGCCGGTTGTCGGCCATTTTGTTGATTGCCCATGTTGAAGGTATGTTTCAACTCGGGATTGATCGAGAAAACCCGCTGATAAAAATGAGTGGTCAGCAACAGACCGCTTTGTTTTAAGACGGGTACAGTCGCTTTGATAAGTTGTTTTTGGTCCGTAGTCATCTTATAAGTTTTCTGATTAATAAAGGTTTATGGAACACGATAAACACATTTGTGCTGACTCAGCTCCGCGATGAGATCTCAGGTACGCGTTTTAAAGAGTAGTAAATCCTAGGTTGGTTACCAGATAGTTGAAAGGGATCGTCTCGATTGAAGCCGCATTGAATAGACTGTACTTTTTTCGTTCCATCGCATAACCATCCGCATTCAGGGTATAGGTGAAATAGCTGCCACCCGGCGTAGATTTCTCCATAATGAGCTTTACCAGATGCTTACTTGTTTTGCCAAAAACTTTCAGAAAGGGATCAGGGAAGCCAGTTTCATCGACATTTATTGGCGATAAATCGGCCAGAACAGGGTCGCCCGTTGGTTGATCGTAAGCGAAAGTGAAATCAGACTGAACACTGATAGCAAGGGTGCTATAGTTCATGCCGTAGTGAATGGCCCGGATCATATCGCCATCAACATTGTAGGTATACTCAGTCCGAATAGCCGCGTTGGCTTTATCGCTAGCGGTCTTCAATTGGCCCTTCGTATTATATTGGTATACCAACTCCGTTTTCTCCGTCTGGCTAGAATTACTGTAGAGATACTGTAACCCTTTGTATTCGGTGCAGCGTCCGGTAGTTTCATCGATCAGATACGTTTGATCAGCTAACAGATTATTTCCAACGTAGGATATGGCGTTGATCGACCCGGCGCCGTAGGTGTACTCAGTTCGGGTATTCGTATTACCCCGTACATCCGGGCCATACATCACGCGCTTCAATCGGCCATCACTGTAATACGTCAGGTTAGCGGCACCGCGTTTAGTGAGCGTATATTTTTTGGGTAGGTTTGGACTGATATCGTTTACGACTTTTGTAGCCTCCGTCAGTGGTTGGTCGGGAGTGACCAAGCTGTTTTCCTTGCAGGCAACCAAGTTAAGCGATAAGGCCAAGAATGCGCCCATTGCGCTTTTTTTAGATAAATTGTTCATTAGTAGTTTGTTGTGTTTACGGGAGAGTTGTTTCCTTAATTGGATCACACAATCGGTTGCCGTGTGGCTGTTCACGATTGTGGTGTAAAAGTGGCGCTTGTCAGACCTGCTTTTCAAGAATTTCAGTGCGAGTACCGGCAATTCGGTAGTTGAAACGCGTGTAGGAAACTACAGACCGTTTCGGGCAGGATTCAGTATTTCAGTAATCAAACCGCGCTAAACGAAAAAGCCCCGGCGCGAACGGCGGAGGGCTTCTACAAGGGAATACGTAGTTTGAGTGAAAATTCTTACTGAGCTGTAACGTCAGATGTAAGCATCTGACGTTATACAATCGACCTCAACACGCTGACGATCCTGTAACGTAGTCACTTATTCCGGTGTGAGCATAGCCTGGGTAAGTGAATCATAGCAGGCGACCCAGGCTTGTTCCACTTCCTCGTTCCAATCTGTTCCCAAACCCCGCTTCAGGGTCCACAGTAGGGCTTCTCTAACAAGATCGTAGTGCCAGGGCTGCACGCCATAGCCTTCATGAGTCCGGGCTAAGGTATAAATTTCCTGCGCCACGGTATCGGGTCGGTCAAGGCGTGCCACAATAATACTGAGCATATCCACAAACTTCTGGTACTGACTTTCCATCGACCCTTTAAACATGGACCGTAGGGCTGGGTATTTAAAAAATAACCGCCCGTAAAAAACGTCGCCAAGCACGGCAGAATCAACCTCACGCAGGAGTTTCCAGGTTTGTTTAACAAGTTGAAGCTGTTGGTTCGTCATGTTAAAAACGCTCAATAGGTCTTATTCTCAATAAGGAGTAAATGACGGACTAAATCCATTCCCCGCCAACTTTTCTACTATGAGTCGTCGGTATGAGGCATTCAGCCGTACGAAAATAATCATCATTCGCGGTCGCCCTTACGCATACGGTCCGTTTTTTGTTTTGCGTCACTAAAACCGGATTCAGCACGGTTCGTAGCCAAAAACTTGCAGATGATGGCTGAAACTGAAAGATTTAGGGTAGATTTCCTGGCCAAACCTCCCTCCTATGAATGCGCTCATTATTGAAGACGAAAAACTGGTTGCTCTCGAACTGACAGCTAGTATTGCCGAAGTCGATCCGGGCATTAAGATTGTCGGCACCGTTGGCAGTGTAAAAACGGCCTTGCGGTGGTTTGCCGAAAACGCCGAGCCAGACGTGATTTTTGCTGACATTCAACTCGCCGATGGCATCAGCTTTACCATCTTCGACAAGTTTAAAATTTCCTGCCCCATCATTTTCACTACGGCTTATAATGAGTACGCTATCCAGGCTTTTAAAGTAAACGGCATCGACTATCTGCTCAAACCCGTCGATTGGGATGAACTACGGCAGGCCATTGCGAAAGCCCGTGCTTTAGGAAAAAGCCAGAGCAAGACCGCCATTGATGTGCAGAAATTACTGGATGCGCTAAACATACCGTCAGCACTTAAACCTACTTACAAGGAGCATTTTCTGGGGAACGCCCGCAATAGCTGGATACCTGTTCGGGTGGCTGACATAGCCTACATTGTGCGGGATGAACTCAATTTTATGGTGACCAATAGCGGGGAACGCTATATTTTGGATTACGACACTCTCGACGAAATTGAGTCGCTACTCAATCCAAACCAATTTTACCGGGCCAGTCGCCATTGTATTGTCAACATTAACTCGGTGCAGAGCGTGAAGGGGCTTTCGAATCTTAAATTAGTGCTTGCCCTGAAAACGCCAAATCATCAGTTTAGCATCGACATTAGCCGAGATAAGGCCCCTTCCTTCAAGAAATGGCTGGAACAATGAGTTTGAAAGCTCACGTAGGCTGGCTCGTTGCAGGCTGTTGGTTTTATTTCGGGCTGTTGGGTTCACTATCGGCCCAGACGGTCAACCTACCACTTGAGTTTCAGCATATTCAGGAGGCTCAGGGGCTATCGTATAATATGGTTAATTGCCTGCTTCAGGACCGGGATGGCTACCTCTGGATTGGCACCTATAGTGGGTTGAATCGCTTTGATGGCAGCCATTTTACAGTTTTTAAAGCCGATCGAGAACGGGCAACAAGTTTAGGAAATAATATTGTTCAGGACTTATGCGAAGACAAAGAAGGCAATCTGTGGCTGGCAACTGACGACGGTATCAGCCAATACAGCCGCCGTACGGGTCAGTTTCGTAATATTCGCTCTACCGGTGCTCAGGTTCTGGGGCAGTGTCTGAACATCCTCTGCGACCGTACCGGACAAATCTGGTTTTCCACGGCCCGTACTGGCCTGTTCCGGCTAGACCCTAAAACCAATAAGTTTACGCATCTTAGCCATCAGTCGGCTCAAGTGGCATCGCTCTCCAACAATGACATTACAAAGAATGGAGTGCTGGAAGATCTAACTCATAATGGTCTTTGGATAACGACTGAAGAAGGGGGACTCAACTACCTGAACATAACGTCGGGAGAGTTTGTCAATTACCGCAACAACCCGAATCAACTACCTGTCTTTCAAAAGCATAACACCTCGGCTTTAGCCATAGATGGAGCTGATCGACTGATTTTTTCTGACAATACTGACCAACGAATTCTGTTCTATGATCTGACAAAAAAAACCGTAACCAATAGCCTTGCACTAACGAGTCAGACAGGCCGTTCTGCTTTTCCGATGGGTACCATCGTTGTCGATCACCGGCATAAGTTGTGGACTTCCTCTTGGACATACACGATGTTTACCATCGACACTGAACGGTATCAGGCCCAGGAGTTTTTCCATGACGTAGCCAATAAAACGTCGATAGCCGGGGATTTTTTCTGGACAGCCTGGTCGCAAAAGGACGGAACAATCTGGCTCGGGACAGTTAATGGCATTTCGTATACCAATCCAGAAAAAACATTTTATCAGATTCATAACCTAGCGAAGAAGCATCCTGCTTTGGCTAATGGATGGGGCCTGACCTCATTTCTGGAAGACGACAACGAAAGCTGGTGGCTTCTATCGGCTGATAATGAGCTGCTTAATTATGAGCCTACGTCTGGCCAGTTGGCCATTCACAAAATGGATTCTGCACCCAGGGATGATTACCGATTTGGATTACCACAATTGGTTGCCGGTTTGAATCAGGACGAATTCTTTATCTGTCGAACGCGGTCTGTGGTTGTTTTCAACAAGCGAAGCAAGCGGTTTTCTCCGCTGGCCTTGCCGCCGACTATATTCAGCCACGCTGACGATTTCAGAACGATGGTCAGACAGGGCGACCTGCTTTGGTTATTCGGTGCCAGCGATGCGATTTTTAGCTATCATATGCCATCGGGCCGCTGGCGTACTTACGGATTGCCATTTGGAACCGAAAAGGTAAAACACGACGTCTGGTCGGCAGGTCTGGACCGAAAAGGACGCGTGTGGGCCGATGTGGCTGACAAAGGATTTATCTGGTTTTCAACTAATGAGCAGCGGTTTATGAGTGGCCCACCCCAACCAGCGGCTACGGCTTACTCCGATCACTTCGCCTTCACGACCGATAAACAAAATCGACTCTGGACACCCGTATCCGGTAAGGGGTTGGTTGAGTTTGATCCGCAACACAATACCTATCGAACTTGGACTGAACAGGATGGGCTATACTCCAATGAATGCAAAGCGGCCTATGCCGATTCGTACGGACAGATTTGGATGGCTGCCTTTAATAAATTTTCGATTATCAATCCAGCCCGTAAGTCGGTTCAGAACATTTCCCTGCAACTCAACGAGTCAAACATTGGGTACGTCAATTACATGTTTCCCCTGCGGAATGGAAACATCCTGACCACGTTGAAAAATTACGTGGTCGAATTCATGCCTCGCCGGGTTCAAAGCCAGCCCACACCCGCCAACGTTCTGATTAGTTCGCTCTTACTACCCGATACGTCTATCGTGATACATGCCAACAGCCCGACACTTCATCTTGATGTTTTCAGGAATAATTTTAGTATCAATTACTCGATCCTGAATCGTGGCTACCAGCCCTATACGTATTTATATACGTTGCAAGGATACGACGACCATTGGGTAAGGGCTGATGCCCATACGGTGGCTAATTATACTAAAATACCGGGTGGTGATTATCTATTTAGGGTCAAGGCCGTGGTGGGTGAAACGGAAACCCTCGAAACCACGCTACCCATTCACGTCGATACGGCCTTTTATAATACACGCTTGTTTCGTATTGCCCTATTGTCGCTGTTTCTGGCGCTTCTGTACTGGTTTTACCGATACCGTGTCCGGGAAACGGCCCGGTTGCATCATTTTCAAATTCAAACAACCCGCTTGGAGCGCGACAAGGCCCAAATTCAGTATCAAAACCTCATTAATCATCTCAATCCCCATTTTTTGTTCAATAGCTTAACCTCACTCAACAGCTTGATTATTACTAAACCGAAAGAGGCATCGGTGTTTTTACGAAAATTATCGGTCATCTATCGCTATATTCTGCAAAACAAAGACAAGGAACTCGTCAGCCTTCAGGATGAACTGGCCTTTGCTCAGAACTATATTGACTTACAGAAAGCTCGCTTTGGCGATGATCTTCAAATCAGTATCAGCATAGATCCTGCCTGCCTGACCCGATTGATTGTGCCCGTTACGATCCAGAATCTGATCGAAAACGCAATCAAACACAACATTCTTGATGAGGAAACTCCGCTTCACATTCAGATTTATACGGAAGAAGACACGCTGTTTGTGATGAATTCTCTACAAAAAAAGGACTTTGTCGAAACGTCGAACAAACAGGGATTAGCCAGTCTCAAGTCGCTATATGGCTACTTGAGTGGGCGAGAACTCAGCGTGGTTGAAACAACTACTCACTTTCTGGTAGCAGTACCGCTCCTCTAAACCCGAATACATTAAGTCAATAGACATAGTAACGCTATTGACGTTCAACTGATTGTGGCACCAACCGGTATCGGTAGCGAAGGGTGATTCCGGTGGGCGTAGTGCTGTTTTTATGAGGAGACGGTGCCGCCCAAGCTGACCAGTCTGTGGATTGTGTCGGACGATAGGATAAGTTCATGGGGAAGTACAGGTGCTGGGTGTTGAGCAGGGTTAGCCAGATAGTCCAGTTATACACAACGGTCACCTTTGTTTCCCACGGCATAATCAGGAAATCACCCTCTTCCCGAATACGCTCGGCATCGCTGTGGTCGAAATCACCACCTAAAAAAGACGGAATTACGGCCTGGGGCAGCGGTTGGTTGTTAAGCAGCGATTTTGCCATCCGGATTTCTGCCTCGATCACAGCCTGCTGTCTGGTATAGTCTAGATGGCGGGGTTCCTTCCAGGCAAATACAGCCCCGGCTATACTCCATCCTGCCACTATTAACCCGGTCACCGTCTGCACAGGTCGCAGATAGCCATGTTCCGCTAAAAACCAGGCCAGCCCACCCAGGCATACGAAGCTACCAACGGCTAAACCCAAGCCCAAAACGAGACTGTTCGACAGTGTTGGGCTATGACTTGGGTCCGACCGGTTAATGCTATCGATGAAAAATAGGGTCAGTATAAAAGCTAAAGGAGCGGTACAAAGGCCCAAGACGAAGGCGGTTAAAAAGCGTTCCACGAATGATGGCGAGTTTTACTTATCGTTTAGCGTACCATCAACCTTCATTAGCATGATCAAACCTTTGCAGTACATATCCCAAAAAGACTGATCGACTTTCGGATGCGACTTGTTCCAAAGCTCCCTATATTCCTCATGCTTCAGGCAGCATAGGGAATCGCTTTCCCTATTGAGTTTCGCGAACACGTCTGGACTGTATTTTGAGAATACTATTCTCAGTTGCTTACTGGTCATGTCCTTTTTTTGATGAGACTTGTATTCAAAAATGTCGAGTAAATTACTAACATCAGACGCGTCCCATACTTGGCTGGTATACTGCTCATACCATTCAGAATTCTTGAGAGCAAACTGGCCATAGCTTATCGAATTACTCATTAGCATAAGGGTGAAGAAGGCCGTTAAAAAATACAATCTCATGCGGTTAACTGTGAATAGTGACAATCGCTCGGATTGGCCGACAGTACACGTTGATGACTGTAGTGCCCATCAGATTCACACAAAAGAATGATATCCGCATGTCGCCAGCAAAAATTACTGTGCGAGTGACAGGTTTTGGCGGGTTCAGCCGTAGTCTACAGGCAATAAGCCATCTACCAGCTACAACAGCAGACGACGTAACCAGGCTTGCCAGCGAGTTTGGAGTGAAGTCTCATCCTGCCGATTTTGGTAGTAGAACCATTGGGTGGCGAAAACAGCGCTTAACAATCCCAGGGCGGCTCCCATCGGTTTGTCATCCTGCCACTGCCAGGTAATCATATCAACCCGAGTGCTGATGGCAATCGCCAATAAGCCACACAGGATCGTTGCCAGTCTATAAACGTTTCGCTTTTCCATGTTGATCGTCGGGATAGGGACGATGCAAACCTACGGAGAAGCAATAGGCAGGGGTTAGCAGGCTTGTAACATTCTATAGCACGGTTGTAACAAGGACTAAAATAACCGAGAAATCAGTTGCACATTGGCTAATCCGGTTGACATTATCGCGCTAAATCCTGTAGCCATTGTTACAGAAAAGGGCGTGTTTTTGAGCCAAGAAGCTGTATTCCAACGACCGCTCCATAAGTACATTGACGTATTTACCGCGACTACTGATACCTTACCAGTTCGCAAGCTTCCTCTCTATGAAACGACTTCTTTTTCTATTGTTTTTTGGGATTGACTTACTAACCGGACACCGTTCGGCAATGGCTCAACAGAGCAAACGCGACAGCCTGGAAAATCTCCTGCAACATACCAGTGCCGATACGAATCGGGTCATTCTGTTGAATAAAGCAGTCGGTTTATATTTTAGTAATAATCCACAAAAAGCAAAACAGTATGCTGAACAGGCACTTCGACTGGCTCAGAAGCTGGATTATCAACGTGGCATCGGGCGTAGTTACCTTAGCTTGGGGATTTATCAGTGGTCACAGGGACAGTATTTACCCGCAGTTCAGCTGGCGAAAACCGCCCTACCTTACTTTGAGGCACTGAACGATCAGAATGGGCTAGCTTCTGTATATAGCACTATAGGTTTGAACCTGCGGGGATTAGGCGATTTTTCCCAAGCCACAACGTACTATTTTAAAAGTCTGCGGGCGAGCGAAAAAGCGGGAGATCTGGCTTCTGTGGCAAAGACGTATAATAACATCGGCATCGTTTTTAAGTACCAGGAAAAATACGATCAGGCTCTGTATTACTACTGGCAGTCATTTCGGAAAAGTGCCGGAGTTGATGTTCGTAACCAGGCCGGTGTCTTAGCTAATATCGGCGTTATTTACCAACTTAAGAAGAACAATCCCAAAGCCATTTCCTACCTAAATCAGGCTCGCAGCCGCTTTCTGGCCCTAAATGAGCCGATGGGTCTAGTAATTTGCGACAACGATCTGAGCGAGACGTATTGCCGCATGGCCCAGTACGACCGCGCCGAAGCCGCTGTTCAGCAGGCACTAAAAGCGAGTAATGAGTTAGGCTATAAACCGGGCCTTGTGTCGAGTTTACTTTCTCTGGGCGAGATCCGATTGCAGACCGGGCGGGCAGGTGAAAGTTTCGCGTTTTTCAATAAAGGACTTCCCTTGGCTGAACAGCTTAAACAACAGGCCGGTCGGCTACGGGTGTACAAGGGGTTGGCGATGGCTCATGCTCAACTAGGCGACTTTGCTAAAGCGTACCAATTCCAGTCGAAATGGGTGGCCCTGAAAGATTCCGCCTTCAATGAAGAAAGTGCCAAAAAGATCGCCGGAGTACAGGCCAGCTATCAATTTGAGAAGAAACAGGCCGAAATTGAGTTGCTAAAGAAAGATCAACAGGTGGCTCAGTTGTGGCGAAATACGATAGGTGCCGGTTTACTGGCGGCCCTGATTATTGCCGGACTGGTGGTGAGCCGACAACGGTTAAAAATTCGAAATAATCAGGTGTTACTCGATCAGGGAAAGGTCGTTGCTGCCAAAAATCAGCAGCTGGAAGCCCAAACGCATCTATTGGGAAATCAGGCCGCTGTACTGACTAATCAAGCCCAGCAACTTCAGGAATTGGACGAAGTTAAATCCCGTTTTTTTACTAATGTCACCCATGAATTTCGGACTCCACTAACGCTCATCATTGGTACGTTGAGTGAAAAGCTCCACCTACTGTCCTCAACTACCGAAACGGTCATTCGTCGGGACGAGGTAACGGTCATGTATCGCAATTCTGAACGCTTGTTACACCTGATTAACCAATTGCTCGATTTATCGAAAATCGAATCTGGCCGACTGGAATTACAGCTACAGACCGACGACATAAAACCCTTGCTGAACGTTTCCGTCGCCCTGTTTTCGTCACTGGCGGCTCAGCGTAACATTCAACTCTCTGTCAAACTATCTCCTCAGGACTTGTTGGTTAACTATGATGCCAATCAGTTAGAAAAAGTACTAACAAATCTGCTGTCCAACGCCTTTAAATTCACGCCCGATGGCGGTGAAATTTACGTAGGGGCTGAATCAATCCAGGTGGATGGTAGTGCTTTTGTCCGGCTAACCGTTGATGACAGCGGGGTTGGGATCGCACCGGACCAGATCGAACGGGTATTCGAACGGTTTTATCAGGGTGTTGCACCCCGCGTTGACCGACAGCCAGGAACAGGCGTTGGTTTGTCTTTAGTCAAGGAAATTGTTGACCTGCACCAGGGCACAATTCGTATCGAGCGTAAACCGGGTTCGGGCGCACGATTCGTCATTCTGCTCCCCCTAACCGAATCGGACCAGGTAGCAGCCAGTCTCCCGACCCCTAAACATTCTCCGAGAGTCATCGACTTTTCGCCCCCGACTCCCGATTCATCAGCCATCGTGCAGGGTGACGATGAACGGCCACTGTTGCTGATCGTCGAAGACAATGATGATGTGCGCACCTTCATCCGAAATCTGATGCAACCAACGTACCGGGTATTGGAACGTGAAAATGGTCTTCTGGGCCTGACCGCAGCCCAGGATCATTTGCCTGACCTGATTATCAGCGACTGGATGATGCCCGATATGGACGGAATTGAACTATGTCATCGAATAAAAACAGATGAACGCACCAGCCATATTCCATTTATTTTACTGACTGCTCTCTCAGCACAAGACAAGCGGCTGACGGGTCTGCAAACCGGCGCCGATGACTACCTGACCAAACCGTTCGATTCAAGAGAATTACTAGCCCGAGGCCAAAACCTGATTGCTAACCGCCGGAAGTTGCACGAGCGATTCAGTCGGGAAGTCCGTATCCAGCCGAAGGACATCACCGTGACGTCAGCTGACGAAAAGTTTCTGGTACGGGTCATCCAGATTGTCGAGAACAATTTAAGCAAGGCGGATTTTAGTGCCGAGCAATTTGGACAGGAAGCAGGATTGAGCCGGATGCAATTGCACCGCAAACTCGTTTGCCTGACTGGTTTAGCCGCAGGAGATTTTATTCGGCTCATGCGTTTGAAGCGGGCAGCCCAACTCCTCGACGCACGAACCGGCACCATATCCGAAATTGCGTACGAAGTGGGTTTCAATTCCCTCTCTTATTTTGCAAAATGTTTCCGGGACCAATTTGGTATGCTCCCAACTGAATACCAGAGCCGACTCTCTTCTCCCGTCTAACGCCCGGCGGTTCTATACTCCATTAAAAGTTAAGCTAGTCATACCACGAATCCATCAGACTCGGTGGGGAACCACGCGATTCTCCACTGAGACTGATGGATTCGTTCGTCTTTCCTATTGGGTAACAAAATTCCTAAAACAGGACACTGGCCGGAAGGCCAAGAGCTTTCCCTGGATTGGTTATCCAAGTGATTTCCTGCGTATAAACGACAAGGCCCAAAGCAACTCATAATCCTTGGCCTACGATTCAATGGGCAGATGGCTCCATTCGTAGTGAAATCTTTGAAAAGCAGCCCTGGCGAACGACAACTTTGTGGCATAAACAACTTCTACTATGAATCAGAAAACATCAGCCGCCTTTGTGGGCGCATCCTGGGTTGCTCTTGGAGCCGGTATGTTCGGTTATTTAATTGGACTATGGCGATCCCAGATGTTATTAAATGAAAAAGGGTTCTACTTCACCGTCCTTATGTTTGGCATTTTCGCGGTGGTGTCTGTACAAAAAAGCGTGAGAGACCGAATCGAGGGTTTCCCTGTCACAGATCTGTACTATGGAATCAGTTGGTTATCAACAATCTTATCTATTGCGCTTTTGACAATTGGCTTATGGAACGCGACACTGTTGCCCAGTGAAAAAGGGTTTTATGCGTTTGCCTTTTTGCTTGGTTTATTCGGCGCCATCGCGGTCCAGAAAAATACCAGAGATTGTCAGGCATTCCCTAATAAAGGATAATCGTCATCACCTTAGCCCACCCACTTACTTTGTTGACTCGACATGCAGCCTGAGAAAATAGCGAACAGTTAACGCTGAAATTTACCACACTCAGCAATTCCAAATTGATTAAATACTAACAAACTAATTCAAACAACAAATAACAAATACAACAATGAACACATCCCTCAATTCTGCTACGACCAATTCCCCATTGAACAATTATGTTACCATACTAAAAAAGTACAATGACTATAGCGGACGCGCCCGGCGCAGCGAGTATTGGTACTTTGTTTTAATTAATACACTCGTTTCTCAGAGCTTAGTTTTCTTAAACGCGTTGCTCTTCAATGGATCGGTGTTATTTAGCTGGCTGCTTCTTCTGGTTAATCTGGCCATTCTGGTCCCAACGGTTGCCGTTGCCATCCGGCGAATGCATGACGTAGGCAAGAGCGGCTGGTACATGCTAATTCCGATTTACAACCTGATTCTAGCCTGCACAGAAGGAACCAACGCGAGCAATCCATATGGACCTGATCCTAAATTAAAAGCCTGATCCCTGGTTTCGCTTGGCGGAAGACAGGTGATTTAGCCAAGCACTTGATAGATGAGTGTGATTTAGTTTCCTCAAAATCAGATAGTTATAATGGTCTTACTGACAATCAAGCAACTTGACGAATGGATGACAGCCAATTGCTATAATGACAGCTACGGGATAGGCAGTAGAATTATTCACGAAGGATATGGCCTGGACACGGCAGACCGTTTATTTGTTTGGTACTACACAGAACGCGGAGTGCGTCAAAATCTAAGCTATTTTCAAACAGAAAAAGAAGCCGTTGATTTTGCTTTCAGGACAATCACAGCCGACAGGTCTGCCAATAGACACCTGGTTGGCTTCTTAAAAGACAAGTCAGTAGAGCAGGAATTGATAGATGAACTTGACCGCAGAGGTATAGCCTTTTGGAAAGATGATATTCCCTATGGTGGATTACACGATAGACGAAGCAGAATCTTCGTGTTCGGGTGCGATATACAACGAGTTCTGAATCTGCAGGAAAAGTACCTCGTCCGACAATAATCACGACCTGTTTGTGCTTCAACCGTACACCATCTGAGCAGATAGCTTCGTATAGCTCAAGATAGCCAATATTGATGAGTCGGTCGAAAATGGTTTATTCCTGATTGATGACAATTTAACCGGCAAATTACGGCCACTCATAGTGAAACTTTTGAAAGATGGTCACTACAGAATTTACATTTGTATCGTCAAGCGGCACAGAAATGATTTAACCTGATGTTGCACCAAGCAATCAATAGTCCCTTTCTCATCTTTCTTGAGCATTCATCATGAAAAAACTACTTGTATGCCAAACCGCTACGATCCTGTGTGGACTGCTGGCCATTGCTATCTATTTCAGACCGGATATACTACTTATCGGGAGCGGGCGTAATCACAAATTGATTGGAGAAGCGTTCGGGCTGCTCGTTGCCATATTCGGAACCCAATGGGTGGAGTACCAGAAACGACTTAATAAGAAATCAGTACAGGAGCATACGCCCAACCCGGATACGTCGTCTGCTATAGGTGCATAAAAAAACGCTTCTATAGCTGTTCATCCATGAGACTTTTCTATAGCTTCATAATCTGGGTCACCTTGCTTACACCCGGTGCGCTGACCAGTCAACGGAAGGTTATGTTCGCGACTTCGGACGTCTCCATAAGAACGAGCGTACCCATAGCGGATTCTCTACAGGCGGGCCAGGTAGTCCTTGCTTTTCTGAGCTGGTATAAAACCCATATGCAGGCCATCAACCGCAGGCCGTTGATTAATCAGCCGGTCGGGAAACCCTACTCGGTTAATCTGAAAAATGGGGAGTACTACTTAGCGTATCTCAAAAGCAGCCACCTCCTCTCGGATACGTATCTCAACCAATGGCGAATATATTTTAAGGAACATAACAAAAGCTTCCGACTGAACCCGCAGGATGAGGGGCCGCCCGATGGGTTTGAGTTTGATCTGGTGCTCCAAAGTCAGGATGTTGAGAAGCAGTTAGCCTCGCTGAAATCAATGAAGATCAATAAAGTGACAATTGTCAGGAATCAGGCTACGGTGGCGCTGACACTTTTAGGCGCGTATGAATTCCGATTAGTGCGGCAAAGCAACCATTTGGTTATTAACGAAATCCTGAACATTGGCCAGGAGTGATTCGCTACAATCTAGCCTTACCAACTCACTCTGGCATTGGCAAACCGGCTTACTTCTGGCAGGCTTTGTTTCTGAAAGATGCGCCTTAACCAGCCGTATTGGGTGGTAGTTTCAGTATGTATTTAATTACTGACGACGGACAGGCAACGGTAAAACTGCTTGACGAACAGGATAATAATAACGGTAACTACCAATGGCTCGATAGTGAGCATGGCCAGCCAGGAGCCCAACATCAGGTTCACCTCGTTGATGATTCTAAATCATCGCGGTTTTTGTCGGGCGGTCGCTACCTGCTGATCAATACGCGGACCGTGCTGGATGTGCAAAAGCTGGTTGCCTTCCCTACTGGACGGGCCGGTGGAGGCTGGATCAGGCAACTGGTCAACCGGTGCAGTACCAACTGCGACCCGTATTGGCCAGCATCATTGCCCCTTTTATGACGTGTATCGGGCAACTCTATCCCGTATGTGACCTCAAAACGGAGGAGACGAGTAACCAGATTATTACGGACTTTACCGTGTACGATGCTAAACACACCCTGTATGTCAACAAAGCAGATAAAACTCTAACCCTATCCAGTACTGACACTGGGCTACTTAAAGCAGTTGGTGAACACTTCGATCAGGAACTGGCTAAAGGAAGGTTCCAAAACTGTTTTGACAAGTTTGATTCCGACTAATTTTTTCTCGCACATTCATCTGGCCTGAGATAAAGGCCAGTACACTCCCATGTTCCTCCTAAAAATTATTGCCACTATCAATTGGGCACTCATTAGTACTTACGCAGCAGGTGTGTTGTGGATTCTTCCCCAGCAGGGCAGTGGGACTGGTCATGAAATGTCGGGAGTTGGGTCACTTATCAAAGGAGTGGCTGTCTTTCTCCTCATTGTTTTGATCGGTTTGAATTGGCTGCCTTACGCGTGGACAAAAATCGTGGTTTTACTTATTGAGGTCTTACTACTACTTCTGCTCTACTACTTTTTCACCAATTAAAGATTCAAGTACGATTCCATTTCCATCATGAAACTTCTTCACATTTTACTCTCCATTTTGGGGCTGGGTATTCTCCTATCCTGTAAAAAGTCTGGTTACCAGACAAAAAATGGTTTGGTCTATTATAAAGACTACCTGATGCGTTCGGCAGATCACGATTCATTTCAGGAATTAAACGCCGTGTTTGCCAATGATAAAGCCGTAGGTTATTATCGGGGAATCACGCTTACCGGATCAAATGGCATGGGTTTTACGGCGCTCGACGAACACTACGCGAAAGATAACGCCACCGTTTTTTACTGTGATAATTACATCGACTTCAAGCTATTTGAGACAAGCCGAAAGGATAAAATCAGCCGGGTTTATGGGGCCGATGCCAGCTCGTTCCAAGTCATTGACTACGACTATGCTAAAGACAAGTTTCGCGCTTATTACAAAGAGACAGGTTTTGCGGTAAACGATGTGGCTACGTTCAAGCCGCTTGACTACATGTTTGGCAAGGATAAGAACGTTGGCTATTTCTATCTCAAGCCAATTCCTGGTAGTGACGGTAACTCGTTTGACGTAGTAAGTAGAAATTTTTCAAGAGATGACAAAGCCGTTTATTACTCCTGGAACAATCTGGACAGCACCGAACCGCCCGGTGTCCGCGTGATTAAGGAAGCCAAGCCTGGCTCCTTCACCGTTGTTGGTTTGTATTACGCAACTGACACCATTCATGCTTTCTATAAAGACAATGTATTGACAGCGGCCAATTCATCATCTTTTAAACAATGGGATGAAGTATACACGGATTATGCCCACGACAGTACCCACGTTTATTTTCAAAACCTACTGATTACAGCCGCAGACAAACCTACTTTCTCGATCTTGTCCGACCAGTATGCACGGGATAATAAAACCGTGTTCTACAAAGCGAATCCAATAAAGGATGCTGATTTAGCCTCGTTCCATATGCTGGAATATGGCTATGCAAAAGATGCCAAACGGGTCTATTACGAAGGCAAAGTACTGCGCGGAGCAGACCCGGTTTCGTTTGCTATGGTTAGCAACGAAGCGGATCGGGATGCTGCCGATAAAGCGCATTTCTACGCCGAGGGCCAACGTGTTAAACTAGAGGAATAACAACCATAACCAGCGTAATTCCCAAACGGGTAAAGTGGATCTGCTCACCAATTAATTCACAAAACAACACCATGCGAAAGAATCCATTATTCATCGCTCTACTTGCGCTGCTGTCGCTGCCGGGTCAAATTTATGGACAGATGGGGAAGACTGTCATTAACTTTATGGAAATTCAAGGACCGATTTCTGTTCAAAAAAATGCCTATCAGTTAGCCTGGTCAGCGCATCCCGATGCGTCGCTTTACAAACAGGAGTACTTGGCCGTTGGCGACAACTTCCCCAACTATAAGTCAATGGTCACCGTCGATTTTGCGGTGACAGGATCAACGGTAGATCAGGCCGTAGAGACCAAAGTTCGCGAATTGGAGAACCTGAAAAGAACGAATCCAATCGTTAACTACGAAGTGATTAGTAATCCGGCTACAGGCGAGAAAATTATCGACTGTCTAATCGGAACGAATGCTACTGATGTGCAGACCAATTTGATTGAACGGGATATTTTTCGATTTAAACAGGTCAAGGCTAAATCCGGGCAACGTGGCATTCTTTTGTTCGCGGTTAGCGTCAGGAAATACGGCAACGAGGTTACGCCTTTCCTACTAAAGTTAAAATCTGATAAGGCGATGTTAGTTAATGAAGTGGCCAAGCTGTCAATGCCAGAAATAAACGTTATGCACTAAGACAGAACCATATTTCCGACGATAAGGGATTAGGTAATGAAACTAAAGTAGCCTATCTTATTGATAACGAATGCTAATTGAACTGCTTCAACTTTTAGAGTCATAAACAGCCTGATTTTCAGAAAGAAGTATCAGGGACGGCTATTTTCACCATGGCCATTGCGCGTGGGGTGAAATACAGCTGGCTGAAGGCCAAAACCTGTAAATCAATTGCGCAAAAAGGCTGGGATGCTCTCAAAACTGAAATAGAACCCGACGGGAACCGTCCACCGAATTTGCATGGGCACGATGTGTTCGGAAGACGTTACGTATTATAGTAATCGTCCGTTCTACGACAACGATACACATGGCTTATTCGCCGTTATATTTGCTGGTCTGTCTATGCATCAGATGCTACAAAATACGTCTAAACTATAACTTTTGTCTACCCTGATTAACCAATCACCCTGATTTGAACCCCTAATCAGTTATGGGTAGATCTTCTGAATCGGTGCGACTGCTCCGGCAGCCCGATCGTTTGCCTGAAATCACTTCGGTGAGGGATAGACAGCAAGGCGTAACACCTTCACAACTTGATTAGCGTGAGGACGGTCTCCCGCAGCAACGGCCTCACCAGGCACTTAGCTTTATGACCGTCCAGCGGCCCGGCCCAATTGAGTTCAAACAATCGGGATAAACTCTAGCCAAAGCCCGATCACTTGGTACAATACCTGCTTCTTCAGTCCACAAAGTAGCCCCGACTCGTATAAGCCAGTCCTATATTAATTGCAGGTTTTAGATGGTGGAAGAGAAAAAAAGGGTGCCCAGTTCTGTGTACTCTTTTTTTAGTCAGCGTTTCAGATGTAACCCCGTTTTCACCGCCAGGCGTTTTAGCGGGCGTTAATGCGGGGAATAACTTCCTGACCGATCAATTTAATCGAGGCCATTAGCTGAGTATGCGTTAAGCCCGCGTTGTCCATTTGAAAGGTAAACCGGTCAACGCCACCAAGGGCCTCACTGTGCCGAAGCAGTTTTTCAGCTACCTGCTCTGGGCCGCCCACCACCAGGACACCCATCGGTGAGACCAGTGAATCGAATTGAGCCCTGGTAACGGGTGGCCAGCCACGTTCACGGCCCAGTTTCGTCCATAACTCCGCGTAGCCAGGGTAATAGTCGGCAATGGCCTGTTCCATGGAGTGGGAGACGTACCCCGGTGAGTGTATCCCTACGCTCAACTGATCAGGCGTAAACCCGGCTTTTCGACCAGCCTCCCGGTATAAATCAACCAGGGGCCGAAAGCGGGCAGTGTGGCCGCCAATAATGGCCACCATCAGCGGCAGGCCCAACTGCCCCGCCCGGCTAAACGATTCGGGTGTGCCCCCCACACCGAGCCAAACCGGTAGTTTAGGTTGTACGGCTCGGGGATACACCGGCAGATTCTGGATGGCAGGACGGAACCGGCCCGACCAGCTAACAAACTCATTGTCCCGGATTTTTAGTAACAAGTTCAGTTTCTCCTCAAACAGCGCATCGTAGTCGTTCAGACTAAATCCGAACAGCGGATAGGCCTCTACCGACGAGCCTCGTCCAACGACGAGTTCTGCCCGCCCTTTAGAAATCAGGTCCAGGGTGGCGAAATTCTGATATACCCGCACTGGATCGGCGGTGCTCAGTACGCTGACAGCACTGGTCAGCCGAATGCGTGTTGTCCGACTGGCGGCTGCGGCCAGAATCACCGCCGTTGCTGAATCCAAAAATTCCTTTTTATGATGCTCGCCAATACCGAAGACGTGCAGGCCCACCTGATCAGCCAAACTAATTCGGTCGAGCAGTTGCTCCATGGCGTCCACGCTGCTCAAGGAATGGCTTCCATAGAGGGCCGAAGCAAAACTGTCAATACCTATTTCCATTGTCGTTTATTGATTTTATGCACTAGGCCAGGTCTGCTCCGCAAGCCTGGCAGCTGAACGACGGCTAAGTGCCGTGCGTGACGAATTTTAGATTTACCCAAGATTAGTTACAACTATCGATTATGCCTAATCACCTTTAGGCAGCACGACTCAACACCTTTAGAATCGCAGGATTATCATCAATTAATATAGTGAGCAAATCGACTGGCATCGCTGATTAGGTTAAGCTAACAAGGTAGCTCTTAATCTAAACATGTACAATTAAAGTAGCTACATTAATGGCCGTATGCTACAGAATAGTATATAGAGTTATTTAAACGAAGGGTAGTTCTTCCGAATCGTACGGCACAGGTCGCCTTGACGATTCGCCACGGCTCGCATAATCGATCTATGAGAACATAGGTTTTTAAATAGAAAATCCGTGAAGTTCTGGGATTTGGCGAACAACATAACTGACAGAAATACGTGAAATGGGAGTCGCACCGCTTCGGCAAATGCACCCTATATTGGCCGCTCTCCCATATAGATTCTTGTCTGCAAACAGGTATTTTTCCCGGAATCCCTCTGCGTAGAGCTAGCCAATATTAATTATGAGCGAACCGATCGTTAGAGATTTTTTTTGGGTTGAGCTGATTTTTTCCAAGGCGATAATGTAAGACTGATGGACCCGGCAGAATTTACCGGTACTCAATTGGGACTCTATTTTTTTTTAGGTTCTGCCGGGTTAAAATCGGTTTGGCGGTATTGACCAGAAAATTTTTCACATAATCCTTTAACCCTTCGATGTACACAATCTCCTTCTCCATGATTTTCAACCGCTGGTATTCCGAATAGACAAAAAAAACGTATCGTCAGACTGGCTATTTTTTCGTAATCGATGGTAGTTCAAGGCTCTCTCGGCGGCCTTTTGGAGTCGTGTAAAAGCGATGGGTTTCAGTAAATAGTCGATGACATTTAACTCAAAACCCTCAATGGCAGACTGTTCATAGGCCGTCGTAAAAATAACCAGGGGCGGATTTTCCAACCCGCGCAGAAACTGCGTACTGGATAGCGTAGGCATCCGGATATCCAAAAAGAGCAAATCGGCGGAATGAGTCGTTAAATAGTCCTGCACATCCAGTGCAGATAAATACGTGTTCACAACCTCCAGATAGGCAATGCGTGACAAGTCGTCGGCCAGAAGGTCAAGCGCCAGGGGTTCATCGTCGATGGCCAGGCAACGGAGTTTTATCGCTTTCATTGGCTAGGGCTATACCTGTATTTTTAAGGTGACGATAAACTCTCCCGTTACTTCAACCGTCGTTAACCCGTGCTGGTCTGGATAATATAAGGCCAGTTGCTGGCGAACATTGGCAAGGCCAATCCCTGACTCTTCATCTGAATCCCTGCTCTCCCTAAAGATATAATTCCGGCTCTCGAAATAGAGGTTGTTGGGTGAACTATGGAGTGTAAACTGGATCAGAGAAGCCAAGTGCGCATGCAGGCCATATTTGAACGTATTTTCCACCAACGGGATCAGTAATAAATAGCGGCTCAACAACCACCCGATCGACAGCGCCCAGTACCGTCAATCGAACGCTGCTGGGATTCGGCAAGCGAAGCTGTTGTGACGCAATATAATCATTCAGATGTTCGATCTTTTTGGAGCGGTACTTTCCCCGTTTTCGGCTGATATAACATATACCGCAAAATATTATACGACCCCGTTACAGGAGCGGTATGGGTGGGAGAATGCCCCCTGTATGTCAGTGATGATTGGAAAGCCGGCTGTTGGCCTTTTCGCTGCTGGGAGCCGGTGATTTTATAGTTATGAGAGCCCCTGAAGAACAGATTATCAAAGCGGCTAAGAAGTTATGTAAGCGTTCTGCAAAAAGCTGAGGAACGGGTTAGTCAGGGACCGTATGCTTATGACTGGCCGGTTCAGTCGCTGGTCCCGGCACGGTCTCGCTCCGGCGTACCGGCCGGAGCGGGGAAACCGCGCTTAGCGGTGCAGTACCGGGACCATTGGACAGATAGTAAAATCAGCAAAATAGACCCTCACATTGTACATTGCCCTACCTAACTTTTTCATACGGGTAGCATCGCAACGGCAACCCCTCGAAGCTTGGGTTTCCGCTTTCGCTGGTATCTTTGGTGGGGTCCGGGCCTCCGTTGCGGTCAGGTGGTTCAACGACGCGTAAGGAGGGACCGTATTGTAGGCATTAATGGCTTTCCCAATCGCTTCAGCGGCTGATCAAAGGGACAAAGTCTGTCACGTAAGTTACCGCATCTTTAGCGAAGATACTCTTTACTACTTTAGGGTTTTTATCGAATCCAAGCCGGAAGTCAATCAGCCAATCAATTACGCTAACTAAGCAATTACGTATGAAACTTAATCAAACCGCATCCCTTCTCATTTTCCTCCTGTGGGCATCAAACACCCAAGCCCAACCGGCTGCTCGGGCCCGTGACTTAGGTATTCCTTTCATCGGAGAGCCGGGGAAATTTAATGCTATCACCGACGTAAAAGGTGTCCAGGTGGGGTACAGTACTATCATTGCCGGGCAGGGGAAAAATATACGCGGCAAAGGACCCGTCCGGACCGGCGTCACCGCCATTCTGCCCAGGGGGAGAACCAATAATCCGGTGTTTGCCAACTGGTACACGCTGAACGGAAATGGCGAAATGACCGGCACGACCTGGGTCACCGAATCCGGTTTTCTGGAGGGCCCCATCATGATTACCAACACGAATAGTGTGGGCGTGGTCCGCGATGCGGTATTGAAATGGTACGTAAAAACAGGCTGGCATAAAGAAGATTTCTGGTACACCTATCCCGTCGTGGCTGAAACGTACGACGGTTTTTTAAATGACATCTACGGGTTTCACGTCAAGGAAAGTCACGCTTTTGACGCCCTCGACGGAGCCGCGAGCGGTTTAATCAAAGAGGGTAATGTTGGGGGAGGCACCGGTATGATGTGTCTGGGCTTCAAAGGCGGCACCGGCACTGCTTCCCGGATCGTCAAGGTGGGTGATTCGACCTACACGGTCGGGGTGTTGGTTCAGTCAAACTTTGGCGCCAAAAAGAATCTGACCATAGCGGGGGTACCCGTGGGTGTAGCCTTGAAAGACACCCTGAATAACGACTTTAAAGCACCGCCTTCCTACCAGCCGGGCGATGGCTCGATTATTGTCGTCGTCGCCACGGATGCACCTTTGTTACCCCATCAATTAAAGCGCATCGCGGCTAGGGTTCCTTTAGGAATCGGTATGGTGGGTGGCCGGGGAGAAAACGGCTCCGGTGATATTTTTCTGGCGTTTTCCACGGCAAATCCGGGCGCCTTTCAACGAAATCGGTTAACCTCGCTTGTGACGTTAGCCAACGATCGGATTAACCCTCTATTCGAGGCCACCGTTCAGGCGGTTGAAGAAGCTATTTTGAATGCGATGGTAGCGGCCCAGACCATGGAAGGCATCAATGGCAATAAGGCGTATGGGCTTCCTCACGAAGCGGTTCGCAAACTCCTGAAGCAGTATAACCGACTGGCTACGAAACCTTAGCCGGTCCTCCTTTTATAGACTCTTGAATACGGCTGTCATAGCTGTACCTAGTGGTTCCGATAATCAGCGATAAAAAACACAATTCAATAAGGGGACTAAAGAAGAAAGAGCCTCACTTAAGACGGCATGATGAGGAATTTTCATAAAGAAGCTGCTAATAAGCTTTAGTAGATTTTATCGATTGCTAAATAAGTAGCGAATTTGGTAATGTTATCCGTAGCATACGACTGCTTTACGACAATGTTAACTAGTATGAAAAGATATCCCGTCTTACAGCAACCAAGTATCCTCAGAACTTGGCAATCATTTGGTTACCTGAAGGCGCTCAAGAGCTGGTCATCAGGATGCTGCCGGGACCTGGAGAATTGTATCAAACGAAGGTGATACCACTGCTTGCCGGTAAAAGGTAAGCAACTTCTCCAGATTGGTCTGATGATTGAACCGCTGATTGGCAAACTTTGATTGGGCTTCTGTCAACTGGGCACGACGTAACGGGTTGAAACAGCGAATTACTTCATCGGTCAGGCGGCTAAGCTCAGCATCCGGTAGCAGGCCTGACCCAACGGGCAGCATTTCGGGAATCCCGCCCACAGCCAGGGCCAGTACTGGCGTTTGCACGGCAAATGCTTCCAAAATGGCGAATGGACAATTATCGTTAAGTGCGGTGTGAACATACAGGTCTGACTGGGCTACTAACTGCCAGGGGGTTGCCTGCTGCCCATAAAAGTGTACCTGTTTGGTTAGACCGAGCGTGCTAGCTAATTGCTCATACACTGACCGCAGCGGGCCATCACCGATGAGCCAGATTATAAAATCAACATGCCCCCGCTGGCAGAGTTCGTGCCCAAGCTGAAGAAGTAATTGTTGGTTTTTTCGTTCGTCGATGTACCCCACATTGCTAATGCGAAACAGGTCGGAGGGCCTTCGCGTCACCGGGGCCTTGGTGGCTTGTAGGCTAACCGTGTTGTAAAGAATATGCTTGCTAAAGCTAGTGGGCAGGAGGTGTTTGGATTTGGTGTAGGCATACTCAGAGCTAAATATATAATTCTTGATGGTTGAAAATAGATACCGATACCAGCTTGACAGGCGGGCGGTTGCCCAGGGCTTTAAGGAAAAGCTAAGAGCTAGTTCCGTTACTGGATCGTCATTAAAGTGGCAACTCAGGATGACGGGCACATGCTTGCCAAGAGCCAGCCAGGCTGCTACCCCCGAACGGGCATCCTGGGCATGGATCAGGTCCAGGTTGGTGTGGCGCAGTTTACGAACAGCCAGATACACGCCCGTGAAATAAGCAAACTCGTCGTAGGCTACCTGAGCAATGCCCCCTAGCGGCCGCATGATGCGTTTCAGTAGTCCCAGGCATTTGCGCCAGACAAGAGGTGTATGGGATGCATCAACGGTTTGAACACCAACACCCGCCTTAGCCAAATCCG
This sequence comes from Spirosoma flavum, assembly GCF_042686045.1. Classification (NCBI taxonomy): domain Bacteria; kingdom Pseudomonadati; phylum Bacteroidota; class Cytophagia; order Cytophagales; family Cytophagaceae; genus Spirosoma; species Spirosoma flavum. Next base: position 97,901 of record NZ_JBHUOM010000007.1, read on the forward strand.
TAGCTAGTTTTTGATAGTAGGTCACTACGCCTGAGGGGGAGGATGCGACTAAGTAGGTAGCGATTAAAACGTTCATGGTGGCATTTATTTAGCAAGAAACCGGACTCGTTGAGTACCAGGGCATTCTGGTTAATCCCTATAAACTCTTATTCTCTAAGGCTTTCGTTTAAAGGTGGGTAGCTTGGTGGAAAAGTACATTTTTCGTCACTTCACCCATACTGCTGATTTAAGCAACTTATTGATCTGTGCATTAGTCCGTAATGAAGGCTACCCCTTTTTTGTTGAAGAAAGCCTGCACTAATTTTGGGTCTTTCTCCAGGCACTTTACTTAATCGATAACTGCTACCATAAGGTCTTCCAGACTTGTAAAAACCGCACGGGCAGCCCGGTGGCCTATGGGCCGGTTGACGTTCCAGATGAATCCGGCCTGGACGGTTTTTCAAAAACGCTTTTACCATTTCACTGCGGTGGATGGCTGCTCCATTCGCACCGGCGACTGGGCCAGATAATTAGCCTATTCCGTTTCCGATAATGCTCACACAGTTGGTAAGAAACCGCACGATGTCCTCACTGGTAAACGACTGATCTTGCCCCGCTAAATAGATGCGGCCGTTAGGAGCAATAGCGACAATCAAGGCGGACCGGTTAAATGAACGCGTCCCTCCTGCTCAACTGGTACCGGGGTCTACCCACAAGGTGCACAAGTGTGAGCTAATAAGGGTAACAAATAACACGCCGACTCATCCACGTACAATATGATCCGAGTCTCATCCTTCGCTTTTTTTGAATTCAGTCGGACCTCCGATGCGGTAAACGCTCTTCTCGCCATTGAGCAACAATCTGAGGGTCTTGTTGGCTGGCTTTTCACTGTGGTTTCTGTCGGCTCCAACTTAATCTCGTCAAAATACGGCCTACTTGAGAAGGGTCATAACTGACGCCAAATAACTTTTTGATTACTGCTCCGGCAGCCAACGCCGTCTGAGAGCTTTGTAATCCGATAGTTTGTAGCTTGCCATTCCAACAAAAGCAACCTACATAACAAACTTACTTACGGGTCAATAAGGCGTCTAAATTTATCGATAAAACACAATCAAACGCTGTTCAAAAAATTGACCTCTAGAATCTGTAACAGGTCAAAACTTGCCAAGCCAAATACCGTTAAACCGTCGCTCGGCTTAAATGAAACAACCGACCAGTCTCTCAAAAGGCTAGGTTCCTAAAGTTGATTGGTCATTTTTTTCGGTTGAGTCGCTATCCACTGCCGTGGCTCAATCGATAGCCTACCATCAGGCTCTGGTACAACACAGTACTTAGTCAACTTGATCAGAATGCAGTTCATGCATTGTTTTCTGTCATGAACTATGGCCTAGTTGCGGACTCGAATCCGTTCATCGGAGGAGCCATCGTCTGATTTTCGTGCTTGAGTTGATTTGGTGCTACCGAACGATCGAAAATAGGTAAGCTTGGCGATAGATGCGCGCTGGGATTCGGGGTGAAAGGTAGACTGACTTTCCCCAGAAAACGATTCCTGAGTAAGCGTACCATACCGATTACTATATTGAATCGTTCGCAACAGGTCGGTCACCGCTAATTGAATAATCCCCTTATTCTTTTTTAGTACTTTTTTTAAGCCAAGGTTCAGCGTGCCGAAGCCATCGGTTTTTATCGTGCCGTCGTAGGAAGCCGCATTGTACCAGCCCGACAACTCTAGATCCATGTTTTTAGGGAGCTTAACGGATTGACTAAAATTGAGCGAATAACCGAAGTAGGAATTTTCGAGCGGCTGTTTACTGAAGTTTTCCTGATAGTGTCTCCAGCCGCCAACAAAGCCGTAATTCATACTCCACCCGTTGGTTACGTTAACGGGGACGGTAGCCTGAAAGGTAAGATTAGTCTGATAAAGGCCATTCTGGGGCGATATATACATAAAATCGCCCGTCGGACTTTCGGTCAGCTGATAGCGGTTAATGGGGTAATCATCGCGACTTAACAAAACGGATAAAGCATAACTACGATATGAATAGCCCAACTTTAGTGTATTGGTGAGGGTAGGTCTTAAAAGGGGGTTTCCCGATAAAACAGAAACAGGATCATTGTAGGTCACAAACGAAGCCAGTTCATTGTAAGATGGTCGGCTAATGCGTTTGGTATAGGCTAGTTGCAGTTCGGCATCATTCTCAACTTTTCGGGAAACCAACACACTCGGAAAAAGTTGGCTAAGTCGGCGATCGACTAAAGTGGCTTGAGTGGTTGACTCCACCATATGGGTACGAGAGTATTCGTATCGAGCCCCGACCGTCAAGGTTGTCCGGGGGGTAAATTGGGCCTGGATGGAGGCATAGGCAGCACTGATGTGCTCTTGCATTTTAATGGCATTTGAGGTAGTGGACCGGCTGATCCAAATCCCATTAACCAAACTCATCAGGTCTGAAAGGCTGGCATCGGAAGTATAAACCTCTTTGCCTCCCATCTCGAGCGTCACGTTCTTACTGAGCGGGCGGGTGTACTCTAGTTTAGCCACCCCAACCTGGATGGTGGTCTGGGCCGTCCCCCGTTGACGCGGAGCAAAAAGGACTGAACCCGTGCCGACTTCGGCCCCATCTTTGGTTGACAATACGTTTTGAGCTTCGGTAGGACTATCATTGGTGTAGTGAAGGTAGTCCAGAGTAGCCGTTAGCTTTCCTAGTTTCCCCACCTGTTTTTCCAGGTACGTAGAAGCGAGCAGGTTTTTCCAACGATTGGTTCCGTTTATGGTACTGCTGAAGAACAATACCGAATCCGGCTTAATAGTAAACTCCCGGTCATTAAGCGTCGTGGAAGCCGTTGATAAATTCGCGTAAAGAAGGCTGCCGCCAACCGTTGTTTTGGCGTTCAAGCGGGCATCAATGCCTATCCGAGCATTGTGATTCGTTTGCACCGGGTGGGCCTGATTCGAAAAGAGAATGCTCAACAGGCCACCCAGTAGCGGCATCGTTTGGATACTGTTCCCATCCAGAAAAGAATAACCACGGTCATGCGAAAAGGAATAAGAGCCATATAGGTTGACCATTTTCAGGTTGTGCGCCAGAGAAACGCTGCCCGCCCCTTTCTCCCCGACGCCATACCCCCCCGTGAGTGAATATGTGCCATTGGTGCCGGGTTTAGTTGATGTCTTCAGCACGATATTAATCACACCGGCGCTGCCCTCTGCATCATAACGAGCGCCAGGCGTGGCTAGCAATTCTATTTTTTCTACCTCATTGGCGCTCAGGCCATTTAATAAGGCAACGATCTGCTCCACTGACATGCGCATGAGCTTGCCATTGAGCAGGACGGTTATCCCGCTTTTCCCATTCAAAGTGATTGTGTTGTTTCGATAGTCAATAGCGACGCCAGGAGACCTTTCCAGCACCTGTAAGACCGAACTCCCTTTCGACAAAACACTACTCTCGACATTGACCACTGTCCCTTCGGAGGTCTGTTGGTAGAGGGGCTTCTGTGCCCGAATCACTACTTCTCCTAATTGTTGTGTGTCCTCTCGTAGAATCTGCTCGCCGAATTCTTTGCGGGGTTCCGCAGGCGTCAGTTCAAATGCGGGTGAACGCCAGCTTTGGTAACCGAGGCTACTCAGCCGTAAGATATAAGTGCCTGTATCCGGAATAGCCAGTTGATACCGTCCGGTCTCATCGGTTAACGTCGCTTTGACCAGTAACGAATCAACGCTTTGTACAACCAGTACATTGGCGAAGGGGATGGGTTGCCCGGCGGAGGTACGCAAATGGCCGGATAGTTGACTAAAGGCCGGCTGGTAACTAATGAACAGGAGCAGGTAAACAACGAAGCGCTTCATGATGACTTTGAGTGATTTCACCGGCGAAGAAATAAAGGCTGGCAACAGCAAGAAAAGCCAAATGACTACTTACAGGAACTACTTGACGAAGTGCTTAAAAATGTCCTGAAACAAAAAAATGAACCGATCAATAAAGGCCTGTAACCTCTCGTCCGTTCAGGATGTTCAGTGGTCAATTGGTTTGGGTCGTTCGTGGATTATGTGAATCGATATCGAGTCAATCCATGTACCTTCGAGATAAGGATGTCGTTATCCGAACGAACCACGTTGATCGAGCATGCGTACTGAGCCTTCGAATCAAGTCAAGCAACACTGGTTTTTTCATTACAAACTCTACCACTTGCCATTCTGGTTAATCTACCATTACCTGTGGTGGGTCGTGGCGATGGGGAATCCAGTGAAAGCCTTCAGCTCCTTACTGATTTTACCCTTTACGATTAAGTTCAGTTTCTACGTTATTTTTCAGGCGCTGGCGGTCTATTTCAATCTTTATTTTCTGATTCCTCAGTATCTGGAAAAAAATCGGTTTGTCCTCTACGGTACGTACTTGCTCTTAACCGTGATGGGTGCTACACTTTGCATTGTTAGCGGATATTATTTCAGCTCCTTTGTATCAGCCAGGCCGCTTGCCGAGCTCTTTGGAGGAGGCTCAGAAGCCGATTGCTTTTATCGCTTTTTGGGAAGTGCCTTACCCTCAACCGTAGCCAGCATGACCCTAGCCATGAGCATCAAGCTAACCCGAAACTGGGTTCAGGCCCAGCAACGGCAACAACTGCTTGAAAAAGAGCAATTGGCCACCGAATTGACATTTCTTAAAAATCAATTCAATCCGCATTTCCTGTTTAATACAATCAATTCCATCTTTTTCCTAATCCATAAAAACCCGGATATGGCGTCCGATTCGTTGGCAAAATTCTCTGAATTATTGCGGTATCAGCTCTATGAATGCAATGACCAGCCGATTCCGCTGGGTAAGGAGATTGCCTATTTGAAAAACTTTATTGAGCTCGAAAAGCTCCGCCAGAACAAGAATATGACGGTTGTTTTTGATAGTGAGCCACTCCATTCGGAGCATTTGGGGATAGCGCCGTTTATCCTGTTAACGTTCGTTGAAAATGCGTTTAAGCATGTATCCCGACACGGCGACCAGTCCAACTGGATTACCATCAACCTGACAGTAGATGGCCATCATCTAACCTTTTTTGTCGCTAATAGCAGCGCTCCCGAAACAGCCACCCCAGTAACTAATTACGGAGGCATTGGCCTGAAGAATGTGCAGCGACGGCTGGATTTACTGTACCCGGAACAATTTGAGTTGATTTCACAACATGATGTTGACCAGTTTGCCGTAAAGCTGGTGCTGCAACTCGCTACTCTCGTTTCAACACCAGCCCTTCAACTGGCTTGACCACCAATCTATGCGTATGATCAACTGTGTTATCGTCGACGATGAGCCACTAGCCCGGGAAGGCTTAGCCAGCTATGTAAGAGAGGTTGATTTTTTACACTTGATCGGCACTTGTGAGCATCCGCTCGAGCTGATTAACGTACTGGACCAGCAGCCAACGGATTTGATCTTCCTGGATATCCAGATGCCCAAAATGAGTGGGATCGACTTTCTGAAAATCGTGAAGAGTCCACCTATGGTAATTATTACGACGGCTTATCCCAGTTTTGCTCTGGAAGGCTTTCAACTGAACGTGCTGGACTATCTGTTAAAACCAATTACGTTTGAGCGGTTTTTCAAGTCGGCAACCAAAGCTAAGGAGTATCATCGGCTCGTTTCTCAATCGACTTCACCAGCCCACCAAAAAGTGGAATCATGGCCGGATTACGTCTTTATCAAATGTGGCAATAAGTACGAGAAACTCTATTTTGAGACGATCCTGTTTATTGAAGGAATGCAAAATTACGTAACCATTTTCACCGACAAAGGGAAGTACGTAACCTTACTGAATATGAAGGATTTAGAACAGAATTTAATGAGTTATTCCTTCATTCGGGTGCACAAATCCTACATGGTCTCAAGCCGCAAAATAGACGGTATTGACGGCAATGATATCCTAATTCAATCCCATCGTATTCCAATCAGCCGAAACTATCGTGATCAGGTAATGAATAACGTATTGACGGATAAAGTGTGGAAAAAGTGAGAATGATGAGTTCTGTTTCAACTAACTTTTGTAGCCGTAACTTTTCACGGGTATAGAAGACGCGAAAGAATCAGCGGTGTTCTTTAAAAAAGTCTCACTCTGGAAGGCTAGTTTACCCAATTGTTGCATTTCATCAAATTTGTGCAATCGTTGATCAATTCATCAGTCTTCATTTACTAATCCCGCCTTCCTTTGATAAAGCAATCAAAATCTAATCGACCTCTAAGTACCCTATTCGATTAGGAATTAATCGTACTATCTGCCTGATGAGGGCTGTTCACAATAAACACCTTACATGCTTACTGGTTGGTCAACCTGTTAATCACTCATGCGATGAAAGTATTAATTCAGCTAACAATCCTGGTCTTTTTTTCAACCCATGGCTATTCACAGGCTATGACTAACTCGACTGCCCTAAAGCAATCACTTGAAAAAGCGACAGCGGCTATTCGGAATGCTTTTGGGCAGGGAGACGCAGCCTTGATAGGCCAACTGCATAGTCCCCAGGTTATCAAGTATTTCGGTGGGAAAAATGTAATTGTCGGTAGAGCTGCCGTTGAAAAAGGAGCCAGAGATTGGTTTCAGCAGTCAAAAGTAGAATTTATCGAAAACACCGTCGAAAACACTACTTTCATCGGGGAGATTGCTATACAGACGGTCATTTTTTCCATTAAAACGACGCCGAGAACGGGCGGTAAATCTACTATTGGTCGCGGACGGGCGATGGTAATTTATATTCAGGATAAAAGCAGTCCGACCGGTTGGTTGACGTTGCGGGAAATTGCACAAGAAGCCCCTCCTAAAACAGATTAATCACTGAGTCAATACAGCAAAAAGATATTTAGATTAAACACACCTTTCATATTCAATATAAGCCATGCAATCAACAGCCAATTCCACCGCTCAACCCGTACCCGATACGGTTGACGCTGCGCCAACGATTCTCATTACCGGAGCTACCGGCAATGTTGGCAGTGAAGTCACCAAGCTATTAATCCAACAGGGTGTTCATTTCCGGGCCATGGTGCGCGATCCTAAAAAAGTGCCGGAACTGACTGCGCTGGCAGGGGTGGAGGTTGTGGCAGGTGATTTCAACGATCCGGATGCACTGGGTCAAGCCCTGCGGGGAATTAGGCGGGCTTTTCTGCTGACCCCTTCTTCCGAACAGGCCGAAGCGCAGCAGCTTCACTTTGTCGACCAGGCCAAGCAGGCGGGGGTGCAACATATTGTCAAACTCTCCCAGTTGGCGGCTAATCCAACCTCACCGGTCCGGTTTCTGCGCTACCATGCCGTAGTGGAGCAAGCTATTCGTGAATCAGGTATGGCGTTTACGTTTCTGCGTCCCAATCTGTTTATGCAGGGGCTGCTAACTTTTCGGGATTCAATTGCCCAGCAGGGTAAGTTTTTTGCCGCCATCGGCGATGCTAAAATCAGCCTGGTTGATGTGCGCGATATTGCTGCCGCAGCGACCACAGCCCTAACCGAGCCGGGTCACGTCGATAAGATTTACACGCTCACTGGCCCCGAAGCCATTACCCATGCGCAGGTCGCCGACGAACTGTCCACCGTCTTGGGTCATTCGGTCACCTTCGTCGATATACCGGCGACGATTATGCGCAGTGAATTAGCTAAAATTGGCTTTCCAGACTGGCAGGCCGACGGTCTGATTGAAGATTACGCGCATTACAGCCGTAACGAAGCCGCAGCCGTTGAACCGGGCGTTAACGAGGCTACGGGTCGGCCCCCACGTTCATTTACAACCTTCGCGCATGATTACGCGTCGGCATTTTCCTGAACCGGAACGCACCGTCTATCTGTTACGAATGGTTTGGCAAAATTTAACCGACAGGTATTTAAAAACTCTTTCAGCGAATTACTTGCTAGCCGATGCAATAAAAAGATGACACGGGGGCGGCCAGCTTTCGTACGATCAGATGGCAGAAACCAATGATAGTTTATACAGATAATCTCTCGAAAAGGGTCTATAATTACCCGCGCAAAGCCCGAATTAGATTATCAGAACGGGGTAGGCATGTCAATGACCCACAGTACTCGACATGATGTCGAACTCCTCAAGAAATGATTATACCGTTACTTACTCTTTTGGTGATTTACCTGGGTAGCCTGGAACTCACAGCCCATTGCTAGAAGAAAGCCCCTCTGGGTTAGATTTTATTGGTTGTACCCATAACTGGATCTTGCGCAACGGCTCCTAAAGATCATGAGAGGCAACATAAGCAAACTGCTGAAAGTTATCGTTTGATCGGATTAACCTGACTCTCCGTCAACAGTTCGGGCATCACCTCCCGAAGCAGCTTGCCAAGGATATCAGGCCCTCTCCCCTGAAACCGTACCCAGCGCAGTTGGCCATCTAGAGGTTAATGTTCGTTAGGCATCTGATCAAGTAGAGAACTTCCTTAAACCGGATTGGTTCTGATTTGACTAGATGTTCAGGACAGGGACACCTATTCTTTTAGTAGGGTACCTATCCCTGTTGAGCAGCAAACTTAGTAGCTTTGCCAGTAACTTAATAACCAAAAAACTCGATCAACCTCCTGTCGTGTTGGCCTTCAAATTAACTAAAGAATACACCTTTTTCGCCAGATCCATGAACACCCGTTCGATTTGTTTTATCCTTGTTCTACTGCTGCTAACGTCCAGACAACTAATGGCCCAATCACCTGGCGATGGGTTCATCAACGGGGATCTACTCCCCAATGCCCCTGAGTTAGCTACCCGGGGAAGCTATGGGGTGGGGGTACGGACGATGAACCTGATTCACCCAGGCCAGCTTGATGTGCTACATGGAAGTCAGGGCAAGTACCCGCTCTATGACCGCCGGTTAAGGGTTGAAATCTGGTATCCAGCTAGTATTGTGGCCAACAAACAGCCTACCGTTACCTATGAATCTACCCTTGGCCGGGCCAATGATCCCAAACGACCGCTTAAGCCGTTTACGTTCCTGGGCCGGGCTGCCCGCGATGCCAAGCCTGACCCTAGTGGGGGCGCTTATCCACTGGTGATTGTCTCCCACGGCTACCCCGGCTCACGACTATTGCTAACCTACCTGACCGAAAACCTGGCCTCCAAAGGTTATGTTGTCGTGGCCATCGATCACACCGAATCGACTTACGGCGATCTGGCTGGCTTTCCCAGTACGTTGCTGAACCGCTCCCTGGATGATGGGTTTGTGCTCAATGAACTGGCCCGGCTATCGGGGAAAGCCAGTACTAGTTTTCTGGCGGGCCTGGTTAACCCAGACAATACTGCCTTGATTGGCTATTCGATGGGGGGATATGGAGCCCTCAATGTGGCCGGAGCTGGCTACAGTCCCCAGGCGCTGAAAATGTTTGGGCAGCTGACCGGGGGCAGTACGGCTCTGGAAGCCCGCACTCAAGCCTCGCCCACTTACAAAGCGTCACTCGATTCGCGCATTAAGGCCGTCGTTGCATTTGCTCCCTGGGGCATGGAGCGGGGTGTTTGGGACGCCACAGGCCTGTCAGCCCTGACCTTGCCCACACTATTGGTGGCTGGTAGTAAAGATGATGTGTCGGGATACGAAAAAGGCATTAAAGCGATTTACGAAGGCGCTGTCAACGCGGATCGGTATCTGCTGACCTACGTCAATGCCCGCCATAATGTAGCGCCCAATCCGCCCCCCCTGGCCTCGATGCTCCCCGGGGCATCGGTGGAGGACTACATGCATTATGCCGAGCCTGCCTGGAACGAGCATCGGATCAATAATATTAATCAACACTTCGTGACGGCTTTTTTAGGGATTCACCTCAAGGGCATCGATTACAAAAAGTATTTGGATCTGCCGGGCCCCGAGGCAGCCGAGGGTTGGCCCGGCTTCAAAGCCCGCATGGCTGTGGGGCTGGAAATGCGCCATGCCAAACCGTAGCGGTCTGGTGTCTTGCGGGGAACAAGCAAACGTTTAAATGAACCATCTCGGGAACGTTTTCTGGCTTATTCATTGTGAAATGCGTGGAGCGGCTAGTTCAAGCAGACGTTCACCCATTGAGAGAGAAGAAAGTGTGATCAACCATTATGATGAGAATAAGGCTACAACTTCTGCAGTTTTGACTAATTTCTTAGGGTTGTCCTTACCGACCTTTGCCCTATGGAAAACAACGTAAAAGGTAAAGTCGTAGTCATTACCGGTGCCAGCAGCGGCATTGGCGAAGCAATTGCGATTAGGCTGGCTGAACAAGGTGCGAAAGTAGTGTTAGGGGCTCGTCGTCAGCAGCGGTTGGATAAGTTAGTAGAACGGATCAAGGATGCAGGCGGTGAAGCTGCCTGTTTAGTGATGGATGTCAAACAGCGCGACGATTTGGTTCGGCTGGTTGATTTAGCTTGTAAAACGTACGGATGTTTAGATGTGATGATCAATAACGCGGGAGTTAGTCATCTTTCACGAATTGATGACTTGCAGCTGGAAGAGTGGGAAGAAATGATTGACGTGAATCTTAAAGGCACCCTGTATGGAATGGCAGCGGCCTTACCCGTCTTTAAAAAGCAGGCTTTCGGACATATTATTAACATCCTATCTACGTCCGGTATCAAGATTGTCCCGCTTCAAGGGGTCTATGCAGGCACCAAAAATGCGGTGCGAACCATTGCTGAAGCACTGAGGCAGGAGTCGGCTGGAAACTACCGGGTGACCGGAATCTCACCTGGTTTTGTTAATACGGAACTGTCCGATCATATAAAAGATGAAGTGGCTAGAGTGGCCATAAAGGAAAGGGCAGCTCAAATCGCAATTAGTCCCGACGCTATCGCCAGTGCGGTGGCCTACGCCATTAGCCAGCCAGACCAGGTGGATGTGGGAGATATCGTTGTCCGTCCAACTATTCAGGATTGAGGCCAATTCAATCTAAACATGAAAACTACGTTGCAGCCTGTCGTTTTTAAAACTATTTCTGAATTGATGCGCGGGATGGGTATGCCTAAACCACTGCATCCTTTGGTGGCATTGGTAAATTATGACATTGCAACGATTAGCCGTGAGAACGCCGGACGCAGTTTCCTGATTGATTTTTATAAGATATCCTTTAAGAAGGATTTCAGAGGGCAGGTGAAATACGGCCAGGGATATTACGACTTTGAGGAAGGTGGCCTGGCTTTTTTAGCGCCGAATCAACTCGTGACCATGTCGGGCGACGAGAGCAGCTACGACGGATATACCCTCTATTTTCATACTGATCTAATCAGCGGGTATCAATTGGGTAAGAACATCCATCACTATGGTTTCTTCGCCTACGCCGTAAACGAAGCGCTGTTCCTTTCGGACAAGGAGAAGCGAATCATCGGCAATTTGTTTGACTGCATCGCTGCTGAGCTGGAAACTAATACGGATACCTTTAGCCAAGACGTGTTGGTTTCCCAAATAGAGCTTTTGCTGAATCACAGCAATCGTTTTTACAACCGACAGTTTCTTACTCGCAAAGCCGTTAACAACGACTTGATCAGTCAAATGGATACCTATCTGACCGCTCGCTTTGAAAATCATCTGAGCGGGCTACCCACGGTTCAGGAGGTAGCCGACGAGCTTCGGGTTTCGCCCAGATACCTGACAGATATGCTTAACTCATTGAGCGGGCAAAGTACACAGCAACATATACATAACCGGTTAATTGAAACGGCCAAAGTCAGCCTAAGCACTACCCGGTTATCCATTGGAGAAATCGCCTACCAACTGGGTTTTGAGCATCCGCAATCGTTTAATAAATTATTTAAACGGTACACGAATCTTTCCCCGAATGCATTTAGACAATCGTTCAATTAAGGGCAGTTATTTTCTAATTGTCTTAACCTGATGTAGGAGTGTTTTATTGAACGCTTTCTTTTAACATCTGTTCAACACGGTTCATAGCATACGCTGTTAGGTCTACCGGTTTTGTCTCTTGCCGAAAAGTAGTTAAAAATCATTCTTTTCGGGGAGTTCGATCTAACGGGAATTTTCGCATAATTGGCATGTCAATAAATCATTGTCATGAAAAAATTCCTGTTACTCGCCTTCTCTATTCCGTTGTATTTCAGTGCACATGCCCAGCATCGGGACATGCAGCTCGAAGATAGTATCCTATACTGGATCAATTGGGTGCCCGAGAAGCCATGGAAGCCATTGAGTGCCGATGGCCGCATCCTGACTACGGGTCAGAAAGCAGAGATGTATAGACTGGTGGACTGGATGATGCAGAGCTATCACCCGGTGGGTGGCGTGGGGTCATTCAAGACAGTTCTCAATGTGAGGACCAGTTCGGATTTCAAGGACTATCGTCCACACAATTATTATCTCGACTTCCGCGTCTGGAACGTGAGCTACGATAACAGGGATGTGAAAGGAAATTTCACGGCGGTCAGTGAAGAATACATCAAATTCCCGGTCGGGTTCAACCAGATTCCAAGCAGCCCGATCGAATTCCTCAATGGGCCGGGGGTGTGTTATTTTACGTGGCTCGCACAGGATGATAAGTCCGGTCTGGCGGCAAACGATCCAGTCAAGAAGGCGGATCCAAAAATCTCCGTAAACTGTGCGCCCTTTATCGTGCGTAACCAGACCGTAATCCTCGCACCCAATAATAAACTCCCTTTTCATCGGGCGACGGTTGGCGAATTTCTCGATGCCTGTGAGTCGAGTTTGCCTTATGCCATGGGCGTGGTAAAGGCGCATAAGGATCCGAAATACCAGGATGGACTGGAGGCTGAATATGAGAAGTACCGGACATGGATCAGAAAATGGAAGAAAGAGTATGCCGGGAAACTCGATCAGCCGGCCACACTGGAGAATAGCCAGGTAACCTTGTCAGGAATCTTCTCGCAAAATGTGGACCCGTTCCGTAACAATCCAGGATCAGAAAACTATGAAGTCTGGACGATGAATCCCGACGTGTTCGAAAAAGCTAAACAGGACAAGCCGTTGTTCATTACGTTTTCGATCCCATTCCAGACAAGCGAGAATGGTATCCAGGCGTATGAACTGTATCAGGCGCTGACGAAAAACGTAAACTACCAATATATTTATGACTATTATTTCGATCCGGAGAAGATCAAAGGCAAGGTATATAAACCCGCCGATGAATCCGGAATGCTGAAACGTCTGGCGGGCTACAAGGGTAAGTTGCCGAATGGCACGAAAGTGGGAACGGCGACAGGATCCTCCAGCAGACCAATCATCACCACGGCTCCCAAGAAGGCGGCTCCCGGCGTCCTAATCAACGACGATTTTACCAGCGCTCCGATTGGACAGATGCCACAAGGTTGGTATGTACGTTCCGTTGGCAAACCTTCTTCTATCGCAACCATAAAGGGTATTGATGGGAACTGGCTGAAACTTGGGAGTAATAACGCCACCTTCCCCACAACGTTGCCGAAGATACTGCCCGAGAATTTTACGCTTAACCTGGACGTGGCCACCGTTGCGGATTTCGGCGGACGGACGGGCGGACAGCTACTGATCCATTTTAGCAATGGAACCGGTTATAGCGTAAATGGAGATGAAGCGCTCAGACCCGATCCAACCATTTTAGATCTGAAATTGATCGCAGGGAGTGATGCCGATCGCGTCGCCACGTCGAATTTTCGCGGTGGGATCGAGCTGGAGATGCATGAATCTGGGGGACCGAATACCGAGCATAACAAGGAGGGTCTTTACCTCAAGAAGTCATTACCTGAATTTACGAATATACACACCAGGATCCATGTGACTATTGAAATGAACGCGGGAAACTGTACAGTCTCTATCAACAATAAAAAAGTGATCGGTCCGACGGAGATGAAGTTATCTTATGACAGCAACTGTACGAAGTGCGGGCTGTCTGCGGGTAAGACATTTTCGCTGTTGAATTTTAAGAACATCGATAATACGGGGGAAAATTTTCCAGTGTTTATCGGGAATGTGAAATTGGTGAAAAAGTAGATGATTGTTTGACTCGTCCGGTAACAGGTCTATCAGACTGGGCCAGAATGCAGGTTAGTGCCCCCGACGGCAAGGCCAAACCCAAAGCATTGGTAACCGATGAACTGGACCGCAACCAGGCATTCAGCCGCCGGCTCATCCAATTAACCGGTGTTGACGTTCCCGTTAGCCAGGTGGGTGCTCCCATCAACGGATTAGTACATTCAGCTATTGGTTACAACTTTGCAGATGCCTATGGCAAGTTAGTGGACGAACGGGAATATGACGTGCCATTAGGTGAGGGAGTGGCTAAGCGCTATAAGCTACGCGTCTTAGTTAATAATCGGTACAATACGGCAAAAGCCTAGGAGGCTTAGCTAGGCTTTTGCCGTCGTTAAGTTTGGGTATCGCCGGCAATATGCAGTGGATATTTGAGTCAGTGTATGCTGACTACAAGCAAGTCGGACCAGTTGGCAAAATCAATTGTTATAATAACCTAACACCCGGTAGAACGTTATCGTAGTAGCCAGTTCGTTCGCAGGCTGCCGTTAACAAATCATAACGTTCCATCTGCTTACGCTCCCGCTACGGGAAATGTAGGCTAAGTAGGGATAAAATAGTTCTAGAAAATCAGGTAAAATGGAAAATGTAACCGTTCCCGTTTGGTTTATCACCGGGTGTTCGACTGGCTTCGGACGAGAATTAGCCAAATTAATACTAGCCAGAGGTTGGAAAGCCGTGATTACGGCCAGACATGTAGAGCAGGTAAACGATCTGGCGGAAGGCTATTTGACCACAGCCCTTGTGTTACCCCTGGATGTGACCGAGAAAGAACAGGTGGCCGCAGCCGTAGTCAAGGCGCAGGAAACCTTTGGCAAGATTGATGTATTGGTTAACAATGCAGGTTATGGCTACTTTACCAGCATTGAAGAAGGGGAAGAGGAGAAAATCAGGGCTCAGTTCGACACCAATTTTTTCGGCCTGGTCAATATGATCCAAGCCGTATTACCTGGTATGCGTCAGCAACGTAGCGGGCATATCATCAATTTTTCATCCATTGGTGGTTTAGTTGGTTTTACGGCGACGGGTTTTTACCACGCCACCAAATTTGCCGTGGAAGGCTTGTCTGAATCACTATCAAAAGAAGTGGGACCGTTGGGCATTACTGTATTGCTGGTTGAGCCAGGCCCCTTCCGGACCGACTGGGCTGGCCGTTCTACCGCCCGCACGGAAGTACAGTTAGAGGATTATAAAGTGAGTGTGGGTGCCCGAATGGCCGCCAGTCTTGAGGGCAGTGGTCATCAAAAGGGAGATCCCGTCCGAGGATGTGAAGCCATTATTAAAGCCGTCGAAACCGCTTCCCCTCCGCTGCGACTCCTATTAGGAGAAATGGCTTATAAGCTGGCCATGGAGAAAGCCGACTCGATGAAAGATAATTTCAATACCTGGAAGGACTTGACGCTAAGTGCTGATTTTCCAGAACACGCCGTATAAAGTGGGAAATGCCGTTGCGTCTGGATAGTCGGCTGAAGCTACCCAGGAAGGCGGGCCTAAAAAAAAGAACTGAAAAAGAATAAGAAGACTTTCAACCAACCATGTCTGATCTTTACAAATAGTACGCTACTGTAATCGGTATGGTATGATTACAGAAGAAGGTTTTTGGGGAAATAGTCATGGCACTTTTAAGCCGGAATCTTAGAAACCATCCATTTTAAAGCGTACCTATTTTACACCGTTTGGGACGGCTAAATTAACGCTCGAACAAAAATAGGATGACGAATCTTCCGACGAACAGACTAGAATCCAGAATTAAAGAGGCTGTCACATGGGCTGCATGGCCTGTGTGACAGCCTCCTTTCTAACAATAGAATGGACTTACTTGAACGAGTACGCTTTGACCGTATTGTGGTAAAAGGTAGGAACAAATAGCACCTTGGTGCTTGGATTATACCCAAGGTCCGCCGAGCTGATCTTCTGTGTTGAGGTGTCCATTTTTAGCTCAGTTTTCCCATCGGCATGAATGTACCATATTTTTCCGGCCCACTCGGTGACCATATAGGTCTTGTTTCCCAAAGCCACAATCCCATCGATACCGCCCGAAACCTTAGCCAATGTCATGAGTTGTTTTGTCACGGGATTCAAACTCAACAGGGAACCATCACCATTGCCGATCAGTAATTGACCATTCTCAAACAAAAGACCGTTGGTGCCCTTGAGCGGATCACCAGACAGAACAAGACTAGCTTTCCCATTGGTGATGGCCCACACTTTACTGTCATTCGAGTCGGTGATGTACACCACGCCTTTTTTGGTATCAATGGCAATATCATTGAGAAATTTAGCGCCTTCGATTGGATACCGGTTCAGGATCTTTCCCGTAGCCAGGGCAATTTCGGCGACCTGCGTCATTTCGGTCACGTACAATTTATCTCCCAGGATACCCATGCCTTTGGTCGAATTGAGGTTGTCGGTAAATTTCAACTGAATTACCTTGCCATCCAGTCCCAGTTTGGCGATGTAGCTGCTTTTATTCTCCAAGTTCGGACTGCCGTTGATACACGCTACGTAGAGAACTTTTTGAACTGGTTCAAATAAAACGCTTTCGGGTGTACGGAGGGTCGTATCGGTTTCCCATTCGGGTTTCAGTTCCACTGACTGGGCTTGAACCAAAGAAGTGAGGCTGAATATTAAAGTAGGCAGTAGGGTAAAAAATGATTTTTTCATCAGATTGTCCGTTCGGAGTAAGGAGTAAAAAAAGGGTTATATGCCCGGCGAATGTATCGAATTTCTGTCAATTATCCCTCCTAGTACAGTTTGAAGCAACCTATAGGCTATTCTGGATAACGAGACAGCCCTGAACGCTAAAGAAATCGATTTTCGTTCTAATTTTACCCAATCAAGACCATTTAGTTTTCCCCCCTGTAAGGACAGTTGAACAAAGCTTGATGAGATATGACTTTGTATTTAGATTGGAAGCATAAGGCAAATTTTAATATCTGTCAAACACGATCAGTCGCATACGTACTTAACCCATTAGCGCATTTAACAAAAAACAGGTGTTACCCTACGACTCCCATTTCACGTATTTCTGCCAGTTATGCTGTTCGCTAAAGCCCAGCACTTCACGGATTTTGCGATTTGAAAATAAGGCTTCATGCTCTCCCAATTCGCGAGTAATGGGCACACCGGGAAAGAACTTCTCAGCCAGTTTTTTGCTGGGAATAATGGCTCCATTATGATCATTTCCAGCATTAAAAATCTGATACCCAAGGCCCTCTTTTTGCAGACATAAATCCACGATCTGGCCTAAGTCACGCGCGTCTATATAACAGAAGGCATTCCGGCGTCGCACTTCAGGGTTGGTAAAATAATAGGGAAACAGTTTAGCGTATTCGTGCGGTTCAATCACATTGCCAATACGAAGGGCATAAATATCAAAGCTGGACCGTCGCTGGAAACTGCGTGCTGTTTGTTCATTGACTACCTTCGATAAGCCGTAGCTATCCATGGGATCAACGTCATAATCCTCTTCCAGCGGCAACACTTTGGGGTTGGTTTGGCCATCGGAAAAACAGATCCCATAGGTAGTCTCGGAGGAAGCAATAATAATCTTTCTAATGCCCAGTTTAACCGCTGCTTCAATCACATTGTAGGTACCCATGGTGTTTACCCGAAACGTTTCATTATCGGGTTTGAGTAAGATCCTGGGCACGGCGGCAAAGTGAACGACCGCATCAAATTTGGGTACGCCATTGCCCGGCTCCAATTCATCTAAGCCGGTATAGGAACTCATGGCATTAAACATCTGTCCAGAATCGGTAATATCAGCGACCAGATTATCGACCCCTGGATGATCCAACGGCATCAGGTCTACATTCAACACTTTATGGCCTTGGTCGAGCAGGTAGGGAATGACGTGCTTTCCGGCTTTTCCCGATCCGCCTGTAAAAAATATTCGCTTTTTAGTCATGTATTTGTCTGATTAATACTGATTTTTCTTGTTACTGACTTATTTTGTTTGCGTTGTTTATTGCCTATCCTATTCTAGGCCACAAAACGAATTCGCCAACGGTATACCGTTGGAAAGAGAATCTCTTTTATTGAACGCTTAGAGGCCGGTTTTAGCGACTCCTCTCCTGCCCAACCATCGACCAATTAACCATCCGATTTTAGGCTGCGTTTGTGTTTAACAGATAACTAGCATCAGGCGAGAGCTGTTCAACCATGACTGGCTACCGAATATTGGACTTGTAACACTATAATAGCTTTTGAAAATATGAATTAACCATAATTTAATTATCTTATTTGTAGTAAAAATACTCATTATCAACGTTTAGGTTTAAAACTTTCCTATTCACAGATATGCGCATCATCGGATCTCTACTCTTACTCCTTTTAACAGCAGCTATAATGAATGCCTGCAAAAAAGAGGATGCTCAACCTCTAACCCAGACAGTTGCTAATGTGTTAACTAATAGCGATTTTGAAATAACACCCTATCAAGATTGGACAAACAATCTAGGCAAAATTTCAACGACCAACCCAACCAATTATTCAGTCTCTTACTCCACTGAAGCAGCTTCATCGCCTTCCCATTCTATCAAAGTGACTTGTTCAGCAGCTCCCAATGATTCCACCTATCAGTACATGCAACAAATACTCTATACAGCTACTACCCCTATACCAGCAGGTGCCAAGCTGACCATGAAAGTCAAAATCAAGATGGTCAACATTCAAGGTAACGGAATCGCGCTGGCTATGGGAGGTAACCAGGGAGCTAGTGCCAAGTATGCATCCGCTTTTTACACATCCACCGAAGGAAAAACATCAATTGTGGGCACCAATGAGTTTAAGGAATATACACTGACGTTTGATGCATTTCCAGCCAATGCGACCAGTATGTATGTTTTGCTGTTTTTCTTACCGAAGACCACAGGTACCGCTTATTACGATGATGCATCATTGAGTATTAACTAAGAGTGAGCGCTCATTTTATAAGCACAGGTTTATAAATTCACTTAGGTGATGATTGCCTCAAAAACTCAATACTACTTACCGGTTTTTCTACTATTGGGTTGTTTATTTTCCTGTCAGAAGGATCAAGCCCCAGGCCCTCTTTCGGCAACAGCCCAAACGTATATTGACCAGCTTGTTGCTGCAATGAAAGCGAATTCCATTAATCGAAAAACGATAAACTGGGTTGATTTTCAACAGCAAGTCAAGGCTAAAGCGCAAGGAGCAAAAACCATTGCCGACACCTACCCTGCCATTCAGGTTGCCTTGACCCTACTTGAAGACCATCACAGCTTTTATACTCCAGCTCAGGGAACCACAATTTATGGGAGTTCGCCCCTAAATTGTAGTAACCCGGCTCCGGCTCCTGTTCCTGCCTTGCCTACGGTTGGATATGTGAAGGTCACAGCTTTTTCAGGAAGTGGCTCCGCCGGTACTGCTTTTGCTCAAGCGATTCAGGATGCCATCAAAGCAGCCGATTCGGATTCAATACGGGGCTGGATCGTTGATTTGAGACATAACACTGGGGGTAATATGTGGCCAATGTTAGCAGGCATTGGACCTATTCTGAGCGAAGGGTCCGCAGGTTACTTTATAGATCCCGATGGGAAGTACTCTACTTGGTCCTACCAGCAGGGAGCTGCCCTGTTAGATCAAGCGACTCTGTCTAAGGTCAACAGCCCTTATCAGCTTCGCAAGTTAAACCCCAAAGTTGCTGTACTAACGGATCGGTCTACAGCCAGTTCTGGCGAAGCCATCACCATTGCATTTAAAGGGCGTAGGCAAACCCGCAGTTTTGGCACCTCAACCTGCGGCCTTTCCACAGCCAATATTGGTATTACGCTTAGTGATGGTGCCGTTTTAACGTTGACTCAGGCGACGATGGTTGATCGGACTAAGCTACCTTATGGTCAGTCCGTTGAGCCAGATGAATCTTCCTATTCCTCTACCGCCGTGGCTAATGCCATAGCCTGGCTACTTCGATAAAACTTGGCTAGGTTACCGCTTTGCATTTTTGGCTATTTAAAAGAGAGTCACTCTTGATAAAATATTTCGTTTCTGCATTTCGTCCATTACATAAGTGTAGTTACGTAACAACTCTACAGAAAGTGCAATATTTAACTCTCAATGAATATAATTAGAGATTGTACTTTATGCAGATCTGTTCAGCGAGCAAAATGGTAGAAATTGGGGGCCACTTGTTCAAACAGTTTATAATGTAGAGAGTCATTGCTGACTTTCTTTTTACTGTAAAGAACGCCTTCCTCCCCATGCATGGCTGAGACCTTCCAACGATAAGAAATTGCTTTATGATTGATGGCCACGTCAGCTATGTTGTTAGTTTTCATCGCTGTTGTAATTCTATAAACCTTCGCACTATCCATATGACGGTGTTCAAGTAAAGAGTCAATTGCTAAAAACTTATTTTTACTTCCTTCATCATAATAGGTATGGTAAAAGCTTAATTCTGGTTCATTTCCGAACGTTCGCTTGACAAGATTTATAACTAACCCATCAACAACAACATACTCATTCTGTGGCAAAACAGCTATATTTTTAGTACTATCCAACTGAATAATCATGTGGTGAAGATCTTGAAAGGATTGACTTTGAATCAGTGAAGTACTGTCAGTCCGTTTTGTGCAAAACTCAGGTAAGAATATCAATAAGAGAAAGAAAATAGGAATAGATAAAAGAACAAGTATACCAGTACCCAATGCTTTGATTAGAGTTATGAAGAATTGCATAAATGTTTGAAAAATGCAAAATTACTTTAGAGTTATTGTATACTTATTTTTGAATTTTTTCCTGAGTCGTTATATAAATGACGTGGCTGTTGCAAAAGTAGATCAGTATATAATAAAACTGATCAGGTACTGGCAGGGCAATTACCATTCCGCCTTGTTCAACGGAAGTAAAGCGTAGGAACTTCTTCAAGTTATACGCCATAGCGGCCACATACGTCACTTCGGCTGCGGCCTCTCGACCACGGGTGTTAATTTGGCGCAGCCCATAGTAATTGAACAATGGCATTCTTACTCCTCCCAGTTGGAAGAGTAATTCGGACGTTTAAGTGAACGATTTTTGGGTAGGAGAGGGGTGTCATTGAGATAGATTAAATTTAATAGCTACCTAGCGAAATCCGTAGAGCAATCGATTTATAATCTCCCTCCATGTTGCTGCCTATATGCCCTTGGTGATAACTGAGTTTGTTTTTTAAATAGTCTGGAGAAATAGGCGGGATCTTTAAACCCAAGCCTGTATGAAACTTCAGATAAGGAGTAGGTTGTATTCAGGAGGTATTTCTTCGCTTCTGTTATCAGAAACTCATGTACTACTTGCAGGGCTGACTTTTTGACGATAGCCTGACAGATACGGTTCAGGTGAACGGTTGTTATAGTCAACTCGCGTGCATAGTGCTGAACAGACTTCGGTTCATTAAGCCCCTGGCGAATTAATTTCTGAAACGTCAGGAAATACGTTAGCGTACGATTGTCAGATGGCGGGACGGGCGTTTCAGACCGCAGACTGATGCGGTATAAACTGAGAAACAAAAGCTGAGTCAGGTGTTGTAAAGTATATTGTTTTTCGGGTTGGACTTCGTCCAGCTCCCGAATAGTTTTGTCTTTTAGCCATACTATTTCGTTGAAGGAAATTTCCGAATGGTCAAAAGTTAACTGATTGAGCTTTTTGATTTCTAATAGAACATGCTGAGCGTCACTAAACAGATGCTCCAGCGACGATTCGGAAAAGGTAAACACGTCGCCTTCCATACCGGCCTGAAACGCGAACCCATGCAGTGTATTAGCCGGAATCATCAGCACACAGGGCGGTTGAAGCGACAGATGTTGCTGCTCTGATAGCAAGGTGCCACTGCCAGCCGTAAAGATGAATAACTGGTACAGGTTGGTGTGTAAGTGCTGATCAATTTCCCAACCATATAATTTACTACGCACGGCCAGCAATTCGCGGTGGATAAAGTTCTCTGGGAAGGGGAGTTGATGCTCGCCATATAATCCTTTGAAGTTTTTTAGATCACGGCTCATGAATGTTCTAAAAAGACAATTATGTGGTCTAATATAAAATAATTGTTCTATTTGTACAAGAATGATTTAGAATCATCCAAGAAAAGATAGGAACATCCTTATAGCTTTGCCTTCACTTATTCGTGATTCGAAACCGATTAACCATGGAAGAAAAGGCGTATCATCAATCCCTACACGATGAGCAGGTTTTATCGGCCAATTCGGTCCAGCCCGACTCATTAAGTACGCATCCACTACACCTGTCTCCCGGCTATAAATCCACGATTTTACGCAGCCCAACCCGTCCCTTGATACTGGTTCCGGATCAAATGAAAAACCTTCGTTTCCCTGTTTTTGGTGAATCCTGCATTGGGCCATTAGATAATGACCTGACTAAAAATGCTCGCCGAAACGGGGAGCCAATTGGTGAGCGGATCAAAATAGCTGGTCAGGTTCTGGACGCGTCGGGGCGACCGCTGCCCAATGTGCTGGTTGAAATCTGGCAGGCTAATGCTGCTGGGAGGTACATACACAAAGCGGAAATTCATGATGCACCTCTTGATCCTAATTTTTTAGGGGCTGGACGCCTGCTGACGGATGCAGACGGTCGGTATTCATTTTACACCATTAAACCGGGAGCTTATCCCTGGGGCAATCATTATAATGCATGGCGTCCCAATCACATTCACTTTTCGGTGATCGGCCATCATCTCGATCAGCGATTGGTGACCCAAATGTATTTCCCGGGCGATCCGCTGTTCGCCTATGACCCCATTTTCCAGTCGGTTCCTAACCACGCCCGTGAGTTGCTCATTGCCCAATTCAGTATGGACTGGACCGAGCCGGAGTTTGCCTTAGCGTATGAGTTCAATATCGTACTAAATGGTCGGAACCAAACCCCGTTTGAGTCATGAATACCTTACCAATAACGCCCTCCCAAACGGTAGGCCCTTTTTTTGCCTACGGTCTCACAGCTCGTCAGTATGGCTACGACTACACGAGCCTGATGGATGGAATGCTGATTGAGCCGCGCGAAAGTCAGGGAAAGATCATTTATATCACGGGGTGTATTTTTGATGGGAATGGAAATTCCGTTTCCGATGCGATAGTGGAACTATGGCAGGCCGATGCGCAAGGTCAATATGCTGCTGAACCAATTGCCTATCCGCCCGATCATTCCATCTTTACGGGCTTTGGCCGCTTTGGCACGGGTACGACAGCCAACCACGAATTTTTCTTTACGACGTTTAAGCCGGGCCTGACTGCCGAGGATGCGGCTCCCCACATCAATGTCATTCTGTTTATGCGTGGCTCCCTGCGGACTCTCTATACCCGGCTCTATTTTTCGGACGAACCAGAAGCAAATGAACGGGATACGTTCTTGAACTCGATTGAACCCGACCGGCGGAATACGCTCCTGGCAGCAAAGCGTACGGATGGACATTATCAGTTCGATATCCGGTTACAAGGTTCCGATGAAACGGTCTTTTTTGATTTATAGGAATCCCGTATCGTGCTAGCTGAATCAATTTTCACCACTCCGCTGATGGAGGCCCTTTTTTCGGATGCTACCGAACTACGGTTTATGCTGGCTTTCGAGTCCGCATTAGCAACGGCTCAGGCTGCTGTTGGTGTTATTCCGACCTCATCAGCAACAACTATCGCGGACGTTTGCCAGCAAACCGATTGGGATACGGAACAAATTCGGGAACAAACGCTGCTGTCTGGCAATCCAGCCATTCCGTTCGTCAATCTATTGAAGGAGCGAGTTGGTAGGAAAAGCCTTAAAGCAGTTCAGTACGTTCATTGGGGAGTAACCAGCCAGGATGTTATCGACACGGCATTAATGTGTCAACTGAAACAGGGATTGGAGCAACTCCGGGGCGATTTGAATCGGCTAACCAATCAATTGACGGCCTTAGCTCACACCCACCAGTATACGCCGATGATGGGAAGAACTCTATTGCAGCAGGCCTTGCCGATGACGTTTGGCGGCAAGGTTATGGGCTGGCTCGACGGGCTGCTACGCTCAACGGAACGTCTGGAACGGATTATGAAGGAATGCATCATCGTGCAATTAGGCGGGCCGGTCGGCAACGGCGCAACACTGGGTGAACATGGTTCTGCCATTCGCGAGCGGGTGGCCGATACACTGGAACTGGGAACAACTACACACGCCTGGCATACCCAACGCGACCGATTGGCCGACATTGCCGCCATGCTCGGCATTCTGAATGGGTCGCTGGGTAAGCTGGCCAATGATGTCATTCTGCTGATGCAAACCGAAGTTGGTGAAGTGCGCGAAGGGGCTGCTGAGGGTAAAGGCGGATCATCGTCCATGCCTCATAAGCGAAATCCGGTTACGTCTACGTTTATGGTTGCCATCGCGCACCGTACGCCCGCCTTAGTGGCTAGTCTTCTGGGTGCTATGATACAGTCCCACGAACGAGCTGCCGGAGCTTGGCATAGCGAATGGCCCGTTATTCGGGAAGTAGTGAAACTCACCGCGGCCAACCTGCACTACGCCAATGACCTAATTGGTAGCCTGGAAGTCGATACGGTACGGATGCAACAAAATCTCAACGCGACGAATTGACAATGGCCGAACTCGTAATAAACGGAACCCCAATGCATTACCAGCTCGACGGCCTTGAGCAAGGGCCAATGTTGCTGTTTTCCAATTCATTAGGCGCTGATCTGACAATGTGGGATAGCGTAGTGGATAAACTACGAACCCATTTCCGAATGCTGCGCTACGATACGCGCGGACATGGACAGACGCCCTCTTCAACTAACCCCATTCGTATAGATGATCTGGGCCGGGATGTAATCGGATTAGTAGATGCACTGGAAATTTCTAAGGTCTATTTCTGTGGGTTGTCGATAGGTGGATTAATCGGTCAATGGCTGGCGATTCATCATCCAGAACGCATTACAAAACTGGTTCTTTGCAATACAGCCGCTAAAATCGGTACGCCTGCTACGTGGAATGAACGCATCAAAACCGTTAGTCAGCAGGGCGTTTCGGTTATTGCCGAAGCAGTGCTTGATCGTTGGCTAACACCTGCATTTGGACAGGCTAATCCGACTTTGCGAAACCAGCTCGTAACCAAATTTCGCGCTACATCAGTCGATGGGTACGTAGCCTGTTGCGCGGCCATTCGGGATACTGATTTACGAGATGACATTCATCGCATCACCGTACCAACGCTCATTATTGCGGGCACCTATGATCCGGTGACAACCGTTGCGGATGGGCAGTTTCTGCAGAAAGAAATCCCTGATGCTCAATTAATTGAGCTGCCAGCCGCGCACTTGTCGGCAGTTGAAGTCGCTGGTACATTTGCTCAGGCTCTACAAGAGTTTCTACCTGAACCGGATCGTGCTACCTATGATGCAGGTATGGCTGTCCGTCGGGATGTGTTGGGCAGTGCCCACGTCGACCGAGCTAACGCGGGCATTACAGATTTCAATGCTGATTTTCAGGATTTTATTACCCGCTACGCCTGGGGCGAAATCTGGACCCGGCCTGGTTTGTCACGTCATTCCAGAAGCCTCATAACACTGGGGATGCTGATTGCACTTAACCGCGAAGCGGAATTCAAAATGCACGTACGGGCAGCTTTCAACAACGGCGTAACCGTGGATGAAATCAAGGAAGTGATCATGCATTCGGCGCTGTATTGTGGTCTGCCAGCTGCTAATACCGCTTTCCATGCCGCGAGCGAAATTCTAAACGAACAACGTCCATGAACCACCAGACACAGGTCGGTATTATCGGAGCCGGGCCAGCAGGACTGTTGCTGTCACAACTGTTGGATCAGCAGGGCATTCGTTCGGTTGTACTGGAAAACCGCTCGCAGGAGCGCGTTGAGAGTCGGCAACGGGCAGGGCTACTCGAACAGAATACCGTTGACCGACTTCGTCAGGCCGGTGCCACTGACCGGCTTGACCGGGAAGGGCTTGTTCATGATGGAATTATCCTGAGTTATAATGGCCAGCGGCATCGCATTGATCTGGTTGAACTGACCAGTGGCTCTCGGGTGACTATCTATGCTCAAACGGAAGTGGTGAAAGATCTGATACGTCTGCGACTTGGCAGCACTCCGCTGGACGCGGAAGTTCCTATTTCATTTGAGGCCGAAGCGACACGCATCGATGGGTTGGAAAGCTCTTCTCCGACGATTCACTACACACAAAACGGCGAAGCGCATACGCTCACCTGCGATTTTGTGGCGGGTTGCGATGGTTTTCATGGTATTAGTCGTGCGTCGATCCCTGCTGAACTGACTAAAGTTTACGACAAAGTTTACCCCTACTGCTGGTTGGGCATTCTGGCGAAGGTACCCCCTTCTACTCATGAATTAATCTATGCCTACCACGAGCGGGGATTTGCCCTACACAGTATGCGTTCACCGGAAATTTCCCGGCTGTATGTGCAGTGTAACGTGACGGATACACTGGAAGACTGGCCCGACGAGCGCATCTGGGCCGAACTCCAGATTCGACTGGGTTCAACGGGATGGGTACTGGCTGAAGGGCCGATTCTGGAAAAAACCATTACCCCCATGCGGAGCTTCGTGAGTGAGCCCATGCAATATGGGCGGCTCTTTCTGTCAGGTGATTCAGCGCACATTGTTCCACCAACGGGGGCCAAAGGGCTGAACATGGCCGTTGCCGATACAGGGAGTCTTTTTGACGCGCTGATGACCTGGTATCGCGAGGGAAGTCGTGCTAATTTAGACACGTATACGGCAGGATGCATGCGTCGGGTGTGGCGGGTGCAGGAGTTCTCTAACTTCATGACTGAGTTACTGCATCACAATCCGGACAGAACGCCTTTCGATGCTCACTTACAGACATCCCGATTCAATCAATTAATCACGAGCCGAGCCGCTTCGGCGCTGGTTGCCGAAAATTACGTAGGCCATGCGGCTAAACAATCCGCCGAAGCTACGACCTAAATCAACCTACCCGAAAGATCAAAATGTTCGGGTAGTTCTAACGGAATGAGTACGCTATGAAAACAGTACCACAACTTACCGTAGCTGCCGCTGCGGCTTTGGTGAACGACGGTGATACACTGCTGCAAGGCGGGTTTGGGATGACGGGCAACCCCGTTCACCTGATGCACGCGCTGGCAGAAATTGGCACGAAGAACCTGACGTTCGTTGGCAACAACACGGGCGAAATGGGCCTTGGTGGTGGTCGTCTCCTGCGGAATGGTCAAATCAAAAAGTTAATCGGCTCATTTTTTACCTCGAATCCAGATGCTGTGAAAGCGGCCCAGAGTGGCCAGGTGGCGTATGAATTATTACCGCAGGGAACGCTGGCCGAAGCCATTCGGGCGGGCGGAGCCGGTATCGGTGGATTTTACACGCCCACGTCGGCAGGAACCCCGCTGGCTCAAGGTCGTGAAACCAAAGTGATCGATGGCATTGAGCACGTATTTATCAAAAGTATCCGGGGTAATGTTGCTTTTGTGCGGGCGTGGCGGGCCGATACCGCAGGGAATCTGCACTACCGTATGACTGAAAATAACTTCAACAAGGCTATGGCCACAGCCGCCGATTTAGTCATTGCTGAAGTAGAAGAAATTGTGCCCGTGGGTCAGATCGCTCCAGAAGAAGTGCATACGCCCGGCTGTTTCATCGACTACCTGGTACAGGCTACCCTGACGTTGGAGGATTTGGG
The DNA here is from genome assembly GCF_042686045.1 of Spirosoma flavum. Lineage (NCBI taxonomy): Bacteria > Pseudomonadati > Bacteroidota > Cytophagia > Cytophagales > Cytophagaceae > Spirosoma > Spirosoma flavum. The sequence continues at coordinate 125,516 of NZ_JBHUOM010000007.1, forward strand.
TAGTTCGGCCTCGGTTTCGACTTCCAGGAAAGTTGATGATGTTCGAATGAATATGGCCCGACGGGCATTGGCCGAGTTAAAAAAAGGCGATGTGGTCAATCTGGGGATCGGCATTCCAACCCTGGTTGCAGACCTGATTACTGACGAGCATGGCATCATTCTGCATACTGAAAACGGAATGCTGGGTGTTGGGCCTGCTCCGGCCGATGGGGGCGGAGCTATGAATTATCCGGTCAATGCAGGAAAAATTCCGGTTACCGCCCTGAAAGGAAGCAGTTATTTCGACAGCGCCGATTCATTTGCCATGATTCGGGGTGGGCATATCGACGTAGCGATCATGGGTGGTCTGGAAGTGGACGAAACCGCCAACTTAGCCAATTGGGCCGTTCCGGGAAAACCATTGTTGGGTGTAGGGGGAGCGATGGATTTAGCGAAGGGGGCGAAACGACTGATTATCACCATGACCCACGTTAATCCGGATGGTTCGTCTAAGATTGTTCCACAGTGCACCCTCCCGCTGACGGCAATGGACGTGGTCGATATGATTATCACTGATTTAGCCGTCTTTGCCTATCCAGCGGGTAAATTAACCCTATTGGAACTGATGCCCGGTGCCACGCTGGACGACGTGCGGGCTAAAACAAGCGCCACATGTTTGGTCAACCTGAGATAGTACTTATGAACGAAGCCTATATTGTTGACGCCATCCGCACCCCGATTGGCAGTTTTGGGGGTAGCCTTTCAACCGTACGAGCGGATGATCTGGCTGCGCTACCTATTAAAGAATTACTCAGGCGGAATCCGAATTTGCCAGCTGATGCTATCGACGATGTCGTGCTGGGGTGTCATAATCAGGCGGGTGAGGATAATCGGAACGTTGCCCGCATGGCGCTCTTGCTGGCCGGGTTGCCTTATACTGTGCCAGGCGAAACGATCAATCGGCTGTGTTCATCGGGCATGTCGGCGGTGATTCATGCCAATCGAGCCATCAGAGCGGGCGATGGCGACGTGTTCATTGCTGGCGGTATGGAACACATGACACGGGGGCCATGGGTGATCTCCAAAACATCGAAACCCTATGGAAACGATGCGCAGATGTTCGATTCCAGCTTTGGCTGGCGGTTTATTAACGCCAAAATGCAGGCTATGTATGGGGTTGATGCAATGGGCATAACGGCCGAGAATCTGGCCGAAATCTACCACATCAGCCGCGAAGATCAGGACCTGTTTGCTTATAATTCCCAGCAAAAAGCAACTAACGCACAGCAATCGGGTCGAATGGCGGAGGAGATTATGGCTGTCGAAATTCCGGCAAAAAAAGGAGAACCTACCGTTTTTAAAACCGATGAATTCGTTAAGCCCAAGACCTCGCTGGACGTGCTGGCTACCCTAAAACCGGCCTTCAAAAAAGAGGGGGGCGTTACGGCAGGTAACTCCGCTGGTTTGAACGATGGGGCTGCTGCTATGATCGTCGCTTCGAAAGAGGGCATAAATCGCTATCAATTAACGCCCAAAGCCCGCATTGTCGCGTCTGCTGTAGTCGGCGTTGAGCCGCGTATTATGGGAATTGGTCCGGTTCCGGCTACGAAGAAAGCCCTGCAAAAAGCTGGTTTACGGCTAGATGATATCGATGTGATTGAACTAAATGAAGCCTTTGCGGCCCAGTCGCTGGCCTGCATCCGGCAATTGGGAATGGCCGACAACGACCCCCGCATCAATCCAAATGGGGGAGCCATCGCTCTGGGGCATCCACTGGGTATGTCGGGAACACGGCTGGTGCAAACCGCTGTGCTCGAATTGCAACGGCAGAACAAACGCTACGCCCTGGCGACAATGTGTGTGGGTGTAGGCATGGGCTATGCCGTTGTGCTTGAGCGGGTAAGTTAATGAATTGAACAGATCGACTATATACTCTTTAACCTTATATCAAACCAAATGAAAACTCCTCCGTTTCGGGCCGATCATGTAGGCAGCCTACTACGTACGCCCGATGTAAAAGAAAATCGCCTTAAGTGGAAAAAAGGCGAGATTACAGCCGATGAATTGCGGGCTATTGAAGATAAAGCGATTGCAGAAACGGTTCGAAAACTAGAATCTACCGGCATGCGCTCCATTACCGATGGGGAATTTCGCCGGGATTATTTCCACCTCGATTTTCTGAAAGAACTTGCGGGAGTTTCCGTTACAGGTGGTATTGATGCCAACCCGAACGCCCGAGTTGCCGAGGATAATTTTAAACCTCCCGTGTTGAGCGTAACAGGTAAACTAAAGCACGTCAACGATATTCAGGTGGCAGACTTCAATTACCTGAAATCAGTCGTGATGCAAACCCCCAAAGTATCTATCCCGTCGCCAACAATGATTCACTTCCGGGGTGGGCGTAAATCCATCGATATCAATTCGTACCCCGACATGGACGAGTTTTTCCACGATCTGTCGGCCGCCTATCGTCAGGAAATTGACCATTTATATCAGGCTGGGCTGCGTTATCTGCAACTGGACGATACTAATCTGGCCTATCTGTGCGACCCAAAGATGCGGGCTGCGGCTGTGGAGCGGGGCGAAGATCCGAATGAGTTACCCCGCACCTATGCGGCTCTGATTAACTCGGTAATCGATGATCGACCCGATGATTTAACCGTAGGCATTCACCTGTGTCGGGGTAACTACCGCAGCACTTGGTTTGCAGAGGGCGGGTATGAACCTGTAGCGGAGGTGCTTTTCAATGAAATTAACGTCGACGCCTATTTTCTGGAATATGACGACGAGCGCTCTGGCGATTTTGCTCCGTTACGGTTCGTTCCGAAGGATAAGCAAGTAGTGCTGGGTATTATTTCGTCGAAAGTTCGGACGTTGGAAGACATAGATGATTTAGCCAAACGTATCGATGAAGCAGCCCAATATATGCCATTAGACAACCTATCTGTTAGTCCGCAATGTGGCTTTTCGTCCACTCACCACGGCAATGATTTAACCTTCGACGACCAATGGCGGAAACTGGAATTGGTGACCAACACGGCCATTAAGGTCTGGGGTACACCCTGATAGTTGCTGATTTTGTCACTGCTAATTAGTTGATTATAAATAGTTTGGTAACTACATAACCCGTTCCTGATTTTTCCTAACCGTATCGAATCAATGGAAGTGAGTCCGAGAAACCTGCTTGACAAACAACCGCTAACAGGACTTCAATACGCCACCGTATTTATATGCTGGCTGATGAACATGCTCGATGGTATGGATGTGATGGTGATTTCCTATGCGGCACCCGCCATTGCCAAAGCCTGGCAGGTGAGTCCCGAAGCTTTAGGCGTCGTATTCAGCTCAGGCCTGTTCGGTATGACCTTTGGGGCTTTGTTTTTAGCTCCTTTTGCCGATACGATCGGGCGAAAATCCATGATTCTGCTCAGTGCTGCTATCATGGGTATCAGTATTTACCTGACATCCCAGGCGAGTTCTATCGGATTCTTAATCGCGTTTCGGTTTCTGAGCGGGATAGGTATTGGCAGTATGCTGGCCAGTACGGCAGCTCTGGTGGCGGAGTATACGCCCGATAAAACGAAAGATTTCTGGGTGAGTGTTGTTATTGGCGGTTATCCGGTTGGTGCGGTTCTGTCGGGTCTGGTCGCGGCCCGCGTCATTCCCGTGTCGGGTTGGCAAACCATGTTTCAACTGGCGGGTATGGCCACTCTTGTCGCGCTGCCCGTTATCTATTTCTTCCTGACTGAATCGCTGGAGTTTTATCTGCAATCGCAGCCCCCAAATGCGCTGGCGAACGCGAATCTGATTTTAGCCAGGATGCAACGTAACACGATCACGTCATTGCCCGCCAAACCTGTTCAACGGCAGGGAATTCCCCTAACATCCATTCTGGCGGATGACTATAAAATTCCAACGATTCAGCTATGGGTTGCTTTATTTCTATCGTTTGCTACGTTGTATTTTCTCACGAGCTGGATTCCCAAGCTGGCTTCCAGTGCGGGTTTATCGATTGAATTAGCCATTTATGCCGGAACGGTTTTCAATGTCGGTGCCTTTTTCGGTATTGTCACCCAGGGCTACATTTCCAGCCGGATTGGACTCAAAAAAACAATCGGTATCTTCTTGATTATGACGGGTTTGCTCATGGCAGCTTTCAGTCTATTTAAAGGGTCGTCGGTCCTGCTTCTGGTGTTCGGGCTGCTCGGTTTTGGTATTCAGGGTGGTTTTGTGGGCCTGTATGCCGTTGCCGCCCGTATGTACCCGACCGGGTTTCGAACAACGGGCGTTGGCTGGGCAATCGGGATGGGTCGATTGGGCGGTATTATTGGCCCCGCTATGGGCGGAGTACTCATTGGAATGGGACTTTCGATGGGCACTAACTTTTTGATCTATGCGCTGCCGACCATTCTGGCGGGTATTATGACCCTCTATATTTCGTCTCCGAAAATTCGGTGAACTTGCTTAGACCGTTTTTGCCCTAACTAAGCTGGCCATTGCCTGCACCAACGGAGATGACCGTTCCGATTTGTGAATCAGAACGTGTTGAATAACAATCTGTTTGAAGGGTGTGCTGTCGGTGTTAATGATCGGCATCGACAGCAAATTGGGTTCCTGATGCAAATCCAGTGAAGCCGGAATAAACGCAAGTCCTTTTCCTAGCCGAACCATACTTTTCAGTAGATCGAAAGAGGGAACAACCTGCACAATGTTGCTTTCCCGATTAACATTCGCCTGGCGGCAAACGGCCTCGATCTGCCCAAAAAACAAGCCCGCTTCCGGTCCGTGATCAATCCACTTTTCGTGTCGTAACTGTTCCAGCCTGACCGACGTATTGGTTGCCAGTGGATGGTCTCGGTTCATTAGGATACTGAAATCGGTTTCAGCGTACGGTGTCGTTAGTAATCCTTCGTAGACTAATGGCAGTACGGTCATCCCCAAATCAACCCGGTCGTTGGCCACCCACTCCTGAACCTGAGCGGTGTTGGGGAGTTCAACGATTTTGATTTCCACCGTTGGGCAGTGAGTTGAAAAAAGTTCGAGCATGCCCATGATCCGTTCGGGCAGAATCAGTTTGAAAACACCCAGTGTCACGACCTGTTGCCGGGCCCCTGCCTGCCGGGCGTTTCGGATTGCGTTGTCAGTTAATTGCAGAATTCGTTTGGCGTCGGTCAGTAAGGCTCTCCCGGCTTCGGTTAACTCAACCTTATGTAGTTGAGTGCGCTTAATGCCTACAAACAGCTCAATGCCTAGTTCGTTTTCCAGTAATTTAACCTGCTGGCTCAGTGCGGGTTGTGAGACAAATAGCTTCTGGGCAGCGTGACCAAAATGCAGTTCTTCTGCTACGCCCACAAAATATTTCAACTGACGTAATTCCATAATGTAGCAAACAGGACTGATTAGGGGCACATAGCCACCCTGATAAGTATTTCTTATGACAAGGTAAGAAAGAACGATTAGACTTTACCCGTATTATTTTGTCTTTTTGTTATGTCTTGCCCGAAGCCATTCAATGAAAAATTCCGTGCTGTCCCCTATCGGGCTACTTATTTGCTTACTTGTTTGCCAACCGTCGTTTCAGGTTTTGGCACAAAAAGAGTTGGCATCAACTGGTCCACAAGCTCCTCAACTGGAGTTTGTTTGTGAACTACATGTAAAGATTGCCCCAGCTATGGTCGTCGGCGAAACACCACATGGTACACGGCGCATCATCCCGATAACGGGCAGAACCTTCAGCGGTCCCAACATGAAGGGAACCATCATCAACGGTGGGGCTGACTGGCAGATTCTGCGAAAAGATGGAACGACGGAACTCAGCGCGCTTTATACGCTCCAGACTGACGATGGGGTTCTTATCTACGTCAATAACAAAGGCATTCGGACGGCGACTCCTGAGGTGGCCCGACGAATTGCCAACGGCGAAAAAGTAAGCCCCAACGACTACTATTTCCGGGCCGCTCCCACCTTTGAAACCCCACCGGGCAAGTACGAATGGCTTACCCAAACGCTATTTATCTCGAAAGGCATTCGCGATCCGGATGGAGTGATTATTCAAGTCTGGAAAATATTGTAATAGCATGCCGTTGAAGCCCTCACTCCGTTAGGCCATACCGCTAGGCGATTGACAATAAAGTACGAGTGGCTCCATTGGTAAACATAGCCAAAGGTGAACGTTTTCAAGTCTGATTTATCGTGCTCTACCCTTTTGCAAACTAATTTCCCGCATCCGCTATGTTGCCATTACCCGATACGTTATATACTGAAATTCAGGACAACGTCCTTATTGTCAAACTCAATCGTCCCGACAAACGCAATGCCCTCAACGACGAGTTGATTCTGGGCATTGAGCAGGTATTTGCTAACATACCGTCGGGGATAGGTTGTGCCATTATTTACGGCGAAGGCAAGCATTTCAGCGCGGGTCTCGACTTGTCGTCACTAACTGAACGCGACGCGGTACAAGGGTTGCATCATTCCCGGATGTGGCATCGAGCGTTGGATCGGGTACAGTTTGGTACGGTTCCCGTCATTGCTATTTTGCACGGAGCCTGCGTAGGTGGTGGACTCGAATTAGCCAGTGCCTGCCACATTCGGGTAGCTGAAACGTCTACCTTTTATGCCTTACCCGAAGGACAGCGTGGCATTTTTGTCGGCGGAGGAGCTTCCGTTCGTGTGCCTAAACTGATTGGGCTGGCCCGCATGACCGACATGATGCTGACGGGACGTGTCTATCCTGCCAACGAAGGCATGGCGATTGGTCTATCACAATACGTGGTTGAGGAAGGTGCCGGGTTGACAAAAGGCATTGAATTGGCGAAGAAAGTGGCGTCAAACGCTGGTATGACTAATTATGCGCTGATGCATATTCTACCCAGAATAGCGGATTCGGGTCAGGAACAAGGCCTGATGATGGAATCGCTTACGGCGGCTATTGCCCAGAATGCGCCCGAAGCCAAAGCACGATTGAGGGATTTTTTAGACGGGAAAGCCAAAAAAGTCGGAGACGCATGACAACCCTCAACCTCAAACAAACTCCCTTTCGGCCCGTTCAGTTTGGACCCGTCAGCATTGAAAAAATTACTCGTCCCGATGGAACGCTCCTACTACGCTCGACGGAAACGCTGGCTCCTCACCCCAATCGCATGACAGAACGTCTGCCGCATTGGGCTTCGGCTACGCCCGATCGGGTGTTTATGGGTCAGCGCGATAGCAACGGTAACTGGCGAACCGTAAGCTTTGCGCAGACCTTCACCATTGTCAGGAAACTGGCCCAGGGATTAATCGATTTGGGGCTGACAGCCGAAACATCCATGGCGATTCTCTCGGAAAACAGCATCGAACACGGTCTAATGGCTTTGGCTGCCCTGCACGTTGGGATTCCGTATTCGGCCATTAGTCCGGCCTATTCGTTACGTTCGACCGATTTTGCCAAATTGACCTATACCCTTGAGCTACTGGCACCGAAGCTTATATTTGTATCGAATGGCCAGCAGTACGAAAAAGCCCTGCGGGCCTGTGCCGGAGCCGCTCACATGGTATACGTTTATCAGGCACCGGAGGGCGTAAATGCCATCGCCTTCGATACGTTGCTGGATACGTTGCCCACGGATGCGGTTGAGGAGGCTTTTGCGGCTGTTAAGCCCGAAACTGTGGCCAAAATTCTGTTTACGTCCGGCACATCGGGCTTTCCCAAAGGCGTTATCAATACACACGGGATGGTTTGTACCAACTGGCAGCAAATCACCCAGACGTTTCCGTTTTTGACCGATGACGACCTGACTATTATAGATTGGCTCCCCTGGAATCATACGTTTGGTGGGAATCATAACTTCGGGCTCATGCTCTTCAATGGCGGTTCGCTCTACATTGATGAAGGCACACCCACACCCAAAGGCATTACTATCACCGTTGCCAATCTGCGCGATATTGCCCCAACCTTATACTTCAACGTACCCAAGGGCTTCGAAGAACTGATTCCGTATTTTCGGCGTGACAAAGCGCTATGCGAACACTTTTTCAGCCGATTGAAACTTTTGTTTTATGCCGGTGCCGGGATGGCGCAGCACGTTTGGGATGCCTTTGAAGAACTGGCCTACGAGACGACCGGCGAGCGGGTCGTTATCGCAACGGGGCTGGGTTGCACCGAATCGAGTCCATCGGCCTTATTTGCCACCAAAGCCGGTAGCTTTGCCGGCATGTTGGGTGTACCCGTACCGGGCCTTGACCTGAAACTAGTACCGAATGGTGGCAAACTTGAAGCCCGCTACCGGGGAGCCAACATTACACCCGGCTACTGGCGGCAACCCGACGCAACGGCCAGTGCTTTTGACGACGAAGGGTTTTATTGCACCGGCGATGCTCTCAAATTTGTTGACCCCAACGACCCTAACGAGGGGGTCGTGTTTGATGGGCGCATTGCCGAAGACTTTAAACTTGACACCGGCACGTGGGTGAGCGTAGGAAATCTGCGCACCAAACTCATCACGATTGGTAATGGATTGATTCAGGATGTGGTCATTACGGGCCACGACCGGGCGTTTGTCGGTGCCATCGTGATTCCTAATATCGAGTATTGCTGTCGATTGAGTGGTTATCCTGCCCATGTTCCGTTGCCGGAGCTGGTTGCTCATAAAACCGTAATTAATGCGTTGGCAGACGTGCTCAATAGCCTGAAAAACGAGGAGGGCGGTAGCTCGACACTGATCAAAAAAGCCGTTTTTGCCGATTTTACGCTATCGTTAGATGGGGGTGAACTTACCGACAAAGGCTCCATAAACCAACGGGCCTTTCTGGCTAATCATCCGGAAATTGTTGACGAATTATACAAGAACTAGACAGATCCATGACTAAGAGCATCGCCCAACGTTTCCTTCTTTTCGCTGGCTTATTAAGCGGCGTTTCGGCCCTGGCACAATCCGCAGTTTCCTCCATTGATTCGGGGAGTATCAATGGCGCACGCTACCAGATCGTTTTCCCGAAGGGCTGGACAACAGCGCCAGCCAAACGATTGGTGATGTTCGCCCATGGCTATGAGTTTGTTGGGTCGCCCGCACAGAGTCGCAGCAATCGATGGCTCAATACCGTGCAGCCTTTTTTAGAGCGGGGATTTGCCGTGGCGGCTTCCGACTACCGCAAACAGGGGTTTGCACTGGCCGAAGGGGTGGACGATACCGAAGCCTTACGTGCGTTTTTCATCAAAAAATATAGTCGGCCCGACACGACCATTATGGTTGGTCAGTCGATGGGCGGTGGGGTGGCGCTGGCTACTCTCGAAAATTTCGGACAATACTATCAGGGCGGTTTGCCGATGTGCCCCTTATCGAGTCGCCCGTATCTGCAATGCCGCAAGGAGTTCGATATGTACGCGACCTTCAATGGGTTGTTTCCGGGCGTTGTTACGTCCCTGGCCGAAATTTTCGATGTCTCAAAACCGTATCAGGCTCAGGCTGGCAATACCATGCAGGCCAAAGCAGCGGCCATCAGGAAAGCTATTTTTGCGAAAGACTCGCTGTTGGCCGTAGCCTTCGCCAAACGGTTCGATTTAAAAATGGATGACTTACCGTTCTCCCTGTTTTTCAATGAAAATGTGCTGCGCGATATTGCCCAACAGGCAAAAGGCAACCCGTTCGATAATACAAACACCCTATACAGCGGCTTCCCAAACGATCTCGTAGTGAATCAGAAAGCCGAACGGCTGGCAGCAACGGTCAGCCCGGATGGCCTTTTCGGAAAATACGACCGCACGGGTAACATCATTCGGCCAGTTGTCCTGCTGCACACCGTCTATGACCAGTTGATCCCTCCGCAATATGGCGTCGTGAATTTTGAAAACATGATCCATAAGCAGGGTAAAGATGCGCTGTTTGTGGTGAAGTACACCAATGGGCAGGGGCATTGTCAGTTCAAACCCCAGCAAGTTGCCACGGCCTTCGACGCCCTGCGCCAGTGGATAGCAACCGGCCAGAAAGCGAAGGCGGGTATGATCGACTAATCTACATAAAACACAGATGACAATTCAGGATCACGTTTTTATCGTTACGGGAGCAGCCTCTGGCTTAGGTGCGGCCACGGCCAAACTTCTGGTCGACAATGGGGGTTTCGCGTTGCTGGCCGACATTAATTCGGAAGCTGGTGCAGCCATGGAAACAGCCCTCGGCGCTCGTGCCAAATTTGTTCAGACCGACGTAACGGACGAAGCCAGCGTACAAAACGCCATAGATACGGCACTCGCTCAGTTTGGCGGATTGCATGGAGCCATCAACTGCGCGGGTATTGGTCCGGCCGAGCGGGTAGTCGGCAAAAAGGGACCGCACTCATTAGCCAGCTTCACCCGAACCGTTACAATCAACCTGATTGGTACATTTAACATGCTGCGGCTGGCTGCGGCAGTTATCCAGCACAACCAGCCAGTAAGCAGCGGTGAACGGGGTATCCTGATCAATACGGCATCGGTGGCCGCGTACGACGGGCAAATCGGGCAAGCAGGCTATGCAGCATCAAAGGCCGGAATTGTGGGGATGACCCTACCCATTGCCCGTGAATTGGCCCGGTTTGGCATTCGGGTCATGACCATTGCACCCGGTATATTTGAGACGCCACTGCTGGCTAGTTTGCCCGAAGAAACCCGGCTATCGCTCGGTCAGCAGGTTCCGTTTCCATCGCGACTTGGCCAGCCTGCCGAATTTGCGGCCCTGGTTAAACACATTATCGAAAATCAAATGCTCAACGGCGAAACAATCCGGCTCGATGGAGCTATCCGGATGGGCGCAAAATAAATACCTTTGGTTTACCTAGAAAAACTCAAAGACAAATCTGATGCTATCAATTATTCAACAGCAACTCCGAAACCCTGACAAAACAGCCATTATCGCCCACGGTCATTCATATAGTTTTCAGGATTTACAGACAGGCTCCCAGCAGTTTGCGCGAACCTTACTGAAAAACAGCGCGGATCTTGCCGAAATGCGGGTTGCATTTATGGTCGTTCCCGGCTTCGATTATGTGCGTGTCCAATGGGGTATATGGCAGGCGGGCGGTATTGCGGTGCCCCTTTGCATAACCTACCCGTTGGCGTCGCTCCAGTACGTAATTGAGGATACGGAGGCCGAAATTATTGTGGTCTCGCCCGAATTCGAATCTGTTTTAACCGATTATTCGGCACAGCAGGGAATCCGATTGATCGTGTTAGGCGCTGATGACAAACCCGCCCCAGTGGGTGTTTTGCCGCCTGTTACCCTCAGCCATCGTGCCCTGATTTTGTATACGAGTGGCACCACCAATCTGCCCAAAGGGGTAGTAACTACGCATGCAAACATCGACGCGCAGGTGTCTACTCTCGTACAGGCCTGGGCGTATTCTGAACAGGATATTATTTTGTGCGTTTTGCCCCTGCACCATGTACACGGCATCATCAACGTGATTTCCTGCACCTTATGGGCGGGCGGCACCGTTGAGTTTTTGCCAAACTTTGCGCCAGAAAAGGTGTTCGACTGGTTTGCGAAAATAGCACTGGGGAGCCAGGACGGCCTGTTTATGGCCGTACCGACCATTTATTTTAAACTCATCGCCTATTTTGACCAGCTTCCCGAAGCGCAGAAACAAGCGTTAACGGCTAGTATGGCAACATTTCGACTGATGGTGTCCGGGTCAGCTGCGTTGCCCGTTTCGGTTATGGAGAAATGGGAAACCATTAGCGGACACCGGCTGCTGGAACGCTATGGCATGACCGAAATAGGAATGGCCATTAGCAATCCATACGAGGGCGAACGCCGGGCAGGTCACATTGGGCAGGCATTACCGGGCGTGCAAATCCGATTGGTCGATGAACAGCATAACGATGTAGCACCCGGCGTGGATTCGCCCGGCGAAATTCTGGTGAAAGGAGCGAATGTATTTCAGGAATACTGGCGCAAAAAAGAAGCCACCGAAGCGACATTTACGACGGACGGCTGGTTCAAAACGGGCGATGTTGCCGTGCTGGATGATAGCTATTATAAGATCCTGGGCCGAAACTCGGTTGATATTATCAAGTCGGGGGGCTATAAAATATCGGCGTTAGAAATTGAAGAAGTCCTGCGGACATATCCCCAGATCAATGATTGCAGCGTGGTCGGTCTGGATAATGAAGAGTGGGGCGAGTTGGTCGTTGCCGCCCTTGTTGTCAATGACGGGTCGCTCGATTTGACAGTGTTGAATGCCTGGATTCGTGAGAAAATGCCCGCCTATAAAGTGCCGAGGCAATATAAAATTGTGGACGATCTCCCGCGCAATGCCATGGGAAAAGTTACCAAAAACGAGCTAAAAAAAATATTTGTCGTGGTGTCGGGTTCTTAAACCCGACACCACGACAAACGGACACCGGACTTATAACTCCTATAAACGATTAATAACGATGCTAATCAGAGGTGTAGCGCTTTTATCGGGCTGTTTTCTGGCCGGTCAGCTAGTCGGCGAAACGATTGGTCGACTTATTCACATTGATGCCAATGTAGGCGGGGTCGGTTTTGCCATGTTATTCCTGGTATACGCCCAAAACTGGCTGGAAAAACGGAATAAAATTAATCTGGAAATGGAAAGCGGTATCCTGTTCTGGAGCAAAATGTACATCCCTGTTATTGTGGCTATGGCAGCTACGCAAAATGTACGGGTGGCGCTGTCGAGTGGTGCCATAGCGCTGCTAGCGGGCATCATACCTGTTATCCTCTGTTTAGTGTTAGTGCCTATCGTAGCGAAATTATCCTTAAAAGGAACGGAAGAATGGAGTATATAACGACCCTGTTATCAAAAAACGGATTGATCGTTGCCTTTTTTTCGATCGGCCTTATTATGTACGCATCCGATTTTTTATCCGACAAACTCACCAACAAAAAGATACCCGCATCGGCTATCGCCATCTTTCTGGGTTTGGTAATTTCTTACATTGGAGGTATCCTTACGGGCGGTAATAAAGGCATTGCCGACATCAAACAATTAAGCGGATTTGAACTCATGGGCGGAGCCATGTTTAGAGACTTCGCCATTGTTTCGACCGCAATGGGAGTGAGTTTTGCCATTATTAAAAAAACGGGACTAGCGGGTATCATTTCACTTTTTACGGGTGTCATTCTCACTTTTTTATGTGGGTCGCTCATTGCGTATGCCATGGGTTATCGGGATGCCAAAAGCATCACAACCATTGGTGCCGGAGCCTGCACATTTATTGTCGGGCCCGTTACCGGGGCAGCCATCGGGGCTTCGTCTGATGCGATTGCAAACAGTATTGCCACAGGCCTCGTGAAATCCATTTTAGTCACGATTGGCACACCACTGGTGGCCCGTTTTATCGGCTTAAATAATCCAGTAACGGCCATGGTCTTTGGTGGGTTGATCGGCACAACGAGTGGTGTTGCCGCCGGATTAGCGTCTACCGATCCGAAGCTGGTGCCGTATGGCGCCATGACAGCTACCTTTTACACGGGTTTAGGTTGTTTACTCTGCCCATCGATATTGTACCTGCTGGTCAAGGTAATTGTCGGTTAAATTTTCTTAATGACGCCTGTTGAATCGCGTAGACCTAGCAAACAGAACATGATTGATTTAGCTAAAATCGTTGCCATCGACGTACATACCCACGCCGAAGTATCGTGCAAACAGCCGCACGACGATTACCGACCAGAGTTTGATGAGGCCTTTGCCAGGTACTTTAAATCGACCCACCGGCCTACTATTCAGGAAACGATCACGTATTACCGGGAGCAGAATATGGCGTTTATCATGTTCACCATTGACTCGGAACATGAAACCGGCAAACGACGGATTCCGAACGAAGAGGTAGCCGAAGCTGCCCTCGAAAACTCTGACGTAATGATTGCCTTCGCCAGCATCGATCCGCACAAAGGCCGGATGGGTGCCCGGGAAGCCAAACGGCTGATTGAGGATTTTGGCGTAAAAGGATTCAAGTTTCACCCAACGGTGCAGGGTTTTTACCCCAATGACCGGATGGCCTACCACCTTTACGAAGTGATTGCGGCCGCTGGCTTGCCCATGCTTTTCCATTCCGGCCATTCCGGTTTTGGATCGGGGGTTCGGGGCGGGGGCGGCTTGCGGCTTGACTACTCCAACCCAATTCATCTGGACGACGTAGCAATTGACTTCCCCGATTCGCCCATCATCATCGCCCATCCGTCATGGCCGTGGCAAGATGAAGCCTTGTCAGTATGTATGCACAAACCCAATGTTTATATTGACCTGTCGGGTTGGTCGCCAAAATATTTTCCGCCCCAACTGGTACAGTATGCCAATACGCAACTCAAACATAAGATGCTGTTCGGAACTGATTTTCCCTTGATTACGCCTGAGCGGTGGTTAAAAGATTTTGAGGTAGCCGGATTCAAAGATGAAGTAAAACCGCTGATTCTGAAGGAGAATGCAATTAAGATGCTGGGGTTGACCGTCTAAAACTAATTGTCCTTGCCAGAATTTAATCGGACGTTTTCGTGGACGATTTTCAGCGGTAGCTAATGGTAACACAACTCGTTCATTGATAGCAAAATAGCAAGTTCATAAATAGTATTCGTTGCCCTTTTGTTGGACGAAAACAGCCGGTTGAGTAGGAGAGATGTGTATACCGCAAACTTGACAGGGTTATCGAGATATGTTTTGTCCAATAGAAAATGAGCCGTACTGTACGCCGATAATCACTTGTTCCCGTTTTAATAGCTGTTAACGCTAATCCGTAGCATACGGCTTGACCCGTCCTGAGATTCGCTGATTGTACGAACAACATGCATACCAAGGACAACTTTAGACCCTAAAAATTGAGACTCACGAAATGGAAAATAAGGTTAAGCGCATTGATCAATGGGTAGCACTTAACGAAGGAAGGGGCCACCCCTGAGAACTGCCCGATCAGTCTCAATTGGCTACAAATGTCAACTAAAGAAATCCGCTCGTACCCCCAATCAGGTGGAGCGACTTTTTGGGGTCAACTCAACCCTTCTTTACCATGATGGACGACGCCTTTATGTATATAATGGGTCAGCCTGGTACTCATCAACTGTACCCTATCGGCTTTAGTGCTTTTGGGGTAAGTCGTAGGAGTAAGCCGTATAATTACTTAGTTTTAGCTCATCCACTCCCTCTTTGCCATTGACTGCCTGTGCGACTACTCCATTTCCAATCGTTGAGCGTTGGGCAGATTCTCTTGTTGAGCCAGATAGGCGCTGGTCTTATCGCTGCCGGGCTCAAATACCATCCATGTGGCTATCTCGATCTTACCGGGGTTTCTCTGCCAAACGGCTTGCCGTTAGCAAAAGTAAAACAGGAGATCCGCACACCTGATTCCAGGCTGTTTCAGCCTCTAACCGAGGATATCCCTCAAGCTGAGCAATCCATGTTAGTCGGGCTTCACCAACAACGGCTCAACGGCTCATCACCCTCGGTATGGAAGCGGCTGATTCATAGTCTCATCGTGGCCCTTTCCTTCGTGACGATTTCCCAGGCCCAGCCAGCACCAACCCCTGTCACTCTGAATCAAGTGCCCGAGGAGGGATTTCTGCTCAAAGGGGGGTGGCGATTCCAGCCCGGTGATAACCCAACGGGAGCCAGCACCGATCTGGATGATCGACACTGGACGACGATTGATCCAACCAAAGACATCCGGGAGTTACCTCAACTACAGCAGGCGGGTATTGGCTGGCTTCGGTTGCACATTCAGACCGGACCTAATTTGCCGCCCCTGATGATCAAGCTGTCTCAATCCATTGCGTCAGAGATTTATTTGGACGGGCGATTATTGTATCGTTTCGGTAAGGTTAGTGCCAATCCCGATAGCGTACAGGCTTATAATCCTTCGGCCGCGTTTAGTTTTCCCCTGACGGCCTCGTCCAGCCATCTGCTGGCCCTGCGGATTGCTTGCCAGCCGAGTCAAGTTTACTACACCAACTACGTCCGCTGGGATGCGGCAGCAACTCAGTTCTGGCTACTTCCCAGCCATGTTCTACCGGCCATCAAACCGGTCGACGTCGAGTCGATTTACCTGAATACATTTCGGATCGGGATCGCTTTCATTCTCTTTATTCTGCATCTGAGCCTGTTTTTTGCACATCGCAGCCAGCGGGCAAACCTCTATGCCGCCGGGATGTATTTGTTGCTGAATTTCGCTTTTTTTTTCAGGTTTTCCAGCCCTTTTACGCACACCATAGGCCTGCAGATTCTGGCTGACTATGGGTCACAGATGGATAAGTGGGTGCCGTGCCTAGTAGTGTTGACGTTTTACAGGCTTTTCAATTTTCGCCGGGGTTGGCTGTTTTGGCTGGCCATGGGCAGTGTTAGCCTTAAGCTTATTGCGCTATCCCCTGATTTTGAGTGGTTATCTGTTCCTGTCAATTATTTCCTGCCACTTGAGCTGATCCGACTTTCGCTGGTGGCGGTCAGGCGTGAGTTGAGGGGGGCTAACATCGTTGCCATCTGCGCGTTCTGTAATCTGGGCTTATGGATTCTGTCGTCACTCTTATTTTCCCTGCATCTCCCAGGGTATGGCCATGAATGGCTGTTTCATGGTTTTTATTTAGCCAGTTTTCTGTGCTTCCCGCTGACACTGTCGATTCTGCTGGCGCTGGAACATGGCTGGGTCAACGGGCAACTGGTTGACCGGCTCCGGGAGGTCGAAATGCTATCAACCCAGAATCTGGCTCAACAACACGAACGACAGGAACTCCTAGCTCAGCAAAATGAACAGCTGGAACGACAGGTCGCTGAGCGTACCCAGGAACTTCACCAGCAGGCTGACCAGCTTCGGGAGCTTGATCAGGTAAAGTCGCGCTTTGTCAATAACCTGACCCACGAGTTTCGTACACCCCTCTCACTCATTCTATCGCCGGTAGCCAAACTATTGGAAGAAAAACGGTACGATGGCGCGTTATTGACGTTGGTCCATCACAGCGCAGATCGGCTCCTGCGGCTGATCAATCAACTCCTCGATCTAGCCAAACTGGAGGGCAATTTCATGCCCGTTTCGCTCATGCAGGGAGACCTGACGGAGTTTGTCCACCAGATTGTCACGCTATTTCAGCGTTCGGCTGAGCAAAAAGGCATACATCTGCGGTATCGTATAGGTAGGTTATCCCAAGGCGAGTACGCTTTCGACGCGGATAAATGGGATAAAATTCTAACCAATTTGCTAGCCAATGCCATCAAGTTTACACCCAAGGGAGGGCAAGTGACGCTGACGGGTATGCCCGTTTGGTCGTCCGGCGAAATGACCCAGGTAGCCTTCCGATTGGTGGATACCGGCATTGGTATTCCTTTTGAACAGCAACCGTATGTCTTTGACCGCTTTTATCAAGTGGATAGCGCCAGCACCCGGGCCTACGAAGGGACTGGTATTGGGCTGGCGCTGGTTCATGAACTAGTTGGCCTACTGGGAGGAACCATTACCCTCGAGAGTAAAGTGAATCTCGGTACGACCTTCTATTTGACGTTACCTATCGAACCTGTATCAAAAACCGTTAATCTACCCCACATCCGCTGGTCAACTCCTAAGTCGAATGCCCTTGAGCTAGAGGTACCGCTCGAGATGACTCCGGTAGTAAATCTGACTGTTAGTCGCCAATTGATGCCCTGCATTTTGATTGTGGAAGACAATGCCGAACTCCGGGAGTTTCTTGTGGGGGAACTGTCTGGGTCATATCAGGTAGTTCAGGCGGAGGATGGTCAGGCAGGTTGGGCATTAACCCAGACCGAACTGCCTGATATTGTCATTACAGATCTGATGATGCCCCGCATGGACGGGTACCGACTCACCCAGCTCATCAAAGCCAATGCCCATACGGACCATATTGCGGTCGTGATGCTAACGGCCAAAGCGGCTCAGCAGAGTAGAATTGACGGATTGCAATTGGGAGCCGATGATTACCTGGCCAAGCCCTTTAGCCTGGTTGAGTTGCAATTGCGGGTCCATAACTTGATTACTCGCCAGCAAAAGTTAGGGGCCTATTATCGGCAACAGTTTGCGCTGGCCGTTGCGGAGTCGACAACGTCGACGGAGGTCATACCTAAGCTAATCCAGGACCCCTTTCTGAATCGGATTTATGGGTTGTTAGACCAGAACCTGGATGACACCACGATTGGTGTCGACTGGCTGGCCGATCAGTTGGCCATGAACCGGAAAACACTCTATCGAAAGGTACAGAGCCTGATTCAACTGGCACCGGCCGAGCTGATTCGGCAGTATCGCTTGCGGAAAGCGGCCGAACTACTGCGATCTGGTATCAGTGTGATCGAAACCGTCGACTTGACTGGTTTTAGTACGCACTCTCACTTCACCCTTGTCTTCAAAGAATTCTACCAGCAAACGCCGACCGAATTCATCGCTGGCCGTAACAAAAGGGTATAGTGGTGATTCTTTTAGTGTTGCCCCTGGAATGCCCCGAATTTGACAGCCCATGCCCCAGGCAGGACAGTGCCTTCGGTAGGAATGGACGAAATTTGAGCTATCAAAAATGGTTGTTCTATCCACACCATGTAAAAACCATTGAAAGCGGCCTGAGATGAAGGCTGTTCGTGCTGGTTACAGCTTCATGATTTCATAAAGCGAATGGATCGTCAAGAGAAAGAAGACAATCATAATCGGAAGTTCATTGTTTTGACCCTGGACCCTCCTATTGATGGCGTGCTTGCTTCGTTTGGGGCAACTGAATCTGTCTTTCTGCATCGGATTCACGCTCTGCTGGAGCAGCATGACTCGTCAATGAGTGTCAACTGGCTGGCCAGACAGTTGACCATGAACCGAAAAACGCTTTACCGAAAATTACAAAGCCTGAATCAGCTAACACCCACTGACCTGATTCGCCAATATAGGCTCAAAAAAGCCGTCGAGCTGCTACGTATTGGGTACACCGTTAGTCAAACTGCCAGCTTAACGGGGTTTAAAACGCCGTCGCATTTCACGGCCGTATTCAAAGAGTTTTACCACCAGACACCCACCGAATTTACCACTAGCCAACTTGAGAAGGGTTAATGACCCATTTTATCCCTTTTTTCTAGTTAAATGCCCCGAATTTGACAGCTTATGCCCCAAAACGGACAGTGCAAGGAACGGGAAAAGTCGAGCTTTGGTGCATTAAAAGGGTCTATTGACAGCCCTGTTAACTAGTGTTGTTTACATTTTCTGTAAGCGATTTAGCCGAGTCGATATTCCTCTGACTATGTTGGCCTGCCCCTTAACTACAGGTGAAAAATGATAGAAATAGCACTGAGATTTATTCTGGAAGAAATTAACGTTTATTTAAAGATGCAGGGTAAGGAGGCTGTCATGTCATCGTACGTTGATCATGCTGGCTCGATAACTTCGGATACGAATGGTAAACTATGTATTACGTTACTTACAATTGAGCAGGAAACCAGCGTCAGGAATATGGTTGAGACTAAACGGATTGCTAATGAATACGCTCAACTAAAACCGGCTATCCGACTAAATCTGTCAGTACTTTTCGGAGCTTCCGCTGATAATTATGATGAAGCATTAAAAGTCCTATCCTATACCATAGCTTTCTTTCAGAGCAAAAATGTTTTTACTGCTCAGAATTCTCCCACACTTGATGCTGGTTTTGATAAACTGGTTCTGGAAATGGAGTCCACCAATTTGCAGGACTGGAATAACATCTGGGGTATGCTTGGCGGAAAGCATATTCCTGCTGTCGTATATAAAGTAAAAATGCTGACCATTCAGGAAGGGTTAAAAACTGGTACGACACCGCCAATTTTGGCCATTAACCAAAACCCAGCCTAGCGCATGAAACAGATTTTTGCTGAGTTATTTGAGGTTATTTTCGTTCATGATTATTTTGTCGATAAGATCTTAAGAAACATAGAACTGTTGCCAACGCCAGCGACAAGGCAACAGCTCAGTCGGGCAGGCATTATATTGAAAAAAACAGATAGTGGATTGATCGGTTTGATTGAACTCAAACTGGATGATCTACAAAAAACAATCGCTAATCTACCTGGTCAAATCTTTCCCTTGATTTTTAGTGTCCAACCAACGGATGTCTACTTTGAAAACTATAGTGAATTGCCTCTGAACAAGGCATTTGGGCAGACCTATTTCTTAAGTACCAGAGAAGTTAAGCCATACAAGATAACAGTTTCTTGTGAAGATCACGTGGGCGAAAAAGACTTGTGTCATCTAAAGCCAATGCTCTTTGAGTATCTTCTTCCAACTGTTGCATCGCCTGATAAGCTTGTTAAGTTAGTTGATTTTAATAAAAAAGAATTACTAGAAACCTTTAGCTATCCAGACAAAAATTCAACACAATCTATTTTGGTCGATCTGCGCCAATGGGGGGATGGTTCATATCAACTTCAGATTGATGCCCAAGTGGTACTATCGTTTTATGCTGATAGCTATTTACATTCTTTACGGCCCTGGGGTATTCTTGAGATAGCTAAAAGTGCAATAGGTAAGGAACAGCCAATTGCAATCAATTTTGCCGACCGAGAAACGTACTGGAAGTATATTATTATTAAAAAATATCAGCTTGATAAAAAGATTGAACTAGAAATTATCTCTGGATCAAGCATCAGATTTCTTCCCGCTAACATCCCGCTAACCGATTTTTTTGTGTCAGAGAGCCCTATTGCACTTTCAGAAAGAAATAATAGTCCTAACAAAATTCAAGGCAAATCAGAAGGCGTATTGAGTCCGATAACCCTGCCACATGCCGGGAAAGAGACTCTAACGAGAGATAATATGAAACGTAATCCGGACAAGCTTGTCTCGGAAATGTATGTGTATTTATAATTCACCCTTTCACCTTCTAAATCAGTAATCAAAATGGTTCAGCAAACCCCCGGTGTTTACATTATTGAGAAAAATGCCTTTCCTAACTCCGTTGTTGAGGTAGCTACGGCGGTGCCTGTCTTTATTGGACACACGAAGCAGGCAACTTATGATAACCGTGATTTATCAAATAAACCCATACGAGTAACATCGTTTAGCGAGTTTGAACTATACTTTGGTGGTGGATATTTCGCATCTTTTGTATTAAAGTCTGAGGCTGAAGCAGAAACGGATAAAGAAAGTAGGCTTGTTGAATCAATTCCAATTCAACTGTGGGATAAGACAACTCAATACCTTGTTCCTACCGGTAAATTATTTTATCTCTATAATAGTATCCGCCTGTTCTACCAAAACGGGGGGGCTACCTGCTACATCATTTCGATTGGTTCTTATCAAAGTGGAGATAGTACCAAAGATGATTTTGTAAAGGCCATCGATGCTTTAGTTTATGAGTCTGAACCAACCATGATTGTCTGCCCGGATGCGCTTCGGCTTGACGAACCTGATTATTATACGGTGGCAACGACAATGCTAGCTCATTGTGCCACTTACCTGAACCGCATTGCTTTGATTGATGTGTATTATGGTGCCGTGCAAAGCCGGGGAACACTAAGGAAAAGATAACAGACTTTCGCAATCAAATTGGCCAGAATAATTTGAAATATGGTGTGTGTTACTTCCCTTGGGTGGAAACTAATATTGTGTCAACCAATGAAGTTACATTCCAATACTTTGGTGAGGAGTTGGTGATCACTTTACAGAATGAGCCTGTAGGTAAAGACAAAGATGGGAAGGATATTCTGTTGAATAGTCGGCAACTGCAACTACTTCCTTCGGAGGAATCAAGAGTTAAGGCGGATCCCAATGTGAGTGGTAAGAAGTCTGCTGCCGATTTAATATTAGAAAAAAATAAAGAAGAGTTTAATGATGTGCTAACAACTAATCCAGCATTCAGGAATGCGTTAATAATAGCGGCAAAAAAAGCAGCGGCAAGTAATGCGGAGGTTAAAAATGCACTTAATAACGGTACTGTAGCGGCTGTGATGCCTACTGTAAGCGGCACTACCTTTAAGAGATTACAAGATATAAAAGTCTCTGATTTGGCCAATAATCTGGACGTGGCCAAGGCCCTGGCTAAGGCGTCGATAGATTTAATGAAGAAAAATTCTTTTGTGAAAACTGCACTTGATGTTCCTGCAGTAACTGATAAGCTTGCCGACGTAAAGCCCAATCCTCCAGAATTTGACAACTTAGAAACCCTTCAAGTTGAATCAACCATCACTTTAGCCCAGGCTATGGCCACTATACTGCTTCCTCTAGTGCAAGAGAACGCAACATTACTGGATGACCTCAAAGATAACCCAGAACTAAATGGGGCTTTGGCTGTAGCAACAGTGGGAAATCAATCAGGGGATAATGTAACAATAGACAATTTAACAACCTTTCAAGTTGAATCAACCATCACTTTAGCCCAGGCTATGGCCACTATACTGCTTCCTCTAGTGCAAGAGAACGCAACATTACTGGATGACCTCAAAGGTAACCAAGAACTAAATGGGGCTTTGGCTAACTCAATACTAGGAGTTCCTTCAAAGATAAATGACATAATGGAGGTAGGTGTTTCACAAGCCACCAATGAGTTAGCTAAGGCAATAATAACCTTTTCAGCAACAAACATAGATTTAGGAAGAGCACTTGACTCAGATAAAGACTTAGCCTATGTAAGGGGAAAAACGCTGAAAGGCGAAACAGAAAGTAAAGTAGTTACTAGTTATAACGATGCACAAAGCGATCTGGACGCAGCGATATCTGCGGCTAAAAAAGATTATCAGGAAAAAGTGAAGTCGAATCAAATAGATAGAATCTCTGTTTCGATTACCAAACTTGCCCTAGAGCGTGTTCAAACTCCTATTGGTCAAGAATTAGTCACAGACTTTGAGCCAATTGAGGCCACTGTAATTCATAACTCATTACTGGCTTCAAGTAAATCGTACGTCGCTATCACAAAAGCAATTGCACGGTATATCAACACCCTGCCCGCATCGGCAGCTATGGCCGGGGTGTACACTAGTGTCGATAATAACCGGGGAGTTTGGAAAGCACCGGCCAACGTCAGTCTCAACTCAGTGGTAGCACCAACGGTTAGCCTGAGTGATGGCGATCAGTCCGGTCTGAACGTCGACGCAGTTTCGGGTAAATCTATCAATGCCATACGACCCTTTACCGGGCTGGGGGTGTTGGTGTGGGGAGCCAGAACGCTGGACGGCAATAGCCAAGACTGGCGCTACATTAACGTACGTCGCACAATGATCATGATCGAACAGTCGGTGAAACTGGCTGCACGGTCTTACGTTTTTGAGCCAAACGATTCAGGTACTTGGACCCTCATGAACAGCATGATCAGCAGTTATTTATTCACGCTCTGGAAGCGGGGAGCGCTGGCCGGTACCAAACCAGACGATGCCTACCAAGTTTCCATTGGCTTAGGATCGACAATGACGGCTGATGATATCCTGAATGGTATTATGAACATCACCATTTTGGTGGCGATTGTCCGACCCGCCGAATTTATTATGCTCACGTTCCAGCAGCAGATGCAAAAGTCCTAAACCCTTTCACACAACACGTAAATCATAGCAATCATGGCTGGCGATAAGCAGGATAATGTATGGCCCTTACCCAAATTTTTCTTCAAAGTAACGTTGGGTGATCAGGGAGAAATTCCATTTCAGGAAGTAACTGGCCTCGATAGCGAGACCCAGGTTATTGAATACCGGGCTGGCAACAGTAAAGTGTTCTCAACCATCAAGATGCCGGGTATTGCCAAAACAGGAAATATCACGTTGAAGAAAGGCGTCTTCGCCAAAGATAACAAGTTCTGGACCTGGTACAGCACCATCAAATTGAACACCATAAAACGGGAAACGGTGGTAATCAGCCTTATGGATGAGGGTGGTGCAGACACAATGGTCTGGACATTGACCAATGCTTTTCCGGTCAAAATTTCGGGGACAGACCTAAAGTCAGACGGTAATGAAGTAGCTGTCGAAACTATTGAAATTGCCTATGAAACGATTGTCATCAAAAACGGCTAACCATGAATACCTACCCTGCAGTTGGATTTTACTTTAGTATATCGTTCGGGCCGAAGAATTCGGATTCCGACAATGGATTTCAGGAGGTGAGCGGGGTTTCTGTAACCCTGCCCACCGAAGAAATTCAGGAAGGCGGTCTTAATCTGTATAAGTATAAAGTGCCGGGCATACCAACCTATACGAACCTGGTGCTGAAAAGGGGTTATGTAGACTCTGGTTCTAATCTGGTTGAATGGTTCAGAAAAACCCTCAGTGCCGAGTTTTCCTCGCCTATTACTACACAGACGGTTGACCTACAGTTGCTAAACGAGGAGGGGCAACCCTTGAAAAGCTGGACATTTCATAATGCATGGCCGGTCAAATGGAGTATTTCTGACTTTAATGCGCAGGAAAATAAACTGGCTATCGAATCGCTTGAGCTTGCTTATTCGCACTTTGATCTCTGACGTCATGCCTATTGAAATCCGGGAATTGGTCATTAAAGTAACCGTAGAATCGCCGACAAGTGAAGCCCAGCCATCAGGTACGCTAAAGTTATCGACCGATCAGCTGGAGCGATTAAAGC
Organism: Spirosoma flavum; assembly: GCF_042686045.1. Taxonomy (NCBI): domain Bacteria; kingdom Pseudomonadati; phylum Bacteroidota; class Cytophagia; order Cytophagales; family Cytophagaceae; genus Spirosoma; species Spirosoma flavum. The sequence goes on from NZ_JBHUOM010000007.1 coordinate 149,973, forward strand.
GAGAAGTGCTTCAGGCCTGTATGGCAAAGCTCAAGCTGGCGTCCTCCTCTGGTTGGGAACGATAGTGCAAAAACAGGCCATGGTTTGTTGGTATAACTAGACGAAAACACCTTGGAAAAGTTAAAGATCATTGCCTATTCTGACGAGAAATTCAGCAAATACGCTGGTAAGTATACGGTTCAGGTGAACCCGGCTAACTTTTCTCACAACCGACAGGTGAATTATGCTTCTCCGGATATTGTCGGGGGCGCTGGTAAATCCCAAAAATTTGTGGATATGGGGGAAGAAAAACTGTCATTCGAATTGACAATTGACGGTACCGGAATTGTCGATAAAAAACGAACGAACGTCAGTCAGGAAATCGCTGATCTTCAGAAGATTCTGTATACTTACCAGGGCGTAAGCCACCACCCAAACTATATCCAGCTTACCTGGGGTAGTTTCCTGTTTAAAGGCGTATTGAATGACATGAGCGTTAAATACACCCTATTCCGGTCAGACGGTTTTCCCCTCCGGGTTACGGTTGCGCTTAATTTCACCGGCTTTGCCGACCCGTTGACGCTAGCTCGAAAAGCAGATAGGCAATCATCTGATTTAACGCATTTGTATGTCGTAAAAATTGGCGATAACCTGCCGCTTATCTGCTACCACTATTACGGTAAGCCCGACTATTACATTCAGGTAGCCCGATTTAATGGGCTGGCAACCTTTCGCCGTCTTACTCCAGGTACGACCCTTGCTTTACCTTCATTAAAATAGTCCCCAACCTATTTGCTCCAACTATTTCAATTTAGATTATGGTTACCTCTCCTTTAAATGCCAAACTTGATCTAGTTTCTTACCGGGTGCTCATTGATGGCAAAGAACTCGACGGCACTCGTGAAGTAGCGCAGATAAACGTTTTTTTTGGGGTGAATCGTGTCAGTACAGCTCGTGTCGAATTCCTCGACGGCGATCCATCCGAGCAATTGTTTGCCTTTAGCCAAGACAGTACGGTTAAACCAGGAGCTACAATCTCTATTCAGGCGGGGTATCACTCCGAAAATAAAGAAATTTTTTCGGGCTTGATTATTGGCCAAACCATTTTTCTGGCCTCGGATAGTTCGTCTCAACTGGCTGTAGAGTGTCGGGGCAATGAGGTAAAAATGACGATTGGCCGACAGTCAAAAACGTATGAGAACAAGAAAGATAGTGATGTATTTACGCAACTATTTTCCAATCATAGTCTTACGGCTGATGTAACGGCAACGACGGTATCGCATAAGGAACTAGTTCAGTATTATTGTACCGATTGGGATTTTTTGCTGAGCAGAGCCGAAGCAAACGGCCTGATGGTGGTTCCGGGCAAGAAGGTGGCGGTTAGTAAGCCTTCGACTTCTACAAAACCAGTGTTACGGCTAACGCATGGCGAAAGCGTGTATACGTTTAATCTGGAACTCGATGCCAGAAGCCAATACAGTGCCGTTAGCGGGTCATTTTGGGACGACTTAACGCAGAGTGTTCAGGCGTTGAGTGCTACAAATCCAAGTGTAAAAACGAATGGTACTGATTCCAGTGCATCGTTAGCTAGTGTAATAGGACTTTCTGCTTTTACGGTTCAGACGCAGGCTCCGCTCCCGGCCGAAGAGGCCCGAGCCTGGCTAAATGGCTTGTGGTTGAAGTCGGCTTTGTCCAAAATTAAAGGGACTATCAAATTTCCGGGGAATGCTTCGGTTTTACTGGGGAATATGGTTGAGCTTGTGGGCTTTGGGAATCGGTTCAATGGTACTGCTTTCGTATCGCAGGTTAATCACACCTTGGAAGCAGGTGACTGGTCTACGGAAATCGTGTTGGGGCTTGATGAAAAGTGGTTCATAGAACGTCAGCCAGATGTAATGGCTCCGGCGGCAGCGGGGGTTTTGCCGGGTATTAATGGTCTTTGCTCTGGCACTGTTACCAAAACCGATCAGGATCCGGAGGGGCATTTTCGCGTGCAGGTAAGAGTGCCTGCGTTGAATAATGAATTACTCTGGGTACGGCTGGCGCAGCAACAGGCCTCGGCCGGAACCGGCTCCTTTTTTTATCCGGAAACAAACGATGAGGTCATTATTGGTTTCGTGGGGGGCGATCCACGGTATGGAGTCATTCTGGGGTCGTTATACAGCAAAAAGCAGAAACCGGCCTATGTGCCTGATGCAGCCAATACTAAAAAAGCCTGGCTCACAAAAGAGAACCTAAAGGTTGAATTCGATGACGAAAAGAAGATTATTACCATTGAGACGCCTGGTAAAAACCAGATCGTTTTCAGCGACGATGCCAAGTCTGTTACCATTAAGGATCAGCATGGGAACGCCATCATAATGAATCAGGATGGTATTACATTCGACTCAAAAAGTGCGATCAAGTTAAAGGCCGCTTCGAACATTGAACTGGAGGCCACGGGCAAAATAGACATTAAAGCTACCGGCGACCTTGCACTCAATGGCTTGAACATAGCGGGTAAAGCCCAGTCCCAACTTAAATTGGAGGGAACTGCTTCTGCTGAAGTTTCAGCGGCTGGGCAGATGGTTATTAAGGGTGCCCTCGTCATGATAAACTAACCAATACAAAGATGCCTCCAGCTGCACGATTAACTGATATGCATGTGTGCCCCATGCTGACGCCTGGGTTGCCCCCCATTCCGCACGTTGGGGGCCCAATTATAGGGCCTGGAAGCCCTAACGTACTCATTGGTGGTCTGCCAGCCGCCAAGTTGGGTGATATGTGTGTATGTGTCGGTCCGCCCGACACGATCATAAAAGGCTCGGCAACAGTTTTAATTGGTGGTATGCCAGCGGCTCGCATGGGCGACACCACCGCCCATGGAGGTAGCATTGTACTTGGTATGCCAACTGTTATAATCGGAGGATAAAGATGGAATTACCGGAAAAGTCGTTTTTAGGGATCGGATGGAGCTTTCCGCCTTCATTTGACCAGAAAATTTCATCAGGCCACGATGGCCAATTGGTCAGTATGGCGGCAGCGGCCGAAGATATTCGCCAGAGTCTATACATTCTGTTTCATACCGAACCTGGAGAACGTATTATGGTTCCTGACTATGGTTGTGCGCTCCGTCAGTTTCTTTTCGAGACGTCGGATACGACAACGAACCGGCATTTGCAGGAAGTAGTCGAACTGGCTATCTTAAATTTTGAACCCCGAGTACAAGTCAACGCGGTTAGTATAAATGCTGGTAATGCACTTGATGGTGTACTATTCATTGAAGTTGACTACACCATCCGCACCATTAACAGTCGGCATAATGTAGTTTTCCCATTTTATAAGACTGAAGCCAACCTTCTGTAATAGTAGAAGATTCCTATAGCTTACATCCTTCGTTGGGGCTACTCCAAAGAACTATGGCTGGCCTATAGACAGATATTGCCCTGACTCCCGTTGGATCCCAAACGTAAGTTCTGTATGCATGAACAAGCAGATCCACAGCATCAAGCAACTGGCAATTGAGCTGACAACAACCGACCGCCAGGAGGCTGCGCGTTTGCAGGACTGTCTTGTCCTGCTTTTATTCGGAGGTTTAAATGAACGGTGGTCGGGTAGGAGGGTGTGGTCAAAAACAGTGGTTTTTGCGTTCAATAAAACCGTTCACTTTAGTCGTTCAGCGTTTTGAACCTCTACACCGTTTATTTTGACGCTTTTAACTTGAGGCATCGATGCCTCAGTATTGGGCAAGTCGAAGTGAATTTCAGTGAAGCATAATCACAAACACGTTGCTCGCCTAAGATCGAGCCATTAGTTGTGATTATGCCAAATGGCGCTTACCTTAGTGACAGCAAATAGAAAGCGAATGGAATTAAGTGTGAATACAGAATGGACAGGCGATGGCTTTGACATTGTCGAACAATCCAGGGCAGGCTTAAGTCGTGCCAAAGCTGATGAGGTAGCCAGGCCTATCGGACTAACTGATAAAGAGATGGCGCGCATTCTGAATCTCTCGGAGCGTACCTTACATCGGCTACGCCCTGATGCTCGATTAGATAGCAATGCTTCAGAGCGATTACTCTTACTGGAGGTCTTGATTAAGCACGGATTAGATGTATTTGATGGCCGTACGGACGTACTGGGCCGCTGGCTGCATGGTCCTTTACCGGAACTCCGTCGCCAGGCACCCGTTACTCTTTTAGATACCACCACTGGTTTTAGTATGGTTCACACCGTGTTGGGGCGGATTGAGCATGGCATCTACTCCTGAGATTTGGCATGACCTCCCCTGAATCACAGGTACGTGTGTACCGGCTTATTAAAGAACGCTTTGTGACTACGCCCCTCTCGGCAGAAGGAGCGCGACGGTTAGGAGGTCGCTGGAATCCGCCTGGTGTGGGAATTCTTTACACCTCCGCTAGCCCTGAATTGGCCTTGCTGGAACAGATTGTCCACTTACGGTCATTATCCTATAGCGACTTACCCCGGCTCGTACTCTTGACGCTGGTATTACCCGAACCGCCACGTCTACTCAATGCGTCAGATTTGCCGACTGATTGGCGAGACGAAGCGGATTTTAATGTGAATCATCAGGCAATAGCCACCTGGTTGGCTAAGCCTGACGTGCTAGCGATTGGTGTCCCTTCTGCAGTGGTACCAGACTCCTTTAACTACCTGCTTCACCCGGCACACTCAGCATTCAAGCAAATAATCGTAGCCCGAACGTCCGCTTTCCCCATAGACGCTCGTTTATGGAAAGATACCGACAGCCTTTGATGGGTACTGAATAGATTAACTTAGCTCTAATAGGGTAATATACGTGCACAAAAGCCAAGCGTAACCTTACTTAAAAGCTCGTTTAGTAAATGTTAAATAGCCTACATCGATAATTCTCTAAGTTGTGGCAACTGGGGTTTCAACTGAAGCGCCTATATTGACCCCGCGTTGGCGGAGGTACTTATATAACGTTGTCTTAGAGATGTGTAACTCGCGGGCGATTTGTTCGACCGAGTACTTGCCTTCTTTGTAGAGGCTTTCACCAATGCGGGCTTTCTGCTCACCGGCTTTGGATAGTCCTTTACGACGACCTAAGAGCTGACCTCGTCGACGGGCGGAAGCTAAACCAGCCAACGTCCGCTCCCGAATCACCTCCCTCTCAAACTCGGCTAGACTGGCGAAAATGCGAAAAACGAGCCGACCTTGAGCCGTTGTGGTATCGATCGGGTCGTTCAAACTAACTAACCCAATGTGATGTAGCTCCAACAGAGTTACGATCTCGATCAAGTGATTCAGGGAACGGCCCAATCGATCTAGCTTCCAAATCATCAAGGTGTCCCCCTCCCGAATGATTTCGAGTAGCCTGTTTAATTCAGGTCGTTCTGTTTTAGAACCACTGGCTTTTTCCTGAAAGATTTTCGAGCAACCTGCTGCATTAAGGGCATCTAGCTGAAGTGCCAGGTTTTGATCTTGGCCGGGCCGCCGGTGCGGTAGAGACGCGGGCGTAACCTAACTTCATGATATAGTAGTATCTATCTCACGTTATGGACGTGAATGTAAGAAATCTATTGTCGATCTAGGAAGCAGGTTGTTGGTGTTGAAGGTACAGAATTATCAGGTTGCAAGGCTAACAAAAAGAAGGATACCACTAAGCTCTTTAGAAAGGGGTATCACCTGAATGATAGCTGATCTGATCGATCAGTCATCATTCAGGTTTACTTGTCCTGAAAAACATCTGAAAACGTTCACGAAAAGGCTGCCTTTACTGAACGCCTACTATGAAAAGTACAAATCTTGAAAAGAGGAGGATAGGATAAGCTTATTTATACTTTAGCGGCAAAATACTATTTTCAGGGCAGATTTAGATTGACTATTGGCTCGTCGTTAGCAACTCTATTTACCAGTTGACGGACGTTTGTATAAGGGCCAATACACCGTCTCGAGTTTAGAGGGTTTACTGAAACGCTTGCAACAAAGAGTTTCGAAGCTACTTTATTACATCAGGTTTCTGGGGAATAGTACCCATCACAATCAGAAAAGAAGCTGGTTTGATACAAGTTAACCATCGCATCCTTTCATACCTAACCGGTGATCATTTGCTCTAGAACCCCTTTTAATTTAGTGATTCTCATCTGGGAGAACGAGGTGTTTAGCGAGCGCCATAGGAACGTTATGGTAGCGCTAAACGCTAAAAGAAGGAAGTAATTACCCAGCAACTCCGCTTTTAGACCAGAGTTGAGACTGCTTGACACAAAGAAGAGATACACTGCCAGTAGGGGTAGGTAAATCAGGAAACCGGGGGTTTCCTCCGCAGCAATAGTCATGTGTAACCGTACACCACCCGGTGTCTCTTCCAAATGGGCCATCAGGTCAATGTATACAGGGGAGCGGCCAAATTCAATGTACCGAACCCATAGCTTATTCTCCTTGATAAGACCATAACAAACAATTTTAGCTAAGATGAGATTGCCCTGTTGGACCACCAGAGGGCTAGCTAAGGCCACAGCCAGATGCTGACGGGCTGTGGCCAGGGAGACGGGTAACACCACTGCTCGGCGAATTTCCATCAGATTACGTTTATTATTACTAATCAGGCGTTTAGTCGTCGTTAGATCAAGAAGGGAAATACTACACTCGGTAAGGTCAATCCGGCGTCTTTGGTTGAGCATTATGATGAATTGATCTGATTAGCCGGATCAATTCATCATAAAATCGCTACACTACGGCTTAAATTTTAGCTGCTGGGCCACGTTATTGGCAATGACCTGACCTTGGGTCTGACTCACTTCAATGGTTTTTCGATAATGTAGGCCTCCATAAATTCGGGAGTTTCCCGCTTCAAGGGCGGCTTCCTGAAACGAGTTGAAAAAGCGAGGAATGTAGCCACCCAGGCGATAGGAGGTATCGGTGAACGGATATTGCTCCCCAAATAACAGAGCCAAGGTCTGGGTAGCCGCCCCGGCCGCTACGGCATGACCAGCCGGATATTCAGGGTGGTTCACCGTGGGAATAAACGCGTTCCAATCCGCCTGGTTCAGCACGGTGCGGATGTAGGTGATCGGGCGAACGCGATTATAGAGGTACTTGCTTTTAAAGAGGCTGATCTGAGCCTCTGAGATGGCCACGCCCAGCTGGACCCAGCCAACGGCCACCTTGTCTACCGGCCACCCCTGCCTTAGTTGCTCCTGGTTGAGCAGGTACATCCAGTGCCCACCCGCAAAACCATTTCCATCGGTATTATCGGCCCAGAAGAGCGCAATCGTTTTCTGTTCGTCGGTGAGGTGTTGCGAAATGGTTAAGACTTCCTTGGCCTGGGCGTAATAAGCCGACTGAGGGTCTTCCGAGTAGGGAACGGGGGGACCCTGATCCGCTCCAGCGTCACTGCCCAGCAGAATGGGCCGATTTTTGCCCCAGTTGGGCAGGGCAGCGGGTAAGAAGGCGGGGGGCGTGGGTATCCACAGGCCTTGTCCGACCACCGGGATGTACGGGGTGGTATTATCATTGCCATCGGTTTTCGCCCATTCAAATACGGTATTGGCAATCTGCTTACCAAATGCAGCCGACCGGTTTAGCTCTTCAGCATCCTGATGGGTTTGGTAAAGTTGACTATTGGCGGCCTCCAGGGAATCAATAGCGGCTTTGTTGGTCGTCGTAGGATAAAAGTAGCGGCTCATGGCTGCTAAGGCCGCGTTGGCACTGGCGGGCCAGTAGTAGCTGACAGCAGGGGTAGGAGTGGGTAAAGCGGGCAGCCCATTAAGTTGGGGAGCGATCGTCTGGTAACCTGGCAAACCCGGTACGATGGATTCGTAGCCAGCGATACCGGAGTAGGCAAATCGCCGGGCTACCACCGGGGGCGGGGCGGGCGTTGTTCGGGTGAGTTTGAGTTGCAGGGTTAACCAGGCCGTAAGGACATCAGCCGGGTAGGGGGCCCCCATAGGGGTTTCGGGTAGTCGATGGTCCTGACAGGAGGCTACTAAAAAAAAGCAACTCAATAGCCAGAGGGTAAGGAGGCCAAAACGTTGGACGGTCGATAAGGAATGCATGGCAACAGGGGTTTTCGCTTGATTGGGAAGTAGTTCGTGTCAATCGGGCTCTAAACATACGGGCTCTGACCAACCCATACTCGCTTAATCGTCCATGAGCTACGCAATTGGGTTAGACAACCGGTTCAGGTCGATGAACGGGGATTTCTACCGTTTATCGACCCCATTGTGCTGTCTGTCGATGGCGCATAAAAAAACAAGTACAATGCGTCTTTGTGACGTAACTTTAAGTTATTTCCCCACGAGCCACTCATGGAAAAGGGATCGTTAAAGCAGGCGCTGGCCGGGTTGGAGCAATATGTCTGGCTACGGCACGGGGCATTCTGGGTCATCTACACCCTGTTTCTGACCTGGTATATTCTCCAGATGAAGCTTATTAACCAGCCTCTCTTAGCGCTTCGGGATGCGCTGCTGTTCCTGGGGCTGTTTATGGTTGCCACCTACTCGCTCCTGTATGGGGTATTAGCTCCCTATTGGCAGGGGGAGACCCGTCAACTGGGCTGGCGATTGGCGGGGTGGTTAATGGGGTGCCTGGGCCTTCATTATGGATTTCGGTACTCGATACTCCATCCGATGCGAGCGGGGTATCAGGTGCCCACCAACGCCGATTTTTTCAATACCTTTTCGGCGGGTACCTATATTCTGATGATCGCGACGGCCGCGTTGGCTACCATCAGCAAGCTGCTCCGCCATTGGTATCACCAGGAAGTAGCCAATCAGCGCTTACTAGCTGAGAATGTAACGGCGGAACTTCGCCTGTTAAAAGCCCAGGTACATCCGCATTTTTTGTTTAACACGCTCAATAATCTATACGCCCTGACGCTCAAACAGTCGGATCAGGCCACCGACGTCGTGGGGCGGCTTCGGGGCTTATGGCACTACATGACCCAGGAGTGCAATCAGGCCCAGATACCCTTAACGACCGAAGTGCGGGTGCTACAGCACTATATCCAGTTAGAACAGCTTCGGTATGGCGATCGGCTCCGGGTAGAGGTTTCTATCCAGGGGGCACTGGCGGACTATCAGCTTCCCCCTTTACTACTACTGCCTTTTGTGGAAAATGCCTTCAAGCACGGCTCGGCCCAACAACTGGGTAAAGCGCAGATTACCCTCCAACTTTGGGTGGAGGCAGGTCAGCTAAGCTTTCAACTCACCAACACCCGCACCATCAGGCCCCCTGAAGGGGATAAGCCCGGCGGCATCGGCCTGCAGAATGTTCGCCAGCGCCTAAGTTTGCTCTACGCGTCAGCGTACCAACTGGCGATCGAGTCGCACCCAACCAAGTTTTCGGTCTGTCTCACGTTTCCCCTGCAAGCCCGATGAAGCGGTCGCCTTCTTTTCCACTACCGAATCGCCTGGCCAGGCACGTACTTTTCTGGCTGGGGATTACCCTGTTCATGTGGCTCATTCGCTGGCCCGACCCCAATAGCCCCGGGGGGTATGTGACGCTCGTCATGCTGCTTTCGATCCAGCTACCCACCTATATCCTGGTCACGTATCCACTCCTGTACGGGTTGATTTCGCCCCTTCTGCTCCGCCAGCGGTTCGGGCTATTCGGGTTCTTTTTGGTGGGTTGGGTGGTGGCGAGTGCGGCTATACTTCGCCTTTTTTCGGCCGATTATGAATTCGTTATTGCTCCGCATGTATTGGGCATACCCGCCACCCGATCGTTTAACGGGGCGTACTTCATCGGCTTTTTTCCGGGAGGAGGCTTTTTCTTTATCAATCTGGTCGCCGGGCTGGCCAGCAGCTTCAAGATTGGTCAATACTGGTACGATCGGCAACGGCAGCATCAACAGTTGAGCCGACAACGACTCAGCACGGAGTTGGCCCTGCTCAAAACGCAACTCCATCCCCAGTTTATCGCCAATACGCTGGCTTATTTGCAGGAGTTGACCCGGGTTAAATCGAGCCGCTCGCCCCAGGTCGTACTGGATCTTTCGCATCTACTGAGTTACCTGCTCTACGAAAGTCGGGCGCCCTGGGTTCCGCTCGACGCGGAAGTGGAGACGGTCCAGCGGTATGTCGATCTTCAACAAGGACAGCAGGGCGCGCAACTAGCCATTTCGATGAACGTTAGTGGGACACTGGACGGATGCCGGATTGCTCCCTTACTGCTGCTGGCCTTGGTCGAACATGCCTTTTTTTATTATCTCGGTGAAGACACCGAGCTTGCCTGGATTTCCATTCAGGGCCATGTCCGGCAGAAATCCCTTCGCTTCAAGGTCATTCACAGCCGGGATCCTTCACGAAGCGTCTCGGTTGAAGAGGAAGAAGCCGGATTAACCCCCATTCGTCGCCGATTAGCCCTGTTATACGCCGGGCAGTTCTCCCTGGAACTGCTCGCGGAGACCGACCTGGTGGTGGTTCTATTAGATCTGCCAGTTGACTCATTGGTCCATCAAAATCCGGAAATAGCTCTTTTGACAACCTTCACTTAACCGTTTACATATGCCACTTACCTGTTTGTTGGTCGACGATGAACCCCCCGCCCTGGAGGTCCTTGAATCCCATGCCGCCCAGGTTAGCCAGCTGGTCATTGTTGGTAAATGCGAAAATGCTCTGGATGCCTTCCGAATCTTACAAACCCAGTCGGTGGACTTGCTGTTTTTAGACATCCAGATGCCGACTTTGTTGGGAACCGATTTTCTACGGAGCCTTCGCCGGCCTCCTAAAGTCATCTTCACGACGGCTTACCGGGAGTATGCCCTGGACGGATTTGAGTTAAATGCGGTGGATTACCTGTTGAAACCCATCGCGTTAGATCGTTTCCTGCGGGCCGTTGATAAAGTTATGCATCCGGACGCGAGCCCCTTGCCAGCGCCTAATCGGTCAGTGGCAAATCAGGAAGAATTTTTGTATTTGCGGGCTGACCGGAGGATGGTCCGGGTCCAATTGGCGGATTTAGTGTACGTGGAAAGTATGAAAGACTATGTTCGTCTCTATACGGTGGCTGACCCGCCCCTGCTGATTAAGCGGACGATCAGCTCCCTGGAAACGCTCTTACCCGAAAACCGGTTTCTGCGCATTCACCGTTCTTTTCTGGTTGCGTTGGATAAGATATCGGCCTTTACAGCCGCTCACGTTTTCTTGAGCCACCAGGAATTACCCATCGGTCGGCTGTATTGCCCGCACGTACTACGGACTCTAGCTGGTCTAAGACTTGCTTGAGGGCCACTCGAATACAGCTGAGAAGGGTAGACGATGTACTTCATGTTTAGATGGATGAATAGGCCCAACAACGCCCTTAAAAGCCAAACTATCAATTTGAAGGAAGGTTGGGGCCCCTTTGATGAACAACTTATTTGACTGATCGATGATCGACTCGGAACAGGATTCATTTGACCTATATACGATATGACTACGGACAAAAATGCCGATCATGCGAGAGTTATTGCTTTCCCGCCCCTGCTCTTTGGTAGTACTTTACTGCTCGGGCTAGGAATAAGCTATGTCTTTCCTACGCCGGTTCTTTCGACAAGCATCGCCCTGCGTATTGGCCTGGTTTGGCTCAGTGTTGGCGTGAGTACCCTGCTGCTGGCGTTTCGGGGAATGATTCACCATAAGACCACGATTCACCCGAAGGGTGCCACCACGGCTATTGTCAGCAATGGCCTGTATCGGTATAGCCGCAACCCAATGTATGTATCCTTAACGCTTATTTATATTGGGGTGTCAATGGGTACGAATGCCTGGTGGGGGTTATTCCTGCTCATCCCCCTGTTACTAGTCGTTCAGAAAGGCATCATTGAACGCGAAGAAGAGTACTTGACCCGCAAGTTTGGCGAGGAATACTTGAGCTATAAAGCCATGGTACGGCGTTGGTTGTAAGTCTTGCCCCATTAAAAAAGTTTAATTTAATGGCTGGTATATGCTGGCGAGTCCTGTCTTGGCAATATACCATTTTTAGTAATGAAATTTTGGCGCGTATAGCCAGCGCCTTTTATTGATTTACTACAATTTGCAAACCAAGCCTTTTCGTTCACGAAAAGGCTTGGCCAAGTGAACGCTTACCATGATTCGCAGAATTAGTCTGACCCCTGTCCTGAAACACAAAAAGCGTTCACGAAAAGGTCGCCTTTCCTGAACGCCAACTAGGAAAAATACAAATCTTGAAAAGAGGAGGATAGGATAAGCATATCTATACTTTAGCGGTAAAGTACTATTTTTGGGACAGATTTACATTGAATATTGTCTCGTAGCTAGCAACTCTATTCACCAGTTGACGGACGTTTGTATAAGGGCCAATACACCGTCTCACTTTTGGGAGCGATTTGTGAGACTTTTAGACATAACCAAAAAAAGAAGTGGCTGGCCTCTGTCGTCA
>NZ_JBHUOM010000008.1:0-97937 GCF_042686045.1 Spirosoma flavum
GCGCAACTGGCTGGTGCAGGGCAATACCATGGAGGGCAACCGGCGGGGCATCACCCTGTATTATAACGCGACGACGCAGGTGGCCATCGTGGGCAACACGCTGACTAACAGCGGTTCGATCGATCTGACGCCGGTGCAGGGGATCCGCAGTGACCAGCTGCAGTTCATTCCCATGTACACCAACCAGATCGTGGGCAACACGGTTTCGAACACGGACCGCAGCAACGGGGTGTTCATCGGGGTGCACACGGTGCAGCACGGGCAGGCGCAGACGTTCGGCACCTCGGTGGTGGGGCTGGAGGTGCGGGGCAACACGGTGACGGCGGGTCGGCCCAACGTGCCGGCCATCGTGGACGCGGCCTTTCCCGAGGGCTACCTCAACTACCTGGAGTACCACCCGCTGGCGTACTACGTGGACGAGCAGGTGCCGGCCATTCTGGGGAGTGTGTTCGAGAACAACACGGCCGTCAACTGTGATAACGGGCTGTACCTGAACACGGGCTCGTACGGCACGGTCTCCTGCAGCTGGACGCTGGTCAACTCGGCCAACGGGGTGCTGGACACACGCTTCGACCGGGTGGCCCACGGCTCGGTGGGTACGGCCACCTGCAGCCCGGCGACGACGGCGGGGGTGGTGTCGGGGGCGACTTACAGCATCGTGGCCAAGCACAGCGGCAAAGCGCTGGATGTGACGGGGTCGGCCACCAACGACGGGGCCAAGGTGGTGCAGTGGCCTTTTCAGGGGAGCACCAACGAGAAATGGGTGCTGACGGCCCTGAGCAATGCCTACTACTCGATCAAGGCGGTGCACAGCGGCAAGGTGCTGAGTGTGTCGGGGGGGGCGACGTACAACGGGGTGCCCGTGGTGCAGTGGTCGAATGATGGCAGCGACAGCAAGCAGTTCAAGCTGGTGGATGCGGGGGAGGGGTACTACTACATTGTGGGCAAGCAGAGCCAGAAGTATCTGGACATCAGCGGCATATCGATGGAAACTGGCGCGCTGTTGCAGCAGTGGACGTACACGGGGGCCGACAACCAGAAGTTCCGCCTGAGTCCGCTGAGTGGGCCGGGGGGGCGGCTGGGCTCCGCCGAGGAGGGAGTGAGCGCTGAGATAGGTGAGGAGGTAGGCTATGAGGGGGGGCCGCTGGTGGTGTATCCCAATCCGGCCGTCAGTGAAGTGTCGATAGAGGGGGGTTCGGGGTCGGTAGTGACGGTGGTAGACATGCGGGGGCAAGAGCAGTCGCGCACGGTGAGCGGGAGCGCGTCGTTACGTTTGGATGTGTCATCGTTGGCGCCGGGTCAGTACATTGTGGTGGTCAAGCAGGGTCAGCAAGTCCGGCGCCGGACGTTGGTCATTAGCCACTAAAAACTTTCTATTGGCTTTCATCCAGGTGATTCAACCTATCCGAATAAAAACTAATCTTCAAACGGGTTGAATCACCTGTTACGCAAACAGTAATCCAAACAAGCACATAGTAAGTTTTATCAAAGAAAATTTTTAGTCGGAATAAATACTTCGGCTATACTATAGGATGCTATAAAACGAACAAAAAAAAGATTAATCTAGCTGGTGGTGTGTTAGACAAGATCCAATTACATAGTTATTTTGGCTATCTACAGTGCCTGATCCGCCAAGGCTACGTTTAAAAAGTGTTAGTTCATCGCCCATTCGTCGGTCCCAAATTTGAGGCAATGAAAAGAAGTGGATCTTGGCAAAAAGCTAAAACAGCGATTAATTCAACTTTAGGATAGAGCTGTGTTTCTTAATCAGTCGACGGAGATCTACTATCTCACAGCCTGACTAATTAAGAAACACAGCTAGTCTGTTAATGCCATTAACTATTTTAGTGGAGTAATAACATTAATGCTAGCCAAAGCTTGCAAATATTCGCTCACCAACTCAGTAGGGACGGGGCCTAATTCGGCAGATACCGCATTGCGAATATCGGTTACCGTCCGGTGGCCATCCACAAAATTTAGTACTTCGTAGGCATACTCCGAACCCGGCCCCCAACGACCTTGAAAATCCGGCAAACGTATGTTCTTCGCTTTGTCGCTCCCGTAATGATCAACAAAATAATCGTAGCTAAAAACCGACATTGGCCCTTTAACGCGTTCGTTCCGTCGATAAATTACATTGGCAGTTGTACCAGCAACGGGCATGGCGAGAGGGGTATTTATTGTTTTCCCCAAGCTTTCGTAAAAAATATCCGCTTCCTTTTTTAGCGGTGTAGGAATCGTAATGAAGTTGCTTAAGGAAGTAAAAACCCCACGCTCATGGCTCCAATGGAATGCCTGGGTGACAGCCGCGTCTTCCTGGCTCAAAAAAGCCAGTCGCTGAAGCATCTTTGCTGTTCGTCCAACCGATTGTTGTTTGACTAGATTCCAGAGGACAGGTGCCTGATTATCTGTCAAGTTAGCCAACATATAGCCGCTGGCGGCACCAACAAACCCGGCCCGTTTTAATTTAGTTGGGTCAATGTGGGCAGGTAAGTCGAAATTGGTATGGATGTACCGGTCCGGCCAGTCGTGCAGATAAATACTGGGAATACTAAAAGAGCCTTCGCTGTATACCTCATGATCGCTACCCAAACTAAACTCACCCAACACCGCCAGGAGAGCCTCTTTTCCGCCCTCTTGCGCCACAAATGGGTGCGTAGCCGGTTCGCCACTGGCGAAAGCCCGTGTTTCTTGGTTGAGATAAGCCCCAACTGCTTCCCCAACATCACCCACAAAGCTGGGCAGGCTTTGTGGAGTACGGGAAACATGAAAGACGGCTTTGGTTATAGGGGCTCCACCCACCATATCCATGTGAATAACAGCCTTAATGCGGGAAGCATAGGCCGGACGCTGGCTAAGTAATGCACTGGTTCCTTCAATTTCGGGCGACCAAATAAAGCGTAATGTGCGTTTGGGCCGAGCCATTTTCCCATCTTGAATCAGTTTGTTAAGCGCGCGGGCTATTTCCAGAATTGTAACACTGCCACTGGCATTGTCGTTGGCTCCGGGTCGCTGATGGTCCAGATGACAGGTGAAGGCAATCTCTTGCTCTTTCAACTTAGAATCGCTCCCTTCGATTACGGCTGTAACAAATTCATAAAAACCAGGGTGTTTACCCGCCTTTACCTGAGCGTGCAGCCTGATCGTTTCGCCCCGACTGAGCCGCTGTTGAAAACTTCGGGCCTGTTTGAGCGACACCATAAAGCAAAATATTTTCAAGGGCGAGAAACTATTCAGGTGCCCCCAGCGAATCAGGTTTTCATCTTCCTGCCACCAGGCAGTATGCTGATTTTGGGTAGAACTGATAATGCCAGCGGCTTTGTACTTTTCGATAGCTAACACGACCACGGCAGTCGGTGGCGACGACGTAAGCACTAATTTTCCGGCAATATTCTTCCCGGCATAATCGCTCTCCGAACTACCCGCGCCAATATCGACCAACTCAGCGGTCACATCTCCGCTTTCACTGTCTTCAGCCAGAGTAATTGGCATAGACTCCCAATCGGCAATTCGGTGACCAGGCATCCATGCAGACCCTTTTTTTTGCATTTCCCAAAGCTCAGCGAAGTCGGCTTCCCAAGCTAGTCGTGACTTCTGAGTACCATACATCGTTTTACCGTCGGCAGGAATTTGAATCGTTTCGATCCGCTGGAGACCGTAATCCCGAAGTTGAGTAGTGATGAACTCAACGGCTTTTTTATATTCAACTGAACCACGCATACGGTGCAACCGGCTGATATACTCCAGATTGCGCTTGGCTGATTCGCCGGACAATTCAGCGTCGAACATGCCAATAAGCGAATCTGGCAACAGGGGAATACCTTGGGCTAACAGCCCTCTAACGGGGAGTGTATTGAATACGACAAGTATGAACAACCAATGTCGTATGGAAAATTGTAGCCAGCGGCAGTGAGGGTAAACTTTTTTCATAAGTCAAATTCAGGTAGGGGAAAAAGCAATGCCTGATGGCAAACGGTCTAATTTAGCTCGTTTTTAGAGCCGATTGGCTATTTATATGTTTTTTTTACAGGATTTGGATCAGTCGGCTACCCACCCTACAGATAGTATTGCTCCAACCCTTGCTTACGAATAGACCCTGAAAAGAAGTAAACGCGTAAATTTATTTAGTAGGCTGATTTAGAGTGTTTTATTTCAATTTATAGACAGCAAACCTACCATCGAAGTAAGTAAGTTTGTAAAATGGTAGAGAAGACGTACCCGGTTTAGGGTAATAATACTCGGGCCTAAATTCATAATCCATCAAAATAAAATCAGCCTTCTTTTTATGAGCCCATTGGGCCATCTGTGTAGAAGGATCATTTGTCGGAGTAGCATGATAGGTGTAATTTTCACTACTTAGCAGATGACCATATCGCTCATATTCATTAAAGAAAAAGGTTAGCGGAACAAACCCACTTTTTTTAGCAGGGAGGTAAGGTCTCAGTTTTTCGTACGCTACAGGCAAATAAGGATTCGTAAAGTTTCTATATATAATTTCAACAATCCCATATAAACCAATGACAAAATAGACAGCTAAAACTAGCTTTAAAGAAATTTCTTTAAACGGATTAACTTTGTACAATTCGTAGACCATAGCAAACATAAAGGGCATGAAGATAGGCATATAGGTGCCGGAGCCATCCTTCGTAATTACCCAAAAGAACAGAAAAATAGATAGTGAATATATCTTTAAAGGTTTAGACAACTCTTTGATGAATTTACGCTGTTTAATAAGTAGATAAACTAATAATAACGTTAAAGCGGCTTGTTCAAGGGATTCAAAAAATAATTTCGGATAGCGTAAAAGGACCATCAATTTCGCTTGCCAGCTGAATGCATTTTGCGTAGCTAGATCGTGCCGAAATTGATAATACCATATGGCAAATCCATTATCTGCCAGTACAACATCGGTGAAATAAAATAGTCCCGTAATTCCTCCCGCTAGAGAAAACCAAAATGCTTGCTTGAAACGCTTTAGATAAAGAAGTATAAATAAGCCGGCCAACAAAAAAATAACGCCGTTAAGGTGACAAAGCATAGCCAGTCCTGCTAGAACACCAGCTAAAAGAATATTCACTATGTTGGGTCTTGCTCTCTGGAGGCATAAAAACGAACCAAATCCCAAAGCAGAAACCATTAATTCAGGTCGGTTTTCAAAACTCATTCTGATTAAAAGCACATTCGAAAAAACGAGTGTAAGAATAAACAGGAGATGCCAGGAGTAGAGCTTATGCTCTTTCTGATATATATAGAAACATAGTTCTCCGATTATGACACCGAAGAATATTAGGCCAACAAACTGAATAACAGGAAGATGATAACCAAATAAATCAATTAGCCATGAACCAAAAACTAGAAATAATTTATGGCTCACTAATAATTGTTTTTCCCAGCCCAATGTTCCTCTAAAAAATTCAGATCGAATAATCCCTTCTTTTTGAAACCAATATGATTGTTCAGCAAACCAAGCATCATCTCCTGTAGGATAGCGATGAAAATAACTAAGCCCTGCTAAAACAACTAAAATACCTAAAATAATTTGTAGCTGTCTTTCTGAAAATACCATCGATTAAACCGTTTTAAAATACATCACGTTTTCTTGCTTACATCATTTACCAAATAAATAATGTAAGCAAAATTGTTTAAAATTTATCTGTGTTTGCTTTTCAATCCGAGAGCTTCGGACAAAAATTATAACCAGCCCTTGCCTGATCCATAGAAATCGGTGCGGTATTCTAAACACCTTACTATATTAAGACAAAGACTGGATGCCAATAGCAACCTGTACGTAAGATTTCCCACACGGCTGGTCACTATACCTATACCCCTACGATTTATTTAGTTCTGGACAACCCCACCTGTAGTATGCCATCCAGTAAAAAGGGCCAAAGTGACAGCGTGTCACTTTGGCCCTTTTTACTGGATGGCATACAAAAAGAATAGGTTTATAAGATCTCCTACTTTCAAAGTGACAGCGTGTCACTTTGAAAGTAGGAGCGCAATCAATTCGTTTGTTTTTACGACAAGCTGCTCACATGTTTCACGGGTAAGCTTTCCAGCTGCTAACCCCTTAATCGTTGCCTGAAGGGTAAATCGTTGATCTTTCTTCGAGTTTTTGGTAGTTGTTAACGGTTTTTCGACAGGCTTCTCTGTTGCGGATATTGTAGCTGTCAGTTCATCAATGTTATGAATCGGTTCCGATTCTGTGATAGCGCTGATGGACAATTTTGAAATTTTTTTCTGCCCCGAAAGTATTTCCTTTTTTAGATTCGGTGCTAGTTTTTCTAAACCAGCAGCAAATTCGCCATCTCGTTTAATTGTCCGACTGCTCACGCCATACTCTTTCCCTAAGGCAACAGACACATCGGCTTGTGAGTTATTGGAGGATTTATTACCTCCCCGCATCGACTTTTGTTGTAAGTAACGTAGTCCCCGGAGGTATGACGTTTGTTCGGCTGTCAAATTTCGACGGCCCAACTGATAGTCAATCATGTAATCTTTCACCTCATCCAGCGTAGAAAACCGTATCAGATTAAGGCGGTAATCTAATTTGTACTTCAGACATATTTTGTACCGATTATGGCCATCAATAAGAACAAAAGCAGGTTGATCGGTATCATCGATCTGTGCCACAGCCGATGTCGTTTCCCATACGGTGAGGGGATCTTTTACACCGTGTTTAAGAATATTTTGTTGTAACTGGTCATACTCATCGTCCGTTAGGGGAGGAATCAAGTCCCGTAACTTGTCGAGCACCAGAATCTGGCTTTTGATGTTCTCTTCGGTTGATAAAAGAGAGGGCTGCAATGTTGACGTCTTCTCTTTCATTGTACTCATAAAGTCTTTTCTCATGTCAGATCGTCATTATTTCAGTAGCGAGATGGTAATACTGCTGCCAGGAAGGGGACTTGGCTGAATAGGTATGCAAATCTTCTTTGGCAACCTGAGATTGTTTGATAACTGTAGACACCTCAATGATTGCTTCGTAAATATGAAAGTTCCGAAATGTGTCACGAATATGGGCCATCATACTTTTGTGAACGCTTTGGTTCTTGTGCACCATAGTAAACACAATACCTTTTACTGTCAGTGTTGGATTAATATACCTTCGCACCTCCGCAATCCGATTAAACAGGCTCTCTACTCCGTGATAGGCACTGGCTTCTGGCTGAATCGGTACAACGCAATAATTGGAAGCGACCAAAGAACAGGTTGTACAAATACCCAGGCTGGGGGGACAATCAATAAGAATATAGTCGAAAGTGTCTTTGGCTTCCTCCAACTTTAGCGCTAAGCGACGATCTGCGCCGATGGCATTAGCCAACTCCGATTCCCGGTATGCCATACGGATATCGGATGGGCTTAGAAACAGGTTACTGGAAATTTCGACCATTGGCAGTGTCGAGCCACTTAGCAACGAGTCGATAACTTGCTCAGCAGGTACGTGAATACCAAAGCATTGCGATAAGTTGCCCTGTGAGTCCATGTCTACCAGTAACACTTTGTTACCCAGCAAGCTTAGTGCCTTACCTACGTTGATAGTTGTTGTCGTTTTGCCAACTCCACCTTTGTGATTCACAATAGAAATAACTTTTGCTTTGTCAAACAGGGCTTCGGAGTATCCGTATTTTCGAACTGCTTCGTCTAAAGCGGGCAAGTGTTTAACAGGAATATCCTTTTGGTCAGAAAGTGCTTTATGCAGTGTCTTTGATGGAATTCCGGCTTCTTTTTCGATCTGCGACAGGTTTAAAGCTGGTTTGGCGCGTAGAAACCGCACTAATTTTTCTTGGGTGATCATAGTGCTTACGGATAAAAAATTATCTTTTGTAAAAGTATAAAGAACTTTTTTTATCTAAAACAAAGCAAACTAAAATTAATGATTATCTGCAACCAGTTGGTTGTATTTTATTATGTTTTCTATCAGGTAGTTATAAATATCAGTAACGTATGATATCGTTCTACGAATTGCTGGCTTGTTAATAGTTGATATCAGCCTATTCAATCATGGAGGCTGGCCCTACCCCACTATCGAGAATGTAAAGCGCACAGAATAGATTGCCAGAGCGAATAAAGAAGCTTTAGAAAGTGCTCCACTAAATCTTACTTTTCCCGTGAAGACGTCTAATTAAAATTTGTCGTTTTACTCCATACCTGTAAATACATCAGGTTTAAGTCGCTCAACTATTTGGAAGAATGGCCCATACATGGCAGGGTTTTTGAGATTCTCAAACAAGCTTAGATTCTCTTTATAAAACTTACCGAATAAACCCGACTGCATATGCTGTCTAACCGCTTCATGCCATTCTGGATAATTTGTCAAGACCTGCAAGGCTGCCTGATACTTATTTTCCGTTAACGCTTTTAACCGTGCATCGTCAAGAACCTGGCGTTCCTGATTAGCTTTTATCAGTTCTTTAGTTTGCCGGTTAGGGCTTTCTTTTGCCGGTTCAGGTTCATCGAACGATAATGGTAATGAAGTTTTAACCATTTTTTGCAGATAACCCCCAACATTTTTGATGGCAGCTCCCTGCTTAATTTGTTTTAGGGTATAGTCAATTGCCGTACGCACTTGTTCCTCCGAAGATTGGTGCAGCCAGCTGCGTACAGCCTCACGCCCTATATACTGCGCAATTAATGTATGTAGCTGATCCACTAACAATTCGGTCGCCGGATCATCAACTTCAATGACTGTTTTTTGCTTTTTGCTGATTGGAGGTTCTGCGACAGTTGCATTGACTGTCACCGTCATACTATCCAGTAAAGAAAGGGGTAACTCTTGGGAAGACATGTGAAAGACAACGGCAACAACTTTCCGATTACTACGCTCCTCCTCCATCTGATCGATTCGGATATTGGTCGTCGTATTTAAATCGGTACAGGCTCGCACTAACACTTTCTGCTTGAAATTACCATAAAGCGGATAATCCTTGTCGCCAATTTCGAAAACTTCCCTCAATCGTTCCACCGTGTAGCGAACTGATACCTTTTTCAGATTCATCTGATGGCGCAGCATCATGTACAAGCGAATCGAATACTGGCTTTGTACCCGAGCGAGATTGCGAACGTCAAATTCTAAATATTCTGTGCGTAGCTGAAGAAGGAAAGGTTTTAGTTCAGGGTGAAATGTAACCCGAATAGATTCCATCTTAGTATCACCAATCAGGGAACTGGCACTGGTCAGAAAGGGTATAACCGTTCGATACCGATTACCATCTTCCTTAGTATGATAAATGACCATCGTTTTGTTAACCAGTCGTTCGGCAGCTTCTTTTATCGTTTCATAACTGCGACCATCCCTGCTTAAGCTGAATAACCGGATAATGTCAGCGACCCGAAGCTCATACTCACAAAACATGACGTCGTCTGGACTAATCATTGTGAGCATGGTAAAGAAAACCCGGAATTCAGCTACATCCATCCGATAGGTAGCTTCTACAATGCCATTACGACCCGCTTTCATACGGGCAATCGTTCGTTCACCAATATCCGAGCGTTTCCGAACTTTAGTCTCTTTCGCCATCCTTTCCGAATAAAGGTCAACTTACAAAAACCCAGTCGTATAACAAAAAAACACTCCTTAACGGGTTTATCCAACTTGAGCAACTTGGCTGTTTTTCGCTTACGTGTTAGGAGTTATAGTTACGTGTTTGAAGTTATAGTACAGTCATCCGTACAGGCTAAAAGTCTATTTAACTGACCATAAATTTCCTCCTGTACTACCTGGTATAATGCAAATCAGCCTTCAAACGCTAACGAATGAAGCGCTAACAGGACGGAAAAGATTATTAATAGGTATTTATGGTTTGAAATAGGCTAAAATGCACGTCATCGTTCAGTTGATGTAGCTACGTGTTATAAGTTATACACGTACGTGTTACAGGTTATACACGTACGTGTTACAGGTTATACTCATACGTGTTACAGGTTATACATACGTGTTATAGGTTATACTCATACGTGTTACAGGTTATACGTAGACGTGTTATAGGTTATACATAAACGTGTTATAGGTTATACATAAACGTGTTATAGGTTATACGTAGACGTGTTATAGGTTATACATAAGCTCATAATAGACTTATAATCACATAGTTACAGAGACCTAAAAAGAAACTGTTTAAAACTAAAGAAAAGAAACACACACAAAGGGATTTTTGTGTGTGTTTCCTCTTTATTTAAAAATAGGTAAACCACAAATTGCAAGTATTTACCGCATAAGATAATTTGGGAAAGAAAATGAAACTGTACAGCAAATACGTGTTATAGGTTATAGTTCAACGTGTTCTACGTTATGTTTACACGTGTTATAGGTTATAGTTATAATTCTGAGGTAGTCTATCTAATCGGACACTTCACGTCTGAGGTTTGATAGAAACAGATTCACTCATTGATTTTTTAAATCAATGAGTGAACGATAGGGGCTTCAATGCTATCAGAATACGGAACAAATTGATGCATTAAACAGTCATTACTAAAACTTTGGAATGATGTGGTGGATTTATGCCTTGCTCTCCGCCTTATTTGCGGCTTTAACGGCCATATTGGCAAAGATTGGTATCAAAGGAGTTAATACAGATTTGGCAACCGCCATTCGCACCGTTGTCATTCTGTTTGTGGCTTGGGGAATCGTGTTCTCGCGTGGCGGCATCGAATCTTTACCCGCTTTAACACGGCAGAACTGGCTATTTCTGATTTTGTCAGGGATCGCCACGGGACTTTCGTGGATTTTTTATTTCAAAGCGCTACAACTTGGTAAAGTCTCGCAAGTGGCTCCGGTAGATAAACTTAGCGTAGCCATTGCTATTCTCTTTTCTGTTATCTTCCTGGGTGAAGTCTTAACGTGGAAAGCCGCAATTGGAGCCATTTTGATTATAGGCGGAACGCTGGTACTGATTTTGTGACAATAGTCTAAAAAGCAGTACCTTAGCTATTCTCCTTCATAAACGGGCCGAAAGGTTATAATTTTTGGTACGTTTGGCTAGTTACTAAATTCTACGTCTGGTCGGTCCATTTTTCGTTGGTTGCGCTTGGTTATGTCCTTTCCCAAAGGAAGTTGCAGCGATAGTTTATAAAACCGTACCTCGCGCCGATTCATCGACACCTGATAAGCACCCGGCTGGTCGTAAATGCTGATAAATCGCCGGGAGTTGAACATGTCATTGACGGTGAAGGTCAGGCTGGCACGGTTTTGCCAAAAGCCTTTTCGGACAGCAAAGTCAGCACCCCGAACGGCCTGCCGGTAGCCTTGCAACTGTGGTGCTTTCCCGTCGTTGGTACCACTTAGCTGCGCCGATATATTGGATGGAAATCGATACGTTAAATTCAGTTTGGCATTATACGACACCAACTGATTGTGCAAAGTAGTCGATTGCAAAATGACATTAAATACATTTAGGTTAGCCATAGCACTCAGATTCGGCCCCAAATTGAACTTAAGTGTATTGTCGAATCCATAGCGAATGTCAGCTTTGACATTAACAAAGGTCGTGACCAGAACGGATGAATCCGTCGCTAGGGGTTGGGTCAATGGATTGATGGTATGATCTTCGTAGATGTAATAAGCTGTTGCCAGCCAACTTGTATTCCCCCATGACTTGTTGTAGTTGACCTCCGCCGTATTGATGAATTCCGGCCTAACTTGCGGATTTCCAATTGTTATATTCTGACGGTCGTTGGCCTGAATGCCCACGAACAAGTGCCGAAAACTGGGCCGACCCACTTTGCGGCTCAGACTTACGCCAATTTCATCGGTTTCATTCAATTTCTTAGCAATCGAAAGGGAGGGGAAGAACGACTGAAACAGATTCTGACCATTGGCCGACGGATAATTATAACCGAATGTGGTCGTATCGAGCCGGGAAACGCCGTGCATGCTGGACTGTTCGAGCCGCAATCCCGCCTGAATGCTGATATTTCGCCGAAATTGACGACTATACAGTAAGTATACAGCGTTGACAGTTTCTGTAATTCGGGCATCCTGCGAATAATTACGCAGCAGACTATACTGTTGTGTATCGTTATCCAGCTTAGTAAAATAATATTGCTGATCCCGAACGTAGGTGTAACTGCGCAGGCCCATTTCCAACTTGGCTGAATCACCGAGCGGGTGGGTATAGTCGAGCTGCGCAATGATTTGATCGCCGATGGTTCGCCCGGTAATCTTGTCCCGTTCAGGGTAGCCAGTCTGGGAAGAAGCCGGAATTACCCCGACTCCGCCTTTAACGCTGTCGTCAGCCAGTCAGCCGCGTTCGACAGATGATTACGAGTGTAGGAGGTTACCAGGCTTAGTTCCTGCCCTTTGCGGGCAAACTGATGCTTCCAGTCAAACTCAAGCCCGGTATTGGTGTAGGTATTATGGGGCACCGTGGTACGCTGACCGGAACTGGTAAGCGTCTGATTTAGATCACGATAGTCATAGGGATGCGTACTAACCGTATTAAATTCACCGGCCACAATCGTTGCTGCCAGAGACAACACATTATGATCGTTCAGCGTATAATCAGCTGCAACTCGACCACTCTGGAAGGTATTATTCAGGCTAATGCTGGTATTTTGATTAAAGTAACTCGACGGACTGCCATTATCATTACGATTGGTACGATAAACGTAGCCGGTAAGTGGATTTTTGGTAGCATTAAGGGAATAAAACGTCGTTAAATTCCACTTGCCCCGACGCCAGTCCAGGTTCAGAGTCCCATCAAAACGAGAGTTGTTACCAATGCCCACGCTCGCTAACCCATTGTAGCCCGGTAACCGATTTTTCTTCAATACCAAGTTGACAATTCCCCCGATGTGGAGGCATCATAGCGGGCTGATAGGTTCGAGATAACCTCTACGGACTCAATCTGGTTGGCTGGAATCTGAGCCAGGGTCAACTGCGTAGGCTTCCCATTGACGTAAATGGTGATAGCCATATTTCGCAGACTCGGATTGCCGCTTTCGTCGAGTGTGATGAACGGCACGTTTTTTAGAACCGATTCTGCCGTGCCCCCTGTTGTGGTCAGGTTTTTACCCACGTTGAAGGTGCGCTTTTCCATTGTCATTGAAATGGCACTTTTCTCCGCGACTACCTTTACTTCTTTTAATGTACTCGCATCTGGTTTCAGCGATAGTGGGCCGAGGGAAGTCTCGGATTGACTAACTTTTATGGGTTGGTTGAGCGTCTGATACCCAACAAAGGTGACCTGTACGTTCAGGTTTCCTGTGGGCAAATTTGATATTGTAAAAAGACCCTGCTCATTGGTTTGGCTTCCCGTAAGCAGACTATCTTTGCCATTCACTCGTAGCCAGACTGCAACCGTTGCAAAGGATAAGGGTTGACGCAGAGTAGCATCCAGTATTGTTCCTGATAGGCGGTTGCCGTTGCTAATTGCCTGTTGAGCAGCCGCAGAAAAAGTCAGACAGAAGACAAATCCGACGAGTGAAGAAAAAAACTTCCATCTCATAATGAGAGCAAAATTGCTCGTCAATAATGGAGTAAATCTGAAGCTTAGGTAGAATTGACTATACTCTATAAACAATACAATCTAAAGTTTTATAATTTATAAAGTCATCCTTCCAGATACCGCCTACTGTTACTATCTGATACTACATGTGCGGCTGTACTTGAGTTGTTATGCCCATAAAGCTGGACAGGAAGCTCAACGTTGTTGATATACTTCACTGTTACCCTTTTATTTACACGCTGCGGCAATATTTCCTTACTAATGCCTTGAGACAACCACGCACAGTTAAGTGTCTCTATGCAGTCTTACTCAAACTCAGCCAGGTGGACTGACTAGCTTTAGGTTTGGTACATTCAACCACCAATTAATGCCTTAAAGAAACCTATTGTAGCCTCAAATAACCTCACTAGAAGTTCTCGATAGTCGATGATTTATCACGCTACTATTTTTGTGACATCATAAACAGCAAAAATTAGTATGAATCAAAAAACATCAGCCGCCTTTGTGGGCGCATCCTGGGTTGCTCTTGGAGCCGGTATGTTCGGTTATTTAATTGGACTATGGCGATCCCAGATGTTATTAAATGAAAAAGGGTTCTACTTCACCGTCTTATTATTTGGCCTTTTCGCCGTGGTATCATTACAAAAAAGCGTCAGAGATCGAATCGAGGGCTTCCCGGTAACTGATATTTGTTACGGAATCTGTTGGTTTTCAGCAATCCTGTCCATTGTGCTTTTGACAATTGGCCTATGGAACGCGACGCTTTTGCCCAGTGAAAAAGGGTTTTATGCGTTTGCCTTTTTGCTTGGTTTATTCGGCGCAATCGCGGTCCAGAAAAATACCAGAGATAGTCAGGAACCCACTAAGAAAGTATGATCTGTTCATTTTTTGAGAGGGGAGCAATTAAACGTTTTGAATCCATCTAGCCGGGGTATACTCAACGGGGCTGGAGATGTTTTACACCAGATACAATGAATGTAGCTATCCACACACGTAGGTTGAACCGAAGTGGGCCCGCAAACAGCCCTATAGCCGCCACTTCAGGAGAACTTAGTCATCTGTATAATTATTGGTATGTGAGTAGGTTTGTAGATATAGATCTTTGGCTGGTAGGACAACATCAAACCACCTGCTTACGAACTGTTCCAAAAGCTCTTACGCGCTTAGTAAAGTCTGACTGGCAGAAAACCTGATGATCACCACTTGTGAAACGTAGGGTTTTGACGAAAGCACCCTGTTGGATGGTAACCGGATAGCATCGAAAGTGGGCTGGTCGAGCGGCTGTATTAAGTTCGGCACCGGGTCAGACGGGACTCAGCAAGAACAAGGGGAGGCTTTACGAACTGATCTCTTGATTTCATTCAATTATACTGCTTAGCTAGCCTATGAATCAAATCGAGCCGTCGAGAAGACAATTTGTGAAGCAAGCGATTAGTGTTCTCGCCGGAATAACCGTAGCGAATACGCTGGCCCAAGCCGCCATGTTTGACGAATACCGTGCCGGATTTTCCCTGCCGTTGGGCGTTTGTACCTCCTACGACAAGGCAGGTCTGTTGAAAAGTCTGGAATATTCGTTTGTGGAAGAAAGTGTCGGTACATTTCTGATACCTGATGGAGGAGACGGGCAGTACGAGAAAAACCAACTCGCACTCAAAGTAGAGAAGTTTCCGGTTCGGTCGTACATCTATTTTTTTCCGGGCAACTTAAAATCCGTAGGGCCCGACACGCAGCATGAGGCTATTTTACCGCGGGCTGATCTGGCACTCAAGCGGGCGAAAGAATGCGGCTCAAAAAATATCGTGTTTGGCAGTGGCGGTTCGCGGGCTATTCCCGACGGTTTTGACCGAGCCAAAGCCAAAGCCCAGCACATTGAGCTGTGCCAAAAGATGGCACCTTTAGCCGAAAAGCACCGCGTTACGCTGGCGGTGGAACCCCTCAACCGGAGCGAGACGAACTTCATTAACAACCTGGCCGAAGGGGTAGAAATCATCCAGGCCGTCAACAATCCCTGGTTCAAGCTGCAATGTGACATCTACCATATGCTAAAAGACGATGAAAGTCCGGATGAAATCGTTAAGTACGGCCAATATATTACGCATTGCCACTTGGCGGAGAAACAAAACCGGACAGCACCGGGCGTGGCGGGCGACGATTTTAGACCATATTTTCGCGCGTTGAAAAAAATAAAGTATCAGGGCGGATTAGCTCTGGAATGTCGCTGGAAGGATTTTGACAGTGAAATCGCGCGTGGCCTGGACGTTGTAAAGAAACAACTTGCTGAAGTTTGAGAACAAAGATTTTCTGGCCGGATTACAGGACTTATATCATGTTCTCTGGCTGTTTATAACTTGTTAGTCCAACCAACATGGCTCTTATTGATAGAAAAGCATTTCTGAAAAAAATATCTCTGCTGGCTGGAACATCCATTATCGCTGGATCTGCCTTCGCTACCGGACCGTTGTGGCAGAAATCCACGATCAAACTGGGTTTTGTTACCTATTTGTGGGGGAAAGACTGGGACCTATCTACTCTGATTAAAAATTGTACGGATACAAAAATACATGGCGTGGAGTTGCGGGTGGATCACGCCCATAAAGTGATGCCTGAACTTAGTGCGGTACAAAGGCAGGAAGTCAAAAAGAAATTTGCTGATAGCCCGGTTCAACTAATTGGTCTTGGTACAAATCAGCAATTTGATTTTATGGATCAAGGTCAGCTGAAAGCATCCATTGACCGGACAAAAGAGTTCATTCGATTGAGTGCTGATGTGGGTGGTTCGGGGGTAAAAGTGAAACCCAATGCCCTTCACAAAGAAGTTTCTACCGAAAAAACGCTTGCCCAAATAGGGGAATCTCTAAACGAGCTTGCCCGGTATGGCGCAGATTTTGGGCAACAAATCAGACTTGAAGTACACGGTGAAGAAACGCAGGAACTGCCCATTACGAAAAAGATTATGGATATAGCCGTCCACCCTAATGCCACCATTTGCTGGAATTGCAACCCGCAAGACCTGAATGGCAACGGTTTCACCTATAACTTTAACTTAGTAAAAGATCGTTTTGGCGCCACCTGCCACGTCCGCGAGTTGGACAGGACCGACTATCCTTACCAGGAACTTCTAACCGAACTGGTAAAAATGAATTATAAAGGCTGGATACTACTCGAATGCCACACCAATCCGGACGATAAAGTAAAGTCAATGAAGGCACAACGGGCGGTCTTTGATCGGATGATTGCCGCCGTTTGATTTATCTTATACTGAATCAAAAAGTAGGATGGCTTTGTGAATGATCTTACCGGCAATTGATGCTGATTTAAGCTGCTTGATTACAGTATATTACAGGGTAGATCAATGTCGGAAATACCCTTCTATTAAGCCAATTCGTCTGTACCAAGATAGGGTAGGCCCCCGAGAAAAAACAGGTTACCCTAACCGCGAAAATAGGTATCGTCTCAAAAGGACTTGTAAATCCGTTGCTCACCTAAACGGCTCCAATCAATTAGTTTTTTGCGAACGAGACTGCCCTTGGACATGAGAAAAAGGGTTGAGGTAGACTCGTATATACCATGACGGTCGCCTTACTAGCTAAGTTCGGTCCGGTTCACCTATCATAATCGATGGGCAAAAAAAGCGCCCTGAACAACGTCCTTTCCTCGATGAATCATCGACGACCCTTACCTGACAAACTGCTTCAACTCACATTTCGGACTAGTCCGACTGTTTGGAGAATATATAAGACGCTCACAATGAGATATTAGCTATATTGGCGGGGTCGCCAGAGTGAGGCAATTATACTATTCAACGTCTACATTTCCCAGTAGGCTATCAGTCAGTAATGAACTTTGGGAAACCCAACGGTCACTAAGGCTCTAAGTCAAAAAGTATCCGGCTAACGGGACCACCTCAATCGTGTCACGTTAGAGCGCTTAAACATGAAAGAGATTCATTGATATACTCTCTTATGTCATTGACAGCCTAATTCTCGGCATTCACAACATTTATCGTTTAGGACACTACCGCTCTAATAACTTTACCACGTATTTGTACATGGCAAGAGTAGATTATAAAGCTTAATTGCTATAAAAAGATACAATAGTTTCAACATACTTATTGCACTCATTAGCTTCGATATGCTGGTTTTCGTGCAAAACATTTTTGTGATATGTGTAAAACGTAATTACTGATATAGGCTAAAAACTTATGATTTAAGTAAAACTGTTTTTGCATATTTATAATACAAAAATTGTATGCTACGTAAGGTAACTTTTATCTATCATCCCTTCGTGATGTAGATAGCTGGATTATTAAAAATTTGGCAAAAGCGTCATTATCTAAGCTAATCTAATTTAGGATTTGATCATAAACTACTATCTATTAACCATGGTATGCATTTACCTTATGAATCGTGTTCGTTCTTTTTATGTCACTGATTACTAGTGTACTACTTTAAATAAGACTATCTATTGGAGTTAGGAATTTAGCTTTAGTTGATCGTTTTAAAGGTAATCGGTCATGTCGTAACATTATTATTTTCTTTATCAAAGCTACTAATCACATTGTCTGATTTGTAACATCTTTATCTATAAAATAATGAACCAAAGTTTTATCATCTCTGCTCCTGAAAAGGCTTCAGTTTTAGGGATTATTTTATCCGTGCGGGTAAATGATCTTAAAATTGGTTGGCAAACTAAACCAATAAGTGATTTGATTATGATAAAAGGTGTAAGGGGTTACAGTTGTTTATACTGGAGTGATGGTAGTAAGCAAATGATGGCGTATACTATTAAACATTATGCCGATCAGTTACCAACAAATGACTTTCTACGGGTTCACCAAAATTGCGTTATCAATCGAAAGTTCGTGCAAAAGGCCCAACTAACGCACCGGGGACCTTTGCTACGCTTAGCTACAGGCACTGAAATAATTATCTCCCGACGTCGCTGGACTATGGTAAAAAAAGAACTACAGCATCTTTATGTAGGAGGATAATTGACAAGAGAATAGCTGATCTTACTTGCGGGCTCTTTAAATTACGCTCTTTTTCACGTCTATAACCTGCTTTTATGCCTCCTGCTGCTCGCCTAACCGATATGCATACGTGCCCTCAAGTAACGGGCGTCGTTCCGCACGTTGGCGGTCCTATAGTTGGCCCTGGCTGTCCTACAGTTCTAATTGGTAATTTGCCAGCCGCTCGCGTTGGCGATACGCTTGTTTGCGTTGGCCCACCCGATACCATTGCCAAGGGTTCTGCAACGGTACTCATTGGTGGTGCCCCGGCTGCCCGCTTAGGTGATCTTACAGCTCACGGAGGTACGATTATACTTGGTTTCCCAACGGTGATGATCGGCGGCTGACGACCGACAGGAATCCATATGATGAAACAGGAACTAATCAGGTATTTATGAACGACGTATCCCCTTTTTTTATAGATTATTTTCTATTGCTCCTGGTTGCTCTAGGAATGGCAGTCGCATCTGTGTGGCTTAACCGCAAGAATGAGCTGATGAGTGAGCGTCGGTTGCTGCTGATCATACTGATTAGCGCGTTGATTCTTGCCATTCCGGGTTTTTTTGGCTTGATTGGGTTACAATTTATTCCAGTGTATTATGTAGTTGTACAGGTGTTTAGCTTATTGATGGGTATTCTTTTTCTACGCCGAATGCTAACCGATATGGGACCGGCCTTTACAACGAAACCTACCTTTGTCATCTTGTTGACCGGAAGCATAGTGTGTTTCGGAGCTGCGTTGTTTATACCTTTGTTTAACTATTTGAGCAGTATTCGGTATGGCATCCTTCCATATGATCTATGGGCTGGAACCTGCTTGTTGCCTTTCGTTCTTCCCCTTGTATTTGCCTACACGTTCAGCGCTTTGGTGGTAGTGCCAAACGAGATATATAAACTGTGGTATTATCCCCGGCATGCTGAGGAAGTAGTAATGGAAGGGTCTGATTATTACCATCTGATGTTATTGGAAATTCAAATAAATAAAGATCCAAGCCGAAAAGCCCCCCCCGTCAAAGTAAAAGCCCGAACGACTGGAGACGTTGCTTTTGGTACGTGGTTTCAAAAATTTATTGATGACTACAATCATAAATTCCCGAACGACCCGATTCAGATTTTCGATGATACAGCCCATGAATACGGGTGGTTATTTTACAGCCTTAAGCCGTCGCTTTTCCGTCTGCGGTTGTATATTGATTTTGAACAGACAATAGCCCAAAACAACCTGCGTGAAAATCACCTGATTGTCGCCAAGCGAGTGGAAGAAATTAGTTAACTGCCTATGTTATTTCCTAAAAACCACCTGCCGGTAAACTGGGTCGACGGTATGAAACTGTCGCAGCAGCATTTCGTAGAAACGGACCATCAAGTTCAGGACTTGGTACGCGATTCTATTTCCTTATTTCTCACCAGTTATAATTATGGCTTGTTGCCTCCGGTCAAAGGCACTTCGGTGGCTCATGAGTTTGATTTACTGGAAAAAAATAGCGACCACGTCGAGGTTCGATTATACCGATGTAATGCCATCACTCAGGGAGGGTGCCGCATTGCGATTAATCCGGACGTGCTAAAGTTTACGGTTCTAACGGCCTCGTTTGAGATTACAATGACTGGAGATGATCAATACCGTCCCGGTTACGATATTGTCCTGGTGGTGAATCCTTTCGAGAAGGTGCCCGTTGGCAACCCAGATCCGGAAGAGTCACCGTTGCGGCATCCTTACACGGAATACGGGTATCAACTCATGGTGGTTTCTTCTCAGCAAGTCAACGCCGACGAACTGGGCCATCATCATTTAATTATCGGGAAAGCGATTTACCAAGAGGGCCACTATATTATTGATAGCCAGTACATTCCACCCTGCGCTTCTGTTGGCAGTCACCCCCGGCTGATTCAGTATTACAAAAATTTCGGTTGGGGCCTGAATGAAATTCAGGTTAGTTCGTTCAAGATTATCCGCAAGGTATTCGACCAGCCGCATCCGTCAGATATTGCCCGCCATGTACAAGGTCTCTGCAACCGGATACTGGACTACTTGGCTACGGTTTTTTTCCATTACCGAAACATGGACCATCAGCACCCTCCGGTGGTCTTGGTTGGGTATTTCGCTAACCTGACCAGCATTATTTACACGGCTATATACTGTTTACCGAGTCGGCAGAAAGAAGAACTGTTGCATTATTTTTACGAGTGGACAGATGTAACGCCGGGACAGTTTGAAGAGTTACTCTTGCAATTACTCGAACACGATTACAACCATCATCAAATCGGCGTTTCGATGCATGCGATCGAGCAGTTTTTAGGCGTCTTTACTAAACTCTGGAACAAACTTAGTACGCTCGAATATATCGGGCAGCGGAAAGATACGATTCTGGTGCGTGAGGAGGCTCCCATCCAGATCGCGCCCACCCGGCGGGGCTGGAATATTCTGGACTGATTGGCAGGCCGGTGTCAGCGTCGAAGTATCGAAAATTGTCGTAAATCAGTCCGGCTTCGCTATCCTCAAATTGACCGATTCCCAAGAAAGTATGCTTATGAGCGGGGCCAGTCAGATTGCGCTTTTTGCCAAATAGACACCATTGCCATTCCCAGACACGATCGCCCTGCTCATTATGCAGCGACAGAGGCTGACCTGCGTAATTGCAAACCAAACTGTACATGTTCTTACCAATCTGAAGCATTGTCGGCTCTGCTGTATCTGCTGTGTACCAGGTTAATTGAACCGGCTCGCTGTCGGGTGTCTGGTGCCATTCATGCAACAGGCGCTTCCCATCCCAGGCCCATTCCACTTTATGGTCGGCGCTGGTCTTCCCGATACGTCGTCCGAGGGCATCATAGGCGAACGTAATAGGCTGGTTATCGGGTCGAATAACCCGCTGTAAGGTGCCCGATTCGTGCCACTGGAACTGCCATACCTGCCCGGCGACCCGTTTTTCCCGCAGGTAACCTTCTGCATCGTAATAAAAACGGATTGCGCCGACGGTTATCACCTGCCATCCCCGCTCAACGGTTTCAGGGGCCGGTTTCAGCAACTGCTGTTGATAATAAGCCCGTTCAGCTACCCAGCGATCCGTCCACCCAGTGGAATAAATGGCTTCTATTGGCTCATTGACCCGATCATATCGAATATTTACTGTCCCGAAACGGGCATCCTGTAGCCGGACAAGTTGTTGGCCATTCCATCCATACGTTTGGGTCCGGGCAGCTTGGAGACTACTTCCCCAGAAAAGCTGGTGGCTGGTTGGCAAAGGCCCTGAACTGTACTGCCAGCGACTCCGCAATCCACCCGGCATTTGGCGCTCGGTTGGGCGACTCAACTGGTCATACGCAAACAGAATTCTCGACTGAGGATGTTGCTGGCTGTTCAGACGACCCAAGTCATCATAGTCGTAGGCGACTACAGCCTGTGCGGATGACTGCAAACTTATCCGGCTACCCACGTTATTATACGCCGACTGAATGACGGTTGGGCCTGAAGTCTCGGTCACGATTCGCCCTAGTGGGTCACGCTCGAACTGAACCAGTGTGGTGGGTGTAGCGGCTTCGATAAGCCACCCATCCGGGCGGTACGTGTAGTGATGCCAACTACCGTCGTTAAACAAGACTTCCGTTAGGCGTCCGGCCGCATCATAATGAAAATGGGTTGAACTGCCGTCGGATCGGGTGTATTCACGTACTCGTCCGGCAGCATCCCGGATAAATTGCCAGTTGAGCCGGTCTGTGCGCCGGAGCCGAATGAGTTGACCGTCGGCGTCATACGTTGGGTGAAATTGCTTAATAGCTTGACTGTCGGTTAAAGAAACAACTTCCGAATGCCCATCCGTTTTGGCGAGTGGTTCCACCGTAGTTTTGTCTGACTGGCTGACGATGATTAGTTGACCCAAAGAGTCGTACTCCCAACTAATCCAGCTGCCTGTTGCCGATGTTTGTGCTTTCCGATTTCCGTAATGATCATACTCCCACTGAATCCAAAGCCCGTTTGCCTGCATCATTTCCTCAAGCAGACCGTCTTCCTGATACGTAAATCTGGTTTCTGCTCCAACCGGATCGGAGTAGGAGAGGAGCCGCCCCGCTTCGTCGTATGTCCACAGCCAGGCCCCATCGGCGCGATCGATCAACGCAATTAATTGCTCGTTGTCGTTATACTGCATCTGCATTTTTCCGCCGTCGGGCCAAACCGTCTGCGTCATATTGCCCCGTTCATCGTACGTAAAGAAAGACGTGTTGCCAAGGGCATCCTGCTCGCTTAGCAGTTCGCCAAATTCACTAAAAAACCAAACCCGTTGACGACCACCCGCGCTGATAAACCGTTGAACGACACCGGCTTCATGTACGTATTGCCTGACCCCGCCCGCCCCATTGGTGACCTGTGTCCGTCCTTCGGCAGATAGGTAGCGAAAGTGTAGCGAAACAGCACTACTTTCCCTTTTTACCTCGGTACACTGGTACTCATTTCCAGACTTTTCATACGTAAAAAAAACGCTTTGGCGAAATGCATCCGTCAGGCGGATAAGCCGATTCTGGCGGTAATTATACTGGGCAGTGCGCTGGCCTTGAACAAGTACCTCTTTCAGATTTTGATCTTCATCATAGTGGTAAGCTACCAATGTCAACCGCTTTAATGATTGGTCAGGTAGTGTAGTCTCCAACCGGTTGATGCGGCCCTGCGGATCGGTTACGACGTCTATCACGCGTTGAAAATCATCGCTTATACGCCGGAGGTGGCCTACAGGGGTATAACTCAACCGGATACGATAGGCTGTGCCAGCCTGTTCAATAGCGGACAACCGGCAAATGCTTCCACTCGGGTTCAAGGCAAAGCGGTATATCAGGCGCTCTGGTGTCTGAAGCCAATAACCATACTCGTCGCGGCTAAGCCGGAGTTTTTCTTTGCGATTCAGAAAATGCTCTCCTTCGGCTAAAAGGGGAAAAATCAGGCCCCGGTTATCAGGCAACCGAACCACCACCCGACGACTACGCCGGTCTTCCAGCAGGGCAAAGTCGTAAGAATGACGCCAGCCGTATCCCAGAGGTCCAGCTGTCAACTGATTATACCGCCAAAAACGGCCCCATTGGAAGGGTACGGGTCCTGGAATTTCCAGATCTATCTGGTCAATCACTATCTCCCCGGACGCAACATCGACAAAGCGCCCGTCGAACGTTCGTTGCACTCCTGGTAAAGCCTGGCAATCATTGGGTTGTAGATCCAATCGTTTCAGGATTTCAGCTAACTGCTCGCTGCTTTCTTCTTCAACAGGTAAGGTGTGGCTAGTTGCCGGGTAAAGCAATCGGCGCAAACCTGAACGAAACACGGGTGATTCCATAACGGACAATTGGTAAATTCTACGCGGTTGATTCTGTTTACATTTGGCCTTTTCGCCATCCTGAACCGAGCAACTGGCTGAGCAATTCATCCGCTTTTCGCCTTTTTTCAGGCGTCTGCTGTTGCTGCCAAAAGGCCCAGCCTATTTCGGGCAGGCGAGCCACCTGGTGTTGTTCAGGGGGTAAGTGCTCTCCTAATTTAAATAACCGAAGATAGTGTGTTTCTGCCAGCTGAGTCCGGCTTTCCCGAGTCTGGGCTACGCCCAATCGGCGGTGGCTCTCCATAGCCAGCAACCATTCCTGTAGGGCTTCGGCTCGCTGACTGGCCAGTTCATACACATCGATGGCGCGTTGCCGCTGGCGCAGTTCCCAATAGACACTACCCGCTCCCAACCAGGCCATGATACTGATTTGGCCCGCAGCCTTGTCGCCCTTGCTGAACAATCCCTCCATCTGATCAATAACCCGATTATAACGGTCGAGCGCTTCTTCGTACTGATGATGATCAACGTAAGCTTGAGCAACGGATAAATGTACACTCCCTTCGAGACCACTCCAGTGTTCCTGTTGGCAAATCAGCAGACAGTTATTGGCAAAATATAGGACATCCCGCAGGTTCCGCTGGGTTATAGCAGCTGACAGTTCGGCATGCCACTGCCGGAACTTCACATCCGGCGCAATGGGCGAACCAAGAGCGGCTAACTGGCGGATTACTTTCTGAAGTTGGAGGTCAATGGGATGTGAATAAACGTCAGCCCCAAAGCGACCGGGTAAGGTTGCGAGTCGTTCCTCGCCAATGGTATCCGCTACCATAATCCGAACATCGGGTGATAAACCACCCAGCAATAAGGCTGTCAGCATCTGGTCCAGAACGATAGTACTTGCGTATGCCTGAGGCAGCAGACACAGTACCAATACGCCGTCGGTATGGACACGAAGCCCTTTCACAAAACGATTTAGAAATCCCACGAACTGGGTCAGATGATCTTCTTTCGACTTACCCGTCTCAGATGACCAATGTATGATCAAGTCACGTTCAGCCAGTAAAGCCACATCGTGGCCGATCAGGTCAGATAGGTCTTCTAATGCCTGCTCAAAATATGACTGCCAGTGCTGAACGGGCGTACGGAGAGTCACGAAAATATCGTTAGAAACGGCATCCGGCCCGGCCTGATCTTGCAGGAAAATATCCAGAAACCAGTCTTCGCCAGGGGCAAACAGCCACCGGCATAGGCGGGCATTGGGCATCCGCCGGAATTCCTGCCATAGCCTTTCCAGAACCGCTAATCGTTGGCTCAGCGGATTCGTTGCAACAAATGGCATAGTCTGATTGAATACATTACAAGGGTAGCTTCATTTAATTGATCATGACTATGGATCCTTTGACCGCCGTCATGCCTGAACTTTTCAGGTTCAAGGTGCCGGTTCCCTCTACATCGGTCATGCTGCCTTTCACACTCATCTGCCCCGTTGCTTCTATTTTTACCTGGGCTCCCTTGATATTTACAGCTTGCTTACCTTCTATTGTAATGGTCGTGCCGGACAGCAATATTTCCGGGGCTTCGACCGTAACTTTGGCCGTGGCCTTAACCAGAATATCTTTTGACGACTGGACGGTTATGGTGCCGTTTCCACTGGGCACGGAGATCAGCACGAAATTTTTCTCGTCTACTTGCAGGTGTATTTCTTTGAGCGTTGGTTTTTCTATAAAGGTCAATGTGCTACCGCTACCAACACTGATGTGCTTCTCTTCTTCGGGTTTGCTGGTGTCAATGGCGCTGTTTTTGCCGTGGGGCAAGGCACCGATGACAAAGGGTCGTTCCGGATCATTGTATTCAAAACCAACCATCACCTGATCGCCAATGGTCGGGACAAACTGGAAACCGCGCGTTTTTTTGTTGTCCTTATGAAGACCAAAGTGGGGGAGGGTCATGCGGATAAATGGAGTAGTCTGCGGACTCTGCATCCAAAGCATCTGAACCTTGACCCGGCCCATTCCTTTGGGGTCCTTGTTGTCAGTAACTTCGCCGATCTGCGTTTGAGCCATTGGGCGGATTAATTTACGCACGGGCATCGCCACGACATTGGCCGGAATAGCCCGGAACCGGTTGTGGTATTGCCCGACACCACTTACGTAATGAACAACATCGGTGACGAGGTAAGCGGCTGATTGACCGCCTTTGCCGGTCGAGGCATCCTTAACAACAATCTTACATCCCGGAAATAAACCGGGGACCTTTGCCTGCCCTTCCATGTATTTTTCTTCGGCGGCCAGGGCTGCTTTTCGATTGTCTCGGTAAGGTGTCATGTCGGCAACGGCCTGTGCCGGATGCGGATTAACGACCCCGCTATCTTCGGGTTTACCGTAGGGCAGCAAGTCCTGTCCCGTCTCGGTTTCCAATCGACGGTTATCTTCCGGCAGATAATCGTAGTGTTTGAAATAGGTTGGCACCGCCCGCACGCCTGTGCGAAACTGAACCAGATTGGCCCCAAACGTTAGCGTCAATGCCGATGCCGTACCAGGACTGGTTGTAAACTGTAATTGACTGCCGTCGTAGTAAAACCACGCCCCGAAATCATAGGCTAGCCGCTTGAGGAAATCCCAGACCGATTCGTGGTAACGAACGCAGAATGGCAATTTGGCCGGTCCGAGCGGAGCCGTTACTTTTTTTGGTTTTGAATATGAACTAAGGCAGGCCGTCACCACATCGGAAATCGATTTGTCGATAAATGTCTGGGTGCCGGGCACTGTCCGTAGGGATTCACAATGGCCGTGACCAGTTAGGGTCATGCGGCCCCAATACCCGTCGTCCTGCTGTCGTAATTCGGTTTGTGTGATGACTCCCTTGAACTCTAGGGGCGATCCAGAGGCATCTCCTTTAATGGTGATGTCGATGGACTTGCGGTGCAACTGATCAAATTGATCCGAGAATAACGTCACTAATTCTTCAATGGCATCGTGTTCAAAAAGTAATCGAAATTCATGTGTCGTATGGATGGACTGTTGCAGGGTCAGGGAGTGGAAGGTCGAGATGCGTTTTCCCTCAATGAGCAACGTAGTTTCAGTAACAATGGAGTAAACGGACATGGCAAAGGGAAGCGAATAGAAGTAAGACTACCCGGCCAGGTTTGCACCTGCGGGAGTAAGTATGGTTGAATTCCAGCCCCGGAATTAACCGCACCGAATGTAAGAAAAGGCTTGTCGATTACCAACCAAATTTGTTTATTGGTTGATATTTGTTGGAGCACGCCGTTATTGAGTTCGTAAATTTCTATGAATCAAGTGTTTTACCGTCTTCCTATCCGTTTTGGTCCATTGATGGCCGGGAAAGAAATGCCGACCTGTGGCGTGGGAGCTTCGATTGCTCAGGTGCTGTATTTGTTACTCCATACCCACTACGGAGAGCTGCGAAGTGACCGTTCGTTCGGCTGCAAAATATGGGATATTGAGTTCGACCGTACGATTAGCAATGGCCGTTGGATTAATTACTTGTGCGACTCTCTCGAAGTTGCCATCTTGCAGCACGAACGCCGTCTGAAAAATCCACGTGTTACGGTACAATTTCAATCCGTTGATCACCGAACTGACGCGCTTCCGGAGGAATACCAACGACTGGCGACCGTGACAATAAACGCTATTCTGGCTGAAACGGAAGAGCCTTTCCGGTTTTCGACCCAATTACACCTGGGTCAGCTTTCGAGCTGATAAAATGTATTTTCTGGTACTCCCACCTAACTTAATGATCATCCATGCCACTGAGTGACCAGCGGTCTTATTTTTCAAAAGAGGCTATCCGACAGCGTTTGTTTTTGCACATCATGCAAATGTGGGGTGTTCAGGATCTGAATCACCTCGACTCGTTCGTTCGGATGCTGATTGATACGCTGGCTAATGAAGTTTATAAAGTCAGTAATGAATTTATGGGCTCAGAGGTGCGCGTGCTGGAGAAGCTGGCCGACCTATTGACGCCGGACCTGCTGACCATTCCCCGCCCGGCCCACGCCATTGTACAGGCTTACCCCGCCGAACCCGTAGTTGAATTACGGCCGGAACAAAGTTTCCTCTTTCAGCAGAAATACGCGTCGCAACTGCTGGGCGAACTAGACAGTTTGCAGGACCTGTTTTTTTCTCCCGTTGAGTCCGTAAAGCTTATCGATGGTCGGGTTGCTTACCTGGCTTCTGGCTCCCAGTTGTATTCAATTCATCCGCAATTGGGGAAACGTCTGGTGGCCCAAACACTGCCGCTACAAAAACTTGCTCCCAAAACGCTCTGGATCGGTTTAGAGCTTAATCCGGCTATCGAATCGCTCGACCGGGTTAATTTCTTCTTTGACTGGCCCAGCGACGTGGATCACCAGACTTTATTTCCACTGCTTCCGTTAAGCAGTTGGCATCTCAACGGCCAGTCCATTTCGACAGATATCGGTCCGGCTTATGAGGAAACCAATCGACGCGTGGTCGACGGTCCGGCCCAACTAATGTCTGAATACGAAATTAGTTACCAGCTCGAAAACGACATCCGTCTGACGTACCATCCCCGCTTTATCCATATTGAGAAAACGAAAGTCGATCATCTGGAGGCTTCTAAGTTGCCTTACCCGCTCGCCTTCGTTGAGGCTTTCGGTCCGGCAAAACTCGAACCCCTGAAAAGCGGTTCGCTGCTTTGGCTACAGGTTACCTTTCCGGCTCGCTTTGATGAAACGGTTCTCGAAAAAATATCGGTCGAGCTCAATGCCTTCCCGGTGTTGAACCGGAAAGCCAACCGGATTCTTTACCGGACGACGGCAAATTACAATCTCCTGCCACTACGAACGGGTCCTTTCGAAACGCTGCTGTTGGTCAGGAATGTTATGGATAGCAAGGAACGGATTTTTTCCCCTTTCCCCTTCCACAAGGCAGACCACATTAGCGAGGGAGGGTATGCTGTTCGTCGGGGTGGAGTCGAGCGATTTGACGTTCGCAATGCCCGCGAACAGCTAACATTTCTGTTAGAATTATTGCGGGATGAGTCGGTCGCCTTTGCGGTCTATGGGCAGGATACTGTGCGGTTATTGCTGACCCAACTTCAGGACCAGATCGAGCAGCTTGAGCGTAAGATTCAGAACACCTCTACCACACCGATAGCCCTTAGTCAGTATGTGCTTTTCAAGCCTTTCGACGAAGGAGATACCATGCAGGTTGACTTCTGGACAACCAATTGTGAATCGGCAAACCGCATTCCGGCTGGCTCGCACTTACAGGCATACAGCACCAGTAGTTTGCAAAACGATAGCATCAAATTGTTGACCACCACTAATGGCGGCCGTAGTCGCCCTTCTGCCCTCCATCGCGTACAGACGTATAGGTACGCGCTCATGACCCATCAGCGTGTTGTAACGCTGGAAGACATCAGGTCCTTTTTTCACCATGAACTGGGGCCTTTGCTGGAATCGGTGGCCATTCGAAAAGGCGTTGCTACGGGCAGCACCCTGAAAGAAGGGTTAATGCGTACAGTCGATATTACCGTGTATCCGGCTGAAGATTGCACCCTGACTCAAACCGAGTGGGGCGTTGTGCTGGACGGTCTTCTCCAGAAATTAATTCAGCGTTCGGGGCAGGTTACTCCGTACCGATTATTTCTAGCTGAAGTGACGCCACATGTTTAGATTTTATCCACGTATATTGTTTATGCGT
This sequence comes from Spirosoma flavum, assembly GCF_042686045.1. Taxonomy (NCBI): domain Bacteria; kingdom Pseudomonadati; phylum Bacteroidota; class Cytophagia; order Cytophagales; family Cytophagaceae; genus Spirosoma; species Spirosoma flavum. The sequence continues at coordinate 29,447 of NZ_JBHUOM010000008.1, forward strand.
ATCTTTTTCTGGTTTTTAGTTGGAACTGCTATTCTCGCACTGGTTAATCAGGCTGGGGCTCAGGATTCACTAAACTACAGTACGAACTCTTTAACATTAACTCAATCAACTACCATTGATACCTCCCCCGGTAAATGGCGGCTGAGCGGCTTTGTCGGCTATCATCAACAATACCAGAAAGGGTATTTGAATGAAAACCTCTATTTAACGAATGGGCTTACCGCTGGTCTGGCGACCGATTATTTTGTTGGCCCTAATTGGGGAATAGGTATCATGATCGGTTACCAAAATCTAGCGGTCAGCGACCTATATAGGCAAGACCCGTCGATCCCAAAATACCCATTCCCCCGCATCTTACCGCTGACGTCCCTGCACAGCTTTATGCTGACCATTGGCCCTGCTTTTTCGTTTCCCCTTGCCCGGCGATTATCACTCGATATAAACCTGCGGGGTGGTCTGTTCTACAATGATGCGCCCATTTTGGGCGCTTACTTACTTAACTCTACCCAGGATAATTTGCTGACTGGCACGTTACTGGGAACTACAGTTATTCCTAGTAGTCAACGCGTTAGGTTGGGGTTCAATGGCTCTGTTGGGGTTAAGTACCAGTTTACACAGCAACTTAGTCTGGGTTTAGCCGCTAATGATTCGTACAGTTCAGTTGGGTATACTCAGGTGAATGTTAATAATAACTTTTTTCAAAAACGCGTGGATTTGAAGATGTATGGCGTGCAGGCTGAGATTTCTTACCGGTTTTCGCCCTCATCTCAACGGACTAAAACAGCCCCTCCGGTGCCACCAACACCAGTCTGTTATCCCCCCTTGCTGGATACGGCGCAACCCAACCTATACGAAGTGGGTACAGCCGAACTGCCGGTATTTAAATGGCGCAGCAGTGCCCCCGTTTACACCGAAGGCGAACGGTATACATTTCGGCTGTATACATTGCCGGGGAATAAAGTAGTGTACGAAAAAGTGGTTCAGGAGCCGCAGCTCGTCTGGCCCGCGCAGGTGCCTTTACCCGATACCGCCAGTTATTATTTTTATACGGTTCACACGAGCCGGAGCGATGAATTCGAACAATCGTGTCGTAGTGAACCCGTTGTTGGAACGCTTGGCTTCTTAAAAAACCGACCAGTGGCTCAGTCTCAAGTAGTGACGCCACGAGAACCCGTCAATTTATTCAGGCTCAGACTGTATGTGCTCGATTCGGTCGTGGTTACCCAGGTTAAGCGCCAGCCTATCGAAGTCGCAAAACGGTCCAAAACGAGAACCCGGCGACCAGATACCAGTCAAACACAGCCTACCAGTGAGACTAGTGCGCCAGCCGATTCACTGCAATCTGTTACGAAAATAATGCCCAGGCTTATTTATGAAGGGCCAATGCAGCAACCAAATTTTGTCTGGCCTAACGCTATAACCCTGCCTGCCCGGCCAGCCGTGTATCAATATGTTATCAATCGGATCAGCAACCGTGAGATGTTGCAAAGTTATTATCTGATGGTTGAACCGGATGGATGTAGCATAATTATAAACGAAGCGACAAAGAACAAGTATTTACAAAATAATATGGTACCAACTGAACCGCCGAAACCAGATTCATCGCCGACTAATAAAGGACAACCATGAGCATGACCATCTAAAGAAAGGAGTTGTAACCCAGGTAGGTGACTGTCGATTGAGGAGTATTTGGGGTGGTTGGCTGCGTTTTAACAGAAACCGATATTTCGCTTGAGATTGGAAGAAAATAATCAATAAGGTTATGCAACAAGTCAATCGTTTTAGTATGCGGCAAAAAATTCGCTATTAGCGCATCCGGGACTGGTCCAACGACGATCTGTACTCCGTTTCGGCCATCGTCGAAGCGGTCACCAATTACGGAATCGATGCCCAGTCGGCAGTTATCCAGCCTTGGTAAGTTGTCGGCCCGCGTCGATTCGCGCAGTCGACGACCCGTTTGGATGTGTACCGGAACACCTAAGAAAAGCTGTAAAAATCGGCTAAACCAGGGTAGATTGCTACGGAGCAGGTGAAGCCAGGGTAATATTTGCAGAAATAGCCCGGCTTGTACCCGGCTCATGGCCTTCAAAATGGGCCAATGTTCGGCGAATTGATCGATGATGGCAGTGGCGCCGTCCAGGTGGTCAACGGAACTGTCGTAATGCACCGACAACGTCCGCAGATAGTTTAGTTCGGCGTCGAATGGCAGGAAAAACAGTCGGCCCTGCCGTTCTTCGTCGCGGTCTTTGCGTATATCGTCGAGAATTTGGTCGGCGTTTCCAGATCGAAGTGAGTCACTGGGCGTAAAGAATAGGTGTTGAGGCAGCATATCGAACAAGCCCTCGCGGGGCGTGTCAATGCGGTTGTAGATGAACGTGGAGCCATCCAGCAGCCAGTCACTTACGTCTTCAATGTCTTTAGAATAAGCCCGGCTATAAAGTCCGGTAGGATTGATGATAATTCGTTCGGGAGACACCTGTCGATCAGCGAAGGAAGCCGCCAGAATTTCGGCTTTAAAATCAACATCAAGCAGATCAAGAAAATAGGGCGGTAAGACTGCTGATTGACCAGGGATTGACATGAACGTAGAACGGAGTTGAGGGATTTGATGAACAAGTTACCAGTTTTCCGCAAAAGAACTTTTTTGAACGAATGAAATCATTAAATCATAAAGAGATTAGTCAGGCATTCAACCGGTTTATGGCCTGGTTTGCCAGTTTATTGCTGGTAACTATAACCTGCGTGTATTCTTATGTCAAAACCAGTTCCAACCAATTAAGCCGGTTAAGTCAGCAGAAGGAAGCGTTCGATCAAATCTTTTTAAGGGACGCTATGCTGACAGACAAAGTGGATTCTCTCTACAACTACATGAGTTTATTAAATACAGATCGCATTCGGGATGATCGGCAAATGCAGCGCCTGATTACTAAAAAGAAAGAAGAATTTACCAAACTGGTTACGCAGCAGCAAAAAACGCAGCGGTATTTTGTCGTCTACAACCGATTATTCAGCCACATCAATGAGATGCTCCTGATGAAAGATTCGCTTAATAAAGCGATGGTTGAAGAAGGAGATCTTCGGGACGAACTAAAGGACTGTCTACGGCGGGCGGTTGAAGAGCATCGGCAGCGTAAACGGAGTGGGGGAGCTGGCGCCTTTTAACCAATCGGATATGGAAACTTTTTTTCGACTTACGACGCGTGAACGGCGGCTTCAGTTTATTTACCTATTATCAGCAATTAGTATTTTATCCATCATGATTAGTTGGATTGCCTTTCGTAATGACACCTATTCACAGGCTGAATCGAAACGCCTGTCGGACAAAATCAAGAAACAAGAGCAAATCCTGAGAAATCAACTGGAAAATATGCCCCTGCTCGACTCGGCCTATCGGTCTATCATTGCATACCAGCCCCAGGTCAACGCCATTTTCGTAGAGGTCGAAATTGAAGATCACCTGAACGAGATTCGGCGGCTATCCGGGCAGCAGGCGGAGGGTATCCAGTTCAGGTCTTTTGGGCAGATTGCGGATTTTTATAAGATGATGTACGTCGATAAGAAGGTGGTCTGGAGCAAACAATCCAATATTAATTTATTCCGTAAACAGTTGGATGATTGCAGCGTCGGTCTGTTTCCCGGCTCTAGTCCGTCTACTGCTGCGGCAACGCCGTCTGTTACCAGTTCCCGATAAATGCTATGAACAGCAAAATGACTTTATCGGCCAGAGCACTGCTGCTAACTGTAGGGGTACTTTTTGTCTTGTATCACTATACTGCCGAACCCGAGATCCGGGCTAAAGTGGAACCCTATCAGCAAGTGGCCGGGCAACCGATTCGCTACGTTGACAGCACCAGTGAGGCCAGCAGGTGGCGCTGGGAATTCGGTAACGGGCAAGAGGTCCGGGGAGCGCAGGGTCTGTTTTATTACTATCAGCCGGGTACATATTTGATTCGCCTGACGGTCGATAAGAAAATAGTCAAAACCTTTTCGGTTGTCATTACACCAAAAGCAGTTGTTGATGAGCAGGATTCTATCGTAAAGATACAGGGTCCTACGTCGGGCTTTGAGCGGGAGAAACTAGTGTTTACCGCCGTTGGGGGACGGGCCCGTCAGTTTGCCTGGCGTTTTGGATCAAGCGGTCAAGTTGATTCACGCGATCAAACGGCTATTTACAGTTTTCCAACGTTGGAAAACTACACTCGTCCCCAGCAATACACCGTCGAACTCATGACCGATGTAACCAAGTATCCAATCAGGAAGCAGGTCACGATTATCCGGGGCTTCAACAAATTCGCCCCTACAGTTGATTCGCTGGATATCACCGAAAGTGATTTTCGAAGACGGTTACAGTCGATTGCTAACGGTCAGGCCTTTAATACTCATTATGATTATCTGTTAAGGAAATACTTATGCCGTCAGAATGATGTAACTGTACGCATTAACGATGCGAAAGCCAACGATTTTTATTCGTACTGTATGGGATTGCAATTCGATCGGGGCGTTCGTATCGATGCCATATCAGTGGTAGCCGATTCGGTTACATCCTGCGTTACGCGCTTAAATGTGACTCAGCATAAACCATGAAGCGTCTGTCGATTTGCTGTTCGTTCCGTTTGCTTGATCTGCCCCGCTGGGTAGACCTTTTCCGTTATTGTTTCCTTTTTGTGGTGCTTTGGTTGGGTTGTCCTGAATTGGCGACGGCCCAATTGCCTTTTTTCCTGCGAGTGGCCCGTCAGCCCGAAAATCTGGTGCCTGTTTCGGGCAACGCCAGCCCGTCTAAAACAGGGTTAGCGGTTTCTAAAGAAGGCGCTAATTTTAGTTCTCAACCCCCCGGTGTCGCGCCGTGGGTTGTTTTTTCGGATCGAAACAACAACAACACCTTCCGCAATTCGAATGGCACCATTCCTTTTCGAAAACTGGGTTTTATGGAAGCATTTTATGTGTTGAAAGAGCGAAACGGTTATTTGAAACTCATCAAGTATGACCCGGCGCTACCCATCGGCAATAAGTTTTCGCGACGAGTTATCACCGATCGCAAGTCGGTAGTTTATTACGGGTGGGCTCCCAAGAGCCGCTTCCTCTTAGCGAACCAAAGCATTCGATCGGACGACCAACGCCGGGCACAGGTATTCAGTGCCGTACTGGCTCAGCCTGCCCTGCTTGCCAATCCTGAACGGTATTTTTCGAATGATTCGGTGCGGCTTTTTGCGGACCCAAGCCAGCAAACCTCAGCTAAACCCAAAATGCGGCTTTATGAGCTGGCTTATGTGTACAAAGTTTCCGAAACCCGTCGGCAGGTTTTGATCGGTCGGGCATCCTGGTTTCCAATCGACAGCGTCAAACAGATCCTTTTGGGTTGGGCACCCATTGAGGTTTTGCAGACCGTTGGTCAGCGATTATTTATAGAAACCGACACTGTAAATAAACAGCCTCAACCCATCCCTCTTTACCGATCGCTCACAGCAGCCACTCAGGGGAGGAAAGACTCAACTGTTTTGAGCAGCTCTTTTTCGGCGGTTTCCTGGAATCAGCTGGGAACTAAATATCCCGTACTCAGCCAACATAAAAGCCCCAAAGATAGCCAGATGGTTGTGCAGACGAATGCACTAACACCTCTGCTAATAAAAAGGCAGGTACCTGTCCTCAATGTCAATGGTCAGCCAATCGCTGGTCAGTTGCTGACGAATATCCTGGCTCGTAATAGCCGCTATAACCTGATTTACGTAATCGAAGGCAGTTCTGACATGCAACCTTATTGGGGTGAGCTACTGAATACTATTCAGTTTACACTTACTCAATTGTCGCAGGATACGGCTCGGGCTATTAATTTACAGGTAGGAGCCGTTATCTATAATGACTACCAAAAAACAGATGATAATAAGGTTAGAGGTAATGTTGGACTAACCCCATTGACGTCTAACTATACAACTTTACTGAATGAACTAAGAAAAGGTAGCCCACCCGCCAAAGCCCGGTCAGATCCAGAGGCTAAAAGCGTTCGATTTGGTGTTGGAAAAGCGTTGGAGCAGTTTGCTGCCCATCCCAATGAGAACAATATTTTAGTGCTGGTAGGCATCAATGGTGACATACAATCAATAGTCGATGGAATTTTAGTGCCGTCGGCGTTGAAAAGTGTAGAATGTCGGCTGCTGGCATTTCAGGTTTACGCTGCTTCAGGAGACATCGCCAATAATTTCGTGCTTCACTCCCGTGAACTTGTGCTGGAAATCGCCGATAAGGGGAGCATTCTTAAGAAAAACCGACTTGTTCGGCCAGATATGGTTACGCCCACCAATGAGTTTAATCACCGGCTGGGCGACCGTAACGAATATCAACTGGCTTACCCTGAGCGGAGTATGGTGCCCGGATGGGTTCTTTTTCCCCGAAAAAATCAGTCGCTACCCTTCAAAGAATTATACGCAATTACCGACAGCCTGTTTCAGCAGGTCGCCCATGAATCTCAAACCGTTATTGCGGCCCTGGAAAGTACGTTTCAGCGTCTGGAACCTCTGGGTGATCGGGTCAATCCAAAGTTAACGCCCGTTTATGCCTCTACGGGATTGAATTTGCCCGCCAATGCCTCTACGCTGACGCGTCTGGACGCCTATCCGTACATGACGCGTGCGTACACGCCGACGGTTCTCAAAGGCGGCCCCCGGTGGAAATATATTGCTTTACTGCCGCTCGATGAATACGACGGTATTGGCCGGTGGCTGGATCAGTTGTGTGGCGATGACATCGACCCTGCCGTCTATTTCGACCGGATGCGGCTCCATCACCGGTATCGCCAAACCCTGAGTGAAGTTGGCTTGTCAAGTGCTACGACGACGACGCTCGACCAGTTACTAAATGGATTTCTGGATTTGCCTGTTGCCAATCCATTGTTTAAACGTATTGTAATCAGTCAGTTGAACAATCGTAAACAAGTATCCGACGCGTTGTTAACTCAGGTCTTGTATTTGATGCGGGAACGGCGCGACTATTTCCGCCGGATACCGACCTTCCGAAATAGCCGTTTCATGTCCAACGGACGGACCTATTACTGGATTAGCGAAGACTTATTTAAGTGAAACCTCCCTTAACCATCAATACTATATGCGCCAATTACCTTTACACGAATCGGTTGAAAAAGCTCTGCATATTGCCCGCGCTCTGGCCCGCGAATACCATAACGAAAAATTTTCGGCAGCCCACCTGCTACGGGCCATGCTCCACGACGACGTGGGTGGTAGTGCACTTTTGAATGCGCTGGGTCAGGATGTTGCTTATACCTTCGATTGGGCCGAAGTCTGGATGGAAGAATCACCCCGGTCTGCTCTTGTAGTGACCGAACCGGAACACGACGAGTCTGTGGACCGGGTGATGAACGAAGCGGATTTCCTGCGGATCAAGCTGGGGCTGGATTACATTGAAACCATCTGCGTACTGGCGGCTATTGTCAAGCCCGGCATTGGCTTTTCGGCTGAACAACTTCGCTCCTTACCGTTGCAGGAACGCGATCTGCTCGAGCGTTTTCTGCGCGACTTATCCGCTTCTCCGGCTGCCAGTCAGCCAGGAGCAGGCACAAAAAGTAACGGTCAGGCCAGTAATTTGACGAATAATGAACAGCCCAAATACTGCATTGACAAAACGGCCCAGGCTCGCGCTGGCAAACTGGACCCTGTGGTCGGGCGTAACCAGGAGGTGCGTACCATGCTCGAAATTCTGGGTCGGCGCAGCAAGCCTAACGTGATGGTTGTGGGTGACCCCGGCGTTGGTAAAACCGCGCTGATCGACGGGCTGGCGCAGCAGATTGTTGCTGGTCTGGTGCCCGCCCGAATGAAGAATGCTATTCTGCTGGAACTGGACCCTGGTGCTTTACTGGCCGGAGCTTCTTACAAAGGTGAGGTTGAAGATCGGCTCAAGACAGTCATCAAAGATGTAAAGCAATACGAAAAATGCATTCTTTTTATTGATGAAATTCACATGCTGCTCGACCCCAAAGGGTCTGCCGGAAACGGCGTGGCAAATCTGCTGAAGCCAGAATTAGCCAGGGGTGAGCTGACAGTAATAGGCGCTACTACCCCCGAAGAATACCGCAAGCTTATCGAACCTGATCAGGCCCTGAGTCGCCGGTTTGAACTTCTGACAGTAGCTGAACCTACCGAAAAAGTGGCCGAACGAATGATGATCGGTCTGGTTCCGGCGTATGAGCAGCACCACCAGTTGAAAATTCAGCCGGACGTAATTCCAACCTGCATTCGATTGGCCCGCCGGTACAGCAAAGAACGTCGGTTGCCTGACTCCGCCCTCGATTTGCTCGACCGGACAATGTCGGCTATCCGCATGGCTATTGAAACATCCGGCACTGAACTGACCCGGTTTGAAGAGGCCGTTCGTGAATTAAGCCAGCGAGACTTATCGCCGGAAGAATCCCTGGAGGAATACCGATGGTTGGACACACTGTTGCATCATCAGGTCAGCCCGGTTTTGCTGGGCCAATGGGAAGATGAGGTTGACCCAACCGAACTGGAAACCGCAGCGGCCTATCATGATTATATCAATGCCAAGTTAACGCGCTTTCAGACGCTGGCCGGTCAACAGGAGCCAACCGTTACGACCAATGATCTGGCTGCCGTGGTCGCGCACAAGACAGGCATTCCGATGGGCAAAGTACAGACCCAGGAAAAAGAGAGACTGCTGTCGATGGAGAGTTTTCTGCAACGCCGGGTTGTGGGACAAGACCACGCCTTGCATGCGTTATCCGACGCCATTCTGGAATCACGCAGTGGCTTGCAGCGCGCGGCTCAGCCCATTGGCTCGTTCTTTTTGTTAGGCCCGACTGGTACGGGAAAAACTGAACTGTCGAAGTCGCTGGCAGAATTTTTGTTCAATGACGAACGGGCACTGATTCGTTTTGATATGTCGGAGTTTAAGGAGGAACATTCAGCCGCGTTGCTCTACGGCGCTCCTCCGGGCTATGTAGGTTACGAAGAAGGCGGTTTGCTGGTTAATAAAATTCGAAAACAGCCTTACTCGGTGGTGCTGTTCGACGAAATTGAGAAGGCGCACGGGTCCGTTTTCGATGTGTTTCTGCAAATTATGGATGAAGGTCGGCTCAACGATAAACTGGGTAAAGAGGGCGACTTCACTAATGCGTTGCTCATTTTCACGTCCAACATTAGTAGTGAGTGGATTACCAATGAGTTTCAGGCGGGGCGAATGCCAACATCTCAGCAATTGATGACGCGTATGACAGGCCAGTTTCGACCGGAATTTCTGGCCCGGATTACGGAGATTATTCCATTCTCACCGATTCAGGAGGAAAATGTAGTCCGGATTTTTGAAATACAACTGGCGCATCTGCATAAAAGCCTTCTGCAACAGGGAATTGAGCTAACGATAACCGACGAGGCTAAACGGCAATTGGCCTTGCAGGGCTTTACCCCCCAGTACGGCGCCCGACCACTGGCCGGTATTATTCGCAATCAACTACGTCGGCCAATTTCTCGCCTGATTATTGCCGGTCAATTGCAAAAAGGCCAGATGCTGAACGTGGGCTTGAATAACGAAACCAGTGAATTGATCTGGCAGATAGACTAAATAGACTAATAGGAACTTCTTTTTGCTGGCTTTGATACAATTCAAATAGGGGCTGAAAATCAGGCAATCTTGATCGGTAACAGAAAAAGATACCGTTTGTTTGAAATTGCCCCTTTGCCTGGATTACAGGCCTTGCCACCTCTTTTCTTATTAATAGATTTGGTAAACTAAAATTCAGCCAAAATAAGACATGTTTGACTTCGAAATAGGTGGTAACGAGATCAAGCCCGACTCAGCCGAGGGCATCGCTAATATCCCCTTTAACCGTACGTTACTGGCGCAAAAACTTACGCAGCAGGCTCCTGTCAACCCGGAGGTTGCTTATGGCCTGAAAACCGTTGAGGCCGTGTTCGACCACTTCAAGCCGGAGGTTGAGGTTGAAATGGAATCGATCGACGGAATGCCAACAAAAGAAACCATGCAATTTCGGAGTGTTGCCGATTTCCGGGTCAAGGAAATGGTAGCCCAAAGTCCGTTTCTGCGCTCGCTGGATGCTCAATACCAGGAATATACGCAGATAAGCCGTCGCCTGAAAGGACACCGGATTCTGCAAACGTCTCTGGGCAATCCCGCCACCAAAGCCGCGCTGATTGAAACCTTGCAAGCGCTGATTGCAGAACTCGACGCAAACGAAAAGGTAGACGCTTAACCACATTGTTCAACTAATTTCCTCTATTCTATCTATTATTCAAGTATTACGTTTATATGGAAAGCGAACCAGTAGTATCCCAGTCACAACCCGATGCAAGGCCGACAGTTAGCCGTGGTGCCGGTGCTCCTCTACCCGGCCTGGCCGCTCTGTCAGCATTTGGTGGTTATGCCTTTGTCGAAAGCTTCTTAGACGGTTCACAAAATCTAAATCCAGACCGTAAAGCCCGCAAGAAAATCTACCTGGGCGATCCTACCAAGGCTAGTGAACGGGCTGTTTTGAAAGAAAAACTCAAACTATGGGTTGAGGTGTTGAGTTCGTCTGACAACCAGAACGAAATGCTCGACACAGCTAATGATAAGGCGGCTGCGGTAGAAGAAAATCTGCGTAAAAACCTGCTCACCACACTGGAGACCACGCGTGAGCTGGAAACAAGCTATCGGGCGTTATCTCTTTTCTATAAGAATGCAGAAGCTGAAAAACTCTCTAACGTCACGATTGTCAACGCTGGTTTCGACCAATTGACCGACTTAGACAACTCCCGGTTCATTGATTACATTGCCGATGAGCTGAAACAAAGTTACGACCGGCTCGACCTTCGGCAGAACTATTCCCTCCTGGTGGTTCCCGGCTTTATGGGGTCCAACGCAGTATTGGAAAAATGGGCTAAGATTGCCCATGCTAACAAAGTTACTTTATTCACTGATTTCGCCGATCTGGAAAGCTCCGAAGACGTTATTGACCTCTTCAGTACGGCCAATATGACGGGAGCTGAATTGTTTCGCTCCAGCGTAGTCATGACCTGCAACTGGGTAGTGGGTCGTAGCAAAGTGGCTGAGGTAGGTGAAACAGAAAACCTGTATGTACCACCATCCGCTGCCCTGGCCGGTAAAATTTACTATACACTCATGTCGCAGGTAACCGCCGGTAAAAAACACGGTGGCATGAACGAAGTATCGGGCGTTCGGTTCCCGCTTCGGAAAAGCGAACTGTCGGCTGTTGAACGGCTGAACTTAGTGCCGATGATCGACGAGTACGGTCGGGTAATGGCATTCGGTAGCAAAACGCTTTTTAACGGTGACAATATCGGGCTGCAAACGTACTCTGTCGTACGGGTATTTGATTACATCACGAAAGTGCTGTTCGACTTCCTGAACCGCCGGGCCTTCGAAAACTGGAACTCGCTCATCGAAGCAGATTTACGTCGGCAAATCGCTGGCTTCCTGGATAGCGTTAAGGGGCCTGATAAACTGATCGACCAGTTCCGTATTGTCCGGCTTGAGCGCGACAGCAAAGAGAAAGACCGTATCTACTTAGATATTCGGTTGACTCCGTACTTCCCCGCCAAGAGCTTTGTCATTCGACTTGATGGCCGCCGGGGTGATGATGTTGAAAGTCCAGAATGGGTATCTGATTATGGTCAGATCTAACCGCACGTTTAATCTGGCTATTTCTAAAAATTTATCCCTTTAACCTTTTCAACTTATACTATGCCTTATTCAAGTAAAATTACATTAGGAGCAGACGTTTTCGATATTCTGGGAGGAGATATTGGCTTCTCCAGAAGCATTGACATAAAAGGACGCCCCTCCAGCCACGTTATGGGCGGCCAGTTTTCGTTTACTGTTGAGGTTACTGACAAGTCAGCGTTGGTAGAGCACATGGTCAATTCGCAAAACAAACCTTTTGATACAGGTAAGCTGGAATTTACGGACGCTGGTGACGATGCCGTAACCCGCAAGATTGCGTTTTCAAATGCCTACATCGTTAACTACAGTGAGTCCTTCTCTGTGGCTGGTAATGCCTACACATGTTCACTCACGCTTTCAGCCGAAAAAATAACGATTCAAACAGCAGTACTGGATCAGCGCTGGCCCGTAAAAAAATAATAGTCCAACCCTCTAACTAAAAAAACTATGCCAGCAGATGCAGCAGTAGGTTTTACAGCAACCCTCACAATTGGAGCCGATAAATTTGACGTGCTCAGTTTTGGCACGTCCTTCTCCCGGGATTATGATCAGAAAGGTCGCCCTTCGTCGGCCGTTCGGGCGGGCGATCTGGCGCTCACAATCGAAATAACCCAGAACGAAAAACTGATCGATGCAATGATTAACTCCCAGAATAAGGCTGTTGATGGAAAGATCGAATTCTGGCAATCCGGTAAAGATGGTATCTTCCGATCCGTTGTTTTTACGAATGGCTATATTACCAGCTACAAAGAAGGGTTTCAACCGGCTGGTTCCAGCAACTTCAGCGCGGATATATCTATTTCAGCCGAAAAGGTAGATATCGGCTTAGCCAAATATGATGCTGGCTGGCCGCTTAATAGTTAGTTGATCCCGCATGAGTAAACTATGGGTATGGTGGGTGGCTCTGGGCATATGGGTGATCGTTTCCGTTTGGGTACATATTTTCTACATCAAACGTATTCGATTATCAGAAGAACCGGTTCTATCCCCTGTGCGCATCATTGATGGAACTCAGTTGCGGGTTCAGTTACCAGGCAGTCTGTTTCATCAGGCAGGGTCAGAAATGAAATCACTGGGTGATCGGTCAGCACTGGATACGCTGGCCGATTATCTGATGGCTAATCCCCGCCGATTGCTCACCATAACAGGTTATAACACGCCTGCCGAAAGTAAACTGACGCTGATTCAGAATCTGGGGGCTGTTCGGGCGCTTGGCGTTCTGCAGTACCTGTTGGCGGCTGGCGTGCCCGAAGACCAGGTACAGAGTTGGGGAAAGGCATCTGAATCGCTGCCCTTTGTTCAGGATTCAACCAGTGCCCTGTCGTTTTCCTTTCAGTCGATACTCATTGATGCCGACTGGTTAGCTCGGCACCAGAAATATATTGATCTGTTCCATTCGCTCCAGTTGTATTTCCCAACAGGCAGCACGGAATATATCCACACGCCTGACAACGAACGGTTTGCCAGCGAAGCTATTGCCTTCCTGCGCGACCATCGACGGGAACGGCTGGTTATTACAGGTCATACAGATAGTGTAGGAACGGCAGTGCGGAACCTACAATTGTCAAAACTTCGGGCTATGGCAGTCCGGGATAAATTAATGCAACAGGGCGCTTCTAAAAAGTGGTTCCGAATTGTTGCTCAGGGCGCTAAGGCGCCTATTGCTTCTAATGCGCTGCCGGAAGGCCGCGAAGCCAACCGGCGGGTAACATTGCTTGTAGAACGACGGTAGCATGTTTGAACTGAATCCGTTTCACCTCGAAGAGGCCAGTCTGCTGCACTTCCTGATGCTTCAGGGAACGGCCGTGCTGGCTTATTTTATTTTCCGGGAACGCTTCAAACGTCAGTTAACCCAGTTGACCGATAAGGTGCGGGTTTTGCAGGATGCCCTTGATATTGAGCAGATTGTAGAGCTGGAGGCCGAAGAAGTATTTGCCACGATGCCCGGTCGAGATGATCTGAAGGAAATTGCCGGAATTAACTCAAAGTCCGAAGCCATTCTGAATAGCATCGGTGTTTTTCGATTTACGCAACTGGCCGAAACACCTGTGACTACCGTTCGGCGGGTACTGGCCGAACATGGTCCGTTACTCCATACATATGATCCGGCTACCTGGCCAAATCAAGCCTATCTAGCTGCGGAAGGACGTTGGGACGAACTGCGTATCTGGCAGGAACAGATGCGCCGGGGTGAATCCAGAGACATTAATCATCAGCTCTTGCCATGAATCCATTAAACCCCTGGGTAGCGCTAATTGAAATCCTGCTTCTGCTGGGAATGGCGTTCGGCCTGGGCTGGGGCATTGCCAGAGTGCAATACCGCCACCGGATACAAGCACAGACACAGGCTATCCAGAAGCTTCAGAACGAGTTGAAAAATTTACCGAAATGAAAAAATGAGCGATGTAACAATTGCCGAGTTCTTTGCCATTACGGCCAATGCTACTGCCCTGCAAGGCGAATTAGACTGGTTGGAAACGGTCATTGGGGCTCGTTTGCAGCTCTATTTTGAACAGGAAGGACCCTACAGTACTGTTGAGGAAATTGATGAGCCTGATTTAACCGAGGGTGATTCTGCCTACGCCCGACTAGTTCGAGAACATGGCTTAGATAATTACGAGCGACTGATGTTGATTATGACGCTTGCTCCGCACATCCGTCCTCAGGTACTCGATTTTTTTTATACCCGCAACAGCACATACGACCGGGCATTTACCGAGTTTGGTGGTATTCGGGACAACAATCGGGGTGGTTTTCTGCCAACCGTAGAAACTCTTTTATTTTTGGTAGCCGGGGGTGATCTGATACGCCGTATCCGGTTGCAGACGCACCTATTCCATGAGTCGCTGCTTACGCAGTTAAATATTGTTCTGGTTGGTCCTGCCGGCCCCAACGAACCCGAGACCTGCGGGTCTATAACCATATCGGACGAATACCGGGCGCTGCTTACTACGGGCGAAAGCAACCGACCGGATTATAGTACTGATTTTCCGGCCAGTCGAGTAACAACCTCTTTAGACTGGGATGACCTGATAATAGACTTTCAGATTATGGAAGAGGTGCAGGAGATTAAAACCTGGATTGACAACTCTGACTCTATTTTAAAAAACCCTCAGTTAAAAAAGTACCTGAAACCGGGTTATCGCGCCCTGTTTTATGGTCCTCCGGGCACGGGTAAAACCCTGACAGCGGGCTTGTTAGGAAAATCGACGGGCCTGGATGTGTATCGAATCGACTTGTCCATGATTGTCTCCAAGTACATTGGTGAAACCGAAAAAAACCTGGGCCGGGTATTCGATTTAGCCGAACGCCGACGCTGGATTCTGTTTTTCGACGAAGCCGACGCTCTGTTTGGTAAGCGAACCGAAACCACGTCGTCCAACGACCGGCACGCCAATCAGGAAGTGGCTTTCCTGCTGCAACGGATGGAGAATTTTCCGGGGGTCATTGTGCTGGCTACCAACCTGAAAGACAATATTGATGAAGCCTTTGCCCGCCGGTTTCAATCCATGATTTATTTCCCCGCGCCCAATGTCTCCAAACGGGCGCAACTGTGGCGACAGGCCTTCACCGGATCGGTGGAGATTGATGCTAAAGTTGATTTCGACAAGCTGGCCGAACGATTCGCCATCACCGGGGCCATCATCATGAACGTTTTACGCTCCTGCGTCATGATTGCCGTGAAGCGCCAACGCCCCATTAGCCAAGATGACATTATAACCAGCCTCAAGCGTGAGTTTCATAAAGAAGGGAAAACGCTGGAGGAAATTGAAAAGCAAACTCAACGAAGGTAAATCTCAAAATAGATGAATAGAAACCAGGCTATTGCCAAAATAGTATTCTGGGGCTAAGTGATACCTAAAGCACAAACCAAATTTTAACTGGACAGAAATCACATGATGTTAGATAAGAATAAAAAGCCTCAGAAAAAACTGGGTCAGAACAGAGGTTTGCATCATGTCAATTCTACATTAGCGGTAACACCTTTTACTTCTGGAAAAGAGAAGAAGTTTAGCGCCGTATCAAAAATTAAAATATTCAAGGATAATGAGCTTGCAGAAGGAAAAGTAAAATACAAAATTGTTCAACTACAAGAAAGAGAAAAGACAACAGCCAGCGATACGTTTGTAGTTAATTTGCAGAAAGGCATTGGTTCAGGGAGCGCTAAAACAAGTACGGGCATTGCAAAAAAAAGAGCGGATTTAGATAATGTCAGTGCATCTAATTTAGGCTTGAATTTGAAAAAGGGTAACCCACGCATGTTAGCGCGTCAGATTGCTTCCTGGAAAGTGGCTCGTAATTTAAACATGCGTGTGCTTTCTAATGAAAAATACGCACTCGACGAAGATGGTGAGATACATGGTATCTCATCTATGTTACCCGCTACATCGATGAGCATAAAAGACCTATTGAGCGATCATCAAAAAATAATGACTGATGCTAAATTAGACGATAACACAAAGCAAAATTATTTGGGTAATGTCATTTTTAGTGGAAAAATTCAGAAGGAATTATCAGATCTACAACTACTCGATGCCTTAACTGGTCAAACAGATCGCCACCATGGTAATATCTTTATTGATTTAATCAATCAGTCAGTCCATGGAATTGATAATGATCAGGCGTTTGGCACCAAGCCTATGAAATTTAATGATCAAAACGCTGTCGGAAGCTTCAAAATATACACGAATGACCCTAAAAAAGGAGCTCCTACACGTACGTATGATACGAGTCGTGGATTAGAGTTTACACAGACACAAATAGATATTAACACGGCTGAAAAAATGCTGGCCATGAGCGAAATGGGCTTAGAAAAATTATTAATCGATCGTAGTGGTGCACAGCATGGTGAATTCTTGACGAAGGAGGAAGTAGATATGGCCAAGGTGAGACTCAATGCCATCAAAATACAAATTCAAAAATTGAAAGAAGCGGGCAGTCTTATTAAATCGTGGGATGAAACAACCTACAACGACGCCGTTGGCGGGGGACTAGCCGTGCTATATGAAGGCCTTAAAATGGATATAGTGGACTCTTCGCAGCAGAAGTATCAAAGCTATGTAGCTCGTGAGGTGAATAAAATCGCTCATAATAAGAATCAGTACGGAATTACGTACCCCAAAGGTTATATTCATCACTAGAGTAAATCCAGAAACAGCCTCAACTCTGGTACATATTTCGGCCCGGTTAGTTGATTTTCACAGCACGAACCCATGTGCGGAAAAATGTGCGCTTGCCCGGCACTGCCTTCGGTGCCGTATCAGTTAATAACGCTCGGCTCATCTGCCTCTGCAACGGTAATTGGCCTGGCCGCTTAACAGGCACCTTCGTTGCCTTCGCAAAATAGAAACTGGCCTCACCAAAATCATGGGATCCGCCTTGCTCAACTAATTCTTCAATCAATGTGTCGATATCGAGAGAATCAGCTTTTGGAAGAATATCTTTGAGTTCTTTCCGATTGAATTTTGCGTTTGAATCATCAAGCTTGGTCAAGAGAGCGAACCAGACATCGGCATTCTTATGATACTTTTTATCAATATAGCCGGTGAATTCCCACAACTCAGTCCATCTTTTTTTGTATTTTTCATAGCCTTCCTTCACATTCTTATATTCCACAGGACATTTTTTTGACAGTGCCATGCTGATCGCCCCGCTGTTAGCCGTACGATGCCCTAGCGTTGGCGTCTTATGGTGCATGGTCTCATCAACAAATGCCACAACGCCTTTCACCGGAATGACGGTCATTCCGATCTCTGTTGGCGTACCATGCGCCAGCTTTGCCTTTTGTACGTCTTCAACAAAGACTGGCGGCATGTGTTCCGAAATATATTTATCATATCTTTCATTGCTACCTGGATTGATGATGAATTCGGGACCTGGAACCGGCTCATCATTCACGAAATTGAGATTAACAAACAGGGTTTGCCCATTGGTATCCTTGTGGAACTTAGTCTGGCCCTTGTCTCTGTCCCGGTAGTAATGCACCTCAACGATCACCTTCCAGTCTTCTCCAATTAACCCACTCTTCCGCAAATAGTCGAGCTGGCCAGCCGCTTCCATGGTAGCCAGTGTATTGGTAATTATTTGCTTTTCAACTCCGGCTGCCTTGGCTAAATTAAAGGAACTCTTGCCTATACAATTCCCATCTAGATCGATCAGTTTAGCACCAGTGATTAGATCTTTCAGGTCACTATATGGGGATGTCGTAAATTCAATTCCACCCACGCAAGTATTAGCCGCGTATAGTTTCTGCTCTTCCACTCCAAGCATATTAATTTGCGTTTCCAAGCCTCTAACGATCTCATCCTGAATCTTGACTTCAGGCCCCTTAAACACTCGTGGCTTCGCTAGTAGGGTCAACACCTCTCCAGAGTTCAGCGGATTCAATTTGCTTTTCAAATCTTCCTCCTCTTCTTCCTCCTTTTTAAGGGAGTGCAGATGGCCGTGCATAGCAGGTAACTCTGCACTCCCTCTTCGTCCCTTCTTTTCAGGGTTGCTCTTTGTAGAATGGCTACTTTGTTGACTTTGCATACAGAATGCAGCTTTTAGTGGATATCGTCATTATAAGTAAGGCATCAGGCCCTGCAATAAGGCCACCCATTAAGCTGTGAGTCGGACTGCAGCAGCCTGTTTATGGGCCGATTGGTAAGCGTTAGGATCGTAACGAATAGCTGGACAGCAATTCGATTGAAAATGTACTCTAAGCTACTAAATACTACGAATCAGGCAATTGAAGTGAGTTTATTTCAAACAAACGGTAGGCTTTTTTTTAATCGCTTGTCAGACGATAGGCTAAGCCAAAAATCGGCTTATATTTGATGCTGATGAACGTTCAGCCGTCCCAGCTTACCATCCATCCTGCCAAAGCTACCCTATTGGCCCACATTCGGGTGCTTGAGCCCCAGATTGCGCAGCTTGAGGAAGAAAAGGCGGCCTGTCAATACCAGATCGACCAGTACTACCGGCTTTTTCGGCTCTACCTCGGCGACCTACTGACGCAGACGATTGATCTACAAATGCAATTGGCACTCAATAAGGCTCAAAAAACGGGTCGGCGGAGCGACGCCGAAGAAGCCCAGAACTGGCGGGATCATTTTGAGCAAACCAATCAGGCTGTTCGGGAAGCCATTGCCCATCAACCCACTAACCTGGGCGAAACGGACGAGCATGAACTCCGGCGACTTTATCGGCAAGCCGTTACGGTGGCCCACCCCGACCGCCATATCAACGACCCCGACCGCACAGCCCAAGCTACGGCCTATATGATGCGACTCAACGACGCGTATAAATGCCGGGATCTGGTCGCTATCCGTCGGCTGGTACAGGAACTGGATGATGGGCGGTTGTTCGCGGCCCAACCCGAGACGATTTATGATCTGGAAGAACTTCGACAATGGCACCGGCGGCTTACAAATCGCCAAACTGGTCTGCAAACGGAGATTGATCAACTAAAAGCCGACGATGCTTACCGACTGATGACTGCCAATACGGACTTAATTGCCCATTTTTCGACCCTACGAGACAGTATGCTCCAACAAATTGACCACTTGAAACACCACCTCCAATCGTTGTAAGGCCAACTCCACCGCTATGTCCGACCTCCAGTCCTTACCAACGTATACTCTCCCGATTACTGATCTGCAAAGAGTAGTGCAGGGCGCATTGCAACAGCCCATAAAAGCCCATCCTTATTCAGCCCAGATCATGCGGCAGGCACCCACGGCGTTTCTCTTCCTGATTGACCAGTCGGGGTCAATGGATGAGCGAACGACGTACCGGGGGCAATCGCTTTCCAAAGCTGCAGCCGTGGCTCAGATTATCAATCAGATCCTGCTGGAACTGGTCCTGCGCTGCCAGAAAGGCGACGAGATTCGGCATTATTACGACATTGCACTCATTGGCTACGGCGGTTTCAGCGACGATAAGGCCAACCTGCTTTGGTCAGGGGCGATGGCAGGTAAGACCTTTCTCACACCCGCCGAACTGGCCGGAGCCGCCGTTCGGGTAGACGAAATAGCCACCGAACGTACTATCCGGGGGCGGGTTATCAGAGTTATGGAAAAACGCCCTGTCTGGTTGAATGCGGTCCACCGGCACCGGACGCCCATGAAAAGCGCTATCTGTCTGGCCGAATCGCTGGTGCAACAATGGCTGGACACGCAGGCAGGCAAAGACGTATATCCGCCGACGGTCATCAACATTACGGACGGGGTGGCCACCGATGCAACCACCGAGGAACTGCTGGCCTGCTGCAACCGGCTGAAAAGTCTGCATACAGTAGACGGCCATGTGCTGCTGATGAATATTCATGTGTCCGACGAACACGGCAAAACCATTCTTTTCCCCTACAAAGCAAGCGAACTGGGCAACGATCCTTACGCACGTCTACTCTACGACATGTCGAGCGAGATGCCCGCTTCCTACCACGCCGATATTGCCAATCTATTTGGCCTCGATCAACGGACGACGTATGTGGGCATGTGCAGCAATGCTGACATGGATGCGTTAGTCAAGTTTATGAACATCGGCACACCCACCCAGCACAACCAGAGTTTCACTGCTAACCTGCAAACTGACTCATGAGAAGCCATCGGCAGTCGGTTGGGAAAGAAGCCCCCGCTTACGCGGACAATGAAGACGCCTGGCGTGCCGCCGATGAAGCGGGCATTTGGGCGGTGGCTGACGGAGCTGGTGGCACGGGTATTTACGCCGGAGAATGGGCGCAACACCTGGTACAACAGGTTCCTGCCGTGCCTTTCAGTGGACTGACTGACATGGCAAACTGGTTAGATGGTCATTGGGAAGACTTTTTCAACGTGCATCAAGCTCAGGCAGAAACCGATTATTTCATCGAGCACAAGTTTATGAACGAAGGCTCCTGCGCTACCCTGACCACGCTACATTACAGGGCAGACGAGCTGCACTGGACAGTATATGGTGATGCCGTGGCCCTGTATTTTCATCCAATTACAGACAAATTAGGGGCGGCTAATCCGGATTTACGGCAGTTTGAGTCTGCTCCCTACTTGATAAATTGGCTGGCACCGCCCAGCCCTCCTGGTTTTCGAAGTGGAATTTGGCCGCACCAACCCGGCCAGCAGTATGCGCTACTGTCGGATACATTGGGCCAATACCTGCTTATGGCCTATGCGTCGTTGCATGGGGATGCTGAATCATTGCGAATGCTGGCACAACAACCAACCGCTTTGGGAAATCGGGCACAAGCTCATCTGGGTTATTGGTCAGACAAGGGAGGCCGTTTCGGAGAATCTGTCTGGAATCCGTTTCGAATGGCATTGGCATCGCCCGAAACGTTCTTACCTTATACCCAACAACTTCGAGCCCAAAATCTGTTGGGTGCGGATGATTACACCTGTATTTTAATCGAGGATTGATGTCCCGCCCATGTACCCATCTATCAGCGAATACCTCCAGGCCATTGAGTTGTCGACACTAACTCTCCAGACGCTCAACCATCTGGTCCCCCTGCGCAAACCCGACGGTCAGCTTTTTTTTAGCAGCGGTAACTTTGCGGTTGTTTTTCGGATGCAGGATAACCGGACAGGGCAGTTGGTGGCCTTACGGTGTTTTTTGCGGGAGGTTCCCCAGCGACAGCTCCGCTTACCACTCATTTCGCGCTACTTAGTCGAAAACTCGTCTCGTTACCTGCTCCCATTTACGTATCATACCGACGAGATATGGGTGGATACGCGCTTCGGGACATCTGCCGAATTTGACCTGATTACCATGCCTTGGGTTGATGGACAGCCACTTGCCACCTATGTAGCCGAACGATGCCGCCAACGGGATCAGGAAGCCTTGCAGCAATTAGCCAATCAGTTTGATGAAATGACTCACTGGCTGCTCAACCAGCCTTTTGCCCACGGCGACCTAAAGCCGGATAATATTATGGTAAGCGGAAGTGGCCGGTTGACGTTGATTGATTACGATGGGTTTTACGTACCGGCTCTGGATGGATTAAATGCCTCTGAAACAGGCACGTTACCGTATCGTCATCCCCAACGCACACCAGTTGACTACAGCCGCCATCTGGATGACTTTAGCCTGCTGGCACTTTCGCTGGAACTTCATACGTTGAGCTTGAAACCCGATTTATACAGTGAAACGGAGAGCCTTTTGTTGCATACTCAAACCATAGAGCAGCCTTTTCATTCCGCTCTATGGGAGCAGTTGCGTGGCTTGCAATCCAGGGAGGTTTCTGCTCGGGCGAGTTTGCTGGAATACGCGTTGCATAGCGATGCCGGGCCTATTGCCTCATTGAAACGATTGATGTCGGGCTGAAACGAATTACGTCGGATAGACTGATTTCACACGAAAAAGACCTCAACCCGTAGCGCCAAATTAGTGCTACTTGTTGAGGTCTTTTCCTGTTTACAAAAACGATTTTCTATCGTTTAATAATTTTACGTACCGTCGACTGATTCCCGATTTTGATATAGAGCAGGTATGTTCCAGCCAACTCCTTGTCTAAATATAAGGTTGTCTGTCGTTGGCGGGTGGTTAATTGCTCGCGAATGTGGCCATCAAAACTGATCAATTGTAGTTGTGCCGGTTCTTTTTGAAGGGGCACATCAATATCGATAGTTACGGTACCATCCGTGGGAACCGGATATACCTTCACCGAATTGATGAACGGATCGGCTTCGGCCAGTAGAATATCGACGCGAATCGTTGTCGTATCAGCACCTTCAATTTTACCCAAACCGCAAATATTAGCGACGGATGTTAACTTATAGGTCGTTGTCGTAGCTGGTGTAACGGTCGCCGAATATAGATTCGTTGTGGAGGCAATAGACCTGGTTTCCAAACCGGCCGCGTAGGTTACGGTCCACGGCGAATCGCCGGATAAAGTAAAGAATAGTTCAGCAGGTTCGCCTTTGTAAATATTTTTCTTACTGGCAATAAAAGCAGCCGTTGGTGCTGCCCGCACGGTCAACAGAGTTGGACTTCGCGTTCCCGAAATCGGGAAAGACGTGTTCGATGCGCTTACCCGGATATAATACTGACCAGAAGCAATCGTACCTGGAATAGCTGTTACAATAGTTGGTCCCTGAATAACGCCGTTCGAAATTGGAATATATTTTCGGGCCGCTGAATCCACGTCAGCACTGGCAATTTCGACGGTGAATGCGTTCCCCAGTGTAAATTCTCCGCTGGTCGTAAACGGCACCGTAAGTGATGCACCCGTGCAAACCGTTGACGTTGACAGTGCGGCAGTAGCAATGGTGGGGACTTTGACGGATACAACAGCGGCCCCGGTTGCAATACCAGCACCACAGGCGTTCGAGATAGCCGTTACTGTGTAGGTCGTTGATGCACCCGGCGTAACGGTAATTTTCTTGACGGTTGTCTCCGAATTCGCCGTTGATTCCGCCGTTCCCGTTGTTCCATCCGACAGGGTATAGGTGTAAGGTCCCGTCCCGGTGAGTGTCAGGCTGAGGACGGCTGAACTACCAAGACTAATAGCGGCAGTACCTTCTAGCTTAGCTACTGACAGGGCATTGACCACCACCTTAATCTCCGCTTTCCGGCTTTCGCAACCGAGTAGACTCGTCTGAGTAACCG
Source organism: Spirosoma flavum (assembly GCF_042686045.1). Lineage (NCBI taxonomy): Bacteria > Pseudomonadati > Bacteroidota > Cytophagia > Cytophagales > Cytophagaceae > Spirosoma > Spirosoma flavum. The sequence continues at coordinate 52,733 of NZ_JBHUOM010000008.1, forward strand.
AATAGCTGGCTCCAGCTGTCACAATTGTCGTGTTTGGAGTAGGAGCCACAGTCGTTATGGCACCGGCTGGATCGATCCATTGTAAATTAGTACCCGTAGCTTGTAAGGGTTTAGCCGTTTCATTCTGGCAGTAAGCAGCCAGTGAGACGACCGTGGGTGGAGGAGTAACATTGACGATATACGTCAACGCAGCTTTAAGACTCGTACACTCGTTAAGCGTCTGGGTCACTTTGTAGGAATATGTTTGAGTAACGTCTACTTTGGTTACCGGCGTTGGGGGCGAAATCAGGTTGTCGTTGGCATCGTACCATTGCAACGCCGTACCAATAGCCGTAAGAGGCTGGGCCAACGCATCCTGGCAACTATTTTGAACCGCAACAACCGTTGGAGCGGCAGGCAGCGCGTTGACAACAATCTGAGCCAGCGCTCGTGGGCTTTCACATAAATTGACGGTTTGACTGACATAATAAGCAAACGTTCCGGCCTGAGTCGTGGGCTGTATAATCGAACTACCTAACGAGGCCGTAGACGTTGCATCAGTATACCACTTTAGGCTTTGTCCGGCGGCCGCCAGAACGATAGGTGTGCTATTCTGACAGACAGGAGCTATTGCTGCAACAGCCGGTGCGGCTGGAAGTGGCGTAATGGTAACTAAAAGCAGACTTCGGTTACTCTCGCATCCATTGACATCGTTCTGACTCACATAGTACGTGAGTACTCCGGCAGTGGTCGTTACGGGGACAGGGGCCACCGAAGAAGGTGTTCCGCCCGTTTGAGCGGTATACCAGTTCAGACTACCCGTTGCCGAAACGGCTGATGCTAACAGAGGAGAAGCTGCATTTTGGCAAACACTAACGGGTGTCGTAGTAGGAGCGTCAGGAAGTGGATTTACCTTGACAGATATGGACGTTCGGGTGCTCTCACAACCAGTGGCATCAGTCTGACTCACGTAATACAGAATTGTTCCGGCGGTAGTGGTCGGGGGAATGGGTGCCACCGAGGAAGCACTACCCCCCGTTGGATTTGCATACCAATTCAATGTGCCACCCCCTGCCGGTGTGGCAGTTAAAGGGATGGCGGGATACCCCAGGCAATAGGCAAGAGTAGGGATGACAGCAGGCGCTCCAGGAGCGGCTCTGATGGTTGCTGTCAGGCTAACCCGTGGTCCTTCACAGTTGTTAACACTCTGGCTGACGTAGTACGTAATGGTACCGGAGGTAGTGACTGGAGGAACTGGGGGTGTTGACGATGCAATTCCGCCGACTTGAACCGTGTACCAGTTCAGACTGCCGCCCGGTGAGGCAATGGCCGAGAGGGCGGTAGCTGTACCGCCTTGACAGTATATTGGTGTTGCGCCTACAGTTGGGTCGGCTGGTGTGGCCTGAATAAGGACTACGATAGCAGCCTGTGGGCCTTCGCAACCATTCACGGTTTGACTTACGTAATACGTAGATACACCTGGGGTGGTCGTTGAGGGAACAGGAGCCACTGGAGAAGGAATGCCTCCCGGATTAGTGCCATACCAGTTCAAAATACCGCCACTGGTCTGTGTCGCAGTTAACGCACCAGCTGTAATTCCCTGGCAATATGTCAATGGAGCTGTGCTGACTGTGGGCGCCGTTGGTAGTGGCTTGATCGTGACCGTAATGGTCGTTCGTGGTCCTTCACAACCATTCACACTCTGACTCACATAGTACGTAAGCGTAGTTACCGTAGACGTAGGCGGGATGGGCTCAACTGATGTTGGTGTTCCACCGGTTGGGACGGTGTACCAGTTGAGCGTGCCGCCCGGTAAGACAGTAGCTGTTAGCGTGATGGGATCCGAGTTCTGACAAATACTAACTGTATTCGTACTAACCACAGGCGCTGCCGGTAAAGGAAGAATGTTGACCGTCATGGTTGTACGTGGTCCTTCACAACCATTGACACTCTGACTGACGTAATACGTAGTAGCGCCGACTGTAGACGTAGGCGGGGTTGGCGCGATAGAACTCGCTGTTCCACCAGTCGAAACTGTATACCAGTTGAGCGTGCCGCCCGGTGAAACGGTAGCCGTCAGAGCAGTGGGAGTCGAGTTTTGACAGAGATTGATTGCACTTATGCCGGGAACTACCGGAAGAGGGGTGATGGTGACCGTAATGGACGTTCGTGGCCCTTCACAACCATTCAATGTCTGACTAACATAGTAGGTTGTCGTGTTTGCCGCTGACGTTGAGGGCGTTGGTGCTATGGCCGTAGACACTCCACCAGTCGAAACTGTATACCAGTTCAGCGTGCCGCCCACTGAAGCCGTGGCCGTTAGAGCGGTCGGTACGCTGTTCTGACACAGACTGATTGTATTCAGACTGACCGTCGGAGAGGTTGGAAGGGGAGCAATGATAACCGAAATAGCCGTTCGTGGCCCTTCACAACCATTGACTGACTGACTAACATAGTAAGTAAAGGTACCCACAGTAGAGGTAGACGGGATGGGCGCGACGGAAGTGGGTGTTCCCCCGCTTGTTGTATACCAGTTCAGCGTGCCACTCGCTGAGGCCGTTAGGGCGGTGGGTGTGCTATTCTGACACAAACTGAATGACGTAATACTTACTATAGGGGCCGTTGGCAGAGGAATAATGGTAACCACTATACTGTCTCTTGGTCCTTCACAGCCATTGATACTCTGGCTCACGAAGTACTTAATTGTACCAGTAGTAGACGTTGGGGGCGTTGGCGCTACGGCCGTAGACACTCCACCAGTTCGAGCCGTGTACCACTTCAGGATTCCTCCGGTAGTAGGCGTAGCTGTTAATACGACAACTGAATTCTGGCAAACGCTAATAGGTGCAGTAGTAGGCGCAACCGGCGTGGCTATAACCGTAACCGTGATTGTGGCCCGGTAACTCTCGCAACCCTTACCGTCGGTTTGGCTGACGTAGTAGGTAGTAACGCCAGGTATGTTTGTTACGGGTGTTGGGGTTGGAATAACTGTGGTGCTGGTCGTATCTGTATACCATTTCAACGTGCCTGGTGCGGTGGCTGAAAGGATAGTCGCCGTTGTGTTCTGACAATACGTAAATGAAGATACAACCGTTGGCTTGGCGGGTTTGGGGTTAATCGTAACGGCAATCGACGCTCGCGGCCCTTCGCAACCATTAACTGTCTGGCTGACATAATAATAAGTTGTTGGGGGGATACTAACCGTCGTTTGCGGTATCGGGGCATTAGCAGAAGCAGCTCCACCTGTTTGAGTCGCGTACCAGCTCAAACTGCCCGTTGCCGTCGCCGACAACGCTGTCGCTGTTATTCCCTGGCAATACACCACTGGATCAGAACTGACGGTAGGGGCTACCGGGAGAGCCTTAATCGTAACGGCAATCGACGCCTTTTCGCTCTCACAACCTTCCAGGGTCTGGCTAACAAAGTAATTCACCGCTGCCCCAATTACGTTAGTTGCGGGAGTAGGTGCAGTTGAGGTTGAAGTTGCATTTGTTCCATACCAGTTTGGACTAGTGCCCACAGCAAACGTAGCTGTTAGTGCTGTAACCTGGTTAGAGCAGACACTAATAGCCGCCGTTCCCGGTGCCGCAGGCTTTGGCTTGACACGAACTGAAATGGATGCACGGTCACTTTCGCAACCATTGGCATCGGTCTGGGTGACATAGTAAACAGTCGTACCCGAAGCCGATGTTGGTGGCGTTGGCGCGGTTGCTAACAGCGCACCTCCTGTATCATACCATTTCAGGTTCTGTCCCGTAGCGGTTAGGGTAGTTGGAGTTGATAGCTGGCAGACAGCAATCGACCCAACTACAGTTGGCATAACCGGTTTTGGGATGACCACTACAGTCAACGTAGCTTTTGGTCCTTCACAGCCATCGACAGTCTGGCTAACCGAATAGGAGGTTGGCCCAACCGCATTAGTCGACGGCGTTATCGACGTATAGGTTTGACTGGCAGTATCATACCATTTTAACGTCCCCGTCGCGATGGCCGTCAATGCGGTGGGGACTGAACTCTGACACAGATTCTGGGTGTTGAAAGTTATGGTCGGCGCCACAGGCAACGATTTGACCGTCACCAAAACAGCACTTCGGTCACTCTCACACCCATCGACACTAGTCTGGCTGACGTAGTAGGTAGTCGGCCCCACAGCGGAAGTGGAAAGTACAGGCGTCACAGCGTACATAGTGCCGCCTGTTTGTGCAGTATACCATTTGAGGTTACTTCCTGACGTAACCGCTGTGGCTAACGAAACAGTACTGGCATTCAGGCAAAGCGTAAGGGAAGTTGTGTTGGGCACAGCGGGCTTGGCATTCACCTTTACAGTAATAAATGCCCGAGTGCTGCTCTCACACCCATTACCATCGGTTTGGCTGACGTAATAGCGAGTAGAGCCGGGCGGATCGGTTGTTGGGACAGTGAAACCTGAACCTGTTGAGGCTGTACCACCGGTTTCGCTCGTACCGTACCAGCTTAGGGCATTGCCCGTAATAGCCGTGGCTGATAAAGAAACAGGCGTATCGAACTGGCAATAAACGACCGGTGTGGCACTAACCGTTGGGGCAACGGGTCTTGACACGGTCGTTACCGTGACGCTGGCCCGTGGGCTTTCGCATCCGTTGGCGTTGGTCTGGCTCACGTAGTAGGTAATAGGGGTCGCCTGGGAAGTCGACGGCGTTAGCGGAGTGGCCAATGGAGTTCCACCACTCAAAACTGAGTACCATTTTAAATTTTGGCCAGTCGCGGTTAAGGGTTGGGCCGTTGCATTCTGGCAATAGAGTAGCGTTGTCGGTGTCGGCACAGGAGCCGCCGGGAGTGGATTAACGGTGAACGTGATCGGCGCCCGGTCGCTTTCGCACCCGCTTATATTCGTCTGACTAACGTAGTATGTGATTGGTGATCCCACGGCAGAGGTTGACAGTGTAGGCGCAACCGTTGAGCCGATGCCCCCGGTCGAAGCCGTATACCATTTCAGGGTACCGGTAGCCGTGACTGATTGCGCCAGCGGGGCGGGTACGCTGTTCAGACAGGCGCTGGGCTGGACTGGTATGGTAGGGGCCGAGGGTTTGGGATAGATCGTCACACTGATTTGCGCCCGTGGGCTCTCACAACCAAACGGATCTTTCTGGCTGACATAATAGGGAAACGCGCCATCTGTGGTCGTTGGCGGAGTCGGAACGACTGTCGAGGCTGTTCCGCCCGTGGCAGCTGTGCCATACCAATTGAGTGTATTGTTCGTGGAAGCAGTGGCACTCAAGGGAGCGGCAACGGTAAGTTGACAATAGGCAACGGGCGTGGTAACGGCGGGACTGGCAGGCAGCGCATTAATGACGACGCCGATGGTTGCTCTTTGTTGACTTTCGCAACCGTTGAGCGTCTGGCTGACGTAGTAGTTGTTGCTCTGACTGGTCGAAGGAGTCAGCGTCAAGGAAGATGTTCCACCCGTAGCAACGGTATAATAGTTTAGAGTGGCATTGGGCACACCCGTAGCCGTCAACGGCACTGCCGGCGAACTTTGACAGTATGTTAATGAGGTTGGACTCACCGTTGGAGCCGATGGATAGGCGTATACAGTATACGTGATAACCGCCCGGCCACTCTCACAGCCATTGCTATTGACCTGACTAACGTAATACGGTGTTGATCCGGTGCCGCCAGTCGAGGGTGTTGGCGCTACTGTAGAGGCCGTTCCATTCGTTGGAACTGTGTACCAGCGCAGATTTGTCCCTGATGTAACGCCCGTTGCCAGTGAAACAGGAGCCGTGTTCTGACAAACGCCCACGGGCTTTGTCGTTGGAGCTGGCGGTTTTGCATTGACAGTAACCGTAATGGGAGCTGCCGTACTCGTACAGCCACCAACCGTTTGGCTAACCGAATAGAAGGTAGTACCCGGTGCGTTTGTTGGGGGCGTTGGCGCCGTACTACCCAGCGAATTATTGGATGGGCCAAACCAGTTTAAGGTACCGCCGGAAACGGATGTAGCCGAGAGCGGGGTCGCCGTTTGATCCTGACAATAAGTAACGGGAGTCGTTACTGTTGGTGGCGCTGGAGTGGCTTTAATAGTTACTGTAATGGCGGCCCGATCACTTTCACAACCATTGCTATTGGTTTGAGTAACGTAATACGTAGTCGTGGTTACGGTCGATGTTTGTGGAGTTGGTGCTACGCTGGAACCTACGCCACCAGATACGGAGGCATACCATTTTAAGTTACTGCCTGAAGTGACCGATGCGGCTAACGAAGGAGGGTTGGTGCTCTGGCAATAAGAAAGCGAAGAGACTACCGTGGGCTTGTCGGGTAAGGGTCTTATTGTCACTGCAAGCGTAGCCCGAGGCCCTTCGCAGCCATTGGTATTGGTCTGGCTCACATAATTATTGGTCGTACCGGTAACCGAAGTTGGGGGCGTTGGTGCCGTGGTGCTACCAGTGCCCCCCGTACTAACGGTATACCATTTCAGATTTTGGCCGGTAGCCGTCAAGGGGGGGACACCCGTCGTGCCCAGGCAGTAAGCTAAGGGGGACACCACCGGTGCAGCAGGCTGCGCATTGACGGTGAAGGCACTACTGGCAGGACTGTTTATGGGATTCGGTAAGATGTTGGAGGTCCTGCGAATGAAAACGGTATAGGAGCCCGTGGCCCGATCAGCGGGAATGGTTCCGGAAACGGACCCATTATTGCCATTCGTCGCTGCCGCACCGATTGGCAAATTAGTGGTATTGGGTCCGTTCAGATACAATACGACGGTACCAGGGTCAGGCAGCGTATACGAGTAAGTTGCCGTGATAGTTGCTCCGGCACAGATAGGATTAGGTGTAACAGACGTAACGTTAACTTGTTGTGCCTGCGCCGTTCCGCAATACGCCAGCAATACAACTAGTACCCACATAAGGGAACGTACATGTAAAGTCATAAAGGGGTGGGTTAATGATCGAAGAGTATTGGGATACACAATGGAAAATATGGTCAGTCTATTATATAATTTGCATATTTATCCACAGAAGGACACAAAAGTCAAGCAGTTTCAAACAGACGGTAGTGATAATTTCATCAAGGCTGGCTTCACCTAAATTTTTGCAGGCATTTCTTGTATAGAAAGTCAGGTATGGATACCAGCGTACCGGCAGTCGGAGCGCCGACTCCAAGTTAACCATTGGCCACCCGGCAACATTTGAGACTTCGCTTACATTGATGCATTTACGTCTGAATTGTTCAAGGATGCGGTGAGTCCTCCAGTATGCAAGAAGGTTACAATCCTTGTTTGCCTACTATTTTTGATGAATCAGTCGAGGGGAGGGTGCGCAGGTAGGACAAGGTTGTGACGTGATGGCTTACCTTTACATCGCTTGTGGATGATACGGGCCCGTTTGCGACGACGGTATTCGTACTGGTTCCGGGAGCCTATTGTAGAAAGGGGTATAATATGGATTGGTGATTAGCTGCCCTTACTCATACACCAGTTGTTTTTCAACTTAAATGGTCACTTTTAAGGCACGACCGTAACTTGACTTATGCGTAACCTGAAAAAAATAGGTCTTTCTCTGGCGTTACTGGGAATGGCATTGGCGTCCTGCACTACAGCCAAACTAACCCGGACAGCATCGGGCGTGACTACGAGCTATCACTATGCCGTGAACCTTCGCCAGTTGGAGCAGCACCGGCTACGGGTAAGTGTACAGCTGCCCCCTACACGGAATAAGCAAGCGGTATTCGTGTTGCCCAAAGTGGTGCCCGGTATCTATGGAACGATGAATTTTGGGCAGTATGTGGCCGACTTCGCAGCTTTTGACCTCCAGGATAAGCCGCTGGCCGTGGTGCGACAAGACACAAATAGCTGGGCAATTGCCGAAGCCAGCCGCCTGCACCATCTTACCTATACCGTATCGCAAACATGGGAGGAGTTTAGCACCACAAAAGGCCGTGTACCCGCTTTTTACCGCTCAGCTGGTAGCTCCTACCATCCCGACAGTGCCTTTGTGCTCAACTACAGCACCTTCATTGGCTACCTGGACGGTCAGTCGGCTCTACCTTATCAGGTACGTTTTACCAAGCCGACCGGCTTTTATGGGGCTTCATATCTAACGCCCCAGCCGCTAAATGATACGACGGATGTAGTGCAGGCACCTACCTATCGGGAGTTAGTGGATGCGCCCGTACTATACGCCCGACCCGACACCGCCTGGATTCAACTCGGGTCAACCAGGGTGCTGGTGGCTCTGTACGACGCGGCTGGCAAGCAACCCTATGCGCCGGTACTGGCTCGCTCGTTGAAAACGATGCTCGAAGCCCAGCGTGCCTATCTGGGTGGCACGTTGCCGGTAGAAAAATATACGTTTCTCATCTATTATAATCAGCACCAGGGAGCTGGTAGGCTGGTTGGTGATGGATTGGAGCACAACCATTCGACGCTGTGCCTGCTGGAATCGCCCGACCGGGATAATCTCGCCAACTACGTTCGGGGCATTGCGTCCCATGAGTTTTTTCATGTGGTGACTCCCCTCAATATTCACGCCCGTCAAATTGAGGATTACGACTTTCGCCGGCCCATCTTCTCCGAGCATCTATGGCTCTACGAGGGTCTGACGGAGTATGAGACGATTCACATGCCCATCCGGGAGAAGCTGGAAACCTTACCCGAGTTTCTGGCGACGCTGAAAAGCAAAGCCAAAGCGATGAGCCAGTATGACGACACGCTATCCCTGACGCAGTTGAGTCGGCAGGTATCGACCCGTCAGGACCAATTTTACAACTTCTATCTTAAGGGCACTTTGTTCAACCTTTGCCTGGACATCAAACTCCGGGAATTATCGGGCGGAAAACTGGGTACACAGGAGTTGATTCAGTTGCTATTGCGTCGCTACGGGCCGCACAAGCCCTTTGTCGACGATCAATTGTTTGACAGCCTGACCCAACTGACGTTCCCTCAGATGCGGGATTTCTTTCGTGACTATCTGGAGTCGGGCAAGCCCCTTCCTCTGGCTGAAACACTGGCTAAAGTCGGCATGGCGTACGATGCGAAAGACTACACAATCAGCCTGGTGGACCACCCAACTCCAACCCAGCTTGCCCTGCGTCGGGCATGGATTGGCCAGTAGACACGGTGAGTTGTTACGTTGAATATGCCTTTCGCAGCACACTTCCAATCAGACTCCCGGCGAATGTTAGGCCAATCGAACCATATAAGCTGAACACTTCAACCTCCCGACGGGTGCTGAGCAGATCTGGTCCGACCAGTACATAATAACCGAGAACAAGTAGAAGAGCTTGAATCAGTGCCAAGACCCACCCTTTGCGCGGTTCGAGGAAGCCGAGTCCCACGGCTGAGGCAGCAGCCCATAAATACGGCCCGTGAATAACCTGACTCTTTTTGATAATATACAATAGAATCAGCCCACTGAGTGCGGTTAAAACGGCATTCAATAGCAATCGTCGATCAAAGAACGCTTGTTTGCCTGGCGGCTGAAGTGGTATCTGCTCACGCAGGCGCTGGTCAATTTGGGTGGCTTTGGCTAGGTCCTGATCCGCTTCCATATCCTGATGGAGCTGCTGGCGGGTTAGACCACGCCAGCGATAGGGCTCGGCCGTGTCGCCATGGGCGTGAAAAATCGCTTTGTCAAAATCCTGAAAGGCTGTTGGATACTCCTGGGCTTCGTAGTGAATCTGTCCGCTTTGCAGGTGCAACTCGGCAATAGTATCGTCGTAGCTTTTGCCTCGGTTTAACTCGACGAGTGCTGCCTGCGGATCGCCTAATGCCCTATAGATGCGGGCCCGGTAAAGATAAGCAACAGCCGACGTGGGCCGAGTGTTGATCACGTCATTGAAATACGTCAGCGCTTTAGCATATTGATCCGTTTCGTAGAGTGTAATCCCCTCGCGCAGTCGATCGGCTTCTATTTCGGCTTTTGACCGTTGATCGGCGTAATACCGCAGGTAGACTACATAGCCAATAAATACAGTCAGTATCGTGAGTTCGAGCATAAAAGGTAGCGCAAGTAATGTATGAAAGTGGTAGAAATCTTACACTTAAACACGTCAGACTATAACTAGTAAACGATGCGCTCTGTCATTCATTTCGCCCAAGTATTTGTTGAGGGGTCTGAAATTTCGATTCCCGGAAAAAGTAAAACCTGTTAAACAAGGAGGGTAGTTTTCGTGGCTCAATGATTAAAAGGTACAGATTCCCGCTAGTACGCACGTTTAAGGGTATCAATAAAAATTTCAATTAATTTAATCTATTAACTTTAAAAGTTGATGTTGCCAACGACTTCCTGATGAATATCAACTAGCTGTCACTAACCCCAGGGGCTACGACCATAGCCCAAAAACAACCATGCTTTTACCTATACTTACCGAATCACATTCATGAACAGACGACGTTTTATTAAGAATAGCTCAGTCGTCAGTATTACGGCTACTTCGCTTGTTGGGGCAGCCTGCACGACCACCCCTAAAGAGACAAGTCCGGCAAACGATTCCGAAGCCTTCACCGACGATTTTTTACTGAATGAATTGACTATTAGCGACTTGCAGAAAAAAATGCAGTCAGGTCAGTACACATCAGCGGCTATCACCCAACTGTATTTGGACCGCATTCAGGCAATCGACAAAAAAGGCCCTAACCTGAATGCGGTAATTGAAGTCAACCCTGACGCTCTAACGATTGCCAATGCGATGGATAAAGAGCGCAAAGCGGGTAAAGTTCGGGGGCCGATGCATGGCATACCGATTCTGATAAAGGATAACATTGACACCGGCGATCAACTGATGACAACTGCCGGTGCTTTAGCCCTGGAAGGTCACAAAGCGGCTAAAGATGCTTTTGTCGTCACTAAGTTACGGGATGCAGGGGCGGTAATACTAGGCAAAACAAATCTCAGCGAGTGGGCCAATTTTAGATCAACCCGGTCGAGCAGTGGATGGAGTAGCCGGGGTGGCCAAACTCGAAACCCCTTTGTGCTGGACCGTAGCCCGTGTGGTTCCAGTTCAGGGTCAGGGTCGGCTGTATCGGCTAATCTGTGTGCTGTTGCAGTGGGCACCGAAACCGATGGGTCAGTAATTGCCCCCTCGTCTTTTTGTGGCGTTGTCGGTATCAAGCCGACGGTGGGTCTGGTTAGCCGCAGTGGAATTATTCCCATATCTAAAACACAGGATACCGCCGGACCGATGGCCCGAACGGTAACTGATGCGGCCATTTTGCTGGGGGCAATGGTAGGTGTCGATTCGGCTGATGCCGTCACCGGCGAAAGCACTGGCAAAGGAACAGAAGACTACACTACGTTTTTAAACGCAGCTGGTTTGTCAGGAAAGCGCATCGGGGTTGAGAAATCATTTCTAAAAGGGCATGAAGGTGTAGTCGGGTTGTACAAACAGGCCATTGAGGTACTGAAAAAACAGGGCGCGACTGTTGTTGAGGTTGATCTACTCAAAAGCCTTCATGATGTTGGTGGAGCAGAGTTTACGGTGCTACAATACGAGTTCAAAGACGGCGTAAATCGGTACTTGTCGACGGCCAATGCAGGGGTTAAGTCATTGGCCGATGTGATTGCCTTTAATAGACAAAATGAGGCCAAAGCCATGCCTTTCTTCAAACAGGAAACGCTCGAAAGCAGTGAGGCCAAAGCGGGATTGACCAGTAAGGAGTACACCGATGCACTGACTAAAACGCAGAGTTCGCGCCAGTATATTGATAAACTGATGGCCGACAACAAGCTGGATGCAATCTGCGGTACCAGCATCGGTTTTGCGGGCTGCATTGACCTGGTTAACGGCGACTATGACACTGGATTTTATTTTTGTCCACCGGCGGCTATGGCGGGTTATCCGCACATAACCATTCCGATGGGCAACGTTCATGGGTTACCCGTCGGGTTTTCACTCATCGCCGGTGCGTATCAGGAAGGCGCGTTACTCACTATAGGCTATGCTTATGAACAGGCTTCTAAAAAGCGGATACGGCCCACTTTTGTTAAATCATTGATTCCAAGTTGATTAGATTTAGTCAGTCTGGAATTGTACGGGTAACCTTCAGGTAAATGCTAAAAACAACTGATTCTGAAAAGGTCTATGAATGAATTAAAGCCGGATACGCGCTGGTTTTATCCAAAAAAACACCATTCCCGTATATTGATTTTCAGAACATATTCTCTGTCATCTGGTTCTTCGTAATGACTTTAAACAAAAGGAATATGCCAGATTCAGAAGAAACTAACACGAGCACGCAGGACACTACTAAAAAGGAAACGGATACAACTGTAACGAAGACTGAGTCCAAAGAAAATGGAAAGGATGTTCCTGGTAGTGAAGTGACAACAACCAAGACTGAGCAGCATGATGATACGGCAAAGTAGCGTATCGATATAAGAACAATGAATTTATTCGTCATTCAGGCTCTCCTGAATATGAACAAACGCCTGGCTTAATCGCTGGGCGTTTTCATTGCGAGCAGATGCCGCAACTTTTGTTACGGGTTAAAAATAATGGGTTACTGTTCGGGCTATCTACAACGATTAAGCCCTTGGTTTCATTTATTAACCAACTTTTAATAAATGAAAACGCACATTACCGTTGGTATAACAGCTTTCTGAAACGAATTAAAACCTAAGTTAATTCTACGAGGGTCCGGTCCCGGCTGATAGGTCTTATCTGGGCTTCTTGACCTTGTTTGTCACGGTATTACCCCGATACTATGCTGATCAACTAATTGTTTGGAGCCCTTCCGCTTGAAAGGCCAGCAGAATGCTCCCTGGTTAAACCTGGAACTACTACACCCGGAATCTGCCATAGTAACCGGCCACTCAACGAAACGCTAGTCGCTTACTGGCAAACATTTCTTCGCTCCGGCGAGTATCTACCCGGAGTGCTATCAGCCCATTGGGCCTAAGCCGCTTGCTTACCCAATGCAACAACCAACGAACCTGCCGGATCAGATCCATTCGGTCAACGATAGCGGACTCTTTATGATCTGGCTTTATAATGTGCCTACCTGGCTATTTGCTTTTTTGACGATTGCTTTTTTTGTCGTTTTGGCTTTAACAGGCTTATTTTTTATTCACCGACGCATCAATCAGGGCACGTTTGCCACCCTGGTTGATAACGGCACAGTAGGTTGGTTCTTTTCCGGTGTGACGGTGTTATATGGCTTACTGCTGGGCTTGCTCACCGTAGCAACCTGGAGTAATTACACCCAGGCCACGGGGCTAGCATCTCAGGAAGCCGCCAGTATTGCGGTGCTCTACCGGAATCTGGCGGGGTATCCATTACCCCAGCGAGTTATCCTGCAAACTCAGTTGCAGGTGTATACGCAGTTCATTGTACAAAAGTCCTGGCCCCTCCAACAGCGGGGTTTCATCCATGACGGGGAGTCGGAAGTGCTGGTTCGACTGCAACGCCAGCTTATGAGTTTCGAACCGACAACTGAAACGACTAAGATTATCCATCAGGAAGCCATTCGGACCTTTAACTCACTGGTGGAACTGCGTCGCTTACGGGCCGAGTCGATCAGTGGGAGTGTACCGGGGGTGATCTGGTATGCGGTGATATTGGGGGCACTGTTGACGCTGGCTTTTTCGTATCTTTTTTTAGTCAAGGATTTCTGGTTTCATGGGCTACTGGTCAGTCTGTTAGCCGCAGTGATCGGGCTCTTGATTTTTCTAATTGCGGCTCTGGATCACCCCTATTGGGGAGAGGTAAGCGTTTCCGCAGCAGCTTATCAGCTGGTATTGGACAAGGTCATGCACGCAGCCTTAAAGTAGAAACGGTTGGCGTAAGGCGTTATCAGCTAGTATGATCGACAATCGACAGCTCCAAAACAGGGAATTCACCTATCCGTGTGGGCTATCATAGCCTCAAGCCAAGCGAGGCATTTTTGTCGCTCACTGTCACTGGCTGGCGTTTCTAGTCAAACAAAGTAGAAAGGAAAAGATAGTGATGTTACTGGTATTAGTTATGAGTAACATTACTATCTTTGTTGTGCTACCGTTTCTATCGTGTTTAGTTAACGGACTTCTATTGGATGAGTAAAATGCGTACCCTTTCTCTATAATCTGCAGAGAAAAGTAAGCCAAAACATCCCTCTGCTTTTCGTGTACAGGTGAGAATAAGCCTTCTGCCTACCAACAGCGTCCCTGACTTCCCACGGAATAGGGTTAACCCCTTAAGCAACATGCACTTTACGCTACAGCGCGATTGTCCTCATTGCGGAACGGCTCCCGGGCAACTAGACAGAATCAGACGGCCAATAGTACTTAGATTAATCCCCTTTTTAACGCGGGCTTATCGGTGTCATCATTGTCAAAAGAAATTCGTTCAATTGGGCGGTAAAGAAGTAAAATAAATGGCAACCCCATTTTCTGCAAATCTACTATTTCCTGATAGTGCCTGATGAATTCGCCATTTATTAGTAAACCAAAAAGCTGTTCGGGACTGTATTTGTATTTCTTAAGATTCCTGTATTTTCTCTTAGCTGAACCTCACCCGTCGGGTTACAAATTTTTTTCGCAATGCCAATCCAAATAAATGGCCTTTAAGAGAGTATCCTTCTTTTTTGTCAACTACACTGTTGATTTTACACTGGAAGCCATATACAAACTGGCTTCTGTTGCCGTCATCCCAGCATCACTCGTTGACCGTAAAGAGCTATAGTGAAAAACCAGAGAAAGCAATTCGAGCCCGTTGTAAGCCAGGAGCGAAATGAACAGATAGACTTTTTTAGAGGGTTTTTACTGGTATTGATGACAATCAATCATTTTATATCGGGAAATAATTTTCTCATTCGTATAACCAGAGAAGCTATTGGTTGGGTAGAAGGAGCCGCTGGGTTTGTGTTTTTATCGGGGTTCACCGTAGGTCTGATCTATACTAATAAATATTTAAAGAAAGGCGAATACTATATTCGTAGAACTGCCTTTAATAGATCCTGGCTTATCTACAAATTCCATATCAGTGCCTTCATTCTTAGCTTACTGGCTGTTTTATCATTAGAGGTAATTAAAAACCATTGGGGTCTCTACTATTCTACAATGCTGGAACATCCTTTTGTAGCTTCAATATTAGCTACGGGCTTTCTTTACCAACCCAAGAATCTGGATATTCTGCCCATGTATGCCCTGTTTTTACTCCCTGTCCCCTGGATTATTACCTATCTACATAAAAATATCAAGGGACATTTTTTGGTTTTAGGGATTTCATTTCTGGTATATTTAATCGGTACATTTCAACAAATTCAGCTCAATTATACTTGGTTAAGCTGGGGTCGGTGGATTGATACAGGGGCGTTCGATATTCTTAGCTGGCAATTTTTATTTGTCATGGGCCTTTTTCTGGGCTATAAGTCTTTCAAGCATGAGTTAGCTTTTATTTTCGATCGCCCTCCGGTACTTTATAGTGCACTCATTTTGGCAGGTTGCTTATGTATTTTACGAAACGCAATCTCACTTCATCTTATTGAATCTACTGATTTTGACATACATTTTTGGGCAGATAAAAAATATCTCCGTCCCCTAAGAGGCATTAATATTGCCGTTATTTTTATCCTTATTCGCTATTTGATGGTGAAATTTAAAGATTGGTTTCGCTATAAACCGCTTATTTACCTTGGAAAAAATTCCATAGAAGTTTTTTTCTTTCACCTCCTTTTGGTCTTGTTCTTGTCTCCCTTTAATTCCTGCCTAAATCACCTTAGCTCATTCCATTTGTTTAAGCAGTATTATTTTTTCCCATTAGAGACATTATTGACATTTGCAGTCGTAGCTGCCCTCTTTCTGGCCCCTATTCTGTGGAGTAAATCTTCACTTTACTATCAGGACGTAAAATCTTTTTTTTATAAACCAGTAAATTAATTTTTGCAATTTTCACATACCATTTCTTCCCGTAAATAATGAACATCAATAGCCTTTAAGTTCTCTTTATATGCTGATTTGTTGACTGAAGAGCGAAAAGGTAAGGATGCTGATGCTAGTGGCTAATTTTAAGCTTGCTCTTCATGAGGGTGTACCGACCTTGCTTCACTCTACTAGTATTCCAGATAGTAAAGTCAGGACCATATCCTAAAAAGACTACATAGTTTTATCTATTATTCCTTATTCAAAGTTATTCTGTTAGGTAGCTTAATTAACTACGCTCAGAAAACTCAAGGTTATGAAAAAGGCAATATTAATGGGGACAATGCTATTCGTAGCCGTCTTCAGTGCACAGGCGCAAACAACACCCACTAGTAAAGGTGGTATGGCTAAAGGAACCAATGGCTCAACCGTAGGAGCAGCAACGACTAGCGGTTCAGGCTCAATGGGGAGCGGTCGTGGAAAATCCGGTGGCCGCTCCACTATGGGGTCTAACTCGGCAAATGGCAGTTCTACAACAGATGGCTCTATGAGTGGTAGTGCCACTAATGACGGAGCCAGCGGTCAGAGTGGTAGTCCTGTCACTACCCAATCAGGGACAGTAAGTAAAGTGTCATTCAAAAGTAAGGGGCGAAGCAGCCGAAAAATGAAAAGTACGGGGGGTAATCAGAACACTAATTCGTCTTCAACTAGCGCAACTCCTCCCCGTCCATAAATAACTTTTCTTAATGGTATCTGGTGGGAGTGAAGTGTCCGAAATGTGTTTACTAGCTACCTTATCCTGTCAAGTACAAGTATATTTGGTGTAGTGTACAAGTGTATAAAAAAGTCGGCTTTTGAATGTAGCCGACTTTTTTATGGGCCACTGGTCAGGTTGGGGTCAGTGGCTTAATAAGCGTCCAGCCACTTTTGGCGTTTACGTTCATTAAGCGGCAGCCGGACCTAATCCTGTGGATTGTCAACTTCTGATTAAAGGATAGTACACGTAGATATGACCGGAATATCGCAGCTACTTATAAAAAAAAACAGACCAACATTGCTAGCCTGCTTTCCGGTTCTATCCACACCATATGGCCTACTAAAGAATCAGTTAAGCCATATAATAGATAACGACTTCTGCTTAATAATGTTTATTTCTCTACTGCTGGAGTGCGTTCCCACAGGCTTGGATCCAACACTAGTTAGGCAGCGGAATGACGTGATGAACCAATATCATCAGGGTAGTACAAAAAAACAGACCACTTACAATAGTGTAGAGGGCAGCGGCTTCATATGAACGGTTTATATAAACGTTGTTGCTGCTTAAAAAGCTGTAACTAAATTTACCCTAAAATTAGAGAATAGAACACGTTGAATGAGGCCATTCCTGTGTTATTTAGAGAATCGTCAATCTCCGGGCCAGTTGTGTTTAGCTAACTAAGTCCGCTATTTATTTGTACGCATGAACTACCTTTTACGCCTGCTATTTGTCTTAGTGATCTACCTCTTTATTGGTCAGACTACCCTCAAAGCACAAACTCAGAAGCTGACCTATCGAGAGAGTCAGCAGGATTTTCCTAACCCCGAACGGGGATTTTACATTCCAATAGCCACTTCTTCGGCCAAATTTGTTCCTCTTAATGCCGCTACTCTGGCTACCTTCCGAACGCAACCCCAGCGCATGACGAAGGCGACCTATTCCATTTTCTGTTCATTGGTGTATCGGAGTTATCGGCTGGAAACCTTTAAGGCCACTCCATTAAGTGAGAGCTTTCTGGAAAATGTCAGGGCTGATTTTGCCATTGCCCGCTCAGCGGGGATCAAACTCATTCTCCGCTTTGCCTACACCGACCAAACCACAACGGGTAACTGCCCAGATCAATACAAGATATGTCCACCTTATGGTGATGCTCCCAAGGCCATTGTATTAAATCATATTAGCCAACTGATGCCTTTACTTCAGGAGAATGCTGATGTAATCGCCGTTCTGCAGATGGGTTTTATTGGGATTTGGGGAGAAAACTACTTTACAGATTATTTTGGGGATGCCTCTACTAATAGCTTGGGCGTGGTTCCTGATAGTAGCTGGCAGGATCGCAACCAAGTGCTGGCGGCCCTGTTGAAAGCCCTACCCACCGACCGGATGGTGCAAGTACGTACTCCGCAGATTAAGCAACGATTTATCTACGGACCCAAGGCCCCGGTCACATCAGCGGCTATGGCTCAGACAGATGGCTTAAGTCGCTTACCCATCGCGCGGCTGGGTTTCCATAACGACTGCTTTTTGGCTAGTGCAGATGACTACGGTACCTTTTATGATGTGGGTAATTCCTCGGCAAAACGAGGCCCCGCCACCGAACCACTACGCCGATACATGGCGCAGGATAGCCGGTATACAGCCGTGGGTGGCGAGACCTGCGATGATGCCTTTAGCCCTCAAAATGACTGCGCTCCGCTGGGTCGCGCCGAGCAGGAGATGGCCCTGATGCATTATAGTTATCTCAACGCCAGTTATAATAACGAGGTAAATAATGATTGGCAAACCAACGGTTGTCTTGCCAGTATCCGTCGTCGTCTTGGGTACCGATTCGTACTACGCAAAGCCGAGTTACCTAAAACGGTCGGAGTTGGGCAGCCGTTGAGCTTTGGGCTGAGCATCGATAATGTGGGCTATGCTGCCCCCTATAACCCACGTCCCCTTCAGCTTATTCTACGGAATACCACTACGGGAGCCATTCATGCCTTTGTATTACCAGCCGATGTTCGTCGATGGTTGCCCGGACACCATCGAATCCGGCATTCAATTAACCTTCCCAATAATTTAAAGAGGGGTCGCTATGAGGTACTTCTTAATTTACCCGATGGGTATTCCTCCCTGGAAAAAAATCCTGCTTATAGCGTACAGCTGGCTAATGAGGGTGTTTGGGAAAATCATACTGGGTTCAATCAACTAAACTATGTTCTCACCGTTCGTTAATACACGGAGCTACTTGTAGTTGAACAGGATGTATTTAGCCTACTATCTTTATGGTTGGTCCGGTTCCATAGGCCATCACAATGTCCGATCTTTAATTGGTAGGAGGGGTCAGTGAAAGGGTAAAAGCCACTAGTAAAGACTAGTTAAGAATAGATTTATCCCATTGCGGGGAATATAAACACGTAGTAAGGCGCTCGGTTCGTAATGGGATTAGTGTAATTTGCTGCCATGAGAAATTTTGTCAATTGTCTTTTATTGACTGTCATTTTATTGCCTCTGCTTGGTTGTGGCAGTGCCCCGTTGGACAAAAAATATCACAGTAAAACTATGTGGTACGATATACGGGTGGGGTCAAGCGCAAAAAATGATTCTATCAACCACTTCCTTTGTGGGCTGGCTGTAACTGATAACGCCAGTCACGGGGTGAAGAATGAGGATTTTACCTATCAGGAATTGATTGATCAGGGGTATGGCCTGTTAGGTAAAACGTACCCAAACAGTTACGTTGATAGCTTACGGGAGGTGCATAGTAAGCGGTAAATGGTATGGCAGGAAAGAATTTGATCTATCTGTAAAAGAACCTGGCATACACCATTCAATGAGTAGCCAAAGGGTCACTTAAAGTTAATTGGTTAATGTGTAAACGCAGACAACCGGAACGTACTACGTTCCGGTTGTCTTGGTTTCAGTACAGAAGTTCGTGTTTTAGCTAAAAAAATTACCAGGTACCCACCGCCACGCTTACCGGTTTGGTGGCAACATGGGTAGTTGGAGAATCAATAGCGAGCCGACTCAAGCCTTTATAGATCACCTTAACGGCTTCTTCAATTCGTTGCCAGCCCGCTTCGCTGCGCAGGTCAAGGCCAATCACAGACCGGTTGTTTTGAGCCTGTATAGTTAGATAAGATAAGGCTCCCAGCAGCACGGCTGAAGTTGCCTGATGATCACCCCCCCCTTCAATAAAAGACAGCTGATTGACCATAGTGGTTAATTCAGCGTCCTGGGCTTTACTAACCACATCGGCTAACGAATTATTCTCCATAACTGTGGCCTTAAGTACCTCACGAGCAGCTCGTGAGACGCGGAATCTGCGAAAGAGTTGCAGGGTCTGACTCGACCAAAGGGGGGCAAGATCTCCAGGCTTAGCTGGCTGCATCTGTTCCAGCCAGGCTGGCGTAAAATGGGGGACGAAACGACCCATCCCAACATAATATTCGAACAAACCCTCTAATCCTCCGAAATACCGGTAAATAAGCACTTTACTCACAGCCGCTCTTTCCGCGATTAGATTGACCGTAACGCCCACTAATCCATCTTCATCTAATATCTGCTCCAGGGCATCAATAATTCGCTGAGTGGTGACCGTTCGGTTACGTTTATTTTTCTCCATGATTAGTTTTCAATACGTTGATGCTGCTATACAAAGTGTATATACCTTATATACTATGTTAACTCATATGAAGCCATCTTGTTCGATTGTTTTTCGGGAAATAGCCAAAATAGCTGAGCCAAGAAAGCGTATAGCAGTCTTATATCTGTTTTGAGTCCCTAATTCACCCTGTAAAACTGAGTACTGAAGCGATTGAACATAGTAAGTAAGGTTAGTTTATTCAAATTTGATAACTATGGCTCAACTAAGTTGGAATTGTGACGCCTTAATTACTGGTTATGTCGTCACTAAGTTACTTACTATAATGCCTGAGCAGGCATGGATTTTTCTTTAGCTAAATTGGCCAGCACCTGCCTGGCAAATGCAACTTTATCCGATTTACGGAACTGTTGCTGAGCCAGTTTACCGGAGGGGGCTTTAAAATCCTGGCTGACCTGCTGGCACATTTCCCATAGTTTGGGATTCATTTTGATTTTGTATTGGTGGATTGGGGTATCCTCACTAAACCAGAGAATGATGACATTCTTTACTGTTAACTTCATTATGGCACTCATACGCGGCAAAGAATTAAAAAAATCTAAATGAGTAAACAGTAGCTTATGGCATTATGTTATGATTAAATTGACTAAAATTTGGCTCCTACACGTAAATAGATAAATCAATGGAAACTCAGCAGACACAAGAAAGGGTCCATTTCGACTCGGATATGACAATGACATCGCTTACAGAACGGCACCTGAGCGAGTGGCTTCACTTATTGGATACGTTGCGAGATGAACACGCTCCCACCGATCAGTTGGCTTACTGTCGGTATCAGGTTACACGTCTCCAGCGGGACCTTTACCAGCTTCGGAATAATTAGGTTATCGTCCGAATGCCAGCAAGGGGTACGTTTAACTAATTTTGTAGGTTAAGAAACTTAAAGAATTTGATAGTCAGAATCAGAGCAGCACGAATAAATACGAACACTGATTTGGCCGCAGATGAATAGCAGGTAATAGAGTAGTGCTAATCAGGTGCCCAGCGAGTTGTTAGGCCGTCGACTTACCAACTCACTGTATAATCACTGATGTAATGGACGTGGAAAGCGTTGTGAACACCTTGTAAATGCGATTAACAAAACAGACGGAGAGTCCTGTTTGTTGGCCTTATCAATCAATGGACTAGTAACGTTGCCACGCAGTGTAAGTATACCTTGGGCATCCCAACACATGATTTAAGCATTCAGGTTATAATAGTGGGTATCTTTCTGAAAAAAGCAGCTATTACCTGCCGACCTATTCTTAGGATTTTTCAGCTCTAGCCATGTTTACCGATTCCCATTTACTCCTTCAGAGCATAAGTGAGGCCATTTTTATGCTGGACAAGGGCGGCTATATCACTTATGCCAATCCGGCAGCAACTGTGATCACCGGGTATTCTGCCACTGAATTATTGACGAAGCATTTATCCCTGCTTTATACTCATCAGGATGACATGATTAAAGCAGACTATGAATTAGGTCTGGCTTTTAAAAATGGAAGATTTAGTGCTCAAGTCTTGAAAACAAAAAAAGATGCGACCACATTTTGGGCAGACATGATTGTGTCTCCTGTGTATGATCAACAAAACACATGGACGGGCTATAGCTGCATTCTTCATGATATTTCTAAAAAAAAGAAACATGAACTGGAGCTCCGTAAGAATGAAGAAAATTACCGGTTAATGGTGGAGGGTATAAAAGACTACTCCATTTTTTTGTTAGATACCACAGGACATATTTTAACCTGGAATGACGGGGCCAAACGCCTTGTAGGGTATTTTTCCGATGAAATCATTGGTAAACATTTTTCCATCTTTTATACTGCGCAGGACCTTCAAAATAAGAAGCCTGAACAAGAATTAGCGATTGCCATTGAAACAGGAAGATACGAAGAAGAAGGGTGGAGGGTAAAAAAGAATGGCTCTGCTTTCTGGGCTACTATTGTCCTGACTCCTTTGTATAACAAGCGAAATAGACTTATTGGGTTTTCGAAAATTACTCGTGACCTGACCGAACGCAAACAAAGTGAAGACACTCTTCACGAGAGTGAAGAACGGTATCGGTCATTGGTCGAGCAGGTAAGCGACTACGGAATCTTTATGCTTGATGAAAATGGAAAGATAATTAGTTGGAACAAAGGGGCTAAGCGAATTAAAGGCTATACTGAAGAAGAAATTATAGGAAAGAACTTTGCTATTTTTTACTCCGAAGAAGATAATCTTAATGGTAAGCCCCCGTATGAACTAAAAATAGCCAGAGCGGAAGGTAAATATGAAGAAGAAGGATGGCGAGTGCGAAAAGATGGAAGCCAGTTTTGGGCTAATGTGGTTATTACGGCGGTTTACAATACCAACGGAACACTCATTGGTTTCTCGAAGGTTACCCGCGATTTGACCGAAAGGAAACTAGGAGAAAAATCATTAAAAGAAAGTCACGAACGCTACCGCCTGCTGGCCGATCAACTGACCACTATGAACGAAGCGCTCTCTTATACCAATCAGGAGTTGCAGCGGTCGAATGAGAGCCTGCAACAATTCGCCTATATAGCCTCTCATGACTTGCAGGAGCCCCTGCGTAAAGTTCAATCTTTTGGCGATATTCTCAAGTCCCAGTATGGGGTTCAGTTGGGCGAAGGTATTGACTACCTGGAGCGAATGCAGTCGGCTGCCAACCGTATGTCGGTCTTAATACGGGATTTGCTTCTCTACGCTCGTATCACGACGCGGCCAAAGGCTCTCTCTCAGGTTTCCCTATCCGAAGTTGTTGAATCGGTGATGAGTGATCTGGAGGTACTCATTGCCGAGACGGGTGCTCAGGTAGCCATTGATCCACTGCCGATGGTGAGGGGCGATAAGTCACAACTGGGTCAGCTGGTTCAAAATCTGCTTAGCAATGCGCTTAAGTTCCGAAGGCAGGGAGTAATACCAGTTATCTGTATTCGTGCCAAATGGGTATCGGCGGCTGATCTGCCGCCCTCCATTAAGCCTGCTCATAAGGCAGACACTTTCCTATGCATGGAGGTTGTTGACAATGGAATCGGCTTCGAGGAAAAATATCTGGATCGGATGTTCCAAATTTTTCAGCGACTTCATGGTAAGAATCAGTATGGCGGCACGGGCATTGGTCTGGCCATATGCGAAAAAATAGTGCTTGATTATGGGGGAGCTATGACTGCGTATAGTCAACCTGGTCAGGGAGCCACGTTCTGCGTATACTTACCCGGTAGTGTTAATAATGGCTAAAATCGTTGACGTAATCTTACTAACACGGCACTAAACAGCCTATATCGACAAACTGACCATTCATCATTAATGACTTTAGAAAGTGGGCGCTTAGGTTAACCTTTAAACAACCTAATCGAAAAAACTATGCCCTCTTTTACTCAGGCTGACATTGATCTACTTCGTCTTGATTTGTCTATCAAAGCGAAAAATGGTCTCAATTTCATCCTCTCTGCTACGCTCGTCTGGCTCCTGATTACCTACGTTTGGATGCTTCCTTATGGAGTAGCCACTAAGGGTACCCTAACCTTTTATGTCGGGGGAATCATGCTACCTCTGGCGTGGCTCATCTCCAAACTCATACGAACTAGCTGGAACATACCCGGTAATCCACTTCAGCCCTTGGGCCTTTGGTTGAATGTTGCCCAACTAGCCTACTTTCCCATTTTGCTAGTCGTTTATCTGAAACATACCGAGCACTTTATTATGGTCTATGTTATCATTACAGGGGCTCATTTTTTACCGTATGCCTGGTTTTATAATACCAAATCATTTGTGGTCATGTCCGTTTTAATCAGTATTGGAGCGATGTGGCTAGGGCTTATACTTCCAGTACAAGAACTGTATTTGATTCCTCTTTTTATGAGCGTTTCACTTTTTATACTGGCTATTTGGTTGGTGATTGATTACCAGATCAAAAAAAAGTCATTCAGCCCTGATCTAAACCGGCAACTGACTTCTTAATTGACCTTTCAGGTCCGTACGATAGCAAATCGGCTGTTTGTGGCCGGTTAACGGGCAGTAATGGCCCCCGATGTAAAAATATACAGGCTCACAGGTAGCCGGTTGTTCCCGGTTTAAGTTATCTACTAATTCAAGTTTTAATCTACACCAAGATGGCTCAACTATCACCCTTTTATTGCCTTCAACAATTAGTCTATCACACCACCGACAACTGCCTTCAAGCGCAGGGAATCTCACCACTTAACCAACACGTCGGCAGGGGCGGCAAAGTTGAATGTCTAGAGTGCCGTCATCGAACCAAAAGTCAGCTTAAAGCGAGCCGTAAACATGCTAGTGTGCAACAAGTTTTTTCTTAAAATAGTCTATTTACTCAGGGCTGTACAAGTGAGTACAGGCCCGAGGCCACTGAGTGACTTATGTTGCTAACACCTGCGGTTTGCCTACAACAGGATTCTCTATTAGTCTTATACATCCCTGCCGGGACACGGCCTGCAGGGGGATACGTTCATTCTGGAAAAGCTTTTTTCTGACCGTTAAAAGGTACATTTTAGTGTATCTCCCTCTTATTCGGTCACCATTTTAGTAAAAAGGCTATTTCTTCTCCAAATAAGATATTAGACAGAATTACTAAATTTAGTTTACGGAATTAATTATAAGATAACTATTCGTTTTTATAGATATTATAATTGTAAATTTACGCTCTACTTTAATAGTATACGACTCAATAAGTTAGTTGTTGTAAAAGTTGATTTAAATCTCATCAATCTTCTAATGGCTTTTTCTTTCACCTTGCCGAGCGAGGTGTAAAGTAGTCTCCTAAGACTAACAGCTTTCGGCCTACTCGCGATTGTTACTCAACAAGAATAGTATCAGCTAATTTAAGATTCTACTTTGTCTTTTGTCTGCGTTGTAGCCTTTGCCAAACAAAGGTCGCTTAAGCGGCCATAAAAGCTTACCACTTTATCGCGTTTACTACACCTGGAACTGGAACTGGGTCATTAACAGTGGCACACCGTTTCGGGAAAACGTAGTCGAATAAGTAACGATCAATGGGTGTGAAGGGAGAATAGTCAGGTTATGCGAAAGAGACTATCCAATCAGATTTGGGGGATAATAGGTTGGTTCCTTCGGACTAGTTGAGACTAACCTCTACTTCGGGCTCACTCTATGGGCAATACCGTTCCAACCGTATCCCAACTTCATGGACAGCGATTGTCTTTTGTGGTATGTGTGGTCAATTGAGCATCGTACAAGCCTGACAAGCATTTACTTACTATACGATAGGGTTCGGCTAGACTAGTCAAACATGAAGAAAAATTTGCAGGTTTGGTTTAATACGTCTTTATCAGGAGTTGCCTTCGTAGAGCCAATTTTTTCCCCTCAAGGAATAATTACCGTTTTTCGCTATAAACAGGTCAATACTGCTTTTGCTAAAATGCTTGGGCGAACTCAGGACGAATTGATTGGACAACCCATTCGTGGGTTTTTCCCGTCGGTACCGGAAACCGAGTTGGTTCACCAATTACTGACCGTCAGTCAGACGGGAGAGCCACAACAACTGCACCAGCACGATCGAGGTTTATGGCTTACGATTACGTTAACCCGAGCAGAGGGTCAAATAATAGTCAATGTTCAGGATGTAAGTGAGCAGAAAGAAACGGAACAGAAATTACGTCGCCGGTTAGCGATGGAATCCATCATTTCGAGTGTGGCGAGCCGGCTACTCACCCTGGATGCCAGGGAAATGGATTCGTATTGTGTCGAAGCTTTAGAACAGATCAGCACACATATTGGCGCCGACCGGGCATTGGTTTTCCTATATTCGGACGACTATCTACGGGGTAGCTGTATCCACGAATGGTATGCCCCAGATATTTCATCTCGGAAGGATGAAATTCAAAATGTGTTACTTACCCAGTATGGCTGGATACATCAGCAATTGCAACATGGGCAACTCATTCTTGTTGGAGCGGATACATTACCTCCGGAAGCCATCCGGGAGAAAGCCCACCTGGCCACATTGGTCCTTCATTCAGTGATCCTTGTTCCACTAATTCAGCAGGATAAAACGCAGGGTTTTGTTGGATTTTACACCACTAATAAATCCCAATCATGGGATCATAATGACATCTCACTACTGAAGACATTCAGTACGCTGATTGCTAACGTACTTCATCGCTTTCTGCAGGAAACCGCCCTCCGGCGGGCCAATCAGCGTCTTGAGGGGTTACACGCGATTGATCGGGCCTTATTAAGTTACCGATCAATCGATCAGTCGCCTTTATTGACCGCCATGAAGTATGTGCATTTGATGGTTCCCTGCGACCGGATAACGGTATTCCAATTCGATAAGGCGACTGGACTGGCGGTAGCTAAATGCCGGGTAGTAGAGGGAGAGTTGAATATGAATCCTGCTGTTGCCGTGTCGGCGCGGTATTTTTATGAGCAGTTTCCACCGAATCAGGGGGCAGATCAGTTTATTTACAATCCTGATCTGCCCCCTGATTCAGCGGGTATAATACCTGAACTAAACATTTACGGACAAGGCTTTCGCTCATTACTTATTGTACCCTTATATAGTCGGAATGAATGTATTGGGGCGTTTGTGCTGGGGTCGTTTAGTACATACTTCTTTACTGAGGAGCACCGGCAGATTGCCCAGGAGTTGGCTAGCTCATTAGCAATTGTATTGTATCAGCAGCAACTGAATGAACAGCTTAAAGAGTATACCGAACAACTTGAGCAACGGGTAGAAGAACGCACAAGCGAGATCAGGCAGTTGTCGACCTTACATCAGGCTATACTACGAAATGCCGGTCAGGCCATTATTTCCACAAACATTGATGGCGTCATTCAGACGGCTAATCAGGCTTGTGAAGGACTATTAGGCTATACGACAGATGAGCTTATTGGCCGGGTAGTCAGGTTGGAGCAAGAATCACCGGAAAAGCCGATCAGATTAAACTCTTACAAATCTCTCGATTTAGCCGGTCCTCCTTCAGCCTTGTTTCTCAGCTTGCTGAAAACTAAGGGTTATCTTGATTGTGAATGTTTGACCAGTAGTAAAAAAGGGCAACTGATGCCCCTTCTGTTAGCGGCCAGTGTCTTACTGGACGAAGACGAAACAGTTATTGGGTACGTGGCTATTGCCACTGATATCTCAGCACTTAAAATAGCCGAAGAAAAGCTAAAGAAAACCAACAAGGAACTAAACACATTCTTCGAAGGAGCCATTGATTTACACGCTATAATCGGCCTTGAAGGAAATATTTTGACTGTTAACCGGGCTTGTGAGCGAACGCTGGGCTACGTGAAGGAAGAGTTGACAGCGATGACCTTTTGGGAATTGATACATCCCGACGAACGGGAACCTATTCGACAACTTTTTAAGGAAGTACTTAACAACCAGCCGCTGCGTAATCAGATTAGCCAGTTCCAGAAAAAAGATGGTGCCTATGGCATCATGGAATGGAACGCCGTAAGGATTGACCAACTCATTTATGCGTCCGCCAGGGATATTACCGAACAACAAAAAGCTGAAATTCAGTTGCGAAGCCTAAATCAACGGCTTCAGTTAGCTACCAAGGCCGCTGGGCAGGGTGTATGGGAAGTTGATGTGGAAAATGACCGTCTTATCTTGGACGAGCGTGTGCGGGAAATTTATGGGTTACCATCTGGCCGGACTGATTTTAGTTTTCAGGATTTCTTGACAATAGTTCATCCGGATGATCTCTCCGCTTTTCTGGAACGCTACAATCAACACTTGTCAGGAGATACGATTTCAAATGTAACTCGTGTCGTACGGTCAGATGGAGAAGTCTGTTATATTAAAATCAGCGGTATAATAATCAGGAACGAACAAGGTAATGCTATTCGGCATGTTGGCGTGGTTTGGGATGTAACAGAACAAAATCTGTCTGAAAAATCCCTGCGGGAAAGTGAACAGCGGTTTCGGGAAATTGCCGATAATGTCGATGAGGTCTTTTGGATTCATTCGGTCGAGCCCTTCGATTTGTTGTACATTAACTCGGCTTACGAACGCATGTTTGGCATTGCCTCCCCTCACACCGATGACATGAATTCTTTTCTGGAGACTGTTTTAGTTGAAGATCAGGCGATGTTGATGACCGAATTTAACAAATACCGGCAAGGGCAGGAAGTGACGGTTCAGTTTCGCATACAGGGTACCCATACGGAAGTTCGATGGCTTCAGATTCAAACGTTCGTTATGAAAGATAGTCAGGAGGTGCCGGTACGCCACATTGGCATCGTCAATGATATTACCCTTCAAAAAGAAAAAGAACTGGTTTTGCAGCAAGCCCTGCATCGGGAGCAGGAACTGAATCAGCTCAAGTCGCAATTTGTGGCAACGGCCTCGCACGAGTTTCGCACTCCATTGGCAACGATGCAATCCAGTGTCGATTTGATCAAGCTATACATGGATTTACCCGCAGCCAGCGCCCGAGTGTCCGTTGAAAAACATTTGGTTGTGATCGAAAAAGAAATTAACCACTTTAGCGGACTCCTAACCGACATTCTAACCATTGGCACCATCGAGTCGGGAAAAGTAAGTTTTAACCCACGGCGGGTCAATATTGTCTCGATTTGCGAAGAAATTATTGCCACTCATTTCAGCCAGCAGCATAAACATCGCAGCGTTCGCCTGTTATTGGAAGGAACTCCCTGCCCGGTTTATCTTGACGATAAATTAATTAGCCATGTAATCGTTAACCTGCTAACGAATGCATTCAAGTTTTCGACAAATGCGCCCTGTTTGCGCATCATATTTGAGGATGATCACCTTCTCTTACAAATTATTGATGAGGGCATTGGCATTCCAGCCAGAGAATTATCAACGCTTTTTCAGGCTTTTTTTCGGGCCAGTAACACATCCGGCATTCCCGGTACAGGCCTGGGTTTGGTCATTGCCCGGCAATTCGTAGAACTCCACGGCGGCCATCTCACCATTGCCAGTGAAGAAGGGCAAGGAACCACGTGTACAGTTACTGTGCCGACTGACTGTGTCGATGAAGAACGGCTATTGCCGGTCACGGATTTTTTGTCAAGTCCATATATTCCAATGATTACTACCTAAAAATGGCTACTCAAATTCTCGTCGTTGAGGACGATACCCAGATCCGGGAAAATTTAAAAGAAATGCTGATGTTGCACGGCTTTGACGTGGAAACGTCGGTCAATGGTCAGGAAGGCATCAATCAGGCTTTATTGCAACCACCTGACCTGATTTTGTGTGATATCATGATGCCGGAAGTCGATGGATATCAGGTGCTGGCTGTGGTCCGAAATAATCGGTCGATTGCTAATGTGCCATTTATCTTTCTGACGGCAAAAACGGAACCAGCGGATCTGCGCCGGGGTATGGATCAGGGGGCGGATGACTACCTGATCAAACCCTTTACGTTACAGAAGTTACTGCTCGCCATCGAAAAGGGCGTTGCGAAGGGCCAATCCAAAGGCGCAATTCGACAATTACCACCACAATCTGGACTGGGGAGCGGTTCACAAGCGTAACATCACTTGGCTAGATATACCTGTATTTCATCCCTGCTGATCGCGCTCTATCGAGAATTTTATAGAACAGAAGCCGTGTCGATGAGTAAACTCATTCGGGTATGCCCACCCCTGTGGATGCGATATCTTCACCTTTTGTGCCAATGTTAGTTACTCCCCAAATAAACCAAGTATTAACCCAAGGGCACCTACCAGCGCGACAATCAGGCCAATGAAGGCGCCTGTGCCAGTTCCGGCTATCAGGAGAACTAAACCTGCAATTAACAGAACAATACCCCCAATAAGATGAACTCGGTTACCCATTGCTTTTTCCGGGTTGCTGGATACCCGTTGCTGACCGATTTTTTTGTTCATTTTCTTTAACACCAACCTTTCCATCACGTTCATTTTTCGGAGAGCGTAGTTCGCCGTCGGCTCTAGGTTTCCATGAGTTGAGGCCAGTAACTTTTTCATCCGATCCATACGCTTACTCAACGTTTTATTTAGCACCAGTTTACTGTCATTGCGGACGTAGGCGTCAAGATGGGTACTAGTTGTATTGGCCTGCATAAGCGGCTCTGTCGGTGCAGCACTAACTTGGGCTGGCGTAGGTATGTCCCCAGATTGAGTATTGAGTGTGGCAGAGAGATCAACGGATCCACGCTGAAAATAAGCAACAGGACGGCTGCAAGAGGTAAGGACAGCGATCCCTATCAGAGCCGCGCACAGGTGTTGAGTAAAGGGAGTAGTCATTAATCAGCCTTGTTTTGAGATAAGATGTTGCATTAGCTATATCACAACCAAGGCACTAAACGATTGTTCAGAGAAGATCTTCAGTGACAGATGAACCTGGTTGTTTGGCATATGAATCTATCCGTTGAGAGAAGAATCTATTTTATCAGCTTAATGCCCTCTAAACATTATCACCTGATTGATGCAGGAGACTATTTTTAGAAAAACAGCCAGGAAAGATTTCAGAGTTTTGATCTTGTTACCAGTTGTGTTTTCAAAAGTGATACGATGCTTTGCTTTCAATCCCACAACACATTCTAAAGCATTACCCGATACGGGAAATGTGACGATTACGGCTCATCGCCCAAAGTCCGAGTATGGGACCGGGAAGCAGACTATAAAATAACCAGCCTGAGACACCAACGTGAGCGACCAGCCAGGCCATCAATTGGATAGACAGCACCGTCAATAAAAAGCCAAAACAGGTAACCAGCGTTAAAATGCTTCCCCGATTGTCAACTGCGGTATGGCTGGCAACCAGCGTTGAAAACTGCGGGGAATCGCCAGCAGCGCTAGCGCCCCATACCAGTAGAAACAAACCAAACAGAAAGGGCGGTGCAGCCAGCATTACTGGCGTAAGCATAATACATAAACCGGAAGTCAGCAGTAAATACCGAGCCACACGGGGGCTACCAATCCGTAGAGCGAGATAGCCTCCACCAACACATCCAAGGGCTCCCGCAGCTATGGCCCCAAAAGCCCAGAGCGAATTCATAATGTATATGGCAGGGTGTTGCTGCTGGTAGTAACTTAGTAAGGTTGGCAAAAAAGCCCAAAATGTGTATAGCTCCCACATGTGGCCAAAATACCCGAGCATAGCGGGTCGGAAGGCCGAAGGTTTCCCCAGCGAAAGCAGCGCCTGAACGTTAAACAAATGGCCTCTGGTTAGTATGGGTTTCGTCGGCACAACGGCGGTCAGTAAAACGCCCCCACTGATGGCTAATAGACTAACGGAGAGCAGTAAGGTGCGAAATGGTACACTTGCCCCCAACCCCCGTATCAGGTAGGGAAATGCAGTGCCTAGCACTAAAGCCCCAACCAGAAATCCCATTGCCTGTCCTAGTCCGGTTTTAAACCGGTCGGCGGCAATCTTCATTCCAACAGGATAAACGCCTGCCAGAAAGAAACCGGTCATGAATCGACTGGCTAAAAGTGTTCCTGCTTGCAGTGGCAGCACTAGCCAGGCCAGATTAACCAGGGCTGCCAATACCACGGATACCAGAAAGACATGGGTTGATCGAAAGCGGTCTGGTATGGCAAAAAGAGCATACAGCAGCGTTCCAGCGATAAAACCAATTTGAACCGACGAGGTAATCCAACTAGTAAGCCCCGTAGTCTTTAACAGAGATTGCAGTTCAGGCAGGATAGCGTTACCGGCAAACCACAGAGAGGTACCGGCAAATTGAGCAAAGACAATGACCAGCAGTTGAACCTTGCTACCAGAAGAAACCAGCATCCCCAAAGGTAAACATTCTAGCCTATCCAGCGACTCCCCTATGCCTTTTCGGGCCGATGAATTTGAGTAGCACTTGCAAGAAATTCTTGGCAGGTATAATTATCACGGAGCTAAAAAGATCATCGCCTGAGCCATCCCAAAGGTGGTACTAGTCGTGTTGATATGCCCAACCTGTATTAGGGTAATTATTGCAAAAAAATCAAGTAGTTTTTTTCTTATTCTAGGTGACCGTTTGGCTAACTTCTTTGTCTAACTATGTAATACTGTTGAATAATACTGTTATTAAGTTTGCAAAGGGGCTTCGGATTCCGAAGCCCCTTTTGTTAAACAGATATAGCTTTACCTGGTGTTCTCGTAGCACAGACCTAAAAGTATAGGATTTTGAGTCCTAGGCATTTACCAACTTCATCATCGGCTCAGGATAGCGTGTTCCAGCAGCCGCTCCATGTGGAGCAATCTCGTCGATGGTGCGTAGGTCTTCCGGGGTTAGTTTCAGGTCGAGGGCACCCAGATTCTCCGCTAGGTAGGTCCGGCGTTTGGTCCCTACGATGGGTATCACGAAGTCGCCCTGCGCCAGTAACCAGGCCAGGGCTAGTTGCGATGCTTTTGCCCCCTTCTGAATGGCTAGTTCTTCGATCCGACCGACCAAAGCCAGATTTTTATCGAAATTCTCGCCCTGAAATCGAGGTGAATTTCGTCGATAATCGTCCGATTCCAGATCATCAAATTTCTTGATCTGTCCCGTCAGAAAGCCCCGTCCGAGTGGACTGTAGGCCACCAGGGTAATGCCAAGTTCTTTTAAGGTGGGAATTACGTCATCTTCAATGTCGCGGCTCCAAAGCGAATATTCCGATTGTACGGCGGCCACCGGATGCACGGCATTGGCCCGGCGAATGGTGTCGGCACCCGCTTCAGACAGGCCGATAAACCGAACTTTCCCTTCCTCAACTAATCGACTCATCTCGCCAATTGTTTCTTCGATCGGTGTATTGGGGTCAACACGATGCTGGTAATATAAATCGATGACCTCGACGCCAAGCCGCTTCAAACTGCCTTCGCACGAAGCCCGAACATACTCTGGCCGGCCATTAATGCCGCGTTTTGTTGGATCGCTGGGGTCGCGGACAATGCCAAACTTAGTAGCCAGAAAGACCTCATCGCGTCGTGTTGAGATAGCTCGTCCAACAAGTTCTTCGTTGGTGTATGGTCCGTACATATCGGCTGTATCCAGCAGATTAACCCCCGCATCCAGAGCAGCATGAATAGTAGCAATGGATTCATCATCATTGCGATTGCCGTAAAAATCGGACATGCCCATACAGCCTAGACCGAGGGCCGAAAGGTTGATGTCTGTGTTAGCTAATGTTCTGAACTTCATCCTGTTTATTGATTGACTTAGTTGATTACCCTGATTTTGGTTGAAAATACACGCAGTCTCAAAATTAAATGAATGGCTTTTGGACAACTTTAAAACGTATGTCAGGGAAATAGGTTTACAATTATTCGTTTCGCTTACTGTTGAAAACGTCTTGAATTAAGTGCAATGACCGACTGAAAAGAATTACCTGATGAGCTTGCTCATCAGGCACCATCACTTGCTGGTTAACCAACCATTCAACTCTACGCAACGTCGGCTTACGACTTTATTAGCAGCTTGCTTGTTTTTTGCCACCATGAGCAAAATAAAGTCGGCTATTGATGCCCTTTACCCCAATTTCAAGGACCATCCGGTCGCATTCGGCCTATATAGGGTTTTCCCTAAATTTCTACAAAGTTGGGTTTTCACTATTCTATAACTAGTTCTATAAGTCCTATTTTTGCTAAACAAAAGTCTATTTATTGATGAAGAAAATGAGCGATCAGTGGCGTTTTCATTAGGTCAGTTGTTAGTAGTAAGAGACATTTGCCTATTTCTTCTGAATCTATTTACAGAAAACGCTTAAATGATACGTGTATTAATAGCAGATGACCACAATGTTTTTGTCGAAGGCATTGAGTCACTTATTTCGGGAGCGCCGGATATTGAAGTCACCGAGCGATGTTATACCGTTCAATCGGTTTTGGAGCAGTTGAATCAGACGGTAGTTGATGTGATTTTACTGGATATTTCGTTTCCCCAAATTGGTGACGGCCTTGGCCTTTGTGAGCATATCACCCGTACTTATCCGAAGATAAACGTGATTGCGCTGACGATGCACGACGATGCCAGCTTGATCAAGCGGGTTGTGAAGAAAGGAGCCAAGGGATATTTATTGAAAAATACGACCAAAACGGAGTTGCTGCAGGCCATACAAACGGTTCATCATGGAAAGCAGTATTTTAATGAGACTATCACGCAGATTCTGCTCAACGACGGACCAAGGACCAAGAAGTCGACGGTAGGAGTGAGGCCAAACCTGACACCCCGCGAATCGGAAGTGCTGATACTTATTGCGCAGGGACTAACGACCCAACAGATGGCTACACAATTGTTTGTGAGCGCTAAAGCAGTTGAATTTCACCGGAGTAGCTTGCTGATGAAATTCAGTGTTCCGAATACGGCCTTACTGATTAAGACGGCTATGGAAATGCAATATATTAACTAATCCTGATCCCGTAGCTTCTGTAAATACTATTTGTCTATTGCTCATTTAGTTCTAAACAATAGCTTTCTATAGAACTTATAGAGCCAATAGAAATCTACGTTTCTCCAACTCATGACGCGCACTTTTACATTCTTTCTGCTTCGAAAAACAGGCATGGGAGCTCTACTGCTTCTAGGAATGAGTGTATGGTGTCAGCAGGAGTGGGCCGTGGCTCAGACAGCAACCATTGACAGCCTCAAGAAAGAGATAAAGATCTTGGTTCTGAACAACAAACAGAGTCAGGCGGCAAAAGCCTATGAACAGTTAGGCGGCCTTTATCATCAGTTGTATGGCTACAACAAATACACGATGGACTCCTATTTCAATAGCCTGAAATACTATAGTCTATTGGGCGATTCTGTGGGGTATTATAATGAGCACATAGTGATTGGTGATTATTACACGCACGATTATTTCATGCAGGTATATGCCGAAAAATACCTGATAAAAGCACGTCAGTTTTTCGAGCGGACACATAACATGCCCAAAGTTATTGAGTGCCGATTGGGGTTGGCAAACATTGCTCAGAAAAGAGATCCTATACCTGGAAATTTAGTAAAGGAGTTGCGCGAAACTGAACGCATGAGTGCCTTTTATAAGCAGGCGTTTTCGCAGGCGTATGCCCTGAATTTATTGGCCAATACCTATTCACGGTTTAAGAAGCCTGATTCGGCGCAGTATTTCGCCACTAGAAGTCTGGTTATTGCTAGGAGGCTTAATGTCAGTTGGTTAATTGGGCTGAATTACTTTTATCTGGGTATTGTCGAGCAATTCAGGGATCACTCAATAGCCGCTATCGAAGCGTACCAAAAAAGCTACAAACTGGCTGAATCCGAAAAAAACGTGGCTATGCTGCGAGAGTTATCCAAGCATTCTGCTGATAGCTATTCCCGCATGGGTGATTATGAGCAAGCGTATAAGTGGTCGTTAAAAACGCTTGATTTCGCCAATCAATTCTATGAGTCCGAACAGACAAAGAGTATTCGGTTGCAGGAGTTGGATAGTCAAATTAAAACGCTGGCAGTTGAAAAACAACTGGCTGAAGAACAAAGCCAGAGTCAACGCTTTTTGAACTCGATGTTGGTGGGTATTCTGATTATCAGCATCGTAGGAGTAGCCGCTCTGGTATTCCTGCGACGGCAGCAAAAACTGATTGCCCGTCAGCAGGCCGTTATTGCTCAGCAACAGATTCGGCAATTAGAATTGAAGTCGCTACGGGCCATGATTGAGGGGCAGGAAGGTGAACGGAGTCGTATTGCCCGCGATCTGCACGATGGCCTGGGTATTCAGCTATCCCGAATCAAACTGTTTGTAGAAGCGCATCAGGAGCAGTTACCCTTATCGGTAAAGGAACCGTTAAACCAGTTCCTGGATGAAGCCTGTACGGAGACACGACTAATTGCCAGCAACTTACGACCCTACGCACTGTCTACGTTTGGGCTTATTCCAGCGGTGGAAGATCTGGTGCAGAAGTTAAATCTGGTCAACCAGACGAAGTTGATTCTGGAGCATTACGGCGAAGTGCCGGCCTTGGGTGATGAAGCCTCCGTTATGATTTACAGAGTAGTGCAGGAGCTGCTAAATAATGCACTTAAACATGCTGATGCTCATAAAGTTACCGTACAGATTATGGCCAGCGACGAAACCACACTAATCAGTGTCGATGATGACGGGCGCGGAGGTGATTTTGAGAATACCGTGCCAAAAGGAAACGGCATTGCTAACATCAAGTCACGCATTTCGTACCTAGGTGGGCAGGTTATGTGGCAGAGCGAAGCCGAAAAGGGTACGTCCGTTATGATTTCTCTGCCAATGCTAAATTACTGAAAACTCCATCACTCACCGTCTAATACCTATTGTCCCCAGCTGACAGTTAGCCAGCAGAGATACTATCCTCAAGATTGTCTATTAAGTCTATTGTTTAAGTTAACCATTAATTTTTTCTTATGATTAAGCATATGCTTTCGGGATATTTTGTCCTGAGCAGTTGGGTAAGTCTCTATGCTCAGAACCGAACCAATATAAGCAAAGCCCCAGAGAATAGTCGACTTGTGCTGGCTATGTCTACAGAAGCTAAACCCCACCTTAACAATGCTCAGTCGGATGTAAAAGCGCTGATTAGAGGGGTCGTTTACGACGATAAAGGCGGCACACTTCCGGGTGCAACAGTGGCCGTGAAGGGAACGCAGGTCGGAACGACAACGGACGCCGATGGGAAGTTCTCACTGAATATACCGGCAGGAGGGAGGATACTGGTCGTTTCTTTTGTGGGAATGGAAACGCAGGAAGTCATCATTGGCAACCGGCAAACCTTCGATGTACGGCTGAAAACTACAAACAGCGTCCTCAATGAAGTTGTCGTTATTGGCTACGGTACCCAACGGAGACAGGACGTTAATGGAGCTGTTTCTAGTGTTAAAGCGTCCGATATTGCCAACATACCGCAGACCAGCGTCGACCAGTTATTGCAGGGCAAAGCGGCTGGTTTAACCGTGACTAATAACTCCGGCCAGCCGGGTAGTTCCACATCGGTTCGAATCCGGGGAATTACCTCATTGACGGGTAGTAGTGAACCGTTGTACGTGATTGACGGTGTGCCCATTTCGGGCGATGCCAATAACCAGAGTACCAGCGGACAGTCGCCTTTGCAAAGCTTTAATGGCAGTGGGCAGAGTGGCGTTAGTCCCCTGTCGCTGATTAACCCCAATGATATCGAATCCATTGATGTGCTGAAAGATGCTTCTGCAACGGCTATTTATGGTAACCGGGCTGCCAATGGGGTTATCATTATTACCACCAAACGGGGTAAGAGTGGAAGCGCCAAAATTGGGTATGATGGGTATATTGGGGTGCAGACACCATCGAAATACCTCAAACTGATGGATTTGCCTCAATACGCGAAGCTTCAGAACGATCTGGCCGACCTGTACGGTGTGCAGCGACGGGTCGAGTTTTCGGACCCCAGCCTGTTGGGTAAAGGAACGGATTGGCAGCGGGAAGTATTCCATCAGGCGATGATGCAAAATCATCAGATATCTATTTCGGGTGGAAATAATGGCGTTAATTACTACGTTTCGGGTGGTTACCTGGGCCAGAACGGTACAGTAATAGGGTCTAAATTCGACCGGTTTACGTTCCGCAGTAATATTGATGGTCAGGTTAAAGACTGGTTCAAAATCGGTTTGACGCTAACCGGAAGTCGTACAAACGAAAATGTTACGCTGAATGACAATGCCAGTGGAATTATTTACCTGTCTATGCTCCAGGCACCAGACGTAGCGGTTCGTAATGCCGACGGTTCCTTTGCGGGGCCTCCCGCTGATCCCAATGCTGTTTCGGGCGTAATCAACCCGGTTGCGCAGGCGCTGAGTCTGACCAACCACCTCACCCGAACGAACATAAATGGGAATATTTACAATGATATTAAGTTCTCGAAAGACCTCACATTACGTTCCGAATTTGGGGGTGATTTAGGGAGTTCGCAGAATACCTATTTTGTGCCGACCTACTCCTGGGGCCGCTTTATTAATCCAACGGCCACCCTCAATGAACGCTGGCAGCAAAACCAGTTCTGGATTGTGAAAAATTACCTGACTTACACGCATACGTTTGGTCAGAATCACCACCTTACCGCTTTGCTGGGGCATGAAGTGCAGGGTTCCAGTTGGAGTGGTCTTTCTGGCTACCGTTCCGGTTTTTACAGCAACACGCTCCAGACGCTGAATCTGGGCGAAGCGGCTACTGCTACCAATGATGAGTTTAAAGGAAGCCAGTCGCTGGAGTCCGTTTACGGGCGGGCAATTTATTCGTACAAGGATAAGTACAGCCTGACGGCTACGATCCGGGCCGACCGTTCGTCGAAGTTTACGCCGGGACAGCAGGTTGGGTATTTCCCTTCTTTCGCGGCTTCTTGGCGTCTGACCGAAGAACAGTTTCTTAAAAACATACCGACTATTAGCGATCTTAAACTACGGGTCGGCTATGGTGCCGTTGGTAACCAACAGATTTCTAATTACTTGTACGGGTCGTCGTTATCGGCTTCCACAACGGGACTGGGTACGGGTTTCCTGACCGACCGGATTGCTAACCCAAACCTGAAATGGGAAAGTAATACGCAGGTTAATGCCGGGATTGATGTGGGCGTACTGAACAACCGGATCACGGCGACGCTCGACGTGTATAACAAGGTATCGAAAAACTTCCTGTATCAACTGCCATTGCCTGCGTACCTGGTTGGCGATTTCAATTATCTGGGTGGTATTTCGTCACCGTATGTCAACTTGGGTCAGATGCAAAACCGGGGTGTTGACCTGACCATCAACTCACGAAACATTGTGAAGAAAGATTTCAAGTGGAGTACGACGCTGATTTTCTCGCACTACAAAAATACGGTGAAGGAACTGTCGGAAAATTTCACCGAAATCATCAATAATGTCTATACGGGTTTCCTGAACGTGCCCGTAACGCGCACGGTTGTGGGTCAGCCTATTGGGCAATTTTATGGCTACAAAGTGAAAGGTCTATTCCATACGGTTGAGCAACTGGCGTCAGCACCCGTTCAGTTTGGTCGTCCTGTCCTGAATTCCAGTGCCGGAACCTGGCTGGGCGATGTACAGTATGAAGATGTCAACGGCGATGGTGTTATCAACGAGAGAGACCGGACGGTGATCGGCAATCCGAACCCTAAGTTTACGTTTGGCTTTACCAACACGTTCTCCTACAAGGCCTTTGACGTGAGCCTTTTTCTTCAGGGATCGTACGGCGCTAAAATTCTGAACCTGACCCGCCGTACCGTGGGGGGGCTGTCGAATCTATACAATAACCAGTTTGCATCGGCGGCTAATTACTGGACCCCGACCAATACGAATACTGATATTCCCGCTCCAAAAAGCGGCTCGGATAACCCGAACCTCTTTATTTCGGACCGCTTCGTTGAAGATGGCTCTTACTTACGGGTTCAGAATATCAACGTGGGATACAACGTACCAGCGGCATTCATCAAACGGGCCAAACTCAATCGCTTGAAAGTGTATGGCAGCATTCAGAACCTGTACACGTTCACCAAATACTCCGGCTATGACCCGGAAGTGGGCGCATTCAATCAGAACTCGCTACAAATGAATGTGGAAAATGGCCGGTATCCGCTGTCCCGCACCTTTACGTTTGGCGTCAACGCTGAATTTTAACTTCATTGACAACTCATGAAAACGACGCATAATAAATACCTTATAACCCTGGTTGCGGCAGCGTGCATAACGCTTTCCGGCTGTAATGATTCATTCTTTGATCGGGCTCCACAGGATGCGCTGACACTGGACAGTTACTACCAGACAGCCGAGCAGGTAAAAGCCAGCCCGAACGCGCTCTATAATGTGCCCTGGTTCAACTTCAATAACAAGGCATTCTGGGCCATTACCGAGCTATCGGGCGGTAATGCCCGCACCTATTCGGGTGATGTAATTAACTTCTCGAACTTCTCTGTAACAGCGGATAATAACGAGCTAACCAACGCCTGGAAATCCTTGTTTTCGGTTGTTGCCCAGAGCAATGCCATCATCAATAACCTGCCTACCCACGTTCCGGCCACCGTAGATAAAGCTGTGGTAACCAATGCATTGGGTGAAGCGCATTTTATGCGGGCAATGGCTTATTTCTATCTGGTGAGGTTGTGGGGCAATATACCTATCATCGAAAACACGCTCGATTATGTGTATACCCCTAAAATTAATACGAATCCCGTAACGGATGTATATACGCTGATAATCAGGGATTTTACTTTTGCGGAAGCTAATTGTACGGCCAAAATAAGAAACGGTAATTCTGTCGATAACGGGCATGTTTCCAGCGGTTCGGCGTCGGCCATGCTGGCAAAAGTGTATCTGTATATGCAGAATTATGAGCAGGCTCGCACACACGCCGAAAAGGTAATCAACAGCGGTGAGTTCAAACTTTACGGCACTCAGGTAGCGGGCAAAAGCTTTGGTGATTTGTTCAGAACGGCGAATAATAACAACGAAGAATCTATTGCGGCTTTGCAGTGGGTGGGCGGCAGCGCATACGGTCACGGCAATTCTATGCAGGCCTCGTTTGCCATTAGCTCGCAGATTACGGGTACGGGTGATGGCTACGGTGTAATCGGACCCACGATTGACCTGCAAAGTGAATTTGCCAAAGAACCGGGTGACGTACGTCGGAAAGCTACCATTATGCTGGCCGGTGATGTTTACCCTG
Source organism: Spirosoma flavum (assembly GCF_042686045.1). Classification (NCBI taxonomy): domain Bacteria; kingdom Pseudomonadati; phylum Bacteroidota; class Cytophagia; order Cytophagales; family Cytophagaceae; genus Spirosoma; species Spirosoma flavum. Next base: position 93,492 of record NZ_JBHUOM010000008.1, read on the forward strand.
AACTCCGGTCGGATGCGGGCGGCTATACGGTACCCGCCGATGTAAACGCTCAGAACACAAAAGCAGGTATCAAAAAATACGTAGTGGGTGGTCGGGCCGACAACGGTGGTTTGGGCGCGGCTCAATCGACGGGCAATAATACGTACCTGATGCGGTATGCTGACGTATTGCTCATCGAAGCAGAAGCCGTTTTGGCTGGCGCAGCTACTACAAGCAGTGCCGCTGCCTTAACGCCCTTTAATATGATTCGAAGCCGGGCCGGACTGTCGCCTAAAACGTCGATTACACAAGCTGACATTTTGCGGGAACGACGGCTGGAATTTGCCATTGAAGGCGATTACTGGTTTGACCTGACTCGGATTGATGGGTTCAATGTTTCTGCACACCCCAAAGCCACCGCAATTATCAGTCAGCAGGAGCGGGGCACCTACAGCGACGACAAAACCGCTGTTTACTCGACCAAGTTCACACCCGGAACCGACAAGTTTCTGTTTCCGTATCCATCGACAGAAACAGCTATCAACCCGTTACTGACTGAGGCACCGGTTCCTTATACATTCAAATAATAGCGCATTGAAACATGAAAAATAAACTTAACTATAGTATTGTCTTTTTCTGGTTGGTGGGACTGGCCGGTGGATTGACATCCTGTAAAAAAGAGGACGATGTCACGCCAGCACCAGTTATTACCCGCGTCCGGACTGTTAGCAAAGACTCCATATATACGTACACGGCGCAGTACAATGCTGATTCCAGCTATATGGCTACCCGAACCGTGCCGGTTGCGTTTGACTCGACAACCATATTAGGCAGGCCGGGGCGTATCTATGCCATCATCGGAGAAAACCTGGGATCGGCATCCGCCATTTATTTCAACGATGTAAGTGTTTATTTCAACCCGGTACTGGTAACGAATAATACAATAATTGTTACCATTCCGACCACGACTCCATTTGCGGGCAGCAACAAGCTACGGGTTGTAACGGCTGGTGGTTCGGTGGAATTTGGATTTTCCATTCAGCAGCCCGCTCCGGTTATTACTAAAGTTGATCAGTTGGCGGGGCAATCAGGAGATGTCATTACCATCACTGGAACAATTTTCGACAACGTTACCGCTGTCCGGTTTGGGACCGTCAACGCCGAGATTACGGGCAAGTCCGCAACACAGCTAACGGTCAAAGTACCCGCATCGCTCTCGACAGCGGCAATTTCGGTCACAACGCCGGGAGGGACGGCTGCATACAGTATTCCGTTTGGTTTTAAGACCGCCATCTTCGACGATGCCTTAGCGACTGGCTGGTATTCGGGCGGCTGGAACGGAACTCCGACAGTACCGTCCAAGGGAGTTATTAAACGGGGTGCGGGTTCCCTGCAATACGACTATACAGGGGGTTTTGGTGGTTTCCAGCTTGGTAACGATGCGAGTCCTGTTCCCCTGACGGGTGCTACTGGTATTAAATTATCTCTGTATGGTGGTAGTGGAACGGAAGGTAAAATTGTTAAACTGGTCGTGAATGGTAACTACGACGGGGGTGTACAACTAGTCTTACATGCGGGTGTCTGGACCGATTACGCCGTTCCGTTAAGTTCGTTAGGCGCTACGGGTACGCTATCGCAGATTGTGTTTCAGGAGTTCAGCGGCAACGCTCCTGAAACGATCTACGTAGATGATTTGGGATTGTATTAATAGTGGCGGTAAAACACAAACGTCTCCCACATTGGGAGACGTTTGTGTTTTGCTGTTACCAATAGGGGATACTAATTGCTTGATTTTACTATCAAATAAGTTTTTATGAATACCTTTTTTTCATTTGTTGTGTCAATGGGTCTTCTTGTTAGTTTAGCCACTATTCAGGTCGGATACGCGGCTCCCGGACTAAAATTAATTGACTCAAAAGCCACTCAGGAAACCAAAGCGCTGTATCATAATCTACACAAACTTGCCCGAAAGCATATTCTGTTTGGACACCAGCATGCAACCGAATATGGTCATGGTTGGAGTGGCGAAGCGGGCCGTTCGGACGTTAAATCGGTAACGGGATCGCACCCGGCAGTCATTGGTGTGGATTTTAGTGGTTTATCAGGCCGCTCGCCTGAGGCTATCGAAAGAACAAAGTTGTCGCTTCGCAAACAGATCGCTGATACGTATGACCGGGGCGGGGTGGTCACTGTTGCCTGGCATTTTTCTAATCCGGTAACTCCGCAGACGGGTTTCAACTGGAAAGATTCCGTTTCGGCTCCGGCAGTAGCCAGCATCATACCGGGCGGCTCGCACCACGAGCAATACAAAGCGATTCTGCAAACACTGGGTAGTCTGGCCAACTCGGTGAAGGGGAAAGATGGTAAACTGGTCCCCATGTTTTTCCGTCCGTATCACGAGTTTGACGGCGGCTGGTTTTGGTGGGGGAAGCCTCATTGCAAGCGAGACGATTTTATCGCACTCTGGCGCTTCACCGTTTCCTATCTGCGGGATAGTTTGCAGGTACATAACTTCATTTACACCTTCTCGCCGGATTGTTTATTTAAAACCGAAGAGGAGTATCTGGACCGCTATCCTGGCGACGCATGGGTTGATGTACTAGGCGTAGATAATTACGCGGACTTTGGTCGTAATGGCCGGTATAACCTTCAGGCCGGTATTGCTAAACTCAAGATTGTATCGGACCATGCCGAAAAAGCCGGTAAGCTGGCGGCCTTTACCGAAACGGGTCTTGAGTCAATTCCTGATACAACCTGGTGGACGAATACGTTATTAAAATCTCTGAAGGCAGAAAAATTAAAACTGGCCTACGTGTTGGTTTGGCGAAACGATGAGCGAAGTCCTACGCATTTTTACGCACCCTATCCGGGGCAAGCCAGCGCACCAGACTTTCTGCGATTTTACAAGGATCCTTATACCCTGTTTGAAACCGATTTGCCCAACTTGTACCGTTGGAAGAAATGGCTCATTTTCTAAGTAGACCGACCCATACCGCTAAGTAAAAATGTAGCATAAAGATTGACCAGCGTGAAAGATTAACAGAAAATAGGTGGATAAGCGAAGGATGCTCAATCGTTAAACTATACCGTTGTGGGTAAACCAGTAACAACCTCGCTAAACTCACTGGACTAAACCATTATCTAAAACGGGTTGAGAGGTAGAGCAAGAAGATTAGGTGAAAATCAAAAGTGTTAGGCCACCTAAATGGTTGTGACAATTCGTCTGTATATAGTATATGGGTACGTCTGAGGGTCGAAATTTGTTCTCCAACACATTTCTCAATGTATCAGCCATCCAGTTCGATATAGCTCTTCAGTAGGACTTTTAGCTAAATATATCTCCGCTATTCCGTTGCTTTTGATAAGCGTCTGATCTGACGCATAGCACCCGATTTAGATTCATCTCACTTATCTTGACAATGCCAGCGACGTCTTTAAACGTATAGTTTTCATCTCTTAGACGCATCGATTGGCAGTTCATAGGTACAGCCTGATTCTTAGCCGATCATATTCGCTATTCAGTTTTTACTGGATTGTTCAGTGATAATGTATTTATTCGTTCTATCAGATGAAATTAAAATATTCATAATTCATTCATGTACTATTTACTAATTAAAACTAAATCTTGAAATAGTATTAGAAAAGGTGTGTATATCTCCAGAATTATAACTTTTTTAACAATTGAGGAAAAAAAATTTATTTATTAAGCGGTAGCTTATTTATATTTGCCTTAGGGTTTTATCAAAAAGTGTCAATCTGTACATAAAAACGCCCATAAATAGAGACACAGCTATGGGCGTTTTTTTATTGAAGTGAAGTCTGAAATAGACTTTATCTAAGGTAACCCTACTTGTCAATTTAAGTAGTGTATCAGTGTACCAACAATTCAATTTATGACCTACCGTCTATTTTACGTAGTACTTAGCCTGCTTTTGGCTGGCGCCGGCCGGCCCACCGCCCTGGCCCAACCCCGCATCTTCAACGCCCCCCCCGCCACCCTGCCCGGACAGGCCATCAGCCTGCAGGGCAACTTCACCGCCAACGCCAACGCCTTCCTGCTGGCCGGTACCAGCACCACCCCCGTCCCCCTGCCCATCCTCACCCAGACCCTCAACCACCTCACCGCCCGCATCCCCACCACCCTCAGCCAGGACCTCTTCCAGGTCTGGATCGAGGATGCCGGCCAGCGCAGCCCCCCCAGCCTGATCAACCAGGCCACCGGCTTCCACCTGGACTCCCCCCAGGCACCCCCCGGCGGCACCCTGCGCGTCTTCGGCCGCAACCTGCTCCTGAGCGGGGCCACCCCCCTGGTCCAACTCGTGCCCCAGGGGGGCGGGCCCACCCTGCAGGCCACCATCAACCTGCCCGCCAGCGATGCCTACCAGCTCAGCCTCCAGCTGCCCGCGACCCTGCAGCCCGGCACCACCTACTCCCTGTGGCTGTCCAACGGACGCGGGGGGGCTGCCG
>NZ_JBHUOM010000009.1:0-813 GCF_042686045.1 Spirosoma flavum
TCGAAACCGTGTTGCCCACGATCTGGTTGGTGTACATGGGAATGAACTGCAGCTGGTCGCTGCGGATCCCCTGCACCGGCGTCAGATCGATCGAGCCGCTGTTGGTCAGCGTGTTGCCCACGATGGCCACCTGCGTCGTCGCGTTGTGATACAGGGTGATGCCCCGCCGGTTGCCCTCCATGGTGTTGCCCTGCACCAGCCAGTTGCGCGCCCCCCAGTTGAAGATCGCGTAGTGGCTGCCCACCCCCGGCACCACCGACCAGGGCCGATCCACCGTCAGGGTGCTGCCCTGCCGCCGGCTGATGCTGCGCCACTGGCCCATGCCCGGCCCGCTGACGATGGCCACCACCGGCTGCTGGCGGAAGGGCCCCCAGTTCTTGCGGCTGTCACTCAGGCTGCCCCCCGTCGCCCCGCTGACGGTCCCCGTCTCCTCGTCCACCCGGTCGGGACCGCCCCCCTCGGCGATGAGTGCCTCGCCGTCGTTGCTGTTCTGGGCCGGCCCGTTGATGACTTTGAAGAGGTTATTGAGCACGGCCATATTCTGGCTGAAGTTCAGGCCCAGCACGTGGTTGACCAGGTTGGCGGGGTAGCGGGCGGATCCGTCGCGGTAGACGCGGTTGTTCTCGAAGATGCCCTCGTGGGTGTTGTCCAGGTTGAGCCCGTAGACGGCGAAGGTGAAGCTGTTGCGGGCGATCACAAAGGAACTGCTCCCGGCCAGGTTGAGCGGGCCCCGGTAGCCGTTCTGGCTGGTGAGCCCCTGGGTGAAGTCCGAGTTGGCCACCACCAGCTGGCGCACCTGGGCCAGCTCCAGCC
>NZ_JBHUOM010000010.1:0-21527 GCF_042686045.1 Spirosoma flavum
CGATTAGGAGTTTACTGCCATCGTCGGAGGAGGTGTAGAAGGTGTAGACCCCATCGGTGGGTACGCTGACATAGCCTGTAAAACGTAGCCCGTAACTCTGGTCTCGCTGACGTACCGAGAGAGAGGGGGCATTGATGACACCTGTTTTGAGGGCTGGCAGGACAGTAAAGTCGGGCAGGTTACCCCAGTCGCCTTCGTAGTAGCTGTAGTCCAGGCCCGCCACAGCATTGGCCGGATTTTCCGGGTCCCGTAGCGATCCTGGTGCTGCATAATTGGCCGTGTACACCGAATTGTCATTAGGCACAGTAATTTGACCATCAGCACTAATGCTAGGTGTCCAGCTTAGAAATGTATACGTCGTTCCATTAAGGGTTTGTGTTGTTGGTGCGTCCAGTTGGAGCGACATGCCCGAAACGTACGACTGGTGAAAAGGCATCGTATGAGGTTGACCGTTAATGTTTACTTGCAAACCTGAAGGATCTGTAGTTAAACTTAGGGCCACCACGATTGGTCTGACCTCCACATATGTTGAAGAAGAACCCCCTTGTGAATCAGTGACGGTCATGTAAATTCGATACCAGACATTATATGACGTTTCGCCTATGGTCGGAATGGTAAAGTAGCCGCTTTTTCCATCACCCGCCAAAACCGGTGTTGGACCGGGGTGGGTATGTTCGTCGTGGTGAAACTCAATAACCCATTGTATGCCACTGGCCGGCAAATTACCATCTTCTGGATCAGTAGCTGAACCACTAAATGTAATGACATCTCCCGCCCGATAAAGGGTGCCATCACTGGGAGAGAGAATACGGGCTGTCGGATACTGATTTGAGGTTACTGTGAGCGTTGCTCCATTGCTGGTTACATTGCCTGAAGAGTTAGTAACGATTACTCGAAAAATTGCGCCATTATCACCTTGCGAGACCGGGGAATAAGTATAACTAGAAGCCGTTGCGCCGGAGATGTTATTCCCATTTCGTTGCCATTGGTACGAGAGCCCCGTTCCTGAACCACCTACAGTAAAAGTGACTGCTCCGCCCACGGGAGAAATCTGGTTGATGGGCTGAGCGGAGATGGTGGGAACGTTGCTCCCGGAATATTGCACTCGCCATACTTCGCCTTGATTACTGGATGTATTGTCTTCAACGGAGCCGCCACCTAATCCTCCGCGGGCCAAGTAATATAAGCTTCCATCCGGCCCTACTTTAACAGCGATAGCTCGATTAATGCCTGTAGCAAAATCTGCCACAGCCCCTCCATTAACATCTAGAGTCTTGATGTATCCGTTGCAGTAATCGTTGAAAAAGAATTTACCTACGTAACTACTCGGAAACTGACTGGTGGCTGGGTTGTAAAAGGCTCCGCCAGTAATGGCACATCCCGCAAAGTGATCATAGGCATAAAAAGGCTCTTGATAATTATATGGTGCTATCTGGTTAGTGCGATACCCTTCAATGCTTGGCCATCCATAATTCTTTCCGGCAAACCCCTCATTAATTTCTTCGTAACTCCCACCTCCAACATCGCAGATGAAAATTCGCCCTGTACCCGGTTGCACTGTTGCTTTGAATGGATTTCGGAAACCAAGTGCCCAAATAGCCCGGTACTTTCCCGAGGCTGTATTATAAAATGGGTTATCAGTAGGGATACTGCCGTCTGGGTTAATCCGCAGCACTTTTCCTAGAAGACTACTGAACGATTGGGCGTTATCAGATACGCCATTTTCGCCCGTTGTGATAAACAGTTTACCAAGGCTAAAAAACATGGCGCCACCATTATGAATACTAGCCTGCAGATTATCTAACTCAAGTAAAACCGTTTCACTATTTGGGTCAGCTATGTCACCGTTGGCCTTAAAACGGCTCACCCGGTTGTGGACGGGACTCGTTGACACTGCGTAATACACATACACATATTGATTATTGGCGAAGTCGGGGTCAAAAGTAATGCTTTGCAATCCTCGTTCATCGTTATTATTGACCGATAAAGTTAGAAACGGAGTAGATAGAAGAGTGCCATTCTTGATAATGCGTACCCGACCGGGCTTTTCGGTAACAAATAAGCGACCGTCAGGCGCAAATTCCATACTGGTTGGATCGAGTCCTGTGGCAAGCCGGTTTTCAGAAAAACCATTTGGTAAGGAAGACGCGTGGGCAATTTGTAACGACAAGAAGCAAACAATTAAATACAGATAGGTTAACCACACCAACACGTGGCCGCTAGTGAAATGAAATGTTCTTTGAGGTTTTTTCAAACACCCAAGTAAAGTAGATGTGTAATTCATAACTTTCTGATAACTAGTAAGATAAAGCGAACACAAAATACAGCATAGAATAAAAACTACAAAAAAATGATTTTTATATTTTGACTGTATTCTGTACGTATTAAGTGTAATTCACTCTCTATCAGATGATTATATAAATATTTAATTATGTCTACTATTTAATACTTTTTCGTGTTTAATGTGGTTTTAATGTGAAGGTGGTCTCACGTCTACTTTAGCGAGTATGTTCCTTACCCGCTGGCTTATACTCTGAAATCTGAAACTACTACGCAATGCCTTGACTACCGGTCCAGTAGCTTAGCCAATCTAGTATTTATACCAAGCAGCAACGGTCAAAACTGTTCAGTTACGATGCCTATATGCTCCATCAATGACAGTTGAGTGAAACTTACATGAACATGTCCTTCAAATAGGTTAGAACTTGCGGTATAAGGTCTATTGTAGGGACTTCTTTGGGCAACTGTTTAAAAATGCTTTTTCCCAATGCAGAAGGGGAAAGATAGCCCAACTGGCTATTAACCATAATGTTATAAAACTCGCCGTAAACAGACCATGAAGTAACATGGCTACAAGGGTATTTCCACTGGAGCTTTCGTGAATGGGCTTTTTTCTGAAAAATTAACTCTAGCTCAACTCCGGGCTTTGCACAAATAGTAGTTGAGCTAGGCGTAATCAGACCTATGTGATAGACCAATTACCTAAATAAATTATAGGTTTTATGCCGTTCTTCCAGCGGTTATAAAAACGATATGAATTGATAGCCTATAAATAATGACCAAAAAATATCCCATTATCCTCGTAAAAAGATTATTGATTTAACAAGGTTGATACTAATTTAAAAAGACTATTATTATGAAAATGGAATCACTTTTATACCGTTAACTAAAAAAGACTCATGTGCTATTGAAAACATAGGATAATCACTTTTTGAGTTTCCATAAGCGATTATCTCGCTATAATCAGCAAGATTTATTGCTGATTTAATTCGCTTTACTTTTTCTAATCCTTTACAATTGGGCGTACTGAATTTCCCAGTGAGTACATTTTTAACCACTTCTATCTCAGTACCTATAATATTGTAGAAACTTTGCTCCTCTGCCCATGGTCTAATCCAATTTACTGGGGAAGCACTGACTATATAAATTTCAAACCCTGTTTTCTGCAATTCTTTTATGGTATGAATAAGTTGAGCATTATTGTATTTATGTAATTCTTTACTAACATCAGAGCAAAAATATTGAAATTTATTCAACTCTTGACCACTAAACATAGCTTCGAATAGTAATTCTTTCAAAATAGATAAATTTATTTTATATATAGTAAAAAAGCTTTTGTAGAGAATCTTTAGAAATGAATAAATAAATAAAAATGAAAACCGTTTAAACAGCACAATTTTGAGAGAATCAATCTTGATTAGGGTTCCATCGAAATCTACTAATACCATTTTTTTAGAATTCTTGTTTTCGTTCATAAATAGCATATTGGTATGTTGATGGTTGAGAAGCTAATTTGACTCCTAAAAAAGTCATTGGTTTATCCGAAAAATTGTTTTCTACTATACGGTATCCTGGTATTATTATTGGAGATTTTAAATTTGAATAAACTTGTTGAACAACGAGAAATTTGTGTTTCATATTATTGGTATTAACTCCCTGACTATTATATACTATTAACTCTGCATTCATGTTAGGAATGAAAATTGGCCAAAAGGAAGATGTAAATCCAACCGTTGATTTTTTTATCGAAGGATAAGTATGATTAATTTTTCGTTCTACTGCTTGAATACTGAAATTTCTGTTATAAGAACCATTTTCTACAAAGACAATCATTAATCTGATGAACGGAAGAGAAAACGCAAACATCAATGTACTTGCTATGACTACGAATGTCCTGTTTATTGTTATACTGTAAAACAATAATAATATCATAAGTGGTGAGAGAACATACATATAATATGACATATTTATTGTTTTAAAGCTAAAATAGATTATTAGCGAAATAAATAGAAAGAGTAGAAACGCACTAATGTATCTATTATAAAAAATAAATGTTGATTCTCTTAGTACCAAGTAAAAGGAAACCCCAACTGCTATAATAAATATAAATATTCCAAAAAAAGTATCAGTGGATAAAATATGGTTGTCGACAAAGTCTCTGTCCATTTTAATACTATTGTTGCTAGTAAAAACAACATTTTTAGAGTGCTTCACTATGCCTTCTAATAATTCATTTATTGAATAAGGGTATAAGAGAAGAAACAAGGAGAAGCATAAGATCGTCGTTGAGCTAACTTGTATGACTGCTTTAATAGAAAAATTGTCCGTAAGCACGACATATATAGAGATAAGCAACATTAAATACACGCCAAATACCGGAGAGGTTAATACTGACATGATACTAATAACCGACAATATTATTAGCTTGTAGTTAAGTTTTGACAAGGCAACATATATCGCCGTCAACAAAAAAAACTTACACAATGCTTCTGGCCTTGAATAACCCGGAGGAAAACATCCTGATGCAGATACAATAAGTAAAGTAGTAAAAATAAAATATGATTTAAGGTATATAGTTTTTTTTACAAGGAAATTTTTGTAAATTATATATAGATTAAAAATCATTAGTATGAATGAAAGCACTTGCAAAGTATATAAAGCAATGTAAGCCGATGATGCAGTTGTTAAAGGGTTAATAAGTGAGAAAAACCATGGATAGAAAGGGGGGTAGAATAAAAATCTAGTATCAAATTTATCTATAGGATGATATATGTGGTTAATTAAACCATTATTATTGTTTAACTCAAATGATGTAGGTAAAAAACAAATTGTATCACCACTAAAAAGAGGATAGCCGATAAGGGCAAATAAAAACCATATAATGCTAATAATTAGGACAATTATCGTTGAGTAAATCCAAGCTTTTTTATTCATGTTTTATTTATTTTAAAATGGTATACTCGTTAATATAGTATAAGATATTATCCATAATGCAACCCAAAATTGTAATTGTCCGTCTGATAAAATTAGCTTAGTTGGAGATCCTGTATTATTGTTAACATATATTACTTGAAAATAGCGTATAAATCCCATTATTACAGGAAATATGGTTAAATATATATACTCTGAATGTACTCTGTTTATTAAATCATATGAAAAAGTATACATTATATAACAGACAATGGCTATAACGGATAAGGAACTAACAGAAAAATTAATAAACTCTACATTATAACCATTTAAAGATTTACGGAATAGAAGTGAATCACTCTCATTTTTTCCTTGTAGTATTAAATCATCTCTTCTTTTCCCTAAGGCTAATACCAGAGACAGTAAGTAAACCATAAGAACGAACCATTTCGAAATGGTAATGTTACCTGCGACGCCACCAATAAAAATTCTTATTACAAATCCTATTGATATTATTGTAATATCAATTATTGCAAAATCTTTTAGTTTTAGTGAATAGCAAACATTTAGTACAAAATAGAAGAGCAGCAAAAAGCCAATAGTTTTGTTAAAATAAAAACCTATACTCAGTGCAGTTATTACTAATAAAAAGAATAATATAAACGCAGTGTGTAATTTTATACTGTTGGAAGCAAGAGGACGAGAGCGTTTGGTTGGATGTATTTTGTCTTTTTCAATATCTTTCCAGTCATTCAAAATATATACTGCACTTGCCATAAAACACATAGCTAATATAACTAGATATATTTCTAAGTTTTTCAGCTGATGTAATTGTTGACCAAAGAAAAAAGGCAAAATAATGAATAAATTTTTTATCCAATGTTTAGGTCTTATAAGTGTAATATATTCTTGAATATTTAGATATCTGTGTCTTATAAGTGCGATATGGTTTTGCATATTATCATATTTAAGCGTTAAAAAGAGAATATAATATTGCATATTTAAATAATATTTTCTATTTATTCAAATAAATTGATGATATTATGTATAATCTTATTATTTTTTAAGTCGATCAATTGCTTTATTAGATAGTATATGTACATACCAGTAATTCCATTGCATTTATAAGTTAATGGTATAAAATCAAAATACAAACAAAGTAATTGCAAGGGCTTAGGGTAATATTGTCTTAAATTCATCAAGAATGATCTGTTGTAAGCAACTAGCTATTGATCAGGCAACAGCTTAGCCTAAACTTTCATAGTGTATAATCAAGTGTCCGCACTTTAATAAGCTGGCCCGTTCTAAAGATGAGAGTTTAGGTGATTATTCATCAATTGAACAACCGTTATAATGAAGAACAAATTTGGTGGTGTGCGATCAGATGATGGATACTATCATACTTACCCTTCGATAAGATGAAATTACACTAACTGAAACCTAATTTAACCGAATGGTCATTGAACTGATTGACTTACAGTTAGGAACGTTTGTATTGGAGATGTTATGAAACCATAAATATGAACTGAAGTGGTAAGAAAAGATTCGACTAAACTCAACGTTTACTACGCATTAGGTCCGATAGGGCTACATTATCGGACCTAATGCAGCATATGTTCGGCCGAAACACCCCCGATTAAACTTCATTTATAAGCCATATTAAGAATAATCATACGTCTGTCTTCACGAGCATAAGGTTGAAGAGTTTATTAAAAGGCATCGAGCTATGTTTAAACATTGTTCAGCTAAAGAGTACCTCACTAAACTGTCTACATTGAACAATGGATTTAAACATGCCTTGAGGCAAAACTCAACTCAACGGGCGTTATAACATACGCGTCTATCTTTGGGTATACTACCTAGGCGCTCGCTTACTTCTGACCTTATAGATATTGTTTCTGCTGATTTGCCGGCTCAGCCAACCCGCCGGGGCGCTTATTTTTCCATGGCATTCGCCTTCGATCAAGCCCTTAAGATTTACTCAGGAGGACTGGGATTTTTGGCCGGTTCACCTAGGCGAAGTGCTTACCGTCTGCAACAGCCCCTGATCGCGATCGGCATTCTATGAAAGTATGGCTTTTATGGTCAAGTCCGGAAGGGCGATCAGGCGATGGACATACTGTTTATGGAGAAGCCGTATAGTTTCCTCATACCTACTCATATAACCTTTCAAATTACGCTCCTGTATGGGTAACGGCCTATTAGCTGCCGTCGACAACTTTTGGCACGGCACCAACCTATCTCCTCTCGACAGACCTACCCGAGAACGACTATCTGGCCCAAACGATCTGCCATAATCTCTACGACGCCAATCCTCAAACCCGCATCGCGTCGAGTATTTTGCTGGGCATTGGGGGGGCTACATTACTGGAACAACTCCAGCTGATTCCGGACCTATACCACATGAATGAAAGTCACCCATTGCCAGTGGAGTTTTATTTGTATAGCCAGTGGGGAAGCCTTGAGGCCGTTCGGGAGCGGTTGGTGTTTACCACCCATACGCCTGAAGAAGCCGGTAACCCACGTTCCGATAGTGGATTGCTGGATCGGATGGGCTTTTCTAACTACCTGCCTTTGACCGACGTTCAACGCATTACCGGAATCAAGGAGGATGAGTTTAAGTGGGCGTTGGCCGCCTTGCGACTGGCCGGACGCGCCAATGCGGTTTCCAAACGACACCGGCAGGTTTGTGCGCCAATGTGGCAGAACTATACTGACCTATGGCCACTTGTTTGCATTACCCATGCCCAGCACCCGCTATTCTGGGGCGACCCGTTGCTGGACGATGCCGCAGCCAAAAACGATGCTGCTGCGCTGGCGGCCCGCAAGAAAACGGCCAAGCAAGGGCTGTTTGATGAAGTCGTTAAGCCGGGCGACCTCTACGACCCGAACGCGTTTAGGCTGGTCTGGGCGCGTCGGTTTGCGGGATACAAACGCGCCGACTTACTGCTTTCAGACCCGGCCCGGTTCGAGCGGCTGCTCACTACCCCGTGCAACTCCTTTGGGCTGGCAAACCCTATCCGTTTGATTATGCCAGTATCGGCACGTTCGACCGGCTGGTTCATGTGGCCAGGCAGTACGTTAACTGCTCGGTGCTGGTCGGCTACGAAATCCAGCTCTCGAAACGGCTAAAGCAAGGGGCTGATTTGTGGCTCAATACCCCTCGGCTGACGCGGGAGGCATCGGGTACCAGTGGTATGGGGCCATCAATTGCTCCACAAATGATGGCTGGGTACCCGAGTTTGCCCGGACTGGCATCAATAGTTTTGTTCTGCCCGAAGCCGATCTGTCGTGGCCCACTCACCAGCAGGACGCCTTCGACGCGGACAACCTGTTCACCCTTTTGGATACGGTTATTTTGCCCATGTATTATAACCAGCCAAGCCAATGGCTGGGTATGGCAAAAGCCAGCTTACAGGATATCGTTTCTTACTTTGACTCCGACCGGATGGCGGCAGAGTACTACGAAAAATTCTATTCACTTGCCCAACCCGTTACTGCGCTCAGCGCATCGCTAACCGACTAATTTACGATACGTTGCCCAACTGATGGTGTCAGGTCAGTTGGGCAGAATAAACGGTTCGCGCTTTCCGTCAATTCCCTTACTAACCTGGTTCTAGTACAAAGCCGTACCAGAACCAGGTTAGTAAGGGGATTATGAATTAGTTATAAAAATTCACTTGCTAACACACGACTATAGAAAGCAACGTTTCCTCCCGCCAGACCAATGGCGAGAGGAAGTAAAGTTGTTGACAAAGTTGATATCAATGCCTTGAAAAATAGTCTTTGACGAAGGCGTGCTGTTGGTTTTCAGTTAACTTATCGGTTTGCTGGAGGTCAATTTTTACGGCGGCAAAGTTATGATCGTCTTTTAAGGTATTGAATAATTCAGTTTTTGCCTCCGTAGGGCCAAATAGAACGACCTCATCATAGCCTCTAATAAGCGCCCCCAGTTTTTTATAATAGGCTGATTCTTGGTGCTGCTCTTTATGCTGCATCAGGCTTTCACTCTTGCGTAAACTGGCCTCTTTTTCTTCATAGGTAAAGGCTGATTCAATGGTTTTTGTTTCGATGGGATCGCGTGTAAATTCCATTAAGTTAGCCGTTGAGTGATCCAGCCAAATGCCTATTCTTCTTTCTGTTTTCATGTTAGTTAGTTGTCAATTTATCCTGCTGAGTAGACTTGTAATTCCTTTATAATGAGTATTGTTTTGACTTTAAATGATTGGCAGGGTGGTTAATAGCAGTAGGAACAAAAGTTGTGTATTACTACTGGTGTAAACTATGAAAATCTGTTCAGTTTGGACAGGGATAAGCCGATGAGCGGAAGGAAGATCGCAAAATGATTAAACAGCGGCCAACACGGGTACCTTGGTTAAGCAAACCACTTCCTGTGTGTCGGACTCGGGCAAAAATGTGCGGAGCCGATTATGTGACTTGGGCAGGAGCATAATTAAATCGGCTTTGTGTTCAGCACAGTAGTTATTTAGAACCGTAATAAGATCGCTGCCAGGCAGAAAGCTGAAGGTGTGCGGCTGACTGGATAAAAAATTGCGAATAGCTTTAGTCGCTTTACGTAGGTGCTCATCGGGTTCGTTCGCTATGCAGATGATGTCCAGTGTGGCATTGAAGAGTTGGACAAAGCGGCTTGCGCTTGCTAAGGATAACGTATCTACTGAAGGTAATAAATCAACGGCCATCACGATGTTATCTACCAGTTGATAGCACGACCCTGGCGGCACCAGCAGCATGGGTACCTGGGTATGGGGAATCATTTCAGTCGCCAAACTGCCTAACCGACGAGCTTGTTGTAGCTCGTCACCCGTTACGCCCATTACCAGTAGGTCAGCGTCCCATTTAGTGGCTTCGTCAATAATAATCTCAGCCGGTGAGCCAGTGCGGGCTACCACTGATATGTCTACGGGCCTATTGGTGGCTTGAAGCATCTGTTCTCGCAACTGATTTAGTTGATGCAACGTCTGTTCATACGATCTTTCTGCCTTCGATCTTATCCCGTTTGTAAACGGCTCGTAAGCATGGATCAGAACTAACCGCGCATGCAACTGGTGGGCTACTTCGAGGGCGTAATTAGTTGCCCAATGAGCATTACCCGAAAAATCTGTAGCCACCAAGATCGTAGTCATAACAGGTAGGAAGGTAGACTAGTAAATAGAATAACGTATTACTTTTTGCGGCATTAATAGCACATAAGGAAGCGGGTAAAAATCACATGACAAAGATGGTCAGCAGAAGTGGACCGATAGCTGACAGGCGTCAGGTGTACTAATGACGGAACGCAGGTCAGGAACTGATAGCTATCACAGGACATCATATACAGTACCTTTCTTTAGAAATTGCTTATTTTTTGCTTGACTTTTATGTACACCAAGCACCTGAGTAAAACGAGTGCTGTAGCCGTACCCCCAAGCCAGTACCACAGCGTTCGTTTTACTCAGGTGGTTTGATATGAGACGATATTTGTCGACCTAACTTAAAATGCGTGATCAGCCGTTACTATAAATTCACCTAGTAGGCACACTCCTTCCATTACCCTGGCTACGAACTTAGCCAGGGTTGGCACTGCAGATCGACGGACAACTAGTCTGATTAGATAAACCTACCTAATCAGGACAGATTGATACATTTCCAGATTCTTGATCACCTCACCCGTCCCTTTCACGACCGCCTTGAGCGGATCATCAGCAACGTGAATCGGCAACTTGGTTTTGGCTCCTAACCGCTTGTCGAGACCATGCAGAAGCGCCCCACCCCCCGTTAGGTGAATACCATTGGTATAAATATCAGCCGATAATTCCGGTGGAGCCATTTCCAAAGCCTTCATCGTTGCTTCTTCAATCTTGGAGATCGATTTATCGAGCGAGTAAGCGATTTCGCTGTAGGTGACCTTGATTTCCTTCGGAATCCCGGTCATTAAATCCCTCCCCCGAATTTCATAATCTGCTGGTGGATGCTCTAACTCAGCCAGAGCGGAACCGACCTGCATCTTGATTTGCTCGGCGGAACGTTCCCCAATGAGCAGATTATGTTCCCGACGCATGTAATCAACAATGTCGCGAGTGAAAACGTCGCCTGCGATACGTATTGATTGTTCACAAACGATACCAGAAAGCGCAATCACGGCGATTTCCGTTGTACCCCCCCCAATGTCAACGATCATCGTACCGTTGGGTTGGGTAATGTCGATGCCGATGCCGATGGCTGCGGCAATTGGCTCATATACCATATATACTTCCTTTGCTCCAGCATGTTCGCAGGAATCCTTAACGGCTCGTTTTTCTACTTCTGTAATGCCCGACGGGATACAAACGACCATCCGGTGAGAGGGCGAAAACCACTTACTGCGGGTATCGAGCATTTTAACCATGCCCCGAATCATCAGTTCGGCGGCTGTAAAATCGGCAATAACGCCATCTTTCAACGGGCGAATTGTCTTAATATTTTCGTTGGTTTTCCCATGCATCTGCATGGCCTTGTGCCCAATGGCCAGCACCTTGCCGCTGAGTTTGTCCATTGCAATAATTGACGGCTCATCCACCACAATTCGATCGTTGTGAATGATCAAGGTATTTGCTGTACCCAGGTCGATAGCAATGTCGCTGGTTAAAAAATTAAAGAGTCCCATTATAGGGTAACGCAGAAGGTTTGGTGATACATATTATTTTTTGGAAAGGTTTATGAAAATGAGTTAACTCTGTGCTCGGAGTGGATAGATAGTTACAGACCTAGTACACCACTAGGGATTAAGTTGGATGCGACTTCTATTGGACAGTATCACTTAACTATTTTCATTCCTTTTAATTCTCTCCCTACTGTGGAGAGAATTATCTAACTGGATTAGAGGTGAACCGTGTGCTAAATTAGTTCAATTAATAATGGTGTCAGATTGGCAACATTATTAATTGAACAAGACCTATATTAATGTTGCCAATCTGACACCATTAAATGTGTCAAGTGAATGAATACAATCTATATCAACAACTCATTTGCTTAACCTCAGTAATCATTGTTATCAACTCATCACATGCCTTTTGAAAAGTAGGCGATGCTGGATCTAGTTTAGTTGTCTGGCTTACAATTTCCTTTATGGCAATAACTACCGCTTCATTTTTAGAAACTGCTTCTTCAGTGGTATCAGACGACGCAGATTCATTGTAAGAATTTAATTCAGGAAGTGATAAAGGAGTGTCGCCCACCGGAACCGCTCTACCGACCGCTCGTATTAGCTCCCTGGACAACTTTTGTTTCCCTGTGAGCACATCTCGCTTTAACTCTGGCGTTAGTCTATCAATACCCTCCGAATACTCCCGATCTCGATGAATCGTTCGTGGAGACACGTTAAACTCTTTGGCTAAGCGGTCTTGGGTTCTCTCAACCAGGTTGATCTCAGCGTCGTTCTGAACGGCAGACAGGCCATCTTGAACTGGACGCCCGATAGCCTGACGTTCATTCCGATATTTTAGACCTCGCAAGTAAGACATTTGTTCCGGCGTTAAGTTGCGACGGCCCAACTGGTTATCAATCATAAAGTCCCGAACCGCCTGGAGCGTTGGAAACTCACGAAGCATAACTTTAAAATCGATGTTATTTTTGATGCAAATAGAATAGCGATTGTGACCGTCAATTAGCACATTCAACGGTGTATTATCCTCCAATCCATCAATTACCCGCTGGGTCGTTTGCCAGATTAAAAGAGCTTCCCGACAGCCATCTACACGGATATTTTTTTCTAACTGCTCATACTCCGACACTTGAAGCGTTGGAATAAGCGCCTGCAATTCAGGCAGAATTGTGATGCTGTTCTTAACCTCATCCAGCATACTCTGCATTAAATTGGCAGAATTCCGATGCAATAAAGGAGGTTCACCGGAAGCAGTTGCGAATTTTTTCATGGTTTGGTTGGCTTAGGCTAGATGTTTAGCCACGACTTCGTCAGCCAGAGATTGATAATCTGTGGCACCCGTTGAGGAAGGTTTGTAATCAAAAATGTCTTTACCTACATATTGGGATTCAGCCACAGCCACATTCTGCCGAATTTCTGTTTTAAAAAACGGCTGCCCTTTCAGATCAACTCTAACCTTCGACATCAACTCCCGATGCAGAACCAATTGTGGGTTAACCTGTGCCATAACAATGCCTTCAATTACCAGACGAGGATTAAATGATTCCCGGATGTCGTGAATTAATTCCAAGAGGTTATACATCCCTTTAACGGCCGAGGCTTCTGGTTCAAGTACAACCAAAGCAGCAGTAGAAGCAACCAAAGCAGAATAGGTAAATATATTTAAAGAAGGTGGGCAATCGATTAGAATGAAGTCATATTTATTGAGCAGAGGAGCAAGCGCGTTACGAAAACGCAAAACACCGCTGGGTGTTTTGATAAGTTCTGACTCCGCTCTTGATAACTCCAAATCGCTTGGTACTAAATGGTAATTGTCATACAATTGAACAATGGGCATAGCACTGTTTTGAGTGAGTGCCTGCAATAACTGTTGTTCCGGGTTGTGAATTCCGAGACTTTGAGAGAGATTTCCTTGAGAGTCTATATCTATCAATAATACAGATTGCCCCCTATTAACAAGCCCCTTGCCCAGATTGATAGTTGTCGTCGTTTTTCCAACTCCACCTTTGTGATTCACAACAGCTAAAACCGTTGCTCGGCGATTACGAAAGTCCTCAATTCCGTACTGGATGAGAATTGGCTCCAAGGCGCGTAAATGAGTTTCCGTTAGAGTACGCTGACCATTCATGGCCTTTGCCAATGTACCAGTAGGTAGGCCAGCCTCTTTATTTAAACCGGAATGGGAGAGAGTTGGCTTCTTTTTTAAGAACTTGTAAACCTCATCGTGCGTCACCATTGGTAAAGTCGGCTATTTTAGCCCTAAAATTATACCTTTTCTGTTAATAATAAGCATATATGGTATAAATTTATACCATATATTAATAATGCTACCCATACTGGGTAGGCAAATTATATTCACCTTACGGTAACAAACAAATCCACTTCATGGCGCGTAATGATGCTAGAGAATCGGGTTAAATGGGTGGTGATACAAGCCCCATTTAACTTAAACGCCAAACACTTTAGCTGTATAGGCCCCCCAATTTTCAATAGGTCGTGATGAATTTCTCTTTTCGATTTCTAACAGTTTTTTTCGGATAACAACAAGTTCGAAGTTAGCTAACACAATATCCCGCTGATCTGGACGAAGTCCAAACCGAGTTACTAACTTATCACCCAGTAAGGTTGTATTATTCTCAATGCCAGGAAGAAACAATTCCTGTTCCAGTCTGACCCACTTAATAGTAAATGTTAAATCGGTAATTTTTCTGCCAGTTTTATGTTGTTTGAAACGTACCAGCAAATCACTCCGCTGATTAATTTCATTGACCGCAGGATCTACAACGAAGCGAAAGAAATTTGTAATATTATATTCTTCTCTGCCTGATTCAGGATCATAGAGATTTAACCGATGCTTTAAATCAAGAATACCAACCTTAAACGTGCCGACATCTTTCCACTGGGAAAACATTTCGTACATACGCTTAGCGTACTTTCCTGTTAAACGCATAGCCGTTTCCTTTCCAAACGTAGTAAAATTACCTGTAAGGCCAGTGAGCAAAGGACGCATATTGGGGTCAACCCGAAGGCTTATTGTTCCCTTGCCGTAATCGTAAACCGCACTCGAAAAAGGATTCACCTGTACAAGCTGACCATTAACATACATTTCAAAAACTACCTGCATCATTCCTTTAGTAGCTTCCTGCAGATTCCGATAGCCGTTCTCAGGGTCACGATCAAGATCATGCATGATATCCTGCACCTTGAAAGTGTAGATCGTGTCATTCGTATCCTCAGGACGAACAGCAGCTTGTAACGTATACATTAGATTCTTCTGCAACTCACTCATCTCATAACGAGCCGTCGTAATACTATTACCCTGATAGAGGATTGTTTGTACTGTTTTTATACTCTTATCAGCCTTACTATTTTTATTTTCTATACGTTTGCGAACGTCTGCCATACTAAAACAATAGAGAATATTTATCAACAATACAATTTCTGAAAGTTCTCTGACAATTTCTGAAAGTTAACTGCTTATCCACATACAATTACTGAAAGTTCAATCGTATAATTACTGAAAGTTAACGTACAATTACTGAAAGTTAACATACAATTACTGAAAGTTAGACCTTATAACATTTTAATAATCAGAAGGTTATAAGGCTATCAAAAGATCAATACCTTCAAATAAAAAAGATTCACAATATTGACTGTGGGTAAAATGAAAAATGAAAAATGTGGATAACTCCCAACATAGAGCACGAAAAATCAATCTATCATAGCGCTATGATACTTTCACGCGAATCGTACAATTTCTGAAAGTTGGAGTTTAACTAACTAATAATCAATGAGTTAACCAATGTAGACCAATAAGTGAATTTTTACATAGGCTTCCAAACTGTGTATATGAATCATACAATTTCTGAAAGTTAGATCATAATAGCTTGACAATCAATAAGTTAATAGTAAAAGTAGCCATATTTTTATCTGTCATATTGACTAATCGCTTAATACATAGATCGTACAATTTCTGAAAGTTAGATCGTAAATTATTAATAATCAGTTAGTTAACCATGTAAAATTTGTAATATAGTGGACACTGCTTCTGTTATGATTTACCGTACAATTTCTGAAAGTTAGATGCTAATTTCCTAAAAATCAAATAGTTAACGTGTAAAAAAAATGATACAAATATACTTCTCACAGCTCCCTTGAAAATTATGTGCACTATACAATTTCTGAAAATTAAAAGTTAACTGCTTGATTTTAAATGGTTTACATAGAAAATATACCGAAAGAAATTACTTTATGCCATAATAATTAACTTTGCATTTGACGTACAATCTCTGAAAGTTAATGAATAACTTATTGATATTCAGGTTACTATAAACAAAGTAAGATTTTGAAGCTATACAGTTACCTGGTTAGTTTTACATTAATCATACAATTTCTGAAAGTTAGCCTATAACTACTTGTTTATCAAATATTTATAATCTAAGAAATTATAGGGAATACTAAAATAACGTATTCATTAAGTGAGTAAGAAAGATTACCAGATATCACTTGCAGATTAATAATATCACTTTTTTATATAAGTATTGAGCTTGTCAAAGTGATTACTAACTTACTGATGTTAAGCCGCCTACTGCACAAGCCATTGGCAAGGTCGAGGTGATGACACTAAACCATCACAGTAACCGGGACGCGACCAACAAAAATTTCCTGCGCGGATTACAGCCGCAGGCTATTGTAGAGCAAACCTAATGTTCCAAGCCATCCCGATCAGGAAGTGATGCACCGACTACTATCGGATTACCTGTATGCAGGGCCTAAAAACGTATTCGCCACCAACATTTAAGAGACTACCAAAGCCACGCTGGGGTTCTGATTCACCAACGGCTACAGAAGCATGTTTAGACGCGTCATTATCCGGGTACTGAGCCGCTGGGATGTTCCTGGTTGACTTTCTGAGACATACTCACCATACAAGAACAGATTGAACGCTATCTTCCATAGCACACGATTACAACCGACGGTCCAACAAGGACCGGGGTTACCCTATTTACTTAGGTAAAAATAAGATGTTCGTCCTAAATGCCATTCGCAACAAAGGGGCCGCCCATATGGTGGTAGGCGTAATCAATCAATTAAAAATGATGAATTTAAGCCATATTCAAATAGATAATGACAGTGAACGGTCCGCCGTAGCGGTTCATTTTAAAAGCATTAGACCTGTGGGCGTATGGCAATCAGGTAACACTGTACTTTTCACGACCAGGAAAACCGACCGCTACGGCGGACCGTTGATAATCCGTTTATTGACCAGGTCGCCGGTGGGATCATTCAACGGGAGTTTTCGAGATGAATATTTGAACATTCACTGGTTCTTATCTTTAGAGAATGCTCGGGAAAAGATCAAGTTGTGGCGGCAGGAGTATAATTCATTCAGGCCTCACAATTCGCTGGATGGGCTGACGCCCGACGAGGTCGGAAAGGGAAGTAAAATGAATAAATGAACGTTCGATTCTAAATCTTTGAGCGATCCAGTATTTGGGGGTACGTACCTCACAGCAGTAATTGTTAAACTCGTTACTGATCCAATTTAATGGAATTCCAGGCTACTATTTGCCATTGATTATTCTTTCGTATATATACAGATAAATAGCGAAGATGGTTAACGACTGTCTGGCCGCTGCTAATTGCTTTGAGCGAACATACGCCATTAATTACACCTATATTCGTGTATACATGTACCTCTTGCTTTTCTACAGTAATCGCATTGTACGTTCTTTTTCCATCGCGTAAAGATTGTATAAAAGACTGTTTTGTATCAGTCTTTCCACTGGAATGATTATAGACTAAATCATTGCTGAGAATTTGCTCTAACACAGTAAAATCTTTACTTATCTGAGCAGAAAATTGCTGTTTCTCCGTTTCAATTACTGATTTTTTATCAGCTGCCAGTACACTATCAGAAACTGATTTCATAGTATAATTCGATTCTGTCGGATTTTGCGCCCATAAAAGGTGGACAACGAAACTCAGACAAAAAGTAATAATATAGTTCATATCTGTCTGTTGATATTATATTTACATAAAGATTGGTATAAGGACTGTGCGAATTTATATGCTCAAATTATGAGCTCGGTAAAGGCTGGACTGACTTTAATAAATTACCAAGTTATCTGGCTGTCCGTACTAGGTTTAACTTGGTGCATTCGAGGGCGATGGGGATATCTGTCGGTTGATTTCCAATAGCGAATAATACGTTAAAAAACTGGTTCAGATTTTCATTGTGTTCCAGTGGTATTTTACCTGAGAGTCCGATTACGGGTAAATTATTGACTTTTGCTCGACAGGCCACTCCATAGGGGCCTTTTCCATGCAGCGTCTGATTGTCAAGACTACCTTCTCCGGTGATTACTAAATCCGCAGACTTTTAGTCCGCTCCCCGATCATTTTACGTTCCTGCTGAGCCAGAGCCGCGAAAATATGAATGGTGAATTCATTGGCATCCGGCATGTCGGCACAGATGAAGCTCACCTTCGAATCCATTAAGTATGATACAAACGTCATATTACGGCTAAGCCGGTCGAGTTTGGCAATGACCAGGCGAGCGTTGTGCTCCTTGGTTTATTGCACCGCCTTGAGTAGTTCGGGCCGTTGATCGTTCTTGCCTGACTCGATGTCGCAGAATTCAGCCATCAGGAGGGTTTGATTCTTAACGAAGCCGAGCATACTGCTACGCTGAGCATCGAGACCCAATCCGGATTGGCCTTGCTTTTTAGTGGAGACTCGGTAGTGGGCGACGAAGGGTTGCATGGGGCAAGATAATGTTTCCCGCTGATAGTACATATCTACGACGGATGTCTCAGATTCGGAACCCGTTTAATATCCGTTCGGCTAAACGGGTTCGACGTTGACCAACTCGCTAGAAAGGAATTTAAGTGATAATAGAGTAGGTTTACAAGGCGTAAACTGGTCCAGCTAACATCATCGACAATAAACCGCAAACGATGCTCTGTCTGGCATCGTTTCATGGAGTAGTTACTTACTAGTCGTGATAGAGAGGTCAGTCCTGTTAGCGATACAGACAGGTTAGTGGTACAGCAGTGGCTTCATGAGTAGACCATGACCTAATTAAGTATGAACAAAGAGCTCATAAATCTGTCCGATACGGCCCGTATTTACCGGTACCACAAAACATTGATCGACCGCTATGGGGCCGGTACAACCCGGGCACTGGGGTGGCCAAAAATTGAAGGGCAGTCGGCGCGCTTTGAAACGTTAAGCCAAATCGGTGATCTAAGCGGACACTCTGTACTGGATGCGGGATGTGGGCACGCCGATCTTTACCCGTTTTTAAAAAAAAGGTTTTCCTCCCTTACTTATCATGGCTGTGAGCAAATACCTGAAATGCTCCATGTCGCTACCCAGCGATACAAACGCGAGACCAATGTAGTGCTCTTCCAAGGGGACTTTCTCGATAGCGCAATGCCCGTAACCGATTTTGTGTTGGCTAGCGGCTCGCTTACTTACCGGCATAGTGATGACAAGTTTGTTTACGACGCGATTAAGATCCTGTTTACTAACTGTCGTATCGCCCTGGGCTTTAACTTGTTGAGTGGTGGTGTCGAAGCGAGCACCCTGCTGAGGGCTTACGCTCCCGATGACATACTCAACTTTTGTCGGACCCTATCCACAACGGTGCAACTCCAGGTCGGCTATTGGCCCGATGATTTCACCATTTTCGTATACAAAGGATAAGGGAAGCCGCTGGAGTGGCTACTTTTAACTAAACACGGCCATTGACCATCTTTACGTAGGATCCAGAAAAGGTAGCCAGTCCAGTTACACATTAAGAATGAGGAGTGGATCCCTTCATCAGTGGTCCAGTATAAACACTCATTATCTTGGGCTGAGTAAACTATATTTTGGAAGACTAATGAAAAGCAGCGGTTCACTAGTAGTGATGCATTGCAATATGTGATCAAGAATAGTTGGCAATTAGTGGAAAGCGCAAGCACTAGTTCCAAAACATCTGATTATGGCTTGCCCAAATGGATGGAAGGGAACATAAAAGGCCTTTAAGGTTAAAACCGATTGGACAGTTGTAGAGCCGGGAAATAACATAACTCGTCTGGCTTATGGATAACTAGTTTTCAATGAGGCAAAAACCAAATGGCTGTGTACTATAAATGGGGAGACTAGTTGGTTAACATATCATCAGTGGCTGTTGCGAAAGTCTAAAAGACACTAATTCAACTCAATATATAAGCCTAATTCCGTTAAATTCTGACTCAAAAACTAGGGGTTGAAAAGGGAAATTGTAACCCATTCCTACTTTTGCAACAGCCACGTCACTTATATGACAAACAATAGAGCCAAGGTTTAAGGCCTATTAGCCTCAGCCTCTATCAGTAGAGGAGGAAGTGGATGTGGTGGCGCCAAATAAGTTTCCCCCGCCCAATAAGTAGAGTTGGTTTTGTCAAAGGAGTCTAGCCGCATGGTTCGGTAATCAGCCAATTCGCGAGTCAAAAACGGTTTAGCATCCTCTACTTGACGATGAGTAACGACTAAATCGATCCGGGAGCGAAATGATAAGCCTGATGCCATTTGCCTAAAACTGTTTTCCACACTCCCACTCTGAAAAGACCATTGATCACCAAACTGGCTATAAGTAACCCGATAAACCCGCTGAGATAACTGAGTGGCATACACTTGAGCATAGCGACTTTTGTTTAACAAACTAAGCCCTTGATCGGTCAACTCGTACTCCGCTCCAATAATGGCCAAGCTGCCTAGGAGTAGAAATAACTTACCCTTGTAATAGCCCGTGGCTTCCTTAGAACTACGAGGATTAAAAGTGATAATGTAAACAGGCTGACCACCTACCACAGTACGACCGGCTAGAGCAAAGATGTACTCTTTATTAAGCTTTCCATTATGAAATAAAAATTCCTGGTACTTGACGACATCTAACATATTGCTCGACCAAGGACCTGGACTTAGGACTGGAATAGAAAAGCTGCTTAATGGCTTACGACGCCCTTTGATGAAGTGAATTTGGTCGTCCTTTCCAGGAAAGTAATAAGAGGGTTTATATACATCCATTAGCCCTTCGGTATAGGAAACGCACAAATTGGTCGGTTGCTCCTGGATGATTTCCCGATAAAATTCGTGCAATAGGGTTGGCTTGTGCGTATAATTTTTAGCGATAGCCGCCACGGCCTTTAGAAGCGTATCTCTCGTTTGGAAAGGTTGTTCAAAGCTAAAATACGTATCCGTGGTTGAGACGTGCATTTGATGGGGGCGGGCATCTAAGCGGATAATAGCTTTTGTAGAGGGTAGGCTTATGAGCGGTATTTGGGTGAGTTGGTAATGAAGAGCGACCAGCCTTAGAGTATCAAATTTTGCCTGTTTAGGTATATTCAGCATGAAATACCCCTCGCTATTAGTTTCATTGCTGAGTAGGCCGTCTGCAATCGAAAGAGTAGCAAAGGGTACGGGCTTATTAGTGCTGGCATCGACCACTTGGCCTTCAATGATGTAGTGGTCTTGGGCTACTACGCTTGCGGAACTTATCATCAATAAAGTCAGCCAGTTAAACTGATTAAAGATCGCATTTATTAAAGATTGACAGCTCATGGCAAAGAAACTAATTTCGCAGAATAATTTCTTCACATAACGTCAGTGGCTGTTGCAAAACTAACTCATTGAGGGCTAGATTAGTTGTTAGCTCATGCTAGGCTTT
>NZ_JBHUOM010000011.1:0-2311 GCF_042686045.1 Spirosoma flavum
TAACTACGGCTGAAAAGGTACTTAAGCCTCCTTTCGGCTCCTTTATCTCACTTTAAGGAGCGTTTTAATAAGACTATCAGTTTTTAATAATTGTCCAACCTAGTTAATAGCATCCGGTCTCACTACCGTTATCAGTTGACAGCCGGTCGGGGTAAAATCACTTTGAATAAAAGGCGCTCTTGAACAAGCCAATAAATGGGTGGTTTACTTAAAACACCCCGCTCCTAATTACTATTCAACCACAACGAGGCCACCTAATGTTCGATTCTGTTTCGCCACTGGTCTTAGGCCTTATTTTCGTAGCAGCGGCAATCGTTGTCTGGCGGGCGGGCATAGCGTTGTCAACTACCACAGATGCACTCGATAAACACTTCGGCCTGGGTGACGCTCTGGGAGGAACCATCGTACTGGCGATCGTGACCAATCTACCCGAAATTGCCATCACCGTAAGCGCGGCCATGAGTAATAAAGTCGAATTGGCGGTGGGAAATATTCTGGGTGGTATCGCCCTGCAAACGGTGGTACTAGTACTCCTTGATGCCGTTGGCGTCGGTAAGCAAGACACACTAACGGCCAAACAGTCGTCCCTGACACCCGTGCTGGAAGGATCGCTGGTGATTGCCATGCTGACGCTGGTGATCATGGGGCATCAGTTGCCCAGAGACCTTGTCTTCGCGCGTCTGACGCCTGACAGTGTGTTACTCGTGGGCACGTGGGTAGTCGGTGTATGGCTTGTTGGCCGAGCCCACAAGGGCCTACCTTGGCAGATTGA
Source organism: Spirosoma flavum (assembly GCF_042686045.1). Lineage (NCBI taxonomy): Bacteria > Pseudomonadati > Bacteroidota > Cytophagia > Cytophagales > Cytophagaceae > Spirosoma > Spirosoma flavum. Next base: position 773 of record NZ_JBHUOM010000011.1, read on the forward strand.
ACCGCCGGTGAAGTCTGCTCAAGAAGAGCCCACTGCGACGAATGAACGCAATATTGGTCAAACCCTATGGCTGTTTAGTCTGGCGGCACTGGCGACACTGGCAGGCGGAGTGATGCTGGAGGAAAGTGGGGATGTGATGGCTAAACAACTGGGTATGGATGGGGTCCTGTTTGGGGCAACGGTACTGGCTGCGGCCACTTCCCTGCCTGAAGTTTCGACGGGACTGGCTTCCATCAAAAACAAGAATTACACGTTGGCCATCAGTGATATATTTGGTGGCAACGCCTTTTTGCCCGTCTTACTGGTGGTAGCAACGGTTGTTTCAGGTAAGCCCGTGCTGCCTACCGCACAAAAAAGCGATATGTACCTTACTGGCTTGGGGATTCTGGTTACTCTTCCCTACATCTATGGGGCCTTGTTTCGCCCCAAACGCCAGATCGTCCGCATGGGACTAGACTCATTGGTTGTCCTGCTCCTCTATCTTTTTGGGGCAATTGGCTTATTCGTCATCGCCAGTACAGGGTCCAAGTGAGCCAGTCGACAGACTAGGGTAGCACAGATAAACATGTTTATCCGTGCCTGGCGCGTTGGGTGAGGTCGGATCGGCTGTCGTCATTGCGTTCTCGCCAGTTAGCTTGCGCTAGAATTACCAGGAGTCGGTCATCGCCGATATGCGTCTGGCCACGCTCCTTCGTCTCAATCAGGAGCGTTTTTGTTAGACGGTTGTTTTAATACCTGTCAACTGTCATTCGTAGCATACGGGACTTGGCAAACGGCCAGTTGACAAGCAAAAAGTGGTGATGTAGCGGGCTTTAACGGCTTTGACTTCAGCGTGCAAGGCGTCCATCATTTTCCCGATGGGGCGTCATCGTCCCACCGTTGCCTCTGATCCAAGTCACCCGTTTGCGTGAGAAGGCGTCCATAATCATGTACACATAAGCTTCTCGTGACAAAATAGCGTCTACACGCTGCCGTCCGGTAAGGCTATCGGTAGAATAAGGGTTAGTGTCGTCTCCCCACAGGGGTCACCATCAAGTTGTAATATGCCTTCGTGCAGGGTCAATAGTTTTTTGACAATCGATAGCCCCAAGCCAAACCCTTGCTGTTCATAGTGATGCCGGTTAAACTGCCGATAGGGTTCAATTTGATCTATATCGGCCTGCGTAAAAGGCTGGCCCTGGTTACTGATGCGCAGGTGATACGCCTGGCCCTGGCGGTGGCCCTTTATCCGAATGGGCCCTGACCCATCCGAAAACTTAAAGGCGTTATCCAGTACTTCGGTCAAGATAAGCGCCAGGTTTTCACTCGACAAGCCTACACGAGCTGATGCTACATCACACTGGGCAACCACCGGGCAATCCTGCCACTGCTTAACCAAAAGCACTTGCTTTTCAACGCTCTCAGCATCAATGACGGCCTGACCTGTGCTGTAGCTGGGATAGGCTGCGTGCGTCGAATCAAGCTGCTCTAACAGGGCTATCAATTGCTGTTTATCCAGCGAGCGTTTCAGGCGCTGACCACTGGCTTTGATCATGGTCA